>CAKZPI010000012.1 GCA_937139155.1 uncultured Flavobacteriales bacterium
GGCCACAGGATCAGCGGTAACTACTACTTGGTCAGTATAGGTTTCAACGCAACCATTTTCTGAAATGGTAAGGGTAATTGTATAGGTTCCGGGGGCGTTGAAGCTTACTCCTGTAGGATTTTCTTGGGTAGAATTTGCCGGACTTGCATTGGGACCAAAATCCCAAGCGTAGGAGGCATTGGAGCCTGAAGACCCGTCTTGAATGAAATCAAAACTATTGATGCTCAAACATTGGTTAGGCATTGCCGGGAAAGACGCTACCGGGGTTGGAGTAACCAAAACAGAGTCAATAAAGGTGGCCGGACAACCATTTTCATCAACGGTAAGGCTAACGGTTTGCCAGCCGGTTGCATTGAATACAACTCCCGTTGGATTTTCAAGGTTAGAGCTTGCCGGACTTGCATTGGGGCCAAAATCCCAAGAGAAGGTAGAGGCAGGTCCATACAGGCCTAGGGTTTGGAAATTGAAATTGTTTACATCAATACACTGAGGGGCATTGGGCTGGAAATCTGCTCCGGGAGGTGGAGTGGTTTCAATTAAAACTGTATAAGTATCTGCACAACCATTTTCGGAAATGGTGTACTTAACGGTATGATTGCCCACAGAGGTGAATTGTACACCTAGAACGTCTTTACCTGTGGCAGAAAGCGGACTTGCATTCGGACCAAAGTCCCAGGCAAAGGTGGCGCTATCTCCATAGGTTCCTTGGCCAATAAAATCGTAAGAGTTTATGGTCAAACACTGAGGTGCCAAGGAATCTGTATAGGCCGTTGGCTCCGGAGTTATTATAACGGTATCTGTATATGAATAGGTACATCCATTCTCAGAAATGGTGAGCGTAACAGGATGAGCACCTACTGCACCAAAGGTCACCCCTGAAGGGTTTTGCACATTGGTATTGGCTGGGGTTCCTGAAGGGAAGGTCCAGTTAAAAGTAGCTGCCGAACCATATCCGCCTTGAGCGGAGAAATTGTAAGTATTGTTGGTTACACAGCCTTGATTAGGTCTTGGGAAGAAAGGAGTAGGCGCAGGGCTTACAAAAACCGAATCGAGGAAGCTGGTTGT
>CAKZPI010000013.1 GCA_937139155.1 uncultured Flavobacteriales bacterium
TGGCTTAGGTGTTAAGGTGCTCATTTTTAGGATTTCCAGTCACTAGTCACTCTCATAACCTCGATACCTCAGACGCTCCGGTCAGAGCCTGCAACCAATTCCCGATTCCCGATTCCCTATTCCCTATTCCCTATTCCCGCTCAGCTGACGGAATGCTTAATATTTTCAGAAATCCACATCCTGTCACTAGTCACTAGTCACTAGTCACTCCAATCGCCTAAAAATCAGTAGTATAAACTTGTAGGTCCATTGCGTTTCATAAGCCCAATGTTCAACCGAAGGCCGGCGGAAAGGACTCCGAAATTATACATGGCTTGGCTGTAATCATTGGATGCTCCCAAAGAATTGTTTGAATCGTAACGCAGGTAGGGATTTATCTGTAGGTGTTTGTGGCTCGATTTAACGGTAATGGAAACAGATCCGCCTAAGTAGTTATCCCAATAGTAATAATAGGGATTGGAAAAATCTGACCTATTAGATACCCAATACTCTCCAAAGGTTAACCCAAACCTTAGGGCTAGGCGACCCTTATCGGAAAAGGGGATATCAGGACCAAAGGCCAATTGACCTTGAATAAGGTCAGGAGAGCCCTCCATGATAAATTCAACGCCTATTTGATTCGGCAATAAGTAACCCACATAACCTCCAAAGCTGGCAGGAATCCCGTAATCGTCCTCGAAAAAACTCACATAAACCGCCTGGAATCCAAAATAATACTCTAAATAATCTCCTTTCGGATTGAGGTTTAGGGTATCGGTCTGATTTTGAGCTGAACTTGTTTTCGATAAACTCAAAAAGCTTAGTCCTAGAATTAAAGGCAAGATTAGGTTCCGCATGGTAGATGAAATTAGGCCTTAAAAGTAGGATTTTAAATCAAAAATCATCCTTTTTTTTAGAAAAGCTTAGGTTTGCGTAATGAGCGGGAAACTAAGGGAAATGACCCATGGAATTTGGGAGGAAAAGACGGGCTTTCACCAGTTCTTTTGGCTGGCCATGATGATGGTTGGCGGACTAGGTATTGCAGCCTCGCTGGGGGTTCCCATTGCAAAGTCGGTTTTCAACCTTCACCTTAACTTTGAGGCCTGGTTTGATGCGGAAGAATACAAATATGTGCAAGGCATCCGATGGGTTCAGGCCCTGGTTTCTTTAATGACATTTTTGATTCCGGCTCTTTTGCTCAGACATTTTGCCGCCTTGAAAGAAAATGCCTTTCCGGTTTCTAGCGGATTCAAAATAGGGGCCTTCCTTTTTATGATTTCAAGTTTGTTCTGGATTGGCCTTCTCTCCGAATGGATGCAATCCTTGCCCTGGCCAGGGGCTTGGGGACAAGCTCTTCTGGATGAACAGGCCAAGCAAGACGCCTTGGTTGATAAGTTCCTTTCCCTTAATTCACCCCTCGACCTGCTTCTTAACATCATCGTATTGGCGCTTCTTCCTGCGGTTGGTGAAGAATTTCTTTTTCGAGGAACCCTCATGCCCATCCTTTGGAAAAAGAACAAACCCTGGGTGGTTATTCTCCTCTCAGGATTGATTTTTGCCCTGGTCCATCAACAAGCCATTCATTTTCCCGGGATTCTTATTCTTGGTGTTTTCCTGGCTTGGGTCTATTTTCATACCCGCGACCTTTTATTGGTGATTGGACTCCACTTCCTGAACAATGCCTGGCTCATCCTTTGGATGTACTTTTCCAATCTTGATGCTTTTCCATGGACCCTCTCTTTGGCAGGATTCATCGTCTCTTTGGCCTCCTTTGGATTCATGGCAAAAATAAGCGGACGAAAAGTTTCGTAATCCTTTTGATTTTCTACCCTAAGAGCCAAAAAAAAGCCCCACTCTGTAAGGAAGTGAGGCTTTAGTATAAGTTTTGAGATAAATTTTACAAGGTACCTCTCGACTCTTGTTCACGCTCAATGGCTTCAAACAAGGCCTTGAAGTTTCCTTTCCCAAAAGATTGGGCTCCTTTTCTCTGAATGATTTCAAAGAACATGGTTGGTCGGTCAAGAACGGGTTTGGTGAAAATTTGAAGAAGGTAGCCTTCGTCATCCCGGTCAATTAAGATTCCGAGGTTTTTCAAAGGCTCTAAATCTTCGTCGATTTCACCCACACGGTCTAGAACGGTATCGTAATAGGTTTCAGGAACGTATAAAAATTCCACCCCGCGTTCTTTCAACCCGGTTACGGTTTCAATGATGTTATCAGTGGCCAAAGCAATGTGCTGAACCCCTGCTCCATTGTAAAAGTCAATGTATTCTTCAATCTGCGACTTTTTCTTTCCTTCCGCAGGCTCGTTGATTGGAAATTTAATTCTACCGTTTCCGTTGCTCATCACCTTACTCATCAAGGCGGTGTAATCGGTTGAAATGTCTTTGTCATCAAAAGAAACCAGTTGGGCAAATCCCATCACCTTGGCGTAGAATTCACACCATTTGTTCATTTCGTTCCAACCTACATTGCCCACCATGTGGTCAATGTATTTAAGGCCAAGCTCAGAAGGCTGGTATTCCGGATTCCAAGCCTTGTATCCTGGAAGAAAAGGACCGTCATATTCCTTCCGCTCAACAAAAACATGAAGGGTTTCTCCGTAGGTTTTGATGGCAGAAAAAACTGCCTTCCCATGCTCATCTTCTCTTGTAAAAGGCTCATGGGCAGATTCGGCACCGCGTTTTGTGGTTTCTTCCCAAGACTTACGCGCGTCGTCAACCCAAAGGGCAACCACTTTAACACCGTCGCCATGCTTGTTGATGTGCTCGTTAATCGGGCCGTCTTTCTCTAAAGGAGAGGTTAAGACCAAGCGGATCTTGTCTTGCTGAAGAACATACGAAACAGAGTCTTTAGACCCAGTTTCCAATCCTCGATAAGCAATGGGCTGAAAGCCCCAAGCCGTTCGATAATAATGAGCCGCCTGCTTGGCGTTGCCCACGTATAATTCCACAAAGTCGGTTCCTAACAAAGGCAAGAAATCTTCCGCCTCTGGAACTACCTTTTCTAATTTTAATGAACTTGTATCTGTTGCCATAATTAAAATTTTTATGTTTTTTTAATAACCCTCTTCCATCCAGCTATTCCAATACTTTCCGTCGTCTAATTTAAGGGCTTCTTCGGTTACTTTTAAAGGTCGGAAAGGATCGATCATAACCGCTAATTCGTCGGTTTCTTTTTGTCCAATGCTGCGCTCATAGGCACCTGGGTGTGGACCATGAGGAATTCCGCCAGGATGAAGGGTGATTAGCCCTTTTTCTACGTGATTTCTACTCATAAAGTCTCCATCCACATAGTATAGAATCTCATCCGAATCTATGTTCGAATGATTGTATGGAGCAGGAATGGATTCTGGGTGGTAATCGTACAACCTTGGGCAGAATGAGCAAACCACAAAATTATGCGCTTCAAAGGTTTGATGCACAGGTGGTGGTTGATGAACTCTTCCAGTAATGGGCTCAAAATCTTTGATGTTAAAGGCGTACGGATAATTGTATCCATCCCAACCCACTACATCAAAGGGGTGATTTCCGTAGATGTATGAATGAAGCAAGTCTTCCTTCTTAATCTTAATCATAAACTCTCCCTTCTCATCGTGAACCTCTAGTTCAGAGGGCCGACGAATGTCTCTTTCGCAAAAAGGAGCATGCTCAAGCAATTGACCGAAATTGTTTCGGTACCGTTTGGGGGTGTAAATAGGACTATACGACTCCACAATCAAAAGTCGATTATCTTCAGAGTCAAAGTGAATCTGGTAAATCATTCCCCTTGGAATGACCAGGTAATCCCCATAACCAAATGGAATATTCCCCAAAAGGGTTTTCAAAACCCCGGTACCCTTATGCACAAAAAGCATTTCATCGGCATCCGCATTCTTATAGAAATAGTCGGTCATCGACTTTTTCGGGGCAGCTACAGAAATATAAAGATCATTGTTCACCAACAACCGAACCCTAGCCTCTAAGAAATCATCTTTAGGAGGGGTTGACCAAGTGGTAAACGCTCTAGACTTCATATTTCGTTCAACCGCTACTTTTGGGCGAACATCAACGCTTTCGCGAATTTCTTTGACTATGGTTGGGCGATGCAAATGATATAACAGGGAAGACATTCCGCTAAAGCCTTCAGTTCCAAACAATTGCTCGTAATGAATGCCGCCATCTTCTTTCTTGAAATAGGTATGGCGCTTATGCGGAATTTTACCCAACTGATGGTAAATCGGCATGATTTTATCTTGGTTTTTATTACTTCCTGCAAATTACGTGATTCTTCCAAGAATAGCGAAGTTTTCGACACATCAAAGCCATATTTACAGTCGGAAACTCTCCTTGTGAAACCCTACATTTGCAGCTTAAATCATCGCATTCATGCAAGACAAAATTTTGGTGATCGGTTCAGCCGGTCAAATCGGTACGGAATTGGTTATGCGCCTTCGTGATATGTACGGGGCCTCAAATGTGGTAGCTACTGACATTCGTGACGCTGCCCCTGAAGTCATGGAGTCTGGTCCCTTTGAACTTCTTGACATCATGAACCAAGAAGCCCTGAATGATTTGGTAGCCCGGGAAAAAATTACCCAAATCTACCTTTTGGCTGCCTTGCTTTCCGCTACAGCGGAGAAAAACATTGAATTGGGCTGGGGACTAAACATGCGTTCTTTGTCGCACGTCTTAGATGCCGCTCGATTTGGTCCGGTAAAAAAGGTTTACTGGCCTAGCTCAATTGCCGTATTTGGTCCTACCACCCCCAGAGAGAACACCCCTCAACGAACCATTATGGAGCCAAATACCGTGTATGGAATTTCAAAACTTGCAGGTGAAAGATGGTGTGAATACTACCATGACAAGTTTGGAGTGGACGTTCGCTCCATTCGTTACCCAGGTCTCATTGGCTGGAAGGCCGCCCCAGGCGGAGGAACCACCGATTATGCCGTTCATATTTTTCACGAGGCCATTAAGGAAGGGAAGTACACATCTTTCCTTGACGAAGGAACCCGCTTACCAATGATGTATATGCCCGATGCTATTGATGCCACGGTTCAACTCATGGAAGCCCCCGCCGATCAAGTGAAAATTAGGTCTTCTTACAATGTTGCGGGCTTCAGCTTTGCGCCAGAAGACATTGGCGCAGAGGTTCGAAACCTAGTTCCTGGATTTGAGCTGAATTATGAGCCTGATTACCGCCAGGCCATTGCTGATTCATGGCCCTCAAGCATTGACGATTCTGACGCCCGTTCTGACTGGGGCTGGAATCATAAATTCGACCTGAAAGACATGAGCCAAGACATGTTTAAAAACCTTAAGACCAAATACCAAAAATAATCCATGGCATGGAACATCCGGTAAGCCTATACAATAGTTTAAGCAGAAAGAAAGAAGCCTTTAAACCCATCAATCCTCCACATGTAGGATTGTACGTTTGTGGACCTACCGTATATGGCGACCCGCATTTGGGGCATGCAAGACCTTATATCACTTTTGACCTGCTGCGTAGGTATTTCAAACACCTTGGTTATAAGGTGCGCTATGTGCGGAACATAACCGATGTTGGCCACCTCTTAAACGACGCAGACGAAGGGGAGGATAAAATCGCCAAAAAGGCTCGTTTGGAAGAGCTTGAACCCATGGAAGTTGTACACTTTTATACTCGACGCTTCCACGATGCCATGCATAAACTAAACAATCTTCCGCCCGATATTGAACCTTCGGCCTCCGGACATATCATTGAGCAAATTCAGGTTATTGAGGCCATTATTAAGTCAGGATATGCCTACGAAACCCAAGGTTCGGTTTATTTTGATGTAGTAAAATATAATCAAGACCACCCCTATGGAATTCTTTCGGGAAGGAAGGTAGAGGAACTCATGGCTAATACCCGTGAACTTGCTGGTCAGGATGAGAAAAACAATCCGGTTGACTTTGCCCTTTGGAAAAAAGCCAAGCCTGAACACATCATGCGCTGGCCCTCTCCTTGGTCGGATGGTTTCCCTGGATGGCATCTTGAATGTACCGCCATGAGTACCAAATACCTAGGCAATCATTTTGACATTCACGGAGGCGGAATGGATCTTCAGTTTCCACACCACGAAGCAGAAATCGCTCAATCTGTGGGCTCTTGCGGGCATCAGCCTTGTAATTTCTGGATGCACAACAATTTAATCACCATTCAAGGACAGAAAATGGGGAAAAGCCTGGGGAACTTCATTACCCTAGATGAGCTTTTCAGCGGAAACCATGAGAAGCTTGAGCAAGCCTATGACCCGCAAACGGTTCGATTCTACATTCTTCAAGCCCATTATCGCTCTACCTTAGACTTTAGCAACGATGCCTTGAAGGCCGCCGAAAAGGGCCTTGACCGTCTTCGGAAATCACTTAAAACCCTTGAAGATCTTGAGGCTTCCCAAAGCTCTGAAATTGACTTAGGCTCTTGGAAAAAGAAGATTTATACGGCCTTGAACGATGATTTGAATTCGCCCATTGCCATTTCCCACCTCTTTGAAGGAGTGAAGTGGATCAATCAAGCCCATGAAGGGCAATTGAAAATTTCCGAATCAGACCTCAAAGACTTGAAGGCTTTCATGCCCTTAATGGTTACCGATGTCTTAGGACTAGTAGCGGAACCAGAAGAAAATCATGGATCCGATGCAGGGTTGGATCAAGGCCTTATGGACCTTATTCTAAACCTTAGAAAACAAGCAAAAGACAATAAAGACTGGACGACCGCTGATCTCATTCGAGATGCCCTTTCGGGGATGGGAATTCAGGTAAAAGATACCAAGGATGGCAGCACCTGGGAGAAAAATTAAAGCCCTTTTATTCGCTTTACCCCTGACCCTAGTTTTCGCAAACTGCGGTGACGATCAAAAAACAAATCAAAAGCCTTTACCCAACCCAAAACCTGAGGCAAAGGTGGATGTGCCAAAGTTTTCAGCAGATTCTGCCTATGCATTCATTCAGGCACAGGTTGATTTTGGTCCGAGGGTGCCAGGAACCCCAGAACATAAAGCCTGTGGCGATTATTTGGTGCGTAAATTCTCAACCTGGACCGATACCGTGGTTGAACAATATTCTACCGTTACCCGGTTTGACGGCCAATCGCTTCCCATGCGAAACATCATTGCCAGCATAAATCCATCCAAATCAAACCGAATTGCCCTTTTTGCTCATTGGGATACCCGTTTCACCTCTGATAAAGAACCTAGCGGAGATCGGAAACCTATTGATGGGGCAAATGATGGAGGCTCTGGAGTAGCTGTACTCATGGAAATGGCCAGAGTACTCTCTAAAAACAAACCTGATTTAGGCATTGACTTCATCCTTTTCGACGTTGAAGACCAAGGCAAACCGGCTGATTTAGACCTTCAAGAAACAGGAACCTCTTGGTGCTTGGGCTCTCAATATTGGTCGAAAAACCTGCATCAAAAAAATTACTACGCAAAGTTTGGGGTTTTGCTTGATATGGTTGGAGGAGAAAATGCCGTTTTCACCCAGGAGGGAGTGAGCAGAACAAGGGCGCCCCAGGTTTTGAAAAAAGTTTGGCAAACGGGCCATAAGCTAGGCTACGGAAGCTTTTTCTCTTATGAGGCCACTCCGGAAATCCTTGACGACCACGTTTTCGTGAATTATTTTGCCCACATCCCTACCATTGACATCATCGCCTACGACCACGGCACGGAGTCTAAGTTTTACCAGCATTGGCATACTTTAAAAGACGATATGGAAGGAATCAGCAAGGCGCCCCTTAAAGCGGTAGGTCAAACCCTATTGCATGTAATTTATACCGACTGATTCTTTGATCATCTCAAGGGAAAAGGAGAAGGATTTTCAGCGTACCTTTAAAGCGTTTACCTCAACCTTTTCTCATGCGAAACATTCTTTTTTACTGGATTTGCATACAGGTAGTTAGTCTTGGTCCTTTGTGGGCTCAAGACTCCTTGAACACTCCCTTCTCAACCACAGACTTTTCAGCCCAGGAGATCCTGGAAGAAGCCCAAAAAAAACGAAGCCGCGATAGCTTGGCCCGGGAGGCTGTTTTAATTGAAATTGCCCGGCTTCAAAGCTTTGATCAAGACCGAAAAAAGGCCCTGGAAAAAAGCCTAGACTCACTGAAAAGAGTAAAGGAAGAGCGGCTTGCAGCGGAGAAAATAATCATTGACTCACTTAGGACTAATAGAAAGGGAGAGGCTTTAATCCTGTTTAAAGACTCATTGTTTGAAATCTATGCCCCCCTTGGACCTTTCACCCCACAAGAAAGGGTTGAGAGTGTAAAGCAAAAGGTAGAGCTCCTGGTGAAGGAAGGTCTTTTCAATCCCAACCAATTGAGCATTCGAGAAAGCGATGATAGCTACGATTTAATGCACGAAGAGATTGTGCTTATTTCAGCCACCAATTTGGATGCCTTTTGGGAAAATTCAAGCAAAGAGCTCTTAATCACTCGCTACAAAGAAAGCCTGACCCAATCCATTGAAGCTTACCAAAAGCGAAGCGGGGTTTTGGCAAATTTGAAAAGGGTTCTTTATTTAATTCTGGTATTATCTGTGGTTGGCTTTGGGGTTCGCTTTCTCAATCAATCCTTAGAAAAGGCCAGTAAATGGGTCTTGCAAAAAGCCGAAGCTCATTTAAAGGGGGTAAAGCTAAAAACCTACGAGTTTCTTTCTGCCGAGCGCGAAAAGCAGGTTTTAATTTGGCTCTTGAACTTCCTCAAATGGACGGGTATTGTTATTGTGGTTTACCTAGCCCTGCCTGTGATTTTCAGTTTATTTCCTGCCACAAAAGGCATTGCCAATACCTTATTGGGCTATGTTCTGAATCCAATAAAGGCCTTTTTTCAAGCAATCATCGGGTACTTACCTGAGGTCATTACCATATTGATCATAGTATTCTTGACCCGATATATTTTGCGCTTCCTGAAATTCCTATCCAAAGAAGTAGACTCAGGCAAGCTTCAAATTCCAGGATTTTACAATGACTGGGCAGTGCCCACCTATAATCTCCTAAAAATTATTGTTTTAGCCTTCGCCTTCATTTTGGTATTCCCCTATTTACCAGGCTCCAGCTCCCCGGTATTTAGAGGAGTTTCGGTCTTCTTCGGGCTATTGATTTCCTTGGGATCAACCTCGGCCATTGGAAACATCATTGCCGGATTGGTCATTACCTATATGCGTTCCTTTAAAATTGGGGATCGCGTAAAAATTGGAGATACGACGGGAGATGTAATTGAAAAATCTATGCTGGTTACCCGGCTGAGAACCATTAAGAACGAAGACGTTTCCATTCCGAATTCAGCCATATTAAACGGCAGCACCATTAATTTTAGTTCAAGCGCTCATACCTTGGGATTGATTCTGAACTCAAGCATTACCATTGGTTATGACGTGCCTTGGAGAAAGGTGCATGAACTACTTATATCGGCAGCCCTAAAAACCCAGCATGTAAAGCAAGACCCTCAACCTTTTGTTCTGCAAACTAGCCTGGATGACTATTATGTAAGCTATCAAATCAACATGTACACAGAGGAAGCTGGCCTGTCAGCTAAGATTTACTCTGAGCTTCATGCTCATATTCAAGACGCCTTCAATCAAGCGGGGGTAGAGATTTTATCTCCCGCCTATATGGCTGCTCGCGACGGAAACATGGTTGCCATACCTAAAGACTCCCTTCCTGAGAACTACAAGGGGCCTTCGTTTGAGGTCAAGATCAACCAAGACCCAAAAGGCTAGAAAAAGAAAAAGCCGGTGAAAATCACCGGCTTCTAATATTCAAAGAAATTGCTTCTTTCTATTTCAGTTCAAAGTCTTCCATGAACTTAGTGGTATAATTCCCTGCAATGTAGTCAGGATGGTCCATCAAAGCCCTGTGGAAAGGAATGGTAGTTTTGATTCCCTCAATCACAAACTCATCAAGGGCCCTTTTCATTTTATCAATGGCTTCTTGACGGGTTTGAGCGGTAGTAATCAACTTAGCAATCATGCTATCATAATACGGAGGGATCGAATAACCTGCATAAACATGCGTATCTAAACGAATTCCATGTCCGCCTGGAGCGTGAAAGGAGGTGATTTTTCCTGGAGACGGTCTAAAGTCATTATAGGGATCCTCCGCATTGATTCTACACTCAATGGAATGTAGGTTTGGGGTATAGTTTTTCCCAGAGATTTTCTCACCTGCAGCTACAAGGATTTGCTCACGAATCAGGTCGTAATCAATCACTTGTTCAGTAATTGGGTGTTCAACCTGAATACGAGTATTCATTTCCATGAAGTAGAAATTCCGGTGTTTATCCACCAAGAATTCTACAGTACCAGCACCTTCGTATTTAATGGCTTCGGCTGCGTTGATGGCCGCTTCCCCCATGGCATTACGAAGTTTGGTGGTCATGAAAGGAGACGGAGTTTCCTCGGTAAGCTTTTGATGCCTACGCTGAATGGAGCAATCTCTTTCACTCAGGTGACAGGCCTTTCCGGCAGAATCCCCAATGATTTGAATCTCGATATGTCGAGGTTCTTCAATGAGTTTCTCCATGTACATGCCTGGGTTTCCGAAGGCAGCCTGAGCTTCTTGACGGGCAGATTCCCAAGCCTTTTTCAGTTCGGTTTCTTTCCAGATGGCACGCATTCCTTTACCACCACCACCGGCGGTAGCTTTCATCATCACCGGGTAGCCAATTTCTTTGGCTGTTTTCGCTGCGTCTTCGTAAGATTTCAGAAGGCCTTTAGAACCAGGAATACAAGGCACACCTGCTTTAAGCATGGTAGCTTTTGCCGTGGCTTTGTCGCCCATTTTCTCAATCATATCCGGAGAAGCACCGATGAACTTAATCCCGTGTTCCCCGCAAATTTTTGAGAATTTAGCATTTTCGGCTAAGAAACCATACCCTGGATGAATGGCATCGGCATTGGTGATTTCCGCTGCAGCGATGATGTTCGGAATGTTGAGGTAAGATTCAGAACTAGGAGCCGGACCGATGCACACGGCTTCGTCGGCAAAGCGAACGGGGAGTGAATCCGCGTCAGCTTTTGAATAGACCACAACGGTTTTAATTCCCATTTCACGGCAGGTACGTATAACCCGCATGGCAATTTCACCCCGATTGGCTATGAGTATTTTTTTAAACATAATCTTAGCTTTGGGTTTGTGAATGGTAAATCCTTAGGAAGGATCTACAAGGAAAAGGGGTTGGTCATATTCAACCGGACTTGAATCATCAACCAATACCTTCACAATCTTACCAGAAATTTCACTTTCAATTTCGTTGAAAAGCTTCATGGCTTCGATCACACAAACCACCTGGCCAGGTTTTATTTCTTCACCAATGCTTACGAAAGCATCTTTGTCAGGAGAAGGTTTGCGGTAGAAGGTTCCAATCATTGGAGACTTGATGGTCACCAAATGGCTATCATCAGATCCTTTTGATTCAGATTTTGACTCAGCTGGAGCTGGGGCAGGAGCCGGAGCTGGGGCTTGAACAGGCTGCGGAGCTTGAGCTACCGGAACTTGTTGAACCACTACTGTTTCCTCATTTCCTTTTGACCCTTTTTTACCAGGGGCTTTGATGGATAGTTTTACGCCATCAATTTCTAAGTCTACTTCTGTAGCCCCTGAGCGAGCTACAAAACGAATCAGGTCTTGAATTTCTTTTAATTCCATGTTATTGGATTTAGGTTTATCCCGAAAGGGAAACAAATCTATAAATTATTGCTTACCGTCGTAGGCCCATTTTACCCAAATTGCTCCCCAGGTAAAACCGCCTCCGAAGGCTGCTAAAATCACATTATCGCCTTTTTTCAACTTATCTTCCCACTCCCATAAACAAAGAGGGATGGTACCATTGGTTGTATTTCCGTAGCGCTGAATGTTGAGCATTACCTTGTCTTCAGAAAGGCCCATTCTACGGGCTGTGGCATCAATGATCCTTTTATTGGCTTGATGGGGCACCAACCAAGCAACATCGTCGCCGGTTAGATTGTTCCGCTCCAATATTTCAGCTGAAACATCTGCCATTCCTCGCACAGCGAATTTAAAAACAGTTTGACCGTCTTGGTAAATGTAATGCTCTTTAGCGTCCACGGTTTCGTGGCTTGCTGGCTTCGCCGATCCTCCAGCCTTCATGTTTAGAGCATGTCTTCCAGAACCATCACTTTTTAGAATATGATCTTGAATTCCGTAACCATCTTCATTGGGCTCCAACAAGACCACCCCTGCTCCATCGCCGAAAATCACGCAGGTTCTACGGTCTGTATAATCAACAATAGACGACATTTTATCGGCTCCGAAGACAAGAACTTTCTTGTATTGTCCGGACTCAATAAACTTAGAGGCAGTAGCCACCGAGTACAAGAATCCGCTACAGGCGGCCATGATGTCATAGGCAAAAGCGTTTTTCACCCCTACTTTGTCGGCAATTACGCAGGCGGTAGAAGGAAAAAGCATATCTGGAGTTGCGGTTGCACAGATAATGAGGTCAATTTCATCTGGATTGACGCCCGTTTTTTCAAAAAGTTTCTTGGCGGCCTCGGCTGCCATGTCAGAGCTAGCCAGTCCTTCACCCTTTAAAATCCGTCTTTCTTTGATACCGGTTCTAGAAGTAATCCACTCATCGTTGGTCTCAACCATGGTTGAGAGTTCTTCGTTGGTGAGTTTGTACTCAGGAACATAGCCTTCTATTGCGGTTATGGCTGCTTTAATGCTCATGCTTGAAATGCCATTTTAAGTTTATCATTCAATCCACTTGAGGCCACATCAATGGCCTGTAGGATCATATTTTTTACGGCGGTTGCGCTTGAAATTCCGTGACCCAAGATCACGGTTCCGTTCACGCCCAAAATAGGGGTACCCCCGTAGTTTTCGTAATTAAATCTATGGAAAAATTCATCCAACATCCCCCTTTTTGCCAATAATCTATAATGAGTTTCCGCATGTTTGAGTAAAACATTGCCGGTAAAGCCATCGCAAACCATTACATCCGCCTTGTCGTTGTAAAGATCACGGCTTTCAATATTGCCAATAAAATTGATGTTGGGGTCTTGAGAAAGGGTTTCATAGGCCTGTTGGCAAACCAGCGAGCCCTTCCCTGGCTCGGTTCCAATATTGATTAGGCCCACCTTTGGATTGTCAAGATTGTACACCATTTCGGTATAGCGGGCGCCCATGATGGCAAATTGCCTTAAAAGTTCGGGCTTAGAGTCAGGATTAATGCCGGCATCAAGTAAGATGCCCATACCTCCATTTTCTTTGGGCATAACCGAGGTTATGCAAGGGCGCTGTACCCCTTCTACCACGCCTAGAACTCGGTGTGATCCCACCAATAAGGCTCCGGAGTTTCCTGCGGAAATAAAGGCATCAATGTCTCCTTTTTTATGAGCCATAAAGCCTTTAACGATGCTAGAATCCGGTTTGGAAGCCCAGGCTTTCGCAGGGTGATCTCCCATTTCAATGGGATCTCCACAAGCCTCTACACGAACAAATTTCGTTAGGCTTGGGTTTTGATCTAAAAAGGATTGAATTTCTTTTGCATTGCCGAACAAAACCAAGGTAATGGATTTGGGCAAATCTTCCGATGCCTGAAGGGCTCCCTCCAGAATGGCTAGGGGCGCCTTATCACCGCCTGAAATATCAAGACCTATTTGCATAGAATAAAAAAGTAGATTCGAGCTTTTCTGAAAAAAGCCCAAATCTACAAATCTTGTTCAATCTGAAGCTGATTAAGCTTCGGTAGCGTCAATTACTACCTTTCCTTTGTAGTAAAGCTTTCCTTCTGACCAATGCGCGCGGTGGTAAAGATGCGGTTCACCGGTAGTTGGGTCAATAGCTACTTGAGGAGTAGCCGCTTTGTAATGGGTACGACGCTTATCTCTTCTTGAGGTAGACTGACGTCTCTTAGGATGTGCCATGATCGATATTTATGATTTCGACAATTTCTTTAATTCCGCCCAACGGGGGTCGATTTCTGATTCTTCTACAGTTTGATCTCCAGGATTTAAGGCTTCTATTTTCTCAATCACCTCCGGGTCACATGTCTGAGCAGGATCTGCATCTTTACAGGTGTATCGAAGGGGAAGAGAGGTTGCAATGTACTCATAAAATAAATGAGCCAATTTGATGTGGTGGGTTTCTTGAGAAAGGAAGCTTACTTCTGGATCGTCTGAATCTCCCTCCCCAAATTTAAAGGTGTGGATTTCCTTTCCGGAATACGGGTAAACCCCTTGATTTCCGCAACGATCACAGGATGTTTCAAGCTTTCCTGAAAACTCAGTTTCCACCTCAATCAATCTTGATCCTCTCTCCAAAACCACCCGAACCGAACAAGTAGATCCGTTCAGGTCTGGAGCGTCAAAATGTTCAAAGAACGCCGAATCGCAGGTAAACTCATATTCATGCTTGCCCTCTGACAAACCAGCAATTGGAATCTCAAAGTACTTAAGGTCAATATGTTTACCATTCGCCATTGGAGCGTGCAAAGATAATGGAAAAAATGGATCAAAAAACCTTTTTTAAACGTTTGCGATTACACAAAGGTTTTCAAGGTTCGGACTTGGACTACCGCCTTCTTTTTCAAGGGTTATGGCAAAGGCTTGAGCGGTGGCAATGGCCCCCATATGTTTTACCGGATCGGATTCATTTAAATCAAAAACTCCCATATCAACCGGCTGACCATCAACAATGGCCCATAATTGATGCTGCATTCCTGAAGGAGGTTCTGGCAGTTTTCCCTGGTGCAGGTATACTGCCTTGGTTTCAGGGTTCCAATATACCATGGCCATGGCATTGGGCATGAAATCCGTACCTTCTAAGGTGATGGTTTTGTTGTTGACATTGCGTAAAACATCAAGCTCTTCCGCTTGGTCTTTTGCTTGATCTTCCAAACTTGCGTAGGAGGTAATGAGCTCTTCTTTTTCAGACCGCAAAAAGGCCAGTTCATTTTCCGCTTTTTCTAAGTCTGAGTTCAGCTTATAATTGAATCCAACAGACACCAAAAGAGCCAAACCTGCTGCAATTCCAACCCATTTCCAGGCGCTTGAAGGAGGTTTAATCTCAGGCAATGATTCGGGCTTGCTTTCAAGCTCATCCGCAATCATGCTAAAGATTTCATCTTTTAAATGGGCAGGGGGCTCTTTTTCAAAAGCCTTTGAGTATTCCGCCAAAGAATCTTGGATTTCTTGATATTCGGCTTTCAATGACTCATCTTGAGCCAAGGCAGCCTCCACTTGTCTTGCTTCCTCCAAAGGCAAAAAGCCCATGGCATAGTCAACTAAGTGATCGGATGTAATTTTATTGGGCGACATATTAATCTTTCATCATTTTACGAAGCTTTTGAATGGCTGCCCTACTCCGGGTCTTTACCGTTCCTAAAGGGATTTCCAGAATCTCCGCAATTTCCTCCTGGGTATGCCCTTTGAAATATGCCAAATCAATAATGGCTCTATATTCCGGCTTCAATTCATCTAAAAACTTCTCTAAGCCAATATGGTCTACCTGCATGGTGGTAGAGTTGCTTGACTCTACGGCATATACGGAGTCATCCATAGAGTTAGTTTGTCTTGACTTGTTGAATTCTTTAGAACGTAGAAAATCAATGCTCCTATTTCGGGCTACGTTCAGCATCCACGTGTATAAACGTCCCTTTTTAGAATCATAGCTCTGTATGTTCTTCCAAATCTTCATGAAGATCTCTTGCAAGAGGTCGTTGGCAATTTCCTCATCGTTTACCACCTTATATATCACCCCGTAAATGGCGTTTTTATATTGGTCGTAGAGGTATTCAAAAGCAGAAATGCTTTTTGCCTTCAACCCTTTGACAAGCTCATCTTCCTCCATTTTAACTGCTGTTCTCAAAGGCTTGTTTTAAGTTTAATTGTTTTCGCGGTCTAAGTTAACCATTTGGTTTTTTTGTAGGTCCTGGTTTTCCCTTCGCTTGCGCGCGATGTCAATGGCCAAAAATAGGGCCTGTCGGAAGGAGTCAGGGCTTGCTTGGTTTTGCCCTGCAATATCGAAACCTGTACCGTGGTCAGGGGAGGTTCGTATTACGGGCAAGCCAGCGGTAAAATTCACTCCTTTATCAGATTCGAGGGTCTTGAAAGGAATCAATCCTTGATCATGATACATGGCCAAGACGGCATCGAATTTCATTCCCATTCCTCTTCCCCAAAACCCATCGGCTGGGTAAGGGCCAAATACAAGTACCCCCTTCTCTTTTGCGGTTTCCATAGCAGGAAGCAAAATGGAGTTCTCTTCATTACCAATCAAACCTCCATCTCCTGCATGTGGATTTAGGCCCATAAGGGCAATTCTGGGCTTCCTAATTCCGAAGTCTTGAATCAAGCTATGGTTTAGAACCCTCAATTTTTCAACCAGCATTTCTTGGTTTAAATGGGCTGAAACTTGATTTACAGGCACGTGTCCGGTAGCCAATGCTACCCTACAGCGTTCTCCGGTTAGAATCATCAAACCCTCTTTCTTTCCAAATCGATGGCTTAGATATTCGGTATGGCCTGGAAACTTGAAATCTTCTGACTGAATGCTGGCCTTGTGAATGGGCGCCGTAACAAGGGCGTCAATGGCTTTGTTTTCAAGGGCATCACAAGCAGATTTCAAGGATTCATATGCAGCTTTTCCCGCTTCCGAATCGATGGCGCCCAATTGAATTTTCACTTCCCCGTTCAGGGCATCCACTAAATTCACCTGCCCCGACTTAAATTTTTCAGCCGTTTTCAGGAGGTGAAGATTGAAATGACCCGTTTTCAAGGTCTTTCTATGGTAGTTCAAAACATTCTGTGAACCGAAAATTACTGGGGTGCAAAAATCAGTAATCCGGCTGTCTGAAAGGGTTTTGATGACCACTTCCGGACCAATTCCGTTTACATCACCTATGCTAATTCCAATTTTTATTTTTTCGGCATCACCCATAATTCATGGTTTTTAAAAATTCTGACAAAAGGCGAACTCCAAATCCTGACCCTCCTTTCGGGTGATAAAGGTAGTTGTCTGTTAGGTAAGCCGGACCCGCAATGTCTAAATGTATAAAAGGACAATCCGTAAAGTGCTCTAAAAACTTACCTGCAGTAATGGCTCCTCCTTCTGGTCCGCCAATGTTTTTAATGTCTGCAATGTCTGACTGAATCATTTCTTGATATTCTTTCCAAAAGGGAAAACGGGCATGTCTTTCCCCAGAAAGGGTACTGGCTTCGTCCAGGATTTTCCAAACCCCCTCTTGGGCGTTCCCCATAGACACACAGGCTACTTTACCAATGCTATAAGCAGCAGCTCCGGTTAAGGTTGCCAGGTTAATGCAAAGTTCAGGCTCAAATTTTTTGGCATATGCCAGGGCATCGGCAAGAATCATTCTTCCTTCCGCATCTGTATTTAAGACCTCTACTTTGGTGCCATCGTACATTGTGATTATATCTGAGGGAACGTAGGCATTTTTTCCGGGTCTATTATCGGTTGCCGGAACCAGGCCAATTACTTCTACAGGCAGTTTTGCGGCTTGAATGGATTTCATCGTTCCAATTACGGCTGCGGCCCCACCCATGTCTGATTTCATCATGTCCATGCTATTGGCGGTTGGCTTCAAAGACAGGCCGCCGGTATCAAAAACCACCCCTTTGCCCACCAAGGCAATGGGCTTTTTGTTTTTGGCATTCTTGGGTTTGTAATGCATGATGGTGAAGCTGGGCGGATCTTCAGAGCCAAGGTTAACGGCAAGAAGCCCTCCCATGCCCATTTCCTGAATCTCCTTTTTCCCGAAAACCTGAACTTTCATATCCTCAGAAGCCAGAGCTGCCGCTCGATTGGAAAGCTCGGTGGCGGTAAGGGTGTTCAAGGGCTCATTAACCAGGTCTCTGGCCATGAAATTTCCTTGAAGCTTCGCGTTTACCCACTGAATCCCTTCCTCCTGAACACCTTCAAGGTAAATGGTCTTCAAGCTATTTTTCTTTTTCTCTGCCTTAGAACTGTATTTTAGGAATTGGTAATTGGCCATGGCCAAGCCTTCCGCGAAAGCGAGACAAATATTTCCTCCTAAATTTCCGTGAACTTCAACCGAATCAAGCTGAAACTGGTTCAAACTCTCAACCAAGTCAGAAGATTTTCTTCGGGCCAATTCAGCCAGATTCAAACTGGCATCCTTCTCATCCAAAACCTGGATCAAATGCCAATTACCCTCAATGTGAAGAAGGGCTTTTTTCTGTTTATAGCCCAACTGAGGCTTTATTTCAGAAAGAAATTGGCCATAGGTAGGGTGTGCATTCAGGCTTTCCAGTGAATCACTGAGAAACACCTTGAACTTACTTATTGAATTGCTCTTTAATTTGAGCACTGTACTCTGCATTATTTCGTAGTTTTGAACGTGTAAAATTAGCGGAAAGAATGAAGACCGACAAGCTGCTTCAGCGAGCGGAAAACCTTGAATTTATTAGCGCCTCAGAAGGGCAGTACCTATTTGAGCATGTTTCAACTCCTGAGTTGATGTTTGTGGCCCACAACATCCGGATGAAAAAAAAGCCGGAAAAGAAGGTCACCTGGATCATAGATCGAAATTTAAATACCACCAATGCCTGTATAGCCAATTGCAAGTTTTGCAATTTCTTTCGTCCTCCGGGGCACCCTGAGGTGTATATCACCAATATGGAAACCTACCGGAAAAAGATTGAAGAGACCTTTCGGTATGGTGGAGAACAATTATTGCTTCAAGGCGGTCATCATCCTGACCTGGGGCTTGCCTATTACCAAGACTTGTTTTCAAATTTAAAGGCGGAATACCCAAACCTTAAGCTTCATGCCTTGGGACCACCAGAAATTGCCCATATCGCCAAGCTTGATAATCTCAGCCATACAGAAGTATTGCAAGGATTAAAAGAAGCCGGCATGGATTCCCTGCCTGGGGCAGGAGCAGAAATCTTGAACGATCGGGTAAGAAGGTTGATTTCGAAGGGGAAATGCAGTGGTAAGGAATGGCTAGACGTGATGCGGGCGGCCCACCAATTGCATATGACCACCTCAGCCACCATGATGTTTGGGCATATTGAAACCCTTGAAGAACGTTTTGAACATTTGGAGTGGATTCGTCAGGTGCAATCTGAAAAACCAGAAGACGCAAAAGGCTTTATTGCCTTTATCCCTTGGCCTTTCCAAGACGATGGCACCTTATTGAAACGCTTGCGCGGAATTCGGAACAATGTGAGTCCGGATGAATACATTCGAACCATTGCCATCTCTCGAATCATGCTTCCGAATATTGACAATATTCAAGCCTCTTGGCTAACCGTAGGAGAGGAGGTTGCCCAAATCTGCCTTCACTCCGGAGCCAATGATTTCGGATCCATAATGATTGAGGAAAATGTGGTTTCTGCCGCGGGCGCTCCCCACAGGTTTACTGCTGATGGAATTCAAGAAGCCATCCGAAAAGCCGGGTTTAGACCCCAACTCAGAACCCAGGAATACGAAGATAGAGACCTTCCAAAAAATATAGAACAGCAAGTTATTACGTATTAATACTAAAAAGCCAATCTGAAAGGTTATTTTTACAGAACGGCATTATGAAAATACGTATTACACTCACCTTATTACTGCTTGGATTTCTGGCCGGTGCAACCCATAACCGGGCTGGAGAGATTATTTATACCCGTCTAAGTGATTTGAAGTATCGAATCACTGTAATCACCTATACGAGTATTGATGGGTCAAATGCAGATCGATGTTCTTTGGTGGTTTCTTGGGGAGATGGATCTCCTAATGATACCCTTTCACGTACCAACGGACCTCCTGCCAATGGTTGCCCGAACGGGGGCGACATCATTGTACCCAATAAAACCAAGCGAAACGTCTATACAGGTGATCACACCTATCCTGCAGCGGGCACTTACATCATCGGCATGCTCGACCCCAACCGAAATGCCAATGTGGTGAACATTCCGAATTCCGTGAATGTGCCCTTTTACATAGAATCCATTATTAAAATTTCACCCGGTCTCGGACCCAATTCCGCGCCGGTTTTGCTCAATGCTCCTATTGATGATGGTTGCGTTGGCGAAATTTTTGAACACAATCCAGGGGCTTTTGACCCAGACGGCGACTCGCTTTCGTATAAATTGGTCCCTTCCCGTCAAGGGCCCAATCAAAACGTGAGCGGTTACAGCTTTCCCTCCGCAAGCAATTCATTATCCATTGACCCAATTACCGGTGATTTGGTTTGGGACTCCCCCTTGATTCAAGGTGAGTTTAACATTGCCATTGAAATCTCAGAGTGGAGAAATGGAATTGTAATAGGTCGGATTTTAAGAGATATGCAAGTTTTGGTGGCTGGTTGCAATAACGAGCCCCCAGAAATTCAACCCATTCCGGATTTATGCGTGACCGCTGGCGACCAACTTAAAATCCCCATTCAAGCCACCGATTCAGATGGAGACCGAATAGAGCTTACGGTGAGTGGTGGGCCCTTTGTGGTAGATTCTCCGGCCTTCTTTAACCAAGGAATTCAAGGCACTGGTTTTGTTCGTGATACCATGTACTGGGATGCGAAATGCCTCCACGTTCGGAAGGCGCCTTACCTGGTTTCTGTAAAAGCCCAAGAAGACCGCGCTTTGAAAAGTCCGGCTTTGGTTGACTATTATTCTTTCTTCATCCAAGTTGTAGCCCCAGCTCCAGAAAACTTACAAGCCCAAGCCTTGGGAAATTCCATTCAATTGAATTGGGATGCCTCAATTTGCTCTGAGGCGGAAGGCTATGATATTTATAGGCGGACTGGATTTTTCGGATTCATTCCTGACTCTTGTGAAACCGGGGTTCCGGCCTATACCGGGTACCAAAAAATAGCGGAGGTTGACGGACTTGGAAATACCTCCTATTTGGATGATGATTCAGGCGATGGACTGATCACTGGGCTTAGGTATTGCTATATGGTTGTGGCTCGTTTTGAGGATGGATCTGAGTCTTACGCTTCTCAAGAAGTTTGTGCTGAGCTTCCTAAAATCAAGCCCATGATTTCTCATGTGGACATTCAGGAAACCTCATCAAACACTGGCGAAATCTACCTTGAATGGATCAAACCCACAGAATTCGACACCCTTATTTACCCCGGCCCCTATGCTTATGAGGTATTTAGAGGGGATGGGTTTTCGGGCGGAAGCCCAGATTTGGTTTATACTGGATCAGGTTTAAATGATACCAGCTTTACTGACTTGAACTTAGATACCGAAGGGAAAGTTTACCATTATGAGGTGGTATTAAGAGACCTAGGACTGAATCAGGAAATCTCAAAATCAAGTCAGGCCTCAAGCTTAAGACTAGGAGTGCAGTCGGCAGGTAACCGATTAATCCTTTCTTGGCAGTCAAATCACCCATGGCTGAATGAACAGTATTTAATCTATCGAGAAGACCTAGGCTCGGGAATTTTTAACCTCATTGATTCTACCCAGGCAACCAGTTTTGTGGATGCAGGCTTAGAGAACGGCGATTCATATTGTTATTATATTCTGGCTAAAGGCCGATATAACGCTTTCCCGCAAAGGCCCCTATTCCTTAATAAATCTCAGATTCAATGCGGTGTACCCGTTGATACCGTGCCCCCTTGCCAACCCCTTCTTTCATTGGTTTCAGATTGCGAGAACCTGGTAAATGCTTTGACCTGGGAGACCTTATATTCTGATGAATGCGAAAGGGATGTAGATCGTTATGAATTATACTTCACCCCCAGTCTTCAGGATGAGTACAGCCTATTGGCTACCTTAAATTCTGGGGCGGATTCTAGCTTTATTCACTCTCCGGATGGCTCGGTGGCAGGGTGCTATTACGTGATTGCCATAGATTCAAATGGAAACCGATCCATTCCTTCTGAAACAGTTTGCACCGATAATTGTCCGGCTTTCGATTTGCCCGATGTTTTCTCACCCAATGGAGATGGAAACAACGATCTTTTGATTCCGCTGAACCAACAGTTTGTTGAGGAGGTGAACTGCACCATTTTCAACCGCTGGGGAAGCATTGTTTTCCAAACCAATAATTTAAACATTGAATGGGATGGAATCAACCAAATGACGGGAGAACCCTGCTCTGAAGGGGTTTATTATTACGACATTAAGGTTTATGAAAAAAGGCTTGAAGGATTGGTAATACGAAACCTTGGGGGGTATGTGCATTTGTTTCGATGATTCCAAGAATTAACCTGTCTCTCCGAAGTCTTTCCGCTTAGTAATTTCTTTGCCTGGATTCCTTTTCACAGATTTGAATGAGCTGAAACAAACATTTTCTTTCGGGCCCATTAGAAAGGTTTCTCTACTCCTATCTATTATATACTTCAATCCCCTTTACGAGACTTCCTATGCCATTCAAAAAGAAATGCCCATGCGAAAATCACACGAGCTTCCTTTTTAGACTTTCTTAGGATTATTGGCCAATCACCAATTTCACCTGCACCCTAGTATCATTATACCCCAGGTTTAATACATAGGTCCCTGGTGGAATATTGGGCAAATGGCTTGAAATTTCAAGGGCTGACTCCTGGCTTTCTTTCCAAACCAAGCGCCCATTCAAATCATACAAGGCCATCTCCACTTCCCCGTCAGGAATTTCCGAGAAACGAATGTTCATTACCTCAGCAACCGGATTGGGGTAAATAAATGCAGAAACAGGAGTCTCCTCTTCCAAGCCTATATTGGTTTGGGTAAAATTGGCCACCAAGGTTCCGCTGCTACCCACAATAAAAGTTAAGAAGGTATCTCTTGAAACAATTCTTCCCAGCTCCATCCAGTTCAAGAACTTGAAGTTTTGATGGGTTTGAGCTTTCAATGTTACGGTATCCAGTAATTGCAAAAATCCAGCGCCTTGAATTACCCCTGCTTGAGGCGGATTCACCACAACCTTAATTTCAAAGGCCTGGTAAATTTGAACCGGTATGATCAAGCTGGTCTGGAAGTTATCCGCAGTGACCGTTGCCCGGAAAAAAACCGATTTGGTTGGAGCCCCTGGTTTCACATCAAACTCTAGGTCTGAGAACACAAAACTTGTATCGCCGGCAGAAAATGAACTCATGGTAAATGAGGTATCCAACATAATAATGTCGGGATCATCGGTTTCAACGGCAAAAACCACATTTCTAAGGGTCACCGTTCCGTTATTGGCCCAATTGATTCGATATTCAATTGACTCTCCAGCCTCAATTTTACCGTCGTTATCACCATAAGATTGATCGGTGGTATCATCTGAGAAAACGGCTTCTATGAAGTCAATGCTATACACCCCTTGGTAAACTCTAAACGGGAAATTAAAATTCCAGGTGCCCTCTTTTGATTCTACTTTTAAATCGAAGAAGACATCCTTTTCTTGAATGGTGTCAGCAAGGTCAAAATCAAAGTCAAGCCCAGTTTGAGTAGTATCCATGGAAAACACATTGGAGGTTGTTATAACCGAATCGGTAACTACTACCTCTGGATCGTTGCTTCTTAGAGTAAGGGTTAGGTCTTGGGCTCTTCCTACACCTAGATTGGCCAATTGAACATAAAGCTCAATGCTTTCACCTCCTTCCGGAATTCCATCTCCATCTCCTGAAGAACCCGAGAAGGGATCGTCAGAAATGGTATGACCCACGTATTCAAGAACCACTTTCCCATTCATTCTAAGGTCAAATGGGTGAACCCAAGCTCCTTCGTTTCCGAAAAACTCAAGGACAAAATCCACATCCCTATAGGTCATACTTGAGTCAACCTCAAATAGGAACCCTCTGAAGTTTCCAGCTTGACCGATGGCCACAGAGTCAATAAATACAGAATCTTCTACCATGGTAATCATAGAGTCTGTTGTACTCAATCGGGCATATACCTGATTGGCCTGTTTGATTCCGAGGTTGGCAAAATCAACCGAAAGTGCAATCGTTTCCGAATAATCCGCCACAGAATCATGATCGCCTAAGGTATTTCCAAGGTTGTCATCCATAACATAAATGTTCTGGGCGTCTAGAACCGCATTTCCGGCGTAAGCCAATTGAAAAGAGTCTATGAAAACCCCTTGGTCTTCTGTAATGTTCAAATAAATGGTAGCCGTATCAGAAGGAGCATCAGGACGAAGCTCAAAGAGGAATGCTTTGGGGAATAAAACCGAATCAAAAGATCCGATTACGTGAAAATCAATGAGTGAATCAAGGATGTTTAAATTGGTATCAAGGCTGGTTGCCGAAATTTCCATATTTCTTGCGGTTCCACCTCCTGTATTTCCAATCTCCACCCTGAGTTCTATCTTTTCTCCGGCTTCAAAAGCCCCATCAGAATCACCTTTAGAGGCCCCAGACACATCATCGTCAATTTGGTATCCGGCATAAGCCAAAATAATTTTCCCCTGCACGTTCAGCTCAATGGTTTCTTGAAAGGTTGCCTGGTTTGAAACCATGGTGATGTCAATTTTCTTATCATCCGATTCCACAAATTCATCAATAGAAATCACAAATCCGGGTAAAAAGAAGGTGTCTTGAGCAAGGGCTGTTCCTAAGAACACAGAGTCAACCAAAGGTTGAAGTAAGGAATCTCTGGGTGAGATTATAACATAGGCATTGGTGGCTGGCTCAAGGCCGATATTGGCCAAATTCAAGTTCAGCTCAATGATTTCCCCGGCTTTGGCAATTCCATTTCCGTCTCCTTGGCTTGCGCCGATGTTATCATCGGAAATGGAAAACGAGCTTGGTAGAAGATTGGGCTGACCACTTATGAAAACCTGAACGCTATCGGTCCAATTGCCCTGGTCTGATTCAAAATTAAAATAGAAGGTTACCGTTTCACTTGGGTGGAAAGGGTCTACTATGAAATCATAATCGGAAGCAATTGGTGTGATTTTTCCTCGATTAATGGCAGAAAGGTATTTGGTAGAATCTGTAAACTGAATCAAGGAGTCTGGGGTAGAAACGGTTACCAAAAGATTGGTAGCTCGTCCGCCACCTGCATTTTCAATGGTCAACAAGAATTCAATGGTTTCCCCGGCTTCCGGGATAGAATCACCGTCTCCAGAAGAACCTGAGAAGGGATCGTCATCAAACCAATGCGAATAATATTTTAGCTCAGGAATGCCGAATATATCCAAGGAAAGGCTTTCAGACTGTTGAGAGTGATCGGTAAAAACCTCAACCTGAAAATTGACCTCTTGGTCAACCGCGTTTCCAGAAATGCGAAACAAAAACCCGAAACTTGAATCTACTGCATTGGTATCAATTTTACCCACATAAACCGAGTCTTGTAAAACCGAAACCGCTGAATCTGAGCTGGAAATTTTCAAATAAGCATTGTTGGAAGAAATTCCTCCAATATTGGTAAGCTTAACCTGGTGAAATACGGTTTCTCCTGCTTCAGGAATGCTGTCTCCATCCCCTAAGGTTCCTAAGAACATAGCGTCGAAGCTTTGGCTGGGCTCAAGGGTGAAAAGAGGTCTGCCTTCTACTTGAATGTAAAAGGTGTCCAACCAGGTTTCCTGCGTGGTGCGCATAGAAATGGCTATGCCCGCTGAGTCTGTGGGAGCGTTAGCATCTAAAAAGAAATCGTAGTCAGATGATATATAATGCGCCCCATTACGATCAATTTCTGCAATGCTTTTTAGCGAATCGGTAATGTGTAAATAGGGCGACAAGGATTCAATTTCCACCTCAACATTCAGGGCATCGGCGCCACCATCGTTCAACAAATAAATCAAAAGCTCAACCACCTCTCCCGCTTGGGCAATGGAGTCTCCATTTCCGAAGCTAGAACCAAATTTATCATCGTCTAAAAAATGGGATAGATAAGAAAGACTGGGTTCTCCTTGAACGGGAAGGTCAATGCTTTGCGACCAGGTTCCTTGGTCGGAAACAAATACTAAATCCAATTCTAAATCGCCAGACTCAATGTCTAAGCCAGCGGATAACACCAATCCTGATTGAAGGACCAATCCTCCAGAAGGAATGCTCCCTATAAACAAGGAGTCCGTATTGAAGCTCACATCGTCTTCAAGCGTACTGATCAGTACATAAGTATTGGTGCTTGCCTTACCTCCAGCATTTTGAACGGCCAACGACAGTCCTGCAAGCTCTCCTGCGTCAAGGGTGTCGTTGTTGTTTCCTTGGGTTCCGCCAAGGTTGTCATCATCTAAAACAGATCCAGACACGAAAAGATTTGGAAACCCTTGAATATGGATATAAAAAGTATCGATAAAACTTCCTTGGTCTGAATTGAATTCAAGTTGGAAAGGATAGAGGCTATCCACCACCGAGCTAGCAATGTCGAAGTCAAGGTCAGAGCTTACGGTTTTCAGGGAGTTCCCGCCTAAAGTTCCTATGTTTTTCACGCTATCGGTCATCACAATATCCGAGGAAAGCGAGCGCATAATCATCTCCACATTGGTGGCGGTTCCACCGTTTCGGTTTGCTACCGTTAAGACAATTTCAACCGACTCGCCTGCTTCAGGAATTCCATTTCCATTTCCGCTTGAGCCTCCAAAGGCATCGTCGTCAATGCTCAATGAATCGAATTCGAGTAAGATTTTACCAGAAATGTTCAAGGGAGGGGTTCTGATCCAGGTATGATTGTCCGAGTAAACCTCCAGGCTGAGAGGATTTACAAGGTCTGGGGCGACAGAGTCAATTTTATAGAGAAAGCCAGGGGAATAGGAGGTTACCCCAGGGCCCACGGAGCCAATGAACATAGAGTCTACCAAGACCTGAACAAAGGGTGAATTTGAAACCAATTTCACATAAACACCCGTTGCTAGGTTGGAGCCTGTATTTTTCAGAAAAAGATTGGATGAAATGGTTTCTCCGGCTTCTGCACTTCCTGAATTATCGCCTGAAGAAGGTGGATTCATATCATCATCGAGGGTGAAATTTGAAATCACCATGTTTGGAATACCCGTAACGGAAACCTCCAAGGTATCGTACCATACGCCTTGGGTAGAGCTAGCTTTTACCAAGAATTTCGCGGTCTTGGTTTGAATGGTTGGGTCTACATTAAAATCGTAATCTGAAGGGATGAGCAGGGAGTCTCCGGCATCCAAGACCGATACAAATTTGCTGGTATCGCTCATGGTAATTAATGAATCAAGACTTCTTAGAACCACGGTAAGCCCATTGGCATCTTCCCCGCCAAGGTTGGCTACTTCAAGAAAAATCTCAATGGACTCACCCCCTTCAACCTGGCCATTTCCGTTTCCTACGCTGCTTCCGGCATCATCATCGTCGATCACATGACTAGCAAGCTGAATGTTTGGCTGGGCCTGAACTCCAATTTTGAAAGGATGGAGAAATTCACCTTGGTCGGTTTGAAAGGTATAGTTGAATTCAAGGCTATCGGTGGGAGCATTGGGTAAGATCCTAAACCGAAGGATGAACCCAGACAGGGAATCATCCGGTTGTAGGGCCGGAACATGAAAGCTTGAATCAAGAATTTCAACAAAGGGAGAATTGCTTGAAAGCAGGGCCAAGATATTGGTAGCGGCCTCTCCCCCCTGGTTTGAAAAGGGAATGTTAATTTCAAGGGTCTCGCCCGCCTCAGGCAAACCATTTGAGTTCCCTTGACTGCCTCCCAGGTTATCATCGTCAAAGATTATGGGTCCATACGCAAAGCTTGGCGCTCCAAAGATGGAAAAGCTAAGGCTGGTATCCCATTCCAAGTTCGATGCCCCGAAGATGAGGGTGAACTGGGTGGTTTTATCGATTGTTTTAGGATTGATGATGAAATCAAAATCAACGGTACTAGTAAGCGTGTCTTTGGCTTGAATTTTTGGAAGAATCATCACCGTATCCACCAAGGTAATATCTGGGTCGGTTGAGCGTAGAATTGCATAGGGGTTAATGGCTTCGGACCCACCTGTATTCACCAGGGTTATGGGAACCTCAACGGTTTCTCCAGCCTCTAGGGTATCGTTATCATTTCCATTGGACCCCCCAAAGGCATCGTCATCAATCTCAAAATTTAACAATTCAAGATTGGTAGGGCCTCCTTTTACATCGAGCTCAAAATTTGCAGACCAAGCTCCTGTATTGCCGGTAACCTGAAAATCAATCTGAGCCATTCCGCCTTGAGCGAATTCATCCAAGGAAAAAAGAAAGGTAGGAGCCAAAACCGAATCGCCTGGAGATAGTGAGCCTATGAACTGATTGCTGGTAATGAAATTCAATCCCGGATGATTGGAAGAAAGCGAAGCTTGGCAGTTTACGGCATCCTGCCCGCCAATGTTTTTGAAGTATAAATTTAATTCAATGGTTTCGCCCGCATCCGCAATTCCATCTCCATTGCCTGAGCTATTTCCCTGATTGTCATCGCTAATGGTAAAAGACCCTGCATTGATAACGGCTGGGGGCCCTGTAATATGGAGGGTGAAATCATCGGTGAAATTGCCTTGATCAGAGGTGATGTTCACTTGAAAGGTTACATCCTCATCAATGGCTGTATTCTTAACCAAGAAGTCAAAATCAACAAAATCGCTGGTATTGTTTGAGAAAATGGTAGAAACCGTAACATCCATATCGGTAATTACAATATGGGTATTGGAAGTAGAAATCACCACCTCTACATTATCCGCTGAGTTAGACCCATAATTGGTTACTCCCAGAATCAATTCAATGCTTTCCCCCCTTTCAATCAAACCGTCATCATCACCTGAAGAGCCTCCAAAACCATCATCATCAATCACAAAATTGGTAACCCTCAGGCTATCAACCTGAGCATAAGAAACAGAAAAGCTGAAAATCTGAATACCGATAAACAGCAAAAGGATGCGGTAAAATGTCTTCATAAATGCGTAATGTAGTGTAAGCGGTTATCAGGAACTCTTCCCAATGTAAACTTATCTAGCGAAAATACAGTCATAAGGCCTGCTATCTTATGATTTCAGTCAGGAAAGCATATGACCTTGCCAATGATATTGGTTCAAGCGTATTATTTGGTATACCTTTGAAATACTTAAGCTTACGCCATGAGAGAAGACAGTCCGTTAGCCCTTAGATTTAAAGAAATTGTAGCGGATAAAGCCAATTCCGTTTACGATTTTGCTCAATCCATAGGCGACCAAAGAAGTGAAAAGGTTAATCGAGTTTTGCGGTCTTTAGGAGCCCCTAGTTTTGACATGCTTTCTCGCATAAAGGATACCTACCCAGACATTAATTTAAATTGGCTTATTTCAGGAATTGGTGAAAAATATGGATCCCATGTAAACACTGAACCCGCCTCAATCACACAAAAACCAGAAGCCATAGTTCAGGATGTACAGCAACCTGAGATAACTAAAAAAATTCCCTTCATTCAATCTAGGTATAGAGAAGACTATCTTAAAGTTTTTGAAAAACCAGAAGGTCTTCAAAGCTTCCCTTCTCTCGACTCCGAATTTTACCAAGATGGGACCTATGTTGATTTTGAGGTTGACCAAGATGAAATGGAGCCAACCCTACAGGAAGGGGACATCGTTCGGGCCCGAAAATCAAATTTTCAAGAATTGGTGAAAGCGCTTAATGGAGGAGTCAAAAACCTTCCTTATTTCAATTCAAAGCAATACGGTGATCGTCCCTTAGTACTGGTAATACATAAAGATTTCTTCGGATTTGTACTCAGAAGGCTACGAGATGCCGACGAGCATGGCTACCTCATCATGGAAGGAGACCATATTGATTCGCAACGACTTAGAATAAAGCCTACCAAGGCTGAGATATGGTTGATTACAGAAATTAGAAAGCGGAATTAAGTTTTCTTGCGACGGGCTCAGGAATTTCTCATCTTTCGGCAAAAGCTAAAACCGATGAAATCCATTCACATTCAATCTGAGTCTGATTACCAAAATGCAGTAGCAAAGTGGAAGAAAAGCCCTGATGATTTTTGGGCGGATATTGCAAATGCCTATACCTGGCTTAAACCGTGGAACAAGGTTGTGGAAGCGGATTTCCCCAAGGCTGATTTTAAATGGTTTCTTGGCGGAAAACTAAACATTACCCTAAATGCCCTCGATCGGCATGTAGAGGCTCATCCTGACAAAACAGCCATCCTTTGGGAACCCAACAATCCGAAGGATCCCCATTTGGAAATCTCGTACAAGGATTTGCTGAAAAGGGTTTCAAAAATGGCTCATGCCATGAAAGCCCAAGGCATTGAAAAAGGAGATCGGGTTTGTCTGTACATGCCCATGATTCCTGAATTGGCCGTAGCAGTATTGGCTTGTGCCCGAATTGGTGCTGTGCATTCAGTTGTTTTTGCGGGCTTCTCCGCTCAGTCGCTTGCCGACCGGATTCAAGATTCTCATTGCAAATTGGTGATTACCTCAGATGAGCTTAAAAGAGGAGGGAAAATTGTAGGTATTAAAAACATTGTAGACCAAGCCCTGGAGTCTTGCCCCTCGGTGACCTCTGTACTCGTAGCCCAGTCAACCGGGGCATCCATCCCTATGCAAAATGGCAGAGACCATTGGCTGGAGGAGGTGCAGAAAAACCAAGCCGATTTTATTGAAGCGGAAGAAATGGATTCGGAAGATCCGCTTTTCATTCTCTATACCTCTGGCTCAACCGGAAAGCCGAAAGGAGTTGTTCATACCTGTGGAGGATACATGGTTTACGCCGGATATAGCTTTTTGAACGTTTTTCAGGTTGGAAAGGAGGATGTCTATTGGTGCACAGCCGATATTGGCTGGATTACCGGACATACCTACATTGTTTACGGTCCGCTTCTAGCCGGAGCAACCACTACCATGTTTGAAGGGGTTCCTACTTGGCCAGATGCTGGTCGGTTTTGGGCCATTTGTGAAAAACATAAAATCAATCAATTCTATACTGCTCCAACAGCTATTCGTGCTCTCATGGCCAAAGGAGATGAATTTGTAGACGCTTACCCACTCAAAGACCTGAAAGTGATTGGCTCTGTAGGAGAGCCGATTAACGAAGAAGCCTGGGTATGGTACCACGAAAAAGTAGGGAAGAAAAACTGTCCGGTAGTTGATACCTGGTGGCAAACCGAAACCGGTGGTATTATGATTTCAGCCCTCGGAGATGTAGGTCCGCAAAAGCCCACTTTTGCAGGAAGACCCCTGCCTGGAGTTGACCCCATTCTTGTGGACAATGAAGGAAACTTAATTGAAGAAAACAATCAAGAAGGACTGCTTTGCATTCGTTCGCCCTGGCCTAGCATGATTCGCACCACTTACGGAGATCACCAACGGTGCATAAACACCTACTTTTCGGCCTATAAAGGCTATTACTTCACAGGCGACGGAGCCAAAAGAGATGCCGATGGGCATTATCGAATCATTGGTAGAGTTGATGATGTAATCAATGTTTCCGGACATAGATTTGGTACGGCGGAAATTGAAAATGCCATTGACGAACACCCGGAGGTAGTGGAATCCGCCGTGGTTGGATTTCCTCACGATATAAAAGGACAGGGAATTTACGCCTATGTAATACTTTCAAAGAAACCTGAAAATCAGGAAAGACTTCGAGAAGAGATTCAGTCTGAACTGGTAAAAGCCATAGGACCCATTGCCAAACCCGATGCCATTCAATTTGTTTCAGGATTGCCTAAAACTAGATCTGGAAAAATCATGCGACGCATTTTAAGAAAAGTGGCTTCAGGTGAGTCTGATCAATTAGGCGACACTTCTACCCTCCTTGATCCTGAGGTGGTTGAAGAGATAATATCAGGATCTAAACATTTTGTTTCTTAACCAATTTCTTGAATGAAAACCCCAATTCAGTTTTTATGCATCAGCCTCATGCTAATTGGGGGTATCGAACTAAAGGCCCAAAGTCTTCCGGAAAAAATAAGGGCTTCTGAGGAGCTTCTAGGAAAGGAAAAGGTGGTGGCCTACCTGGAGATTGGTCAAGCCTTTGCAGAAAAAGGGTCTAAATCTCAGAGCTTAGCCTACCTAAGGCGGGCCCGGAACCTCAGTGAAAAAATCGGGAACGACTCTTTGGAGGCCGAGGCCCGAATTCAAGTTTCTGAGTCTTTCATGACCCTCAACCGCTTTGATTCAGCCTATTACTACCTTCTAAGCTTCCCCAGCCCTGACAGCCTTGAATTCCCGCTATGGGCCAAAGCACAGGCTAGATTTTGGCAGGGTTGTGGCCTACCCAACCGAGGCATTCAAGCCATTGAGGAAGTAATTCAAGAAAACCCCAATTGGGAATCCCTTGCGCACCCTTACCTCTCGAGTTTATGCCTTGAAAACTTTTCCTACGGTAAGGCCCTTGAACATGCCTTGAAATGGAAGGCCAAGGCGGAATTGAATCAACACCTTGAAGAAGAGATTAGAGCCAGCATATCGGCCTTAAGGGCCTATGAAGGACTGAACCAAGAAGAGTATTTCAGAAACTCCCTCGAAGACTTGAGCTCTAGGAAAGATTTGCCCTTTGAAGCCAACCTTGAAATCAAAATTCTCGAAGCTCGATTCCTGCTTGATAAGGAAGAGTATCGCTTGGCGCGGAAAAACCTCCGTCCGGTCTATTTGGAATTAGACGAAAGGGTTTCCGCCAAGAATACCATTGAGGTGAAAGCCCTTTTCTCAGAAAGCCTAGCCCTTACCGGCACCCCTAGAATGGGACTTGAAATAGGGCTGGAGTCCTTAGACCTGGCAGAGGAAATACAAGATGAGGAAGGAAAGGCTCAGGCTCTGAAATCGGTGAGTTTGAACTATGCCGCTCTGGGGTATAAGCGGAATGCGGCCCAGTACCTAAACCTTTATGCCCGTCAACTGGAGTTCATGGACCAAAAATTCAAAACCCAGCTTCAGGTAGGTGTTCGGCAGGTCATGCGGGTTGACCTAGAACAAATTCAAGCTGAAAATTCTCAAACCCTAGAGGCATCCAACCGAAACCAGCCGGAGGATGAGGCCAATAATAAAACCGTTTGGTGGGTTATATTGATTGGAGTTCTGTTTATTGCCGTTCTAGCAATTTTTAAAAACAAAATTCGTTCTTACTTACGTATCTTTACCAAGTAACCTAATTGAAAATACAATGAAAAGATCATTTTTCGCCTTGGCCCTAATCATTGCAGGTGTTCTAGGCTCTGCCTTTGTACCCAAAGGAGGCATTGAAGTGGGTGATCAAGCTCCACTTACTGATTATGAAATGCTGGACGTAAGTCAGGATAAGGAAACCAGCCTTGAAGATTTGGCTGGTGAAAAAGGCCTGCTCGTAGTATTCTCCTGCAATACCTGTCCGTTTGTGATTGGCTGGGAAGACCGCTACAACGACCTAGCTGAATTGGCCCAGAAAAAAGGCATCAATATGGTTTTGGTGAATTCAAACGAAGCCAAAAGAGATGGGGATGATAGCGAAGAAGCCATGCGCGAAAAGCACGAGTCTTCTAAGTATACCATGCCTTATTTGGTGGATGAAAACTCAAAACTTGCCATTGCTTTTGGCGCCACAGTAACCCCACAAGCCTATTTATTCAATAGCGAAATGGAATTGGTTTATACCGGTTTAATCGACGACAATATGCGTGACCGGAAGAAAGCAAAGGCCTATCTTTTTGACAGCATTGAAAACCTTTCAAAGGGAAAAGAAATTGACCCTGCGAAAACCAATGCCAAAGGGTGCAGCATTAAAAAAGTATAAGCGCCCAATTTTTTAACTCACAGTTTGCAATTCCCCTGGCCTTCGAAAGAATCGTCAGGGGTTTTTTATGCCCTGACCCGTGGAATTCCTTTTCTTTGCCAAAAATTTTACAAATGCGGATTCTAGTACTAGGTTCAGGCGGAAGAGAGCATGCCATTGGATGGAAGATTTCTCAAAGCGAAAAGCTTGAAAAACTGTTCATCGCTCCCGGAAACGGAGGAACCCAAGACCTTGGGGAAAACCTAAACCTTTCGGTAGGCGATTTTGAAAGCATCAAAAAGGCGGTGATTCAAGAAAAAATCGACATGTTGGTGGTGGGACCTGAAGACCCATTGGTTCAAGGAATCCGCGATTTCTTTGAAAAGGACCCTCAAACCAAAGACCTAAAAATTATTGGTCCCGGAGCAGCAGGTGCCCAGCTTGAAGGCTCGAAAGATTTCTCAAAATCCTTCATGCAGCGACATGGAATTCCTACCGCCAAGCACGCTACCTTTCAATTGTCAGGGCTTCAAGACGGTCAAGCATTTTTATCTCAACTCAAACCTCCTTATGTACTCAAAGCCGACGGACTAGCTGCGGGTAAAGGCGTTTTGATCTTGGAAAACCTTGAAGAAGCTCGCACAGAATTGGCCAATATGCTTCAAGGCAAGTTTGGAAAAGCCTCAGAGCGAGTTGTGATTGAAGAGTACCTTGACGGAATCGAATGTTCGGTTTTTGTGCTTACCGATGGAAAAGACTACCTCATCCTTCCAGAAGCCAAAGATTATAAGCGTATTGGAGAGGGAGATACAGGATTGAATACAGGGGGAATGGGGGCCATCTCGCCCGTGCCTTTTGCCGACGATTCCTTTATGAAAAAAGTAGAAGAGCAAATTGTTAAGCCCAGCGTTCAAGGATTGGCCAATGAGAAAATTCCATATACCGGGTTCCTATTCATTGGCTTGATGGCTGTTGAAGGCAACCCCTACGTGATTGAGTACAATGTAAGAATGGGCGACCCTGAAACCGAGGTGGTTATGCCCAGAATTCAAAATGATTTGGTTGAGCTTTTATCCGCTGCAGCGGAAGGAAGACTAGGCCAAGAAAACTTGGAAACCAATCCGGAAACCGCCGCCACCCTAATGATGGTTTCAGGAGGATATCCGGAAGCCTACGAAAAGGAAAAGGAAATCAGCGGATTAGACCAGGTGGAAGACAGCCTTGTATTTCACGCGGGCACCAAATTAGACCAAGGGAAATTGCTTACCGCAGGAGGAAGGGTATTGGCCATTACCTCTTTCGGAAAAGACCATAAAGAAGCCTTGTCAAAAAGCTACGCCAATGCTAGACGTATTCAATTCGACAAGGCTTATTATCGTAAAGACCTAGGATTTGACCTAGATTAGGACGCTTTTTCCTCTTTCTGAAACTTAACCAATTGGCCCATCCAATAGAAAAAAGCCAAGAAGCCAACAATAATGAACAAAATGTTCGGTAGGTTGTGTAAGGCAGGAAGAAGTCCAAAGGTCCATTCCATGAATTCACCTATACTGGTCCAGAGTGTTCTCCAAAAATCATACATAGCTTGCAATTTTATGGCACAAAAATAGAATTTTTCACGTACCCATGCTGATTCCTTTCATACGAAAACAACAATCTCAAGCCTCCCTATTCATTCTCATAGGGTTTCTTGTATTTTCAGGCCTAGGATTTGCGTTCGGAAGCTTGGATTCTAGTCTTGGAACGGAATTAGGCAGCCAGGTTATTTCAAGCTTTAAAGGACAAAGATGGCTGGGTTTTGCTCTCTACTTCTCCTTGGTTTACCCCTTGGGCATCCTCCTGCATCGAGTTTCAAAAGAGCATTTCCTTTCTAAGTTCTCAGAGGCTTGGCTTCCTTTGTTTTTCATCTGGCCCATGACCGCTTTCTTGGTGGTACTGCCCTTGAGCATTGCCCATTTTGCCTTGGTCTTTATCGGCTTTAGCCTTTGGAAACTGGTGCGCATGTACAATGCACGAAGACCCCATGCCTTGGTTTTTGACAGCGGACTCTTGATTGGAATTGCCGGAATTCTCTATACCCCCTCTTTGGTTTTCTTAGGGTTGATCTGGACCGCCATATTGATTTATCAGTTCAGCCTATGGCGTTATGTACTGATAAGTCTAATTGGAGCTTTTACACCCTTTTTCTTGAGTTTCACCATTGGTTATGTCTTTAACCTTCCGAATCAAGAGCTTTTTCCTGAATTTGAGCTTGAGTTTTCCTTTCATAAAATACCCCTTTTGCACTGGACCCTTTGGCCTTATTTGGTGGTTTCAAGTTTCTTGCTAATAACCAGTAGTTTGATTTTGCTGAAGAAATTAGCCATTAAAAAAATCAGAGAGCGGAAGGCCTTTTCCTTGGTTTTGATGCTCCTGCTCATTTCCATACTAAGCATGGGCTTGCCGGGCATACATTTGGCCCAAGCGGCCCAATGGCTAATCCTTCCGGCCAGTTTTATTTATTCAAATTACTTCGCCTACGAGCCTGCAAACCTTAAAAACCAAGCCTTTTTATGGCTCTGGATGATTGCCTTAATTGTCTTGTTATTTGCCTAAAGGGTTTTCGTATTTTTGCAGCCTAAATTTTCAGCTTATGAAATTCGGAGTAATCGTTTTTCCCGGTTCCAATTGCGACCAAGACATGGTTTATACCCTTCGTGAGAAAATGGGTCAAGAAGTGGTAGAATTATGGCATAAAGACACAGATTTACAAAACTGCGACGCCCTGATTGTGCCTGGAGGCTTTTCATACGGGGATTATTTACGCTCAGGAGCCATTGCCCGCTTTTCTCCCATCATGGAGTCTGTGGTAGAATTTGCCAAGAATGGAGGATTTGTTTTTGGGGTTTGCAACGGATTTCAAATTCTTTGCGAGGCTGGACTTTTACCCGGAACTCTTTTGCACAATGAAAGCCATAAATTCATTTGCAAGAATGTTTACATCAAGCCTGAAACCAATAAAACTCCGCTTACCGCCGAGCTAAAGATGAACGAGGCTCTTAAAATTCCGATTGCCCATGCCGAGGGAAGGTATTATGCCAGCCAAGAGGTTATGGAGGAAATTCAAGCCAACGACCAAGTTCTTTTCACCTATTGTACTGAGAACGGCCTGGCCATTCCAGAGGTGAATCCTAACGGGTCTTTATACAATATTGCTGGGGTTTGCAACAAAGAGAAGAATGTATTCGGAATGATGCCTCACCCTGAACGCGCCACCGATTTTGATCTTGGAAATACCGACGGACTGGGAATTTTCACCAGCCTGATCAACCACATGGTTCATGCCTAAGAACCGAACCTATCCGGTTTATGTTCACCTTGGCCTAGAACGCACAGGCACCAAATATCTACAGCACACCGTACTTCCAGCATTGAAGGGGATTTTCTTCGTGCCCAGAAGGCAGTATTGGAAAATGGAATCCTTCGTTCCTGATTCCAATGATTTGCCCGTGGTGGTATCCAATGAATTCGACTGGATGCTGGATTTCGAAATCAAAGATTTTGCCCGAAGGTATCCAGAGGCTCACCCCATCTTCGTTTTAAGAGAACACCCCTCCTGGTTGGTTTCCCAATTCAAACGATTTGTGAAAAATGGAGGACAATTGAGCTTTGAAGAGTTCTTTGACCCAGACTCAGATCAAGGTAGATACGAATACAAGGACATGTGCTTTGCCCTGAAAATTCATTGGCTTCTTAAGCATTTTAAGCATCCGCCCCTCATTCTTTTTTATGAGGACCTTAAGCACAATCGGAAGAAATACCTTGACACCCTCTGCGCCCATATTGGTGCAGAATACCCAGATGATCTCTTAGGGTCCAAGGCTCGTCATGTTTCGTATTCTGAGCGCGAATTAGCCTTTCTCCTTTCCTTTCAACGGGGTCCTTTCGGGAATTTCATTTCCCGCCAAAAACTCCTTCGGTATTTCTTAATGTTTCTCGCCCGGACCTTCCCTTTTTTGGCCAAAAAGAAACCGCCCCTGATTCCGGAAGGAAGCTTGAAGCGGATTCAATTAAAAATGTCAAAAGACTGGGAAGAATGTCTTGTACTTGCCGAAGAACTTAATCCAAAATCAATTCCTGAGAACTTGTAAGATTCCCTTCCTGAATCTGAATAATATAGGTTCCCCTAGGCCAGTTACCCACTGAAATCGATAGGCTAACACCTTTTTGTACTGCACGGTACATTTCCTTTCCGTCTATGGTATAAACCCGAACCTCTCCCATTCCATTGCGCTGTATTTCAACACGATCTTTGGCAGGATTGGGCAGGATTTGAAACTGAATCTCTTCTTCTAAACTGGCATTCGGCGATTGGTACCGGTCAGATTCCCAAAGGCCTCTTCCGTAAGTTCCAGCTCTAAGCTTATTGGTGCCTTTGGTAATTTCCAATTCTTGAACAATTACATTGGGAAGTCCGGTGGAGTAATCCACCCAAGTGCCTAAATCATTGTCGCGGTAATAAATACCCACATCGGTTCCTACGTACAATCCTCCGGGCTGATTGGGTTCTTGAATCACACAGTTAACTGGAAGGTTGGGCAATCCTCCAGAAAGGTTTTGCCAAGAACTTCCGGCATTGCTTGAATAATAAACTTTTCCGCTGGCATTATACCCTGAGAAGCTTACCCAAACTTTATTGGGATCGTTTTCATCTACGGCTATGTATGAAATGGAGGCATTGGGCAATCCGGGGGTAATGTTTAGGAAGCTAGAGCCCGCATCCATGCTAACCTTCATGGTATTCAAAGAAGCCACATAGATATAATCTGGGTTGGAGGGAGCTAAGGCTAAAGACCGAACCTTGCCGGCCAATCCTAATGAATTGGTTTGTTTCACCCATGAATTTCCTCCGTTAAAGGTGGCCCATAAATTATCGTAACCAGCATAGATGATGTCCGGATCATTTGGGTACATCACATAAGGGGTTACCCATGCCCCGTCTTCGGTAATGTCTGAATCAATGCCCACGGTTGAAAAGCCACCATCGGTGGATTTCCGAAGGGAGCCATATTGGGCAGCGGTATAAATTATGTTTGGATTGGTAGGGTGAATGATGGTTTCCATTCCATCTGCCCCTCGAATGTGGTTCCAGGTTAAATTGCCAGGATTGTCGCCTCGTACATTGGTTCCATTGTCTTGGGCTCCTCCACTCACCCGGTTTGGATGGGAAGTTGAGGTAGAGATTCGATAGAACTGCATGATTTGAAGCCCCTCTGATAAATCGGTCCAATTGTCTCCTTCATCGGTAGATTTGAAGATTCCTCCATCGGAACCACAGTATAGACGATTGTTGATGAAGTTTAATTCATGTATGTCTGCATGTACATAGCCAATGCTTGAAGGATAGACCCAATGGGCCATAATGTTGAAATTAGAGCCCCCATCATCCGATTTCCAAACATTCACCCCGCCTACAAATACCTGATCTCCATCTAAGGGATTTGCTGCGATGGCCAAATCATACCAGCTTTGTCCTGAACCATCGGATCCATCGGAAGCATAGCCAAAAATATTGGGAGAGTTTGCCATTAAGCTCCAGGTAAGTCCATCGTCGTCCGAGCGGTAAAGCCCGTAAAAGGTTGCATCGGATTGATCACCAAAAACCCCGTAAACCCTATTGGGCATATCTGGGGAAACGGCAATGGCCATTCGGTTCACAAAAGAACCTCCTGGAAGTCCGCTGGAAATAAAGCTCATGCTCACACCCCCATCGGTTGAACGATAAAATTGGTCGGTGCAGGCATAAACAATGTCTGGGTTGGTGGGATGAAGTTCCAAGTCTCTGAAAGAGCCCACCCGGGTTTGGGTCCAGTTTACACCCCCGTCATGGGAATGGTAAAACCCGGCCGAAGTAGCCGCATACATGGTGTCAGGGCGTGTAGGGTGAATCACCAATTTCCGAACCGTTCTAAACTGTGTGGTGGACCAATTTAAGCCGGTAGGACTCCAGGTTTGTCCACCATCGGTAGATTTCAAAACTCCAATGCTATAAGTATCCGATCCATCTCCATCCCCCGTTCCAATGAAAACCGTATTCGGGTCGTTTGGATGTACGGCAATTCCGCTCACCCCTAGCACCGGAAGATGGTCGGTAAGGTTGGTCCAAGAATTCCCTCCATCGGTAGATTTCCAACATCCACCGGAAGGCACACCAATGTAAATGGTATTGGGGTCATTCGGGTCTTCCACAATCACATTCACCCGACCCAGGCCAGGGTTGTATGAATTGGTGGTCCACTCGTCCGGACCCATTGGAGTCCAGTTTGCAGTAAGGGCCACGCGGTCTTGTTTTTCCAAAAACTTCATTCGCTCGGTCCAAGCCATGCTCGGATCAAAGAATTCACCGCTGGGGTAACAGCGCTGCTCCATAAAATAAAACCAACGGTTGAACTGTTTCCAGCCCTGGCCGCGTTGATAGGTATAATCTTCCCCAAAATGAGCATCAAAAGCCTCTTTAATCTCATACACATTGGTGTATTCAGGGTTGTTCATCATATTCGACCAATGCTGAGCTTGGGAATTTAGACCAATCAGTACAAAAACAAGTAATAAAAAACGCATAATCAATAAATAAGGTCTGGCAATATCGGGAAAAGCCCTCAGCGGTAAAAATTCATTTCATCCATGAAATCCCAGGCAGGTTTTGGCATGAAATACCGTGTATCTACGCCCTCCTTCACCCCTTTTCGAATCATGGTTGAGGAAATTTGCATAAGCGGGGCCTGAACCATTTTCACCGACTCATGATCATGGAAAGGGCCGGTTTCTGCTCCGGGCCGGGGATATACAAGGAGTTGGGCCATTTTCAAGATTTCCTCATGGTTTCTCCACTTATGAAAATGGGAAAGATTGTCTTCGCCCATGATGAGCTGAAAGGCATGTTGAGGATATTTCTCTTGCAGGGCCACAAGGGTATGTACGGTATAGGAAGGCTTTTGGAGTTTGAACTCGATGTCAGAAGACCTGAGTTTATCATAAGGCTCAATGGCTCGGTTCACCATTTCAAGCCTATGGTAGTCTTCAAGGAGGTTGGTTCTAGATTTGAAGGGATTTTGCGGACTCACCACAAACCAAACTTGGTCTACATCAGCATATTCAACCATATACCCAGCAATGGCCAAATGACCAATGTGAATGGGGTTATAGGTGCCGAAATAGAGTCCGATTTTCATGATTCTAGAAAGACGTTAAGCAGGTCATAGGTTTGATTTACGGCCGTTTCCAAATCATCGTTCACAATGATTTGATCAAAATGCTGAGCCGATTCCATTTCTAGGGCTGCTTTGGCCAAACGTTTTTTCAGGCTTTCCTCGTTTTCGGTACCCCGAGAACTTAAGCGTTGCGCTAGAACATCCATGCTAGGAGCCTTGATGAAAAGAGCCATGGCGCGGTCTCCAAACTGCCGTTTTAGGTTCACCCCTCCGGCCACATCAATGTCGAAAATCACATGTCGGCCTTGATTCCAGATGCGTTGAATTTCAGAGCGAAGGGTTCCGTAAAACTGGTTTTCGTAAACCTCTTCCCATTCCAAAAACGCATCTTCTTGAATCTTCTTTTTAAAGTCTTCCACCGAAAGGAAATAATAATCCTTTCCGTCCACTTCATGTGGCCTCTTTGAACGAGTTGTAGCCGAAATGGAGAATTCTAAATTCAGTCCGCGTTCAAGTATTCGATGCACCAAGGTGGTTTTGCCAGATCCGGAAGGGGCTGAAAAAATCACAAGTTTACCCTGAAGATCCATGCTTAGAGTACGTTTAAGATTTGCTCTTTGATTCGTTCTAGGTAATCTTTCATTTGAACCACGGTTTTTTGAAGCTCAGCATGATTGGCCTTAGAGCCCATGGTATTGATTTCCCTTCCCAGTTCTTGAGAAATGAACCCTAGCTTTTTTCCGCAGGCTCCGCCCTCTTTCATGGTTTTCTGAAAATACTCCAAATGATTGCTCAGCCTTACCTTTTCTTCGTTTATATCGTATTTCTCTAGGTAAAAGATCAATTCCTGTTCAAACCGATCGGGGTCGGCCTTATCGGAAGATTCCAATTGCTCTAGGGCATTTTTTAAACGGTTACGAGTAAGCTCTTCCCGCTCAGCGGCATAAGAATCTGCCTTCATCGAAAGGTCGGAAATGGCTTGGATGGATTCACCAAGGTCCTTTTCCAAAGAAAGTCCTTCTTGTTTTCGAAAATCAAGACAGGCGTTCAGGGCTTGGGTGATGCCCTTTTGAATTTCCATCCATTCATTTTCGTCCAATTCATCCCTTCCTGACTGAACCGAATCAGGTAGGCGCATGGCCATGCCTAGGAGCTCAGCTTTCGAAGTTTGCTCATCCGCCAAAGCGTAAAGATCTTCCATATAAGACTTCACAATCTCCCGGTTTACCGCATAAGCATTGACGGCTCCAGTAATTTCAACATAAATTGAAACCTCGATTTTCCCACGACTTAAGGTTTTAGAAACTTGGTCGCGGATGTCAATTTCCTTCTCTCTATAATAGGAAGGAAGCTTAACGTTCAGGTCGAGGTTTTTTGAATTCAGGCTTCTCACCTCAATGGTGATTTTTTTATTCGGAACGTTAACTACCGAACGGCCGAAGCCTGTCATGCTATACATCATTGTTCTTGAGATTTAGATCTTGGTTTGGGAATGCTCACCAGATAAACCCCGGCGAAGATCAAGACGGCTGAAATGATTTTCGGAAGGTTAAGGAGGTCAGAGCCCACCCAAAGGGCCACCAAACTGGCCAACAAAGGTTGCAAATATATGTACATACTCACCATGGTAGGCGGCACCCTTTTCAAGGCGAATATATTGAGAAGGTAAGCCAAAAAGGTGGTTCCGATGACCACAAAGCCCAGAGAGAGCCATTCATTTGATTGAATTTCACCCCATTCAACCTCAGCAAACTGCTGAAAACCAAAGGGCAATACATAAGCCAATCCGATTAAAAATACCCAGGAAATAATGGTAATGGGTCTGTATTTCTTCATCAGGGGCTTGACCAAAACCAAATAGGCCCCATAACTGGCTGCATTTAAAAAGATTAAAAGGTTTCCGAGTCCAGGATTGGGGGTATCAGGGGCTTGCGACTCTCGTTGAAGGATGAGCCAAATGGCTCCTACGGCCCCCAAGAGAATTCCGGCCACCTTTCTGCCGTTCAAGCTTTCTTTGATCAACCAAGCCGCCATGACCAAGACCAGAATTGGGTTGGAGGTCATGATGATGGATGCCGAAATGGGCGAGGTCAAAACCAATCCGTTGAAAAACAATAATTGATTTCCAGCCACTCCGAATCCCGCACAAATTAATAGCCTAACGAAATCTTTCTTGGCAATGGGCTCCCATTTCCAGAAAGCCAAGACGGTCCAAAACATAAGCGTAGCCCCCAGCACTCTGAGTAGAATGAACCCTGAAGGACCAATCACATCGGGCATGAGGCCTTTGGCCACGGTATAATTTATGGCGTAAATGAGGTTGGCTCCGAAAAGCGCTAAATGGGCAAAGAGCCTTTGGTTCATAGGACTGCCAAGGCTCCTTCTACCTCTTTCTTAGCGTTTCCAATGAAAATCTCATCGTCAATTACAAAAACCGGTCGTTTGAGGAAGGTATATTCTTCTAGGATTAAATCGCGGTAACGATCTTCCGTTAAAGTTTCTTCATGCAAGCCCCATTTTCTGTACTTCATGCTTCTGCGGCTAAACAATTTCTCATAAGAGCCCGCGCGCTTATGCATTTCTTCCAATTGTTCAGGCTGAATTGACTCAGACTTAATATCTTGCAAATCAAGACCATGACCCTCAGGCAATTGATCTAAAATCTTTTTGCACGTAGTACATGTTGAGAGATAAAAGACTTTTCTCATAGAGGTTTTTGGCAAAATTAGTTCATTTGCGGCAGCAAGTAAAAGTAAACGAATTCAATTATGGGAAAAGAAAATATGCATTTCGGAACCAAAGCCATTCACGCAGGGCAACATCCTGACGCTGAAGCGGGAGCGGTTATGACGCCAATTTACCAAACCTCAACCTACGTCCAGAAGAGTCCGGGCGACCATAAAGGCTTTGAGTATAGTCGTACCCAAAACCCCACCCGTATGGCCCTTGAGAAAAACTTAGCGGCCCTAGAAAACGGAAAATACGGACTTTGTTTCGGGTCTGGAATGGCCGCCATTGACACCCTTATGCGTGTTTTCAAACCCGGGGATGAAATAGTAGCTACCAACGACCTTTACGGAGGGACCTATCGCCTTTTTACCAAGGTTTTTGCTCCCATGGGCTATAAATTCACTTTCGTGGATTTGGGCGACCTGGATGCTGTGAAAAATGCGGTAAACGAGAACACCAAGATGATTTGGGCCGAAACACCCACCAATCCAACCATGAAGATTTATGACATCCGGGCTCTTGCAGAAATTGCCAAGGGTGTGGATTCTTTATTGGCGGTTGACAATACCTTTGCCACTCCCTATTTCCAAACCCCACTTGAGCTAGGGGCTGATTTGGTTATGCACTCGGTAACCAAATACCTCGCCGGTCATAGCGATGTAGTTATGGGCGCCTTGGTGGTGAAATCGGATGAACTGGCTGAAAAGCTTTATTTCCTCCAAAACTCTTGCGGTGCAGTTCCGGGTCCTCAAGACTCTTTCTTGGTGTTAAGAGGAATCAAAACCCTTCACCTGCGCATGCAGCGTCATTTTGAAAATGCAGAGAAAATTGTGGCCTACCTTCAAGGAAAGAAAGCCATTAAAAACCTGTACTATCCTGGTCTACCTTCACACCCAAGACATGAGGTTGCCAAGGTGCAAATGCGCGGATTTGGCGGAATGATTTCTTTTGACCTTCATGATAACACCATGGAAGCCGCTTCCAAAATTGTATCCAATGTGAAGGTATTCACCCTAGCAGAAAGCTTGGGAGGGGTTGAGTCGTTGATTGGCCACCCAGCCAGCATGACCCATGCCTCCATCCCTTCTGAAGAAAGGGCAAAATCAGGAGTTACTGATTCCCTAATCCGCTTAAGCGTAGGAGTTGAAGACATTACCGACCTGATTGCCGACCTAGAGCAAGCCTTTGAATAAGCTTGAAGCCTAAAACCTATGAAAAAGCCCCGTTTTATCGGGGTTTTTTTATGCCTTGGCGGGAAAGACTTCCTGGTCAATCTATGCATTAGGAAAGCTTTTCCAATTTCCCGTATTTTCGGCAAGTAAAACTTACCATTATGAGACAATTGACAGGCTTTTTCTTCGCCTTTATTCTTGCCCTAAATCTTCAAGCGCAAGACTTTGACAAACTTTCAGAATATGTTGAAAACGCAATGGAGCCCTACGATCAAGTAGGAATGGCCATTGGAATTCTACATAAAAACGAATTGGTATACGCCAAGGGATTTGGAGAACGCGTGGTGGGCTCCGGAACACCCATTGACGCCAATTCAGTCTTTGCCCTAGCCTCGGTTTCAAAAGCCTTTACAGCTTGCGGAATTGGACTTTTGGTAGACGAAGAAAAGCTCGACTGGGACGACCCGGTGATTGAGCATTTGCCTGGCTTCCGTTTAAACGACCCTTATGTAACCGCCCATATGAGCATCCGCGATTTGCTTTGCCACCGGAACGGGTACAATACCTTTGATGGCGACCTGCTTTGGTACCATACCCGGTACTCAAAAGAAGAAATCCTACGCCGGTTCAGCAAGTTAGCGCCCAAGCACGGCTTTCGCTCAGAATACGGATACCAAAACACCATGTTCATAGCCGCCGCCTTGGTGATTGAAGAAATATCCGGCTTGACCTGGGAAGAATTCATGGAAAAGCGAATTTTAGAACCCTTGGGCATGGAAGACTCCTATTCTGGATTCAACAAATTCAACACAGGCATGAACATGGACCTCAACCTGGCCATGCCCCATGTGAAGAAAAAATCGGCACCCATGACCGGATTCATGAATGCAGCCGGAGCGGTAGGCATAAGCTCGAGCGTAAACGACCTCAGCAAATGGGCTGAGATGTGGGTGAACCAGGGCGAGGTAGATGGGGAGACCTTCCTTTCTAAGTCCTCTTGGAACACCATCACCCAGGCCCACACCCCCATGCCGGTAAGAACCAGTGAATGGGAACAGGGAACCCATTTCAAAGCTGCGGCCTTGGGTTGGTTTACCAAAGACTTGCACGGAGTTAAAGTATTGCACCATAGCGGCGGATTGCCAGGATATATCTTGAACTTCGTGGTGATTCCGGAAAAAGACTTAGCCATCATTGTATTGACCAACGACGAAACCATATTGCCCTTTGCCATGACCAATTACATACAAGAAATGTATTTATTGAACGAGGAGCCTCAAGACTGGGCGGGCAAATACCTACCATTCCAGGAAAACCGTGAAAAACGCGCAGAAGAGGAGGAAGCCAAGCGATTGGAGGAGAAGGACAAGAAGAAAAAGCCAACGGTGAGCCATGAAGAGATGGCAGGCACCTATACCGACAAGATGTACGGAGACGCCACCGTAGAAATGGAGGGCAAGGAATTAATCTTCACCATGCAACCCACCCAGTCCATGTTCACCGGCACACTAGAGCACTGGACCGGCAACACCTACCGGGTAGAATTCATAGACCCCTTTTTACCGGCTGGTTACGTAACCTTCTACACAGACAGCCACAGTAAAATCACCCACCTAAAGATAGACCTCCCCAACCCAGATTTTCATTTTTACAATTTGGAGTTTGAGAGGGAGTGAGGGGTTTTACTGACATATAGGGTCACATCAACGTTTTAAGCCCTTTTTTTAAATATTTTTCGAATTAGTTTCGGAAATAAACAACACCATCAATTGAAAATTCCGGTAATCGATTTATTTGCTGGCCCTGGGGGCTTGGGAGAAGGGTTTATGTCCTTAAAAGACGAACAGGGAAAGTCGGTTTTTGACATTAAACTTTCAATAGAAAAAGATGAAGCTGCGCATAGAACATTGACTTGGAGGAGTTTTTATAGGCAATTTGTAAAAAACAACAGGACTGTACCTAAAGAGTATTATGACGCCTATCAATCGGGCTTACTCAAAGACCGTGAGGAGATTATTGAGAAAGCGCTCCGTAAATATCCAGAAGGGACAGAGGCCATGGAAGAAGCGAAACTCATCGAGTTGGGGGGCAAGGATTGGCCCGCAAGTACCGTTGATAAGTTAATTGGTAACCGACTTAAAGGTGAAAAAGACTGGGTGCTCATCGGTGGCCCTCCATGTCAGGCTTATTCATTGGTGGGACGTTCAAGGCGGCAATGGAAGGAAAATTTAGATAATAAAGACCCTAGGGTACATCTATACAAGGAGTACTTAAGAATTATTGCTAAGCACAGTCCAGCGGTTTTTGTGATGGAAAATGTTAAAGGCCTCTTGTCGTCAAAGGTAGATGGAACCCACATTTTCGACCTAATTAGAAGAGATTTAAGAGATCCGTCAATCGTATTCCCTTTCGCTAAGTTTAAATATAAAGTCTACTCCCTGTCTGAGCCTCCAATAGACTTCCTCAATGGGCAGCCAATTTATAATGATAATAGAGACTATATTATTAAGTCCGAAAAGTATGGAGTCCCACAAAACAGACATAGAGTAATATTATTAGGCGTTCGCGAGGATATTAGTACTCAACCAAGCATTCTTTCCGAGTCAAGTCAAAAAGTCACTTTATCGGATGTTATCAGTGATTTACCTAAGCTTAGAAGTGGGCTAGGTAGGTCAATATTAAAAACTGAAATTATTGATGGAAAACGGAAGAGGACTTACAAACCAGAAGAAGATAATGACATTAACTGGGCAGGGTTTTTAAACCGTTTCAACCAGGAAATAAGAAGCTGGGACGGATTATCGGACGGAAACCATAAAGCACAAGTAAAGCCGCCTAAAAACGGAATAGGAGGCGAGTTTGTTGCAGAGCGAGAAGGCTCCTACCATGGCACACCTTTGTCTTCCTGGTTTAAAGACGATAAGCTCCGTGGAATAGCTAACCATGAATCAAGGAAGCATCTAACGGAAGACCTAAGAAGATACCTATTTGCAAGTGTTTTTACCCAACGGAAAAATAGATTCCCAAAACTCGATGAATGGGATGTATATAGTCCTGATCTACTTCCCGACCACTTAAACGCTAGCACAGGCAAATTCTCAGACCGTTTTAGGGTTCAACTCCCTGACAGGCCAGCAACTACAGTAACAAGCCATATTTCAAAAGATGGCCATTATTTCATTCATTATGACCCTGAGCAGTGCAGATCCCTCACGGTCCGTGAAGCTGCAAGAATTCAAACATTTCCAGATAATTACTTGTTTAGAGGCAGTAGAACCCAGCAATTTCATCAGGTAGGAAATGCCGTACCGCCTTATTTGGCATATCAATTATCACAAATTGCTTACAACATTCTCAAATAGGAAAAATGACAGAAAACTTTAAAAACATTGCGCAAGAGGAAGCCGCACCTGAGGCGGGGGCCATGATCAATACTTTTAGAGCATTTGGCTATAATTTGAGAACAGCTGTCGCTGATATTATTGATAACAGCATTTCAGCAAATGCGGAAAACATCTGGATTGAATACAAATGGAATGGAGCTGAGTCGTGGATTACGATAACGGATGATGGAAAGGGAATGAATTCTTCTGAGCTAAAATTAGCGATGACCCCTGGAAGCAAGGACCCAAAAGACAATAGAGATGAACATGATCTTGGACGTTTTGGCCTTGGATTGAAAACTTCTTCATTCTCTCAATGTAAACGTTTTACCGTTGCGACGAAAAGTAAAGGCTCCACCTTAATCAACAGATGTTGGGATTTGGACCACGTGAATGAAACAAAAAAATGGTCTTTACTTAATTTTATTTCTGATAAATCTCTGGCAGATAAATTAGATGATCTGAATTCAGGAACCACGGTGATATGGGAAAAACTCGACCGGTTGGTGGGTAATGCGAATAAGCAGAATGAGGCCGCAATGAATGTCTTCTTGGAAGAATTTTCAGCGGTTGAAGAACATCTATCCTTAGTCTTTCATCGATACATGGAACAGAAACGCGTGACCATTTATATGAATGGTAATAAGCTGGATCCGTGGGATCCATTTATGAAGCAATCTGAAGGAGGGCAATTGGTCGCAAAAGAAGATCTGGACAAGGGCCAAGTGAATGTAAAATGTTATGTATTACCACACATTTCTAAATTGTCTGCAGACGAAAGAAAAAAATCCAAAACTGAGGAATGGTATAAGCTTCAAGGTTTTTATGTCTACCGTCAGAACCGATTGCTTTTGCATGGTGATTGGTTGGGCTTATTCTCTAAAAATGAGCAGTATAAAAATGCTAGAATTCTTATCGATATTCCAAACAGGTTAGATCACGATTGGAAGATTGATATTAAAAAAGCCACTGCCACACCCTCGTTCGCAGTAAGAAAGGATCTTGTTCGCCTAGGTAAATTGGCGAGGACTGCGGCAGGGTCGCTTCACAGATTTAGAGGGAATCAAATAATGCTAGATGATTCAATAAAGTCATTCGATTTTCAATCCGTTTGGAAGGCCAGGAAAACTCGCGATGATGTAAGACATTACTATATCAATCCTAATCATTCTTTAATAAAAGGGCTTATTAATAAAGAGTCTATTTCTAGTAAAGAGTTTAAAACAGTGCTTAATTTGATTGGTGAAACTACCCCTGTAGAATCGATTATCCAATATCATAGTGATGATCCGGAAAGCCACGAACTAAGAAACACGGACAAGAACCTTGACCAAGGGACGATTGAAGTCGCATCAATGATGTATGATTCACTTAAAACTCAGGGCTTGAACCGAGAAGCTGCCATGAAGCAGATATTCAACATAGAACCTTTCAATGAATACCCTCAACTGGAACAATATTTTAACTAATGGATCAATTTCAAAGTGCACGTAATATCGCTCATGTTTTACTAGCTAAGTACAGTAAGAAAGACCTGAAAAGCGAGGTCTTGGAGCTCGAAATAGATAATGTTTTCAAGATGAACGGCTTTGATAATGTTGATCGGGATGATCTCATTGTTCAATTGGAGGCTGATTTAAATATTTACTCAGGTAAGGCCACGGAATTAGTTGAAAAAAACGTGAAACCATGGTTGAGCGATGTAAAGGCGACCGTTAAATGGGAGCTATGGGATCGTTATAAGCTCTATTTAAGAGCAAAGGATGGATCGTTCCCTGTAGATAGTGTTGATGATTTGACCGATAAAATTTTAGATAAGTGTGTTAACCCAAAAACCAAAGGAAGCTGGGACAGGAGAGGCATGGTTGTCGGAAATGTTCAGTCTGGAAAAACGGCGAACTATACGGGACTCATTAATAAGGCAACCGACGCAGGGTATAAGCTAATAATAGTAATTGCAGGTATTCATAATACGCTTCGTTCTCAAACACAATTGAGAGTAGATGAAGGCTATATCGGACGTAAGAGTTCGGATTTTATAATGCGTCAGAAAAACGTTAAAGTCGGTGTGGGGAATTATAATGTTGACACTGAGATATATTCTTACACCTCATCCGATAATAAGGGTGACTTCAATCGTTCAATTGCATCTAAAATTAATGTACCCATTGGAGGCAAGAGCCCTACTGTCCTTGTTATAAAAAAAAACAAAAGCATTCTTGAAAATCTGATTCTTTGGTTGAATCAGTTTGCGAATGATGTGAATGGTGAACGGAAAATAATGGATGTTCCATTGTTGGTAATTGACGATGAGGCGGACAACGCTTCAGTGAATTCGGGTACCGAATATGATGTGAGAACGATTAACCGTTTGATCAGAACATTATTAAACCTCTTCAATCAAAACACCTTTATTGGGTATACAGCCACTCCTTACGCTAACTTGTATATCCCATCTTCTTGGAGTGAAGATCTTGAAACCTACGTCAAAGACGTTAAGATGAAGGTTGGAGAGGATCTGTTTCCGCGTGATTTTATTGTTAACATTCCACCGCCTTCGAACTATATTGGAGCTGCTCAGGTGTTTGGATTTGAGAATGAAAACACAGGAGAATCTTCGGAAGGATTAGATATAATAAGATATGCGGAGGACCAGGACCCTTGGTTCCCAAAAAAGATTAATAAAGATAATGCTGATGAATTACCAGATGATGTGCCGACATCCTTAAAAGAAGCTATCAAGGTGTTTATCCTAACGAATGCAATTCGCAGATTAAGAGGCCAAGGAAATAAGCATTCATCAATGCTGGTCCATGTTGCTTTACGCGTTATGTGGATTGACAGAATTTCCTGGTTGGTAAATGAGATTCTAAGAGGATATACGAATCAGATCAAATCCGGTCAAGGAAATCTATTGGATGAACTTGAAGAGATGTTCTATGACGACTTTTTACCAACTACCAAGGAGGTGAAAGCAAATATTGCTTATAACGACCCTAAGATTAAAGTGCACACTTGGGATGAGGTTAAAGCAGAATTAATTCCTGCTGTGACTAAAATTGAAGTGAGATCTGTTCATGGTTTAAAGAAGACCAGCGCATTAGAATACCACAGAATAGAAGAGATTGACTACGATGCCCATAAGGGTGTTGGTCTTTCTGTTATTGCTGTTGGGGGAAATAAACTGGCAAGGGGAATTACTCTTGAAGGTTTATCTGTAAGTTACTATCTCCGAACAACTCGAATGTATGATTCGTTAATGCAGATGGGCCGTTGGTTTGGTTACAGACCAGGGTATGTTGATTTATGTAGGCTTTATACTACATCAGATCTTGTTGATTGGTACCGCCATGTAACTATGGCCACAGAAGAAATGCGTAATGACTTCGATGAAATGGCTGCGAATAATAAAAGACCAGCTGACTATCAATTAAAAGTACGCACGCATCCCGGTATGTTGATGGTTACTTCATTGACTAAAATGAGGGAACACGAGAAAATTCAAGTTGGATTTTCGGGCAAGTTGATTCAAACTTATTCCTTTTTAAAAACAGATGTTTCTTCAAATTATGAGAATTTCAAGTATTTGATCTCACGTCTAGAATCAGACCCGACGAAGATGTTGACAGGCCAAGATAAGGTGAATTCGTTGCTCTGGAAAAATGTTTCTTCTAACAAGGTAATTGACTTTTTATCAAGTTATAGAACACCAATCCACCGTTTGGATATAATCAAGACCTATATAGAGAAACAAAACAGTGACGGCATATTGAATAATTGGTCAGTTGCTGTTTGGGTCAACTCAATGAATGAAAACAAGATTAATATTGAATGGAAGCATGGCGAATTTGAAGGAGGAATGCCCACACGGTCTTTACAAGATCAAGGTTTAAGATTAGCGGTGAAAGGAGATAAGAATGCAATCCTTGGAAAGGAACACCGAATGATTGATTTAGGGTTTTCTTCAGGTGATAAGCCAAGTGAAGGTGAGATAAAAGAAATTCGGAAGAACCTTGAACAGCCTCTTCTCGTGATTTTGCCAATTGATTCGGTAATATATAAAGGGGTTCCTGCCGGAACCCCCATTGTTGGTTTTGGATTAATATTCCCAATAATTGACTCAGAGAAGAAATTCGAGTACGCTGCAAGACCATTGAACCCAGAATTTGAGGATGAGCCACAACAAAGTGATGACAAATCAGAGGATGAGGACTAATTTAAAGGAAATATGGCATAATCAGGAGCTAAACTCTGGGTCGTTCACAATTCGTGAGTCGTTCAATGTTTCGGGAGTTCAATGTTATGTAGGGAGGATTGGGGCCTCCAATGCGAAAATGTTTCAGATAGAACTGGACGAATCCATTAAGATTAATGAAAATTACCTTAAACGATTTCACGGTGTTGAGATAAGGGTTTTACAAGCTCTTGGTGCTAAAAAAGACATTACTATAATCCTTTCTGATAATGACTTAATCGATGTATTTATTCTATTTCTTGAGGATCTAGTAAATGGTTTGGAGATGGTTAGTAGCGCCCACAACATACCGTTAATCGTAAATCAACGTGTTGGTTATTGGGGAAAATTTTTCGCCCGTATTAAGGGTGAGTTGTTATCAAAGGAAAGGCAGAGAGGTCTTTACGGCGAGCTTACTTTTCTCAGTTCGCTACTTATGTCCTCGTCGGATTTTGTGAAAACGATTGTTTCTTGGAGCGGACCGGAAGGGTCAAACCAGGATTTTACTAATGAACGTTCAGCTGTAGAAGTAAAGTCTTCAATAGCAACGAAACCTTCAGTAAACATAGCAAGCGAATTACAGTTGGGCTGGACAAACCTTAATACCCTTTTTCTATGTGTGATGCATGTTGATGAGATCAGCAACGGATCGGAAACATTGAAGAAAAAAATAGAAGAGATAAAAGGGCAGCTGTCTAATCAACCAGACCTCATGAATCTGTTTGTGGAGAAACTGGAACGAGTTGGGATACCAATAGGGGAAGAAAAGCATTATGATGATTTCGGTTTTATTATTCGATCTAAAAGAGCTTATAGAGTGGAGGACGGGTTTCCGTCCTTAACGAAGGATAGCATAAATAATGAAGCCATTCACAACGTCAAATATCAAATTGACCTCACAGCTTGCCAGCCATTTGAGGTGCCAATAGAAGAAGCAATAAGCACAATGATATGAGAAATCAGCCTGTAAATACAGACTTTGAATTAGAGCAATATGTTCATGAAGTTTATCATGAGGTTAACGCTATGGCATATTCCGAGGATGATGGGGCTTCTAAGGAGGATAAGTTTACAGAGTTTATAATGGAGTCCTTAGCTGATGCTGGTGAGACTGAAGGAGTCCGTTTATGTCCGTATACAAAAGAGAATCGATTCGAAAAGATTGATTTGAAAATTAACGGGTATGCGATTGAAGATGGCCTCGAAAGTGTTGATTTGTTTGTAACACATTATGTAGACACCAACGAAATATTTGCTCTACGTAAGCCAGAGTTTGACGGATTGCTGAAATGGTCCACGAAGTTCTTGAATGCAGCGCTAAAGGGTCACTTAGACGAGATTGAGCCGTCCACCGAAGCATATGGGTTAGCTAGTGAGATTAAAAAGCACCGGGACGGCTTTGTCCGTGTCAACATCTTTATCCTATCGAATGGAAATATTCCGTTTGATGCGCCGAAACTAAAGATTAAGGGCTTTGAAGAACTTCAAATCAATATTCATATCTGGGACTTAGAACGGTTGCATCGCCTATCTCAATCGAAGTATAACCGGGAACCGATTGAGATCGACTTTGAGCGTACCTTAGGTGTTAAGATTCCATGTTTGGAAATGCCGTCAGAAAGTGACCTGTATGAATGCTATTTGGCCATTATTCCAGGAAGTGCTCTAGCCTCCTTGTATAAGAACTACGGGGCCCGGCTGTTAGAAAGCAATGTGCGTGCTTTCTTGCAACAAACAGGAAAGGTGAACAGAGGTATACGTGACACTATAAAAGATGAACCTCATATGTTCTTACCCTATAACAATGGTCTTGCTTCTACCGCAATGGATGTTAAGACTGAGGTCATTGAGGGGGGGAAAGTTATTACGGCAGTAAAAGACTTTCAAATTGTAAATGGAGGACAGACAACCGCTTCTTTGTTTCATACCATGAAGAAGCATAAGGCTAATTTGTCGGAGGTGTTCGTGCAGATGAAATTGACTGTTATAAAAGATGAAGAGCGGAAGAATGAGATTGTACCATTTATTTCCCGCTATGCTAATAGTCAAAATAAAGTGTCAGAGCTTGATCTTACCTCAAACAATGCTTACCTAATTAAGTTAGAGGAGCTTTCCAGAACCACCTATGCCATTGATCCGGAAAACAGTAATAATCAGACCATTTGGTTCTTTGAGCGCGTAAAAGGACAATACAAAGAATCCCTAAACAAAGAGCCTACAAAGAGTAAGCAAAAGGCGTTTAAAGTGAAGTACCCAAGCTCACAGAAGATTTTAAAATCTGAGGTGGCTAAGTATATGAATATTTACAAGCGAATTCCACACCATGTATCAAAGGGTGCTCAGAAAAGTTATAACTTCTATCTCAGGGAGGCGGAAAAGGAATTTAAGAAAAAGAAACCAGGTCGGGTGGTTTGGGAAGATATTGTTGCCAATGCATTACTGTTTAAAGCTGCTGACCGATTATTTGGACGAAAGAACCAAAACCCGATTGGTGACACAAACATTAAATCTCATACAGTTGCCTATACATTATCATTGTTACATGAATTAACAGATGGGAAAATAGACCTAGGGGCAATTTGGTCTAAGCAACAAGTTGAAGAGGAGTTACAGAACGAATTGAAAAAGGGTCTTGTCTATGTTTATAAGTTCTTTACGTCATTAAATGTGCTTTTGGTAAGTGAGGCTGCAAAAGGAGAAAAGACATGGAATGAATTGTTGGCAAAAAAGAAGAATCCATTCGACATGGAGGTGCTTAGGAAATATTGCATTTCTGAGACAGAGTTTAAAAAACGTTATGAGGAGCAAAAGGACAATGTTAAAGAAGCTGAAAAATACGCTAACCTTCAAAGAATCACAGGGTTGGGGTTGAGGTTTTGGGACGGCCTAAATATTTATATGATTAGAACCAGCATTTTGACAACCACACAACAGAATGCTGCGGCATCAATACGAGGAAAGCTTAAACGCAATGGGAACTTTTCAGAGTATGATATTTCAAAAGGGATGGAGCTGTTAGATTCACTAGTGGCAAGCAAAGCCAACTTTAATGAAATAGCTAATCTTAGTGGATTGCAAGAAAAAGAAACTGTGGATCCGTCAATCCTGTATAATAGATTTTCAAAATTAAATAAACCTGACTGGGACCAAATCCTGCAATTGGGTGAACAAACAGGTGCGCTTACTTTTAAGGACATAAGTGTAATAAAGACTGTTGCTCAGAAGTTGAAACGAAAAGAAAATATTGACCTAAGGCGATTGCAGATTGTAGAAACTGCAGTAGGGAAATTGAAGAAATTCGGAATAAAACACTAGGAATTATTCGTGAACAAGGGTTTGGATAGTCTTATGTCAAAAGGGGGTTTCTTCGATTGTTTCCTTTTTATTCAATTTATTAAACAATTAACGCGAACCTATTTTCTGAAAAACAAATTTATTTATGTCTGAAAAGCTAATATTAGTTTCAAACGACGAGTCAATAAAATTGACTAATCGCAGGTTACTCCAAAAGACACCGGAGATTAACAGGGAAATGGATCTAGAAGATTTTGATTCCTATCAAAAGTGGAAGGGCTGTCGGGTAATGTAAGGTCCTCTATAAATGTAGAATCCTTTATGCTTTTTACACTTAAACCTAGGGTCCAGGCAGTTTCAACCAACTCCCACCTTGACTCAACCTCTTCCACTAAACTTGCTATATCAGAGGTTTCGCGTAAGCGAATAAAGGCATCAGAAAGCAAAATGGCATTATCGCGATGCTTATCGTCTTTATGGTAGAACTCAGTTCCTAAGGTTCCTCCATGTACATTATGAAAAGCGTCGATTACATGCTTAAAGGCCAATTTTTCGGTAATGGAATACAGTTCTGAGGAGTCAATTTTGCCAGTATTAAATTGCCTGCAGGCCTAAAGAAAGGTATTCGTTGGGGAGGTTGATTGTCGGTCGGCTTGCTTAATATGCCTCACCATGTTTTTTGCAAAGGGTATAGCGAGGTCTTTTAGTTTAATTCTCCTTTCATCAAGATTAGGCCATTCAAGTAAACTCTTGGCCAAGGCAAACTTGTAAGTCGCACAGTTTTTCCCAAATAAGATTAAGGCTCTCCATTGAGATTCAAGGCTTGGGTCGTTCTTTTGGAACTTGAACGTGGGAGTTAATTTCATGGGTTTAAATTAAGAATTCTTGTGGGTTCTTGTGGGTGGTTGCCCCGGACTTACTGCCGGGGTTGATAGCCTACAGTGCTTTTGAAACCAAGTAGTGGATTTCCAATGCCTAATGCTTATTCTCTGCCGGGCACCTTTTCCCCAGGCGCCAGCCTGGGGCCTACTGCCTTACACTTCTAGCCAAGGGTGTGGCGCCAGCCTGGGCGCTGTGGCACCGGGTGTGTGGCAGGTGCTGGGCGTGGCAGGGCCATGTTGCCCAGGGGTGTGTTGCCCAGGGGCGTGTGGCAGGTGCAGGCCTTGTTGCCCCGGACTTGCGGCCGGGGTTGATACGGTGCTTTTGAAATCAAGTAGTGGAATGCCAAGACCTAATGCTAATTCACTGCCGGGCATCTTTTCCCCAGGCGCCAGCCTGGGACCTACTGCCTTACACTTCTAGCCAAGGGTGTGGCGCCAGCCTGGGGGGGCTGTTGTGTTTTACCAGGCTAGTGCATGGCGCTAGCCTGGGGGGCGTGTGGCACAGGGTGTGTGGCAGGTGCTTGGCGGGGCAGGGCCATGTTGCCCAGGGGTGTGCGGCAGGTGCAGGCCGTGTAGCCCCGGACTTACGGCCTGGGTTAAACCAAGTAGTGGAACGCCAAGACCTAACGCTTATTCTCTGCCCGCTCTCGCCTTCGGCGCTCCCGAGCTTTATGTATCTCGGGGTTGTTGTTTATGTAGGACTTAAGCTGGGGGAGCCTTTCTTTCTCCACGGCAAACATTGAATAGCCCGTTTGCCATGAAAATTTATTGCCAAGACCCGAATATTCTCTGTACCACCGAGACGAGTTGGCCTTTACTACCCGCATCAAACCAGCCGGAGCTAAACGCCCCGGTACGTTCAAAAGCAGGTGAACGTGATTTTTATAGTTGTTCACAGCCCAGACTCGACAGCCCTCTTTTTGGCAGATTTCCTCAATTTTTGAATTAAGCGCATCCCGATGGTCTGCTGGAAGTAAATGGTGATGGTGCTTGGTGCCAAACACAAAGTGGATGTTTAGGCAATTGTATACGTGCGAATTGCTCATAACGGGTGGTTTTTTGTTTGCTCTAAATTAGGAAATGATGGGGTATGGTGCAAGCCTAGGGGCTGTGGCAAAGGGTGTGTGGTAGGCGCTGGGCGTGGCAGGGCCTTGTAGCCCTGGCCGTGTGGCAGGTGCAGGCCTTGTTGCCCCGGACTTGCGGCAGGTACAGGCCATGTTGCCCCGGACTTGCGGCAGGTGCAGGCCATGTTGCCCCGGACTTGCGGCCGGGGTTGATAGCCTACGGTGCTTTTGAAACCAAGTAGTGGAATGCCAAGGCCTGGTGCTTTTTCTCTGCCAAACAAAAAATCCCCGCAGTGTTGCGGGGATTTTTAATGTTTGGTATTTGGCTTGAATTTAGAACTCTGGAGTGATTTCCTCAATCTCCATGCCTAGGGCCGTTAGGCCTTCGTAAATCTCAGCCTTGTCTCCTACTACAACGATGATCATATCATCTAGCTTAAGGCGCTCCTGGGCCGTTTCATTTACGTCTTCTACGGTCATGGACTGAAGCAGTTTGCTCTGCTCCTTTACGTAGTCTCCGTCTAGATCATAGTCTAGAATTCTGCGTAAGAATCCGGCTTTTTGCCAAGGAGTTTCGTACTCACGAGCCTCAGATAAAGTAATGCTCTGCTTGGTGAAGGCCAATTCCTCCTCGGTGATTCCTTTTTCACGGTAATCACGCATTTCTGCCAAGAACTCTACAATTGAGCTGTCGGTAGCGTCTTTGCGTACACCTGCGCTTGCCAAGAAAATGCCTGGCTCTTTGGTAGCACGGAAGCTTGAACGAGCCCCGTAAGTATACCCCTTGTCTTCACGTAGGTTTAGGTTGATTCTAGAATTGAAGTTTCCTCCTAAGGCATAGTTCATGATCACAGCCTCGTAATAATCACCGGTTGGATCGTAGGTCAAGTCCGTAAGGTATCCAATTCGGATTTCCGATTGAGCCGCTCCGGGCTTGTCAATAAGGTAAATCTTACCGCCTTTTCCGGCTTCGTTCTCAGGTAAGTCTGACCATGCATATTCTTCTCCTTCCCAAGATTTCAAGAAGTCGAGTTTGGGCATGATTTCATCCTTGCTCATGGATCCTACAACCACCATTTGAGCTCCGGCTGGAGAGAAATAGGAATTGTAATAAGCTTTTACATCTTCTAGGTCCATTGCTTCTACGGTAGCCGAGGTTCCCATGGAAGGCATTCCTTCAATATGGTTCTCTCCATAAATCAATTCGGCGAAAGCATTGTTGGCCAATACGGTAGCCTGGTTGATTTGGTTGGCGATGCTTTCTAAGGTCTGCTTCTTAATACGAGCAAAGTCTTCTTCCGCGAAAGCAGGCTTGAACATAACCTCTTCAGCTAGCTCTAAGGTGCGGTCAAGGTTTTTGGTAAGGGAAGTAATGTTCACCGTAATGTTTTCGCTTCCTGAACTCACACGCACCCTGGATCCGATTTTCTCCAATTCATCAGAAAGTTCTTCTGGTGTATACGATTCGGTTCCTTCGTTCATCATGGCAGCCAATAGGTCAGCTACCCCAGCCTGATCTGGCGATTCATTTCTATGTCCGGCAGGAATAGAGATTTGAACCGTTACCATTGGAAGTTCGTTGTTCTCGGTTCCGATGGCTTCAATTCCATTGTCCATGCTGGCGGTCCAGTACTCAGGTACCTGCACAAATGGTGAGGCTCCGGGCTCTGGCTTAACCGAACGGTCCCAGCCTTCATCTACGGGCTTCTGGTAAGAAAGGGAATCGTAATTATTCAATACGGTTTCTTCCGTTCTGCCAATGGTGGGCGTGAAATTGTCTTCGGCTGCAATTAGGGCCAATTGTCCTTTGGGAACATAGCTCAAAATCACTGCATTCTGACCTTTGATGTACTGGTTGTAAACTCGCATCACATCTTCGGCAGTCACAGCCATATATCTTTCTAAGTCGGCTTTGATCTGGTTCGGGTTTCCTTCAAAGGTTTCAAAAGAAGCCAGCATTCCTCCTTTACCCTGTACCGAAGCAAGACGCTGAACGGTTTGAGCCTCGTAGGTGGATTTATAACGCTCAAGGTCTTCAGGCTTTACTCCTCGCTCTTCAAATTCTGCAATGGCCTCTCTCATTTGAGTTTCCATTTGGCCCAGTGGAGTTCCAGGATAGGCTACCACCATGAAATCCATGCTTCCGGCCAATTCTGAACAGGGGTGACTTACACTTGATTGCAACGCAATTCCTGCTTTGTCAAATTTTTGGTAAAAAATTGACGACTTACCGCCACCAAGGATATCACTCAATACATCTAGGGGAGCTTCGTCTGGATGACGGTTTTCAACGGTTGGGAAAGCCATCCTTAATAATGGGAAGCGCACATTGTCTTCGTGAGAAATGTAACGGTCTTCTTCAAGGCTTGGAACCTGGGCAGGCATGTCTTCAACTTCCGGACCCTTTTGAACGGGACCGAAGTATTTAACGGCCAATTCCATTACTTCTTTGGCTTCCACATCACCGGCTACGGTTAAGGTAGCGTTGTTGGGTCCGTACCATCTCAAGAAGAAGTCTTTCAGGTCTTGAAGAGTAGCGGCATCCAATTCGTCTAGATAGCCAATGGTAGGCCAGCTATAGGGGTGGCCGTGTGGATAAAGGGCCTGTAGAGTTTTTTCGTACATAAGGCCGTAGGGACGGTTGTCATACCGTTGTCCGCGCTCATTTTTCACGGTTGAACGTTGTACCTCAAATTTTTCTTGGGTTACCGCATCCAACAACCAGCCCATGCGATCGGCTTCAAGCCAAAGCGCAATTTCAAGTTGATTGGAAGGAACGGTCTCAAAATAATTGGTCCGGTCTTGGTTGGTGGTACCATTCAGGGTTCCTCCAGCCTCGGTTACGGTTTTAAAATGTTCTTCATCGGCAACGTGGTCAGAGCCCTGGAACATCATATGCTCAAAGAAATGAGCAAAGCCTGAGCGACCAATTTCCTCGCGGGCAGAACCAACATGGTAGGTAACATCTACGTATACCACTGGGTCAGACTTATCTTCATGTACCAATACGGTAAGTCCGTTCTCTAGTTTGTATTTTTTGTAGGGAATGGCGATTTCATCGCCTTGTTTTTCTACCTCTTCTACCAACTCGTAGCCCTTAGGCTCTTCGGGGGTAGACTGACAAGCCGCAAGAAAAGCCAATGAGGCTGCGGCATAGAGTAGTTTTTTCATAATAAAATTAGGTTTTAAGCGGCCCTAAGATATGAAGCCTAAACGAAAGAGCCTTTTTCAAGCCTAAATCAATTGATTAACTTTGCGCGGATTCTAGAAATTTTGAACTTTAAAACACTTAGATATGTATCCTGAAGAATTAGTAGCCCCCATGAGAGAAGACCTCACTTCTGTGGGTTTCAAAGAATTAAAAACCGCCGAAGAGGTAGACTCTACCTTGGGCAAAAAAGACGGAACCGTACTGGTTGTAGTTAATTCTGTTTGCGGATGTGCCGCCGGAATGGCTCGCCCGGGCGTGAAAATGGCCATCAACAACGGAAAGAAACCCGATGAGATGGTAACCGTTTTCGCCGGAATGGAAAAAGAAGCGGTAGATAAGGCTCGTGCCTATATGGCCCCCTTCCCTCCTTCATCACCAAGCATTGCCCTTTTCAAAGACGGAGAGCTAGTGCATATGATTGAAAGACACCATATTGAAGGAAGACCCGCCGAAATGATTGCGGAAAACCTAAGCATGGCCTTTGACGAACATTGTTCGTAGGGTTGAAGGGGCGAACTGCAATTCGTCCCGTCAACCTTGTCCAAATAAAAACGCCCCTACGAGCAATTCGTAGGGGCGTTTTTTTGGGTTTTGAAAGCGCTTAATGCGCAATCACAAGTCTTCTTTCAATCAGACCGGCTGCAGTTTCAACCTGAATTAGGTACAATCCGTTTTCAAAACGAGCGGTTTCGAAAATGAATTCATACGAGCCTTGACTTAGGCTTCCTGGCTGAATGGTTTCAACCACCTGACCCAAGGTATTGATCAAGCGAATTTGAACCGGGCTAGTTTCTTTCAATGAGAAGCTAAGCTTGGCATTATCGCTGGCAGGGTTAGGCATTAAGGTAAGATCCGTCAAGTCAATCGTTTCAGAACTCAAGGCTCCATCTCTTAGGTTGATGTTGTCAATCAACACGTTGTTTCCAACTCCAGAAGAGATGAACTCAAAGCGAATGGTCACATTGGTTGCATTTCTATACGAGTTCAAGCTCACTGAATGCTCTTTCCACAGGTCTTTATAGATTGGGAAGAACTCATCGAAAGCACGAACCTCGCCTCCTGGAAGAGAGTTTAGATCGTTGGCATCAAGGGTAAGTCTCGGAATCCAAGTATTACCACAGTTAGAGCTTACATAAACGGTTAGCTGATCGTCTGCACTTGATACTCTTTTCGCGAAAGCAAGATCAAAAACAAGCTCTGGCTGAGAGGTTCCTTGAACGTTTACGGTTGGAAGCACCAAATTGGTAACCTGTCCTTTTTTCTTGTGGAAATTGTCAAGGTAGATTGACTGAGCACTCCACATTCCTGAACGGTCAGTTACTTCCCAGTTGATGGTATCGGTTGAAGAGGAAGAGAAGTTAGTTGGAAGATTGGCTGAACCTTCAAACGTATAATTGCCCCACTTCAAAATTTGAGGTGTATCAGAAACAACGGTTACCGCTCTTTCTTTGGTACGGCTAACAGTACCTCCTGCATTGGTTACAGTTAAGGTTACATCATAAACCCCTGGTTGTGTAAAGGTAGCGGTGATGTTTGAGTCTGAACTAGAGCTCAGGTTAACCCCTGAACCAGAAACAGACCAAGACCAAGTATCAACGTCTCCATTCCAAGAGAAGTCGGTAAGTGAGGTTGGGTTTCCAGCACATACTACCTCTTTCCCTACCAAGAAGTCAACATTTGGAGGGCAAGGTCCCATTTCAAAGCCAACCTTAGTTCCGGTAGCTTCTAAATTGGTTTCCTGCCAAAGCAGCTTTCTAGACCCAATGAATGAGTTAATAGCAGCATCCATACGAGCGGCTTGACCAAGGGTAAACATCCGCTCGCAAGAGCTATAGTCAAGGTAATTCTGAACATTGTCTTTTTGATCAATCCCCCAAGGATCATCAATTTGGTTGCAAGAGTTCGCATTGGTATTGCAACCTTGTCCTACTACCCCTTCACAGAAAGGAGTGTCTTTAACGTTGTCATCAACATTGGTAGGACAATTGGAAGAAACACCTGGAGTATTGGTAGGACCCCAAGTATGGCGTAAGTTTAACCAGTGACCCGTTTCGTGGGTTAGGGTACGAATGGAAAGGTTACCGCCTCCTGAAGGAGAAAGTGAACCAAACTGAGAGGAGCGACAAACCACCCCTTCTTGAGAAGGGCTAGGAGCCGTTCCTGGAACGTAGGCATAACCACCTGCTCCGGAAGCGATGTTACGCACTACCCAGATGTTGTAGTATTTCTCGGTATTCCAGGAGATTAACTGCTTCACGTTCTCACCAGCAGAATTGGTCAATTCTGTATAAGTTCTGGTAATTCCGTCCGTACAGTTACCATTTGGATCAATGGTAGCCAATTTAAACTCAATGTTCATTCCGCCGATATAAGGCTTGAACACAGGGTCAATGATCGATGTATCTGAATTCTGAACGTTGAAATCACGGTTCAAAATGCGGATGGCATCCAATACATTGGCTTTGGGGATGTTTGAGGAAGAAGAGTAGTCGTGCATAATGTGAACCACAACTGGCACTACATAGTCAACACTCTCTTTACGTTCCCAACCTGGATTTTGCTCAACCCATGCTTGAGTAAAAGCTTCTAGTTGAGCTAGGTTTTCAGCAGCAATCGGATTGTTCGCAACAGAATTGTTGGTCCGACTTTCAGCATCACAAAAATGTTGAGCGTTTGCTTGAGCGGCGATTAAGCCTAAACCCAACATTGATAGTACAATTTTCTTCATATTTCTGATAATTTCTCTAAAAGGAGGCCAAATTTACAAAATCTAAGCCGTATTAGGAAGGTGATACACCCTTGTTTGGTGTGCGTGCCGACCAGTATTTTTTGGGGATTACCGATTGGTTTCCAGCTTGTAATAAGCATTTACGATAAAAAGCCAAGTTTTGATTGCGTAAGAGCCCAAGGATTATCCATCCAAGCGAACCTTTCCTCGCTGGTCAGATTCAATCAAGTTTTTGATTTGAAGGGCTACTTTTTCAGGATTTTTTAAGATTCCTTCTTCGTGAAGGGATTTAAATTTTTCAAGATCCTTAAACTCAGAACCATCGGCCCCGCGAATGGTTTCTTGCATGGAGGTTGCCACCACCCCAGGGGATATGTTCAAGACCCGTGTATTTGCACCTAAGTATTCTTGCTCATCCTGAACCGCGTCCCCCAGCATTTCAAGTCCGGCCTTTGTAGCGCAATAAACAGACCAAGCGTCAATGGTTCGGAAGGCTGCCCCAGAGCTAATGTTGATGATTACCTTTTCAGCAGGGTGGTTTTCATATGCCTTCAAAAAAGCGTTGATGAGTATGGCCGGGGCGGTTAAATTAATGCTTATGTTTTCTTGAATGGCTTCCGCCGAAAGGTGCCCCATCCGTGCAATGGGATCTATTTTTCCTGCATTGTTAACCAGTACAATTCGCTCAGAACCCTCGTAATCTGGAAATCTAAAGCCATGAACCTTTTCAAATTCAGAAAGATCAATTTGCTTGGTATCAAAGCGTTCCGATTTGCTTTGTACTGATCGGGCCAATCCTAAGACTTGATAATTTTCATCCTTGAGGAATTCATTTTTCAATGCATTTCCAATGCCTTGGGAAGAGCCTGTGAGGATGACAGAAGTTTTCATTGATTAATTTCTAAGAATCGTTCAATATCGTCTACTTTACCAAAGAGCACGATGGTATCTGTTTCGTCGATTATGGTTTCTGGGTTCGGCACCCCTTCAATGTGTTTTTCTTTGGAAACCTCCCCTTGTTTCATGGTTTCGGTTTCACGCATGATGGTTACGGCATTAATGTCGTATTTCTCCCGGAGTCCGATGTCTTGCAAAGACCGACCTACCACTTTTGAAGGGGCTTTTACCTCCACAATTTCATAATTATCCGGAAGCTCTACATAGGTCAATAACTGCGGATTGAGGAGGGTTTCCGCCACGTTGTTTCCTACTTCGTTCTCGGGGGATAGGATTTCGGTAACCCCCATCTTTTCGAGGATTCTACGCTGTTCATCTCCCATGGCTCGGGCTATGATTCGCTTCACCTTAAGCTCCATAAGTACGAAGCAACAAAGCAAGAGTCCTTCAAAATTTTCACCTATGGCAACCACCACGGCATCCATTTCATGCACTCCATGTGCCATCAAAGCCTTTTTATCAGTGGCATCTAGGGCCACGCAATAGGCAACATCGTCTTTGATGTTTTCAATTTTATCGTCCCGGTTATCGATGGCAATTACCTCAGCTCCTTTGTCGGAAAGCTTACGAGCAATGGCCGTTCCGAACTGGCCCATACCTATTACCGCAAAGCGGTTTTCGCGCATTTTCATAGAAATCGAATTCTGATTGCGAAGATACCTTCTTAATTTTCAGTTCTCCAATGATTCAGGCCAAGATCTTGAATCTCACCCCAAAATATCAATAGAGCTATGCCCAAGGCAAAAATGGAAGCGATGAGTACGGCCCCTGCTGCCATGTCTTTCACTTTTTTAATTTCCTCGGATCGTTCTGGAGAGAGCTTATCGCAAAGGGCTTCAAGAGCTGTGTTCATGGCTTCCAAGCTCATAACAAGGGCCGAGATGCAAAATATCCCAACCCATTCCAGGGTTTGAATCTTCAAAATCCAACCTAAAATCACCACCAAGAGAAAAGCAAAAAGGTGTACTCTTCCATTCCGGCTTGACCTGAGATAAGTTGCAATGCCCTGAAAAGCATAGCTAAATCCACGTAGGAATGCTTTCATTCTAAATCCAATTTAGGCTTAAAAGTACGGATCGTATGGTAATGCTTGAACATAAAAAAAGCCAGCATTATGCCGGCTTTCTAAATTTTATTGGGAGCTAAGACTAAAGTCCAAGCTTAGACTTAACAGGCGCCATTAGATTTTGAGAATCTTCGGCGTAAAGCACTGCTCCTTTGCTGGTGTCAAAAACGTAGGTAAGCCCCTTTTCTTTGGCAACTGCATCAATTGCGTTTTGCGCTTTTTCTAAGATGGGCGTAAGAAGTTCCACCTCCATCTGTTGTAGGCTTTGGCTGCCCGTTTGTTGGAATTCTTGAATTCTTTGTTCAAGGTCCGCCAATTGTCTGTACTTAGAGTCACGAACCACGTCGGTCATCAGCTTCTGGTTGGCTTCAAATTCAGCCATTTTGTTTTGGTACTCCTCCAACATGGTGTTGAGGGTAGATTCTAGCTCTTTGTTATGCTTTTCAAGCTGACCTTGAGCCGCTTTGGTTTCAGGCATAAGGCTCAAAAGTTCATCAGAATTAATGTGGCCAAATTTTGCCTGAGCCATTGCCGTGGTAGATCCAAGAGTGGCAAGGCCTAAAAATAGGATGGTTAAAAAACGCTTCATAGTTAAGGTTGAAAGATTTATCGGGCGCCAAAGATACAATTTGGACCGAGCCCCACAAGATTAATAGTTGTATCCTAATCGGTCAAGAATGTCATCACTCTTGTCGTATTTCGGGTCGGTGAAAAGCATGATCAAATCTGAGCTTTTATCGAAAATCACCGCGTATCCACCTTCAGAGGCCAGTTGTTGTACGGCATTGAAAACTTGATCTTGAATGGGTTTCACCAATTCTTGACGTTTTGAGAATAAATCGCCTTGCGGACCAAATCTTTGTCTTTGGAGGGCTTTGGCGGCCTTTTCTTTTTCAATGATTGCATTTTCACGCTCTCTTCGCATGTCTTCAGTAAGAAGAACCTGCTCAGATTGGTACTTTTTATAGAGTTGATCTATTTCCGCGTAAAGGGTTTCAATTTCTTGTTGCCATTTTACCGAAAGGGCGTCAAGCTCATCTTGGGCTTGTTTGTACTCCGGAATTTTTTCTAAAATGGCCTCGGTATCAACGTAGGCGAATTTCTGGGCCTGAACCAGTGAGGTGGTGAACAAGGCCAAAGCTGTAAGAATAAGGGCTGGTGCTTTCATGCCAAATTTTTTAAATGAATGTTTTAAAACTGCTGACCAATCATAAAGTGGGTTTGCCATCCGCTGTTGCCAGCCTGACCCGGAACTTGATCAAATCCGTATCCGAAATCAACGCCTAGCAGTCCAAAGAAAGGCATAAATACCCGAACGCCAGCACCCAGAGATCGGTTTACTTCAAAGGGCTTATAATCTTTGAACCCTCCCCAGGCATTACCTGCTTCTGCAAATACCAGACCATAAATTGTAGAGTTGGGGTTCAAGGTTACGGGATACCTAAGTTCTGCTGTGTATTTGGTGAATATGGTTCCTCCGTTATCTGGGGTTAAGGATTCGTTGGGGTAGCCCCTCAATCCAATGGTTTCACGACCGTCTAAAACAAATCCAGACAATCCATCACCTCCTACATAGAATCGCTCAAAGGGTGGAGCACCCAAGGCTGAATTGTAAAATCCTAATAGTCCGAATCGAGCTCCTGTTCGTAAAACCAAATCCCCGGCCAATTGGGTATACCAGTCGGCATCAAATTTCCACTTATGGTATTCTATGTATTCATACCGATCTTCCGGAGCCTGATTTTCTACCGGAACCGAAGAAAACAAAGAAAATGGAGGCGTAATTTGAAGGGTTAGGCTGATGTTTGATCCAAAGCGCGGGTAAATAGGGGCCGAAATGGAGCTCCGACCAAAGGTGACCCGGTAATTGATGTTGTTTGAGTATCCATCGGTATAACCCAAAGAGCTGGTTCCAAAATTGGCATAATTATTAATCAAGGTGTACCGTTGAAAATTCACCCCATTGTAAATGGTAAAATAATCATCCGGCCACTTGAGTCGCTGCCCTAAGCCCAAACCAAAACCCGTAATCTTTAAAGCCGATCTACTTTCATCGGTCTTAGCCAATCCATTGGTTTGAACTGAATGATACAATGAAACGGTTAAAGCGTTGGGTTTCTTACCTCCCAGCCAAGGTTCCGTAAAGCTGAAATTATAGTTTTGGAAAAAGCTACCGTTGCTTTGCGCCCGAAGACTCAGCCTTTGTCCATCACCCGTTGGCAGGTATCCATTCCATCCTCCTTTCTTGAATAGGTTGCGGGCCGAGAAATTATCGAAGACCAAGCCGAAGGTTCCCACTAAGAATCCATTTCCGTACCCTCCTTGGAGCTCAACCTGAGAGGTTGATTTTTCAACCACCTGGTATTCAATATCGACGGTTCCGGTTTGGGGGTTGGGTACCGGATTTACATTTAGCTGTTCTGGGTCAAAATAGCCAAGGTTTGCCAGCTCACGAATGGTACGTGTAATGTCTGATCTGCTGAAAAGCATTCCGGGCTTAGAACGCACCTCCCTAAGAATAACATGCTGATTGGTTCGAGTATTCCCTGTTACAGTAATCTTGTTCACCCGGGCTTGTTGCCCTTCGTAAATCACCATTTCCAAATCAATAGTATCACCTTCTGCGTATTGTTCAACGGGCTGAATATTGAAGAACAAGTACCCATCGTTCAGGTAAAGAGAAGAAATATCGCTTTCGTCCATGCTGGCAAAAAGCCTAGACTCAAGCACCGCCACATTGTAAACATCTCCTTTTTTAATGTTGATGATCTTGGCTAATTCTTCGTCCGTAAACTTTGAATTCCCCAACCAGGTAATGTCTCCGAAGTAGTATCGATTTCCCTCCTCAATTTTAAGCTGAATGGCGAGTCGGTCAGGATTTCCTTCAATGGGCTCAACCGATTCAGAAACAAAACGGGCATCTCGGTAACCAAGGGTTCTGTATTGGGCTAGAATTTTTTCTTTATCGGCCTTAAACTCGTCTTCCAAAAACTTAGAGGATTTGAAAATATTGAGAATGGAGGTGGTTTTGGTTTCCTTCATCAACCGCCTCAATTTGGCATCCGTGATTTGGGTATTTCCTTCAAATTCAATCTCCTTAATCTTAACCTTCTCTCCTTTATCTACAAAGATTTTCAAGATGAGCTGGTTGAATTCAGCCGTATCGGTTTCTTGTTCAATGCGCACATTCACGTTTCGGAAGCCCTTGTCTATGTAGTAGCGGTTTACCTTGGTTTCAATGGTCAGGATTAGGTTTTTGTTCACCACCTTTCCTCGGGCAATGGCAATGCTTTCGCGGATGGACTCCTTTTCAGATTTTTTGGCTCCGTAGATGGCGTATTTGCTTAGTCGGGGAAGCTCATCAATGTGCACATCCAGAAAAACAATATTGTCTTGAACCCTTTCGATGGAAATTTTAACATCTGAGAAAAGATTTTGGCTCCACAAGGTTTGGATGGCATCGGTGATGGCATCTCCCGGAATTTCAATTTCCTCCCCCACCGAAAGGCCTGAGATCAAGACCACCATGCTGCGGTCTAAGGTATTTTCTCCCGAAAGGGTAATTCCCCCAATTTCATAGGTTTTCGGATTTTCATAATCCAAGGTCATTTCACTGGGAAAAATTTGTGCTGAAGCAGAAAAGCTAAGCATCAAAAATGCCAAGAAGGCGTGGAATAATTTCATAGGGGCTTTATGACTTAAGCTGTTCGCTGGTTTTTCCAAATCTGCGTTCTCTGTGTTGGTAATCATAGATGGCTTCAAAGAGGTTGGCTCTTCGGAAGTCAGGCCAGAGTATGGGGGTAAAATAGAGTTCGGCATAGGCAATTTGCCAGAGCAAGAAATTTGAAATTCGGTGTTCACCACTGGTGCGTATCAACAGTTCTACATCTGGCATTCCAGATGTGTACAAATGGTTTTCTAAGGTATCAGGACCAATGTCTTTGGGCATGAGCTTACCTTCTAAGACAAGTTCAGCTACCTTTTTGGTTGCCTGAGTCAATTCATCTTTGGCTCCATAGCTCAGGGCTAGAACCAGGGTCATGTGTTTATTCCCCTCGGTTTTCTGCATTACTTCCTGAAGTTGTTTCCTCCCTTTTTCAGGAAGAATCTCCAAGTTTCCAATGGCTTTGAGTCTGATGTCGTTTTTCATCAGGGTTGGTAGCTCATCGCGTAAGCTAGAAATCAAGAGCCTCATTAAGGCGTCAACCTCGTATTTGGGTCGTTTCCAATTTTCGGTTGAAAATGCGTAGAGGGTTAAATACTTCACCCCTATTTCAGCGGCACCTTCAACGGTATCTCGTACAGCTTTCACCCCATTCTTATGGCCCATAACCCGCTTGAGTCCTTGGTTCTTTGCCCAACGACCGTTTCCGTCCATGATCACAGCCACATGTGCCGGAAGTTTTTCGGTATCGATTAGCGATTTAAAATCCATTAGAATTGAGCGCAAGATTGGTGATGACGACGTAATTGTACGATGAGGGTAAAACCCGCAAATCCAAACCAGTCTTTGGTATTCGGATTGCCGCGCTTGTAATTGGCGTGGTTTTCTTGGTCCAAAGATCGGTCGCTCAAAGCCGCCGCTGTATTTGAATTGAAGGCCGCTGGATCTGGGTAGCTTATGCTTACATCGTCTAAATAATCGGTAAAGGTTTTTCTAAAACCTGCTTCCAAACCCAGGCTTACCCGCTTTAAAATCAAAACTTTATACCCAACACCCACCGGAATGGTTACCAGTCCTTTGGCGTAGGGCTTACGGTCTGGGTAAAGGTCAGAATTTTGTCCTTCTGTGCCCAAAGGCCGTAAATCAACCCATTCACCTTGGTAGAAGGCTTGGGGGTTATGAAGGGTATAACCCAGTCCGGCGAAAATATAAGGGGTATGCTGATTGTCTGATTTATGGTGGCTGAAATTGAAGAAATTGAATTCCATCCACACATTGGCGTCCCAAATCCGGTTTCGAAAAGAAAGGTTTCGGTTGAGCACAAAGGCTTCGGTAGAATTTGAGTCGCCCGCTGAAATTTGGCCATATTGAAGGTTGGCCCGAAGACTCCAATACGGGTTGAAATTTCTTCGATAAAACACCCCAAAGGCGTTGTCTTCCGATTTCACCTGGCCCATCAAGCCTACATCGGTGAAAGCCAGCCCTTTACCCAAAAATATGCCCATATCGTTGCTTTGAGCGCTTGAATTCAAGGCCCAAAACATCGTAAAAATAATTGCTAATCTTTTGATAATCAACGGTTCATCGGCGTTTAAGCCTGCAAATATACCCATTCAATATGGTTTAGCCGAAATTACCCTCTAGTTCCTGCGATCAAGCCCCCATAAGAGCTTATTTCGCAGGGTATTGGCAAAGTCTTGGGAGGCCGTTCTCACCAGCTTAACGGTGAAAGGTGCTTTTTTAAGGCGAATCTCCATTTCTCGGCTCATGGTTTCAGAGCGAGAATCTAGTGAGACCATGAAATTGCTTGACCTTCCTTCAACCCGAATGGTAATTTCATTGTTGTCAGGTATAACGAAGGGACGGACGTTTAGATTATGCGGGGCTATGGGAGTTATGATGAAATTTTGAGACCCTGGCATTACAATGGGTCCGCCACAGCTTAAAGAATAGCCTGTAGAGCCCGTAGGTGTTGAAATGATGATTCCGTCAGCCCAATACGAATTCAAGAGCTTTCCGTTGATGAAGGTATGAATGGTAATCATGGCCGTGCTCTCTTTATGGGTCACGGTAAACTCATTCAAGCCAAAATTCAGGTCTCCAAACAAACCTTCCTCGGTATCCATTTGAATCAAGGCCCTTTCGTCAATGTCAAACCGGTTGGAAAGGAGGTCTTGAATGGCCATGTTTATATCTTTCTTAGCCACATTGGCCAAAAAGCCTAGCCTTCCGGTATTGATTCCAAGAATGGGTATTTCGGTGTCCCGAACAATGGTAATGGCTTCCAAAATGGTTCCGTCACCGCCAATGCTAAGAAACACGTCTACCCCCTTCAAGTCTTCAGAGTTGGTAAAGGTTTTATCGTGAAAGCTAAGCTGAAGATTGGCTGAAAGGAAGTCTAGATAGGGACGATAAACCACGACATCTATTCCATTTTCAAAAAGCTTTGAAAACAGTTCTTCAATGTATGGAATCACCTCTTGGCCAAATTGTTTTCCGAAAACGGCTACGCGCATTTTACATGTTTAGGTAGTTGATAAATTCATCGTACCGGTCGTTCCAGTCATCGCTGAAGCGGTTTTCAGAATACGAAGCTTTGATGGTATAATCATACCGGTCGAAGGTTTGGATAACCCTTGACAAGTCGGTTCGGTTGATTTTGAGGGTCAGGTCAATTTTGGTTGAATCAGGATGAATTCCGAGGTAAGATGAAAGGATTCGGGCATCGTTTGACTCTATGATTTGGGCCACTTCGCTCATTGAAAAGTCGTTGTGGTTAAGTTCCAAAATAAGTATTCCGCCCGGTTCATGAAGGCTGGCCAAATTTGAAAAAGCCTGAGCCAGATCTGCCAGTAAAATCTGTCCGGAATACACTCCATCTTGTTTGAGAACCGGCACCATGGTGAGTTTTAATTCCGCCGTAAGCCGGATGGCCTCGTAAATGTGTTGTTGTTCGTAAACAAAAGGCTTTACAAGAGAGAGCTTATGAGCCCCAATAGACTCTTCCGGAGCGTCCAGAGCCAGGATGTCATCTTCCGAAATCAGGCCAAGAAAGTCCTTATTGTTCACAATGGGCAAATGCCCCACCCGGTACTCGTCCATAAGACTTAAAGCAAATAGCCCTGGGTCTGAGGTTTTCAAGCTAGGAATGTCGTTTACAATGAGTTCTAATGCTAGCATAATCTTGGTCTTAAGCAAACTTAGTATTTTTTAGATTTGCCACCTATGAATACCCAGTTAAGTGTTAACATAAATAAGGTGGCTACCCTTAGAAACGCTCGGGGCGGAAATGTTCCGAACCTGTTTCAAGTGGCTCAGGATGCGGTTCGTTTTGGAGCCCAAGGCATTACCGTACACCCTCGTCCTGACGAAAGGCATATCCGCTATCAGGATGTACGAGATTTATCCGGAAACCTATCGGTTGAATTCAATATTGAAGGATATCCCTCTCAAGAATTCCTGAACTTGGTAAAGGAAAACAAACCTGAACAGGTTACCTTGGTGCCTGACCCTCCTGGTGTTCTAACTTCCAATGCGGGCTGGAAAGTATCTGAGCAGAAAGACTTTCTAAAGCCTATTGTAGAAGAGTTAAAGTCTTTGGGCATGCGGGTAAGTCTTTTCATGGACCCCCTTGAGGAGGAAATTAAACTGGTGCATGAAACTGGGGCAGATCGTGTTGAATTGTATACTGAGGCTTACGCCGACGGATTTTCAAAAGATCCTGAAAGCGCTATTGCACCCTATGTTCGGGCCGCTGAATGGGTGCAAAATCAAGGGCTTGGATTAAATGCCGGGCATGACCTCGACCTGAAGAATTTAAAGTACTTTGCCCAAAACATTCCGGGACTCTTGGAAGTTAGCATTGGACATGCCTTGATTTCGGATGCCCTTTATTATGGCCTGGAAAACACCATTCAACTTTATTTGAAACAATTGAAATGAACCAACTTCACTCAAAAATCATCGGACAAGGTGAGCCCATGATCATTCTTCATGGCTTGTTTGGAATGCTTGATAATTGGCAACGCTACGGAAAAATCTGGTCTGACCGTTTCGAGGTTCATTTGGTAGATCAACGCAACCACGGAAGGTCATTTCACTCTGAACGGTTTGATTACGCCGCCATGGCTCATGATTTATTGCTTTACATGGACCAGCATCAAATTCCGAGGGCTACCATTTTGGGGCATTCCATGGGCGGAAAAACAGCCATGCTCCATGCCTGTGTAAACCCTGACCGGATCAACCGCCTCATCATTGTTGACATTGCCCCGAAATATTACCCTCCCCACCATCAAGAAATTTTAAAAGCCCTTCATTCCGTTGAAGTTAAAAAATTGGAAGGCCGAGCCGATGCCGATAAGGTCATGGCAGAACACCTTCCTCAGTTTGGGGTAAGGCAGTTTCTATTGAAAAACCTCTACTGGAAAACCGATAAACAGTTGGATTGGCGATTTAATCTCAAAGAGATTTCAGAAAATATTGAAAATGTAGGCACTGCCTTGAATAACGGATTAAGATTCAAGGGCCCAACCCTCTTCATCCGCGGTGAGAAAAGCGATTATGTACTTCCCCAAGACTATGGTTTGATCCATACCCATTTCCCAAATGCAGAGATTCGAACGGTAGAAAAGGCAGGACACTGGGTACATGCCGAAAACCCTCAAGAATTTGAAGCCACTGTAAACGGATTCTTGGCATAATATGGAAGAGTTTTTCCCGGTACTTGATATGAATCTAGACAGCCCTGACTGGGTTCAAATTGACCTTTCAGGACATAGCTATGAATTGCCCCCCTCTCCTGTATCTACAGCAGAATTAGACCGCTTTATTCAAAGGCAAATTAAGGATCAAGGTGGAAAGTACGGTATTGGAGGCTATTTAGAAGACCGAAACAAACTTTACTCACGAGGTGAAGGCTTTGAAACCAAGGAAGGAGAAGTTCGGCGCATTCACCTGGGTATTGACCTTTGGGCCCCAGAGGGCACTCCCGTTTATTCTCCTTTAGACGCTCGGGTTCATAGCCTAGCAAACAATAGTAGTTTTGGAAATTACGGAGGCACCCTAATCCTGGAAGCTAGGAATACCAAAATCCCAATTTATTTCCTCTTCGGTCACCTGAGGGCCAATATCATTCACGATTGGAGGCCTGGAGATTTTATATCCAAGGGACAAAAACTATCTGAATTGGGCGGACCGGAAGAAAATGTTGGTTGGCCTCCCCATCTTCATTTTCAATGCATCCACAAGCTTCATGGAAAGACAGGAGACTACCCAGGAGTTTGCACCCTAAGCGCACAGCCTTTTTACAAGACTAATTGTCCCGACCCAAATTTCTGCCTTGGCTCACCCATTCTATGATTTCTAAGCCTTTTTCAAGCCGGCTTTTTTCGGCTAGCTTTGTAAAAACCCAAATTCATGACTTCCGTAGTAATTTATAAAGGAGACCTCCGAACCGAGCTCATCCATCTCAAGTCCGATCAGTTGGTGGAAAACGATGCCCCCACAGATAATAATGGAAAGGGGCAGCGGTTTTCGCCCACCGATATAGTAGCCACATCTCTGGCATCGTGCATGCTTACCGTAATGGGCATTAAGGCTCAATCTATGAACCAGGAGACTCTTATGTTAGGCGCTAAGGCAGATGTGAAAAAAACCATGGCCTCCGAACCTAGAAGAATCTCAAAAATTGAGGTAAATATTACCATGGCCAAAAAAGCCAGCGATAAGGAGAAGTCTATTCTTGAAAACACAGCCAAAACTTGCCCGGTGGCCAAAAGCCTTCACCCAGACATTGAGCAAGTTCTACAATTTAAATGGGTTTAGGCCAATTCCTTGGCGATGTAATTCGAGTTTAAGATTCCCAAGGCGCCCATGTATTTCATTTGAAAGGAAACCAAATCTCCAACCTTGTATTTTCCTGGGTCTTCCCCAAAGTCAATCACCAACATATCAGAGGACGCTCCTACAATTTCAACCCGTTTGTCGCGGGGAATGAGAAATTCCGGATTAATATCCAGAAGGCCGATGTCTAAAAGGGCCCGGTAGGAGGTTTTTCCGTAATCTTCTTCATTGATCTCAAAGTTTTCCCCGGAAGGGTTTTCAGCCATTTCACCCACAGGCACCTTTGGCTTTTCAGTTAGCTCAATGATTTCAGCATATAAGGTGAAAACATCCTGCTTCATATGTTTATAGCCCTTGCCGGTAAAAAGGTTGTTCCCGAAGAAAAGAGCCTCCCCTACCCGAAAATGGTTCACCGCCTTGGGCAATTGTTTTCTCAAAAGAAGGGGAATCACAACCGAGGTTCCCCCTGAAATGAAAGGAATATGCTTGTTGAATTTGGCTTCAATCAATTGCTCATACAAGCTCAATTGAACCAGCTTATCGGTACTCGGCATTACCCCATGCAGACAGTTCAAATTGGTTCCGAGGCCAATTACTTCAATGTTTGGAAGATCAAATACCTCGGCGTAAAAACTCAAGAGTTCGTTTCCCAAAACCCCTTCTCTAAGGTCGCCCATTTCTACCATGATGATGACCTTATGGTTTTTTCCTTGCCGAACCGCCTCTTTTGAAAGAAGCTCCATGGTTACCAGTTCCGTATTAAAGCTTACGTCGGCATAAGAAACCACCGACCGGATGGCTCGTTTTGCAGGAGGTTTTATGTAAACCGTCTGTACTGATGAGTCTAAAGCTTTGACGGCTTTTAAGTTTGAAATTCTTGAATCGTGAATTTCATTAATGCCTAAGTTTAAGAGTTCTTGGAGGTAGGCTTTATTTCCACAAAGAAGTTTTGCTACCACGCCCCATTCAATTCCATTCTGCTTAAACTTCTTGTCTAAGTATTTGTAATTATGGGCCAAGCTTGCTCTTTTGAGTTGTATAAAGGCCATGGTTTAAGGTATTATGGTTCTGGGTATGTCTGCCGGAATCCTTGTTAAGAGTTCATAGTTCAATTGGTTGGAAATATCACTAAACGAAGATACGGGAATCTCTTTATCTTCTTGATTTCCAACAAGAATTGCCTCATCCCCCACTTCCACACCGGGAATATGGCTAATGTCAACCGTTAAAAGGTTCATATTGATGATGCCCGCCACCGGGGCATAATGTCCGTTTACAATTACCCGACTTTGGTTGCTTAAAGACCTGCTGTATCCGTATGCATAACCCACGGGTATGGTTGCCAGAACCTTCGGAGCGTCCGTAAGATAGGACGTGCCATAGCCCACAAACTGGTTCACCTTTACCTCCTTTATGCTCATGACCTCCGACTTCCATGTAATTAGTCTTTCAAGAGGGTCCTCTTGGTTTCGTTTTGACTGAAGGTAATGAATCATGATTTCCTGGCTGGGCCAGAATCCGTATTGGAGAATTCCCACCCGTACCATGTCAAAGCAGGTTTTTGGGTAACGAATCATGGCAGCGGAGCAGGCTGCATGGGCCTTTGCTGCCCGAATCTCATTTTGGTCTAAATAATTTTTAAGTTTTCGGAAGGACTTGATTTGGTTTTGAACCCGAACGTGATTGGCAATGCTTTCCGCCCCAGCGAAATGGGTGCATATTCCTTCAATCTCAATGTTATGGGAATTTGCCTTGATCAATCCTATGGCTTCCGGGAGGTCTTTTCTGGAAAGGCCCGTACGGTTCATGCCCGTTTCTACCTCTAGGTGAATTCGGGCGGTTACATTCAAATCATAAACCAGAGGGATTAGCTTTTTAAGCCGATGAAGGTCCGAAACGAAAAATTGTATTTCTCGATCAATTACCCACGAAAGCTGGTCGGCGGGTACATGCCCCATGATCATGATTTCTGAATCTTTCTTTCTAGATTCATAAACCCTTTTGGCCTCGTGTGCATTGAATACCGAAAAATGATTTACCCCACATTCTTCTGCCATGGGCACAAAAACATTGATTCCATGCCCGTAGGCATTTCCTTTCACCACTGACGACAAGGAACTTTCCTCACCATGGAAGCCTTTGATCAATTCCAGGTTTTTCTGGTATGCTGATTTTGAAATGGTGATCTTCGAGCTATGCTCCATGTTTTTTGCTAAGCTTTTCCAAGGTTTTATAAAATACCATGCTCCCCCTTTCTTGAATTTCATCCGGAAAATCATAATTCGGATAATGAAGATTGGGTTGATTTACCCCCGAGCCTAGACCAAACAATAAGCTTGGACAAACGGATTTAAAATGGCCAAAATCTTCACTCCACCGGAAGGGTTGATCTAAGGTTTCCAAAGGAAAACCTTCTTCTGTACAAACCGCCTTCAAAGTCTCGAATAAATCGGCGTGGTTCCCGGTTAATGGAAAAGGGTCTGCCTTTTCATGCTCTACCTTTACTCCCAACTTACCACCTTCATTAACAGCCAATTCAATCAAATCTTGAACTGATTGGTTCAAATCGGATTCAGAGGCCGACCTCAGGGTAATGGACCAGGTGCCGAGACCTGGATTTATGCCAAAATCCGGACTTCCAATTTCTGTATGCACAGGGGTTGCAATGACCGTTTCAGGGCATTTTTCATACACCCAGTCAAAGAGTTTATGGACCAGTTTATTTGGAGAGTTTCCGAGTTCGGGGAAGGCGGCATGAGAGGTAGAACCTAGAAACCTAAATTTTAAGCCCACCGAAATCATGCACATGGTTCCGGGTCGGGCAGAAATGCTTGCCAAATCTTGACCTGGAATGTTGTGAAGGGCTAGGGCTGATTTAAGGTTCAGGTTTTGAAAGGCATCCGACTTGATTACCTCCAGGGCTCCTTTTCCGGTTTCTTCAGCAGGCTGAAAGAGTAGAACAGGCGACAATCCTTCAATGGGTTCTTGCATTAGTTTTTCAGCCAGTCCCAATAAAATGCTCATATGCCCGTCGTGTCCGCAAGCATGCATTTTACCTGGAATTGTGGACCTATGATCAAAGGTATTTCGTTCAGGAATGGGTAATGCGTCTAATTCGCAGCGGACCATGATTTGGGTATTTTCACGTCCTTGCGGAAAGGCTAAAATTCCATGGCCACCAATTCCGGTTTCAAGATCTTGAATTCCGAGTCGGCCTAAAATGCTTTCAATTTTTTGGGCAGTATCCTTTTCTTCCCCCGAGATTTCCGGGAATTTATGAAGCTGTTTGCGGATGTCTGCTAAATTTAAGTTCATGAGCGTTTTAAACGCATTTCGAGGTATGGATTGGTGAATCCCATTTTCTCATAGAGAAATTTCGCCGGATTATTGGCTTCCACGTGCAAGGCAATATCGCCTTTGCTCACCTTAATGGCATGCTCCATGAGCTGCTTACCTAGGCCCTTTCCTCGTTGGGAAGGATCTACGGCAATGTACACCAAAATGTTTTCAGGAATGTATCCGGTCATACCTGTATTGTTCAGTACAACAGCGCCCACAATATCATCATTTTCAAGGGCTAAGATTATATTCCCTCCGGTTCCATTAAAAACATAGTCTAAACATTTTAGCACATCTTCCTTTTTATCGCCATATTCTTCCAGGGCCTTTACCAGGAAGTCTGAAATTCGATCGTTGGTATGAAGTCCGCAAGGACCCGAATGGGCGTTTAGGGTTTTGAATCCGGTCTTTTTCATCGTTGTGTTCATTGTGAATTGAATTTGAAGGTAAGGAATTTAGTACTGAACCAATAGGCCAAAACGGAGGCAATCAGTCCGAAAGCGATGGGGTCAAGACCATAGGGAAGGTCATCTGCCCATCGGGTTAAAATCAGGGTTGAAAATCCGCCGATAACCATTGAAATTAATGCTGGCGTTTCCTTGGGCCTTTTCCCGTAAAGGGCCACCAAAAGAGGAACTAATAAGCCCGAAACCATGAAGGCATAACTATAGAGCATAAGATCCAAAACCTCGGTCATATACGAGGCTAGTGACAAGGCGAGAAAGCCCAATACTACGGTTACAACCTGTGATTTGAGCATATTGTTTTTTCCATTTTCTGGGAAGTACTTTTTAAATAGGTCGGTCATAATATTTCCTGAAGCCGCCATTAGGCAAGAATCAGCTGTGCTCATGATGGCTGAAAAATACGCGGCCATCATTATACCCATAAGCCCAACGGGAAGCACCGATCGCAATAAGAGGGGAAGTCCCATTTCTGCATCTATATCACTTCCAGCCGGAAAGCCCAATTCTGCGAACATATTTTGCTGGAAGGCAACCTTGGCAAACATCCCCAGTAAAACCCCCATGAAGGCCATGATGGGCCATTCAAATCCGCCGGCAATGAACCAAGCTTTTTTGGCTTCTTTGGCTGAGGAGGAAGCATAAATTCTCTGATAAAGGGTCATGCCCACAAACCAAATGGGCACTATGGTAATTAGCCAATTAACCCCGTCTTGCCAAGTTAAGTTTGTGAAGGAGAAATACGCCTCGGGTAGGGTTTCCACTACCACATCCCAGCCCCCAACCGCTTTAAGAGATAAAGGAATTCCGATTAAGATGAGTCCGCCCATAAGCAAGGCCCATTGAATGGTATCCGTATAGATTACCGCTTTGATTCCCCCCATTCCGGTATAAACCACGGCCAAAACACCCATGATCCACAAGGAGGTATTTAAGCTTATGTCTGGAAAAGAAGCTGAAGCTAGTTTTGCCCCCGCCAACATTTGACTGGCTGTGAAACCAAGATAGCCAATGGCGGAAATTAAGCCTGCCGCCCAAGCCACCTTATTGCCGTAAATGGATCGAAATATTTGAGGGAAGGTGAGCAAGCGGCCGGTAAGCCCTAGTTCATGTACTTTTGGGATGAGAAAAACCGCGGCCAACCAAGCTCCGATTAATCCGGTGAAGAGCATCCAAGAACCCGATAGGCCCATCAAGAAACCCAATCCGCCCAAACCAATGCTGAAGCCGCCGCCTACATCCGTGGCCACCACACTGAGACCAATGTGCCAAGCCGACATGTTTCTTCCGCCCACAAAATAATCATCTGCCGATGCATTGGAACGAAGGAAATAGTACCCAACGCCCAACATGGCCGCCATATACCCAATAAAAATACTGAGGTCAATAAAATGCAATGAGATTTCCTATTGATTCATAGGCATGCAAAACTAAGGAAACCATCTGAAAACACCAAGAAATAAAGGGGTTTCCAAGTTTTAGCCCCACCTAAAAACCTCTAAAACAAGACATGTACCAACCAGTACAGAATAGGTGCAAGAACGAGTGCTGGCAGGAAGTTTAAGAGTTTGAGTTTGGTGATTTCAAGGAGGTTTAAGCCAATGCCTAAAATCAAGAAACCACCGGTTGCCGAGATTTCCTGAACCATGGGTTTGGAGATGTGGTTTTCCAAAAGCTGGGCGGTCCAGGTGATGCTTGATTGAAAAATCAACAAGGGGATGGCCGAGATTAAAATTCCAGGGCCCATACCTGCCGCCAATACAATGCTTGAGAATCCGTCTAGAACCGACTTGGTATACAGCACCTCCCGGCTTCCTGTTAAGCCTTCTTCCATGGCGCCTAAAATGGTCATGGAACCCATGCAATAGAGCACAAAAGCTGTGATTAAGGCGTTTGAAAAGCCTGAGTTCTTTCCTTCTTTAGAAAACCGGTCAAGCCAAATACCAAATCCCTCTTCAAGCTTTAATCCGTGGCCTAAGATGGCCCCCAATACCAAAGCAAAGATTTGGACCAAAACCGCCTCTGCTGCAAGGGCCATTTGCACCCCCAAAACAATGGTGAACAGGCCTATGGCCTGGAAAACAATTTTTCGCATATGATCCGGAATCAGGTTTCGGAAACCCAATCCAATCAATCCGCCAAGGACAACCGCCCCGGCATTTACCAAGGTACCTATAGGTAAATTCATGGCTCAAATATAGAATCTTCGGGCAGAGCTAATTCCAGGCCTACCAAATCCATCCAAAATTCGGGAAACCTTTAGGCTTTTTTCAACTCAATCACAGTAATTTCCGGCCAGATGCCCACCCTTCCGGGGAAGGCCAAGAATCCAAAGCCTCTGTTAACATAGAGGTATTGTCCGGCTTTTTCATAAAGCCCCGCCCATTTGGGGTATTTATACTTCACCGGACTCCATTTAAAGCCTGGAATTTCAATCCCGAATTGCATTCCATGGGTATGACCAGAGAGGGTGAGGTGGACTTTTTTGGGATGTTCTACCACCTGCTCATCGTAATGGGAAGGGTCATGGCTGAGAAGGACCCTGAAATCTTGCGTGTCTTTTAAGGCCTTGTTTAGATCGCCGTATTGAACAAAGGGTGGTTTTCCCCAGTTTTCAACCCCGGCCAGGGAAATCTCCTCTTCTCCTTTTTTAAGCTCCACCGACTGATTCAATAAGAGGTTAAAGCCCATGGCTCGATGGTGTTCTTTAAGGGCGTCAAGGTTCTGGATTTTGGCATCTTCGCTGCCCCATTCAATATAATCTCCGTAATCATGGTTCCCGAGGATGCTAAACTTCCCCATGGGGGCTTGGAGCTTTGAAAAAACATCTAGGTAGGGTTCAATTTCATCGGCTGTATTGTTTACGAGATCTCCCGTAAAAACAATCACATCGCCCTTTTGTTCATTGATGAGGTCAATTCCGTATTCCACCTTCGTGATGTTGTCAAAAGACCCCGAGTGCACATCGGAGATTTGAACAATTTTGAATCCATCAAATGCTTCTGGAAGGTCATCAAAGGCCAAGGTTTCCTTTCTAACGGTGTAATTATACTTCCCCCAAGTAATGCCGTACAAGATGTTTAAAAAAGGAATGGCGGCGGCCCCTAAAGCCACTTGCGAAAGGAATTTCCTTCGAGAGGAGAGGTCGATTTCAATGGGTTCATGGGTGAAAATTTTCGAAACCCAGAGCACCAAGCTCCTTCCCAAACGATAGAAGTCCTCCCCAATTAAAAACATGATGGTAACCATTTGGGGAACAATAAGCAGGATCATAAAGCCCACCCAAGGCATCCAGAAAGAAGAATGAGAATTGGGTTTTAATTGCACCATGACCACCCAGAACCAGCCAATCAATGCCGCTTCTATGGCCCAAAAGCCAATACGAACCAATTGCCTCCATGGGCTGTTAAGGTCTTGGCTAGCCGTTCGAACGGCCTGATAAGCGTAAACAGCCAGAATCAGGAAAAAGGCCGTAGCCAGAATAGGGACCATAATGTTTCTCATACCACCAATGCATTAAAAAACCCCTTCAACAAATGCTGAAAGGGTTTCAAAAATAAGTTTTCCGGAAAAGTCTGATCAATCAAGAACAGAACCTTTTCGGGTCGAATAATTTATTTTGAAGGCTTGAGCCTTTCTTAGCTCTTGTTTGATGTCCGTAATGATACCCATTTTCACGTCTACATCTGCTTTGATGGATGTGGTCATAAGCGGAACTTCTTCCTCAGACCTTGCATCTCTCTCGGCGGCAATGAAAGACTGAATTTCAGAAACCGATGCAAAGGCATCGTTAAGCTGAATTCTGGGTTCCGAACCGAAGGTAGCTTGGTATTTATCTTTGGGTTTACCTACGTAGATGTAGCTAACCAAGGATTTTCTTTCAAGCTTTTGAATTTCGGTTGCCTCGGGCACTTTAACTTGTATTAGCATGTCAGTTTCTCTCATCACGGTGGTAACCATGAAGAAGAAAAGCAGCATGAATACGATGTCAGGCAAGGAAGCCGTTGAAATTCCCGGGGTATCCCCCTTCTTCTTTTTTACAAACTTTGACATAATTATTCACCGGTTTCTTTCGGTTCTGCTTCGGAAATTTTCTGAGGATAAACCCCTCTAATTTCTTTTTGCAAAGCCGGCGTCAGTTCGTCGTATGATTTGCCATGCTTACGCTGGGCGAGTTCTTCTCTTAATTCATTGTAGGCGGCAGCGAGTTCATTTTGAACGGCCACATACATTTCATAGGAGGTACCTCTATCATTCTGCAAGGAGATAATGGCTTTATCAGGATTGTCTGAAGAAGCGGGGTCTCTACGACCACGGCAATCTGTACAGGTTCCGTCACCATTATTATCTAAGAAATCCTTAGCCGATGATCTTAGGTTTTCCAAACTCATGGGCTCACCTTCCACCAATAATTGATCAAAAGCATTCACCAAAACGATGAATAGGTTTTTTTCTTTCAATTGAGGTGGGGTCTCTGGTAGGTCTTCAGGAATGGGAGGAAGTTTCCTCGCAAGCCCTGAATCCACATCCATGGTGGTAGTTACCAGAAAGAAGATGAGCAGCAAGAAGGCAATATCGGCCATCGAGCCGGCATTTATTTCAGGTACTCCTCTTTTTTTACGAGCCATAATTAGCGTTTGATTGCTTTAAACAATTCTCCTCCTAAGACAGCAAGAACTGTTCCAATACCCATGATATAGAAAGCGTAAAGCCCCATATCAGAGATTCTGGTCCAAGTTTCATTGGCCTTATCAGAGATTATAGTACCGTCAGAAAGAGCGTAACCAATTCCGAAAATAGCCCCGAAAGCGATGAGAGCAATTAGAGCTCTTTTGCCTTTGTTGGGGTGGGTAATGAAATACCAAACGGAAAAGATCAGCATCATAGCTGCGGGAACAATAAGCAGGATGTAGCTGAAAATCATATAAGGGTTCACCAGATTTTCCTGCAATTGTTCGCTGGTTTCAATGACTTCATCGCCATTGGCTAGAATCAGTATAAGGAAGATGACCCCTACAATAGAGAGGGCAGCTGCCACATACTTCGCGATATTTGCAACACTGTTCATGGTGATTATTTCTTAGTGATTTCAGACTTCACCAAAAGGTCAACCAAAGAGATGGAAGCGTCTTCCATGCTGTTTACAAGGTTGTCTACTTTAGATACAATATAGTTGTAGAAAATCTGAAGAATGATTGCGGTAATCAAACCGAATACGGTGGTAAGAAGTGCAACTTTAATACCTCCTGCTACTAGAGAAGGAGAAATATCTCCTGCCGCTTCAATAGCGTCGAAGGCCTCAATCATACCGATTACAGTACCCATGAAACCAAGCATTGGTGCCAAGGCAATGAAAAGGCTGATCCAGCTAACCCCTTTTTCAAGAAGTCCCATTTGCACAGAACCGTATGAAATGATTGATTTCTCAACGATTTCAATACCTTCTTCTGAACGGTCTAAACCTTGGTAGAAAATGCTGGCCACAGGACCTGGAGTGTTTTTACAAACCTCCTTAGCAGCTTCAATACCTCCATTGTTCAAGGCGTGCTCAATTTTCTCAAGCAAGCGCTCAGTATTGGTGGTAGCCAAGTTTAAGTAGATGATCCGCTCAATACAAAGCGCAAGGCCTAGGATAAGTACCAAAAGTACAATACCCATAAAGGCAGGACCACCTTCAATAAATTTGGTTTTGATTGCGGTGTGGAAACCAACTTCTTCAGCTTCCTCAGTTGTTTCTTCTGGGGTAGCTGGAGTTTCCTCAGCCGCTGCCGGACTGGTTTCCTCAACGGTGTCTGCCGCCATTTCAGTGTTGGCAGTCGTGTCAATAGAGTCTTGAGCTGTACTGTACTGGACAGTACCTAAAACCAGGATTCCGGTTAATGCAAGAAGCGAAAGTACCTTTTTCATCGCTATGATTCTTTGTTTAACTATTTAATTAGGGTCTAAATTTACTTATAAAGAACAGCGGAGAGGAAGGGATTCGAACCCTCGATCCCGTCTCCGGGAAACACGCTTTCCAGGCGTGCGCCTTAAACCACTCGGCCACCTCTCCTTTTAATCATCCATCGGCATGGCCTCAGCCAAGCGATTTTAAGGCCGGCAAAGTACAAAAAATAATAAACCCCGAAAGGCCTATTCTTATTCTTAACCTTGGCTTAATTCACCCCGAAGGGAACGCTCATAGGCATCCTGAAGGTTTGGAAACCGTTCTGGATTTCCTAGCACAAACATGAGCTTTGTTAAGGAAGATTCAAAACTCATGTCTCCGGCAGACCAAATACCCATTTCCTTAAGCCTACGGCTGGTTTCGTACCTACCCATGTCTACTCCTCCTCCTGTGCATTGGCTTTTATTTACCAGGATTTTCCCTGTGTTTTGAGCCTTTTCCAATAGGTTTAAAAACCATTTTTCGGTGGGGGCATTTCCGGCTCCATAGGTTTCTAAAATCACAGCTCTAAGTGAATTCCCTCCCAAAACTTGCTCTAGCCATTCTTCTTGAATTCCCGGAAAAACCTTCACAACCCCAACCCTAGGGTCAATCTCTGGAAGGAATTCAAAAGGCTCCTCAGGATGGGTTTGAATGTATGCCTCCTTGAATTTTATCCGAATCCCTGCACTGGCTAAGGAGGGATAATTTTCAGACCGGAAGGCTTCAAACTGCTCTGAACTGGCCTTATGGGTTCGGTTTCCTCGATAAAGCTCGTCTTCAAAATACAGGCAAACCTCCGGAACCATTGCCCTTCCGCGCTCAGCGTAAGCCGCAATCTCAACCGCCGTTACCAAATTCTCTCGGGCATCCGTTCGGGTTAATCCAATGGGCAACTGTGATCCGGTGAAAACCACGGGTTTGCCCAAATTGGAAAGGCTAAAGCTCAAAGCCGAAGCAGAAAACGACATGGTATCCGTTCCGTGCAAAACCACAAATCCGTGGTAAGCATGATAGTTTTCAGAAATCACCTCGCCAATCCTCCTCCAATGGCTAGGCTGCATATTGCTTGAATCCAGCGGAGGATCAAAGGTGGACATGTCTAGATCACAGGCCACCTGACTCAATTCTGGGGCAAATTTTAATAAGCGATCCAAATCAAAAGGCCTAAGGCTTCCCGTTTCCTCATCCTGAAACATGCCAATGGTGCCGCCGGTATAAACAATGAGTATGCGAGGCCTTGGATTCATAATTTGAATAATTTATCCGCATTGCGGGAGGTAATTCGAGCCACTTGCTCTAAGGAAACGCCTTTGGCCTTTGCCAAGGTTTCTGCAATTAATAATACATGAGCCGGCTCATTTCTTTGTCCGAGGTGGGGGTGCGGACTTAAATACGGCGAGTCGGTTTCAAGCACCAACTTTTCCAAGGGCAGCTCCTTAACAACCTCCCTTAAATTTGAATTCTTGAAGGTCAAGACTCCGCCAAGCCCCAGATGAAAACCCAAATCAATGGCTCTTTTGCCCTCTTCTACCCCACCGGTGAAGCAATGCAAAACACCCCTAAGCTTGGGGTCAAACTCTTCCTCTAAAACTTTCAACACTTCCTGAAAACTATCGCGAACATGTATAGAAACTGGTCTTTCTAAGCTTTTTGCCCATTGAAGCTGTTGCCGAAATGCCTGAACTTGAATGTCTAGAGTAGTAGCATCCCAGTAAAGATCGATGCCAATTTCACCGATTCCTGAAAAAGAACGGCCCTGAAGGATGTCCTTTTCATTTTCTTGGTATTCTTTGAGTTTGGATAAAACTTCTTCAAAATCCTCTTTAACTGAACAGGGATGAAGCCCAACCATTGGAATGCAATGTTGAGGGTGGGCATTGGCCAGATCCACCATGCTTTGGAAAGAATCCAGGTCAATATTGGGCATAATGATTTTCCGAACCCTATGGCTCATGGCCTCTTCAAGCATTTTTTCTCGGTCGTTTAAAAAGGCCTCATCGTAGATGTGGGCGTGGGTATCGTATAAAATCATCGGGCAAAAATAGGCTTCGAAGCGAAGGCTAAAAACTTTTTAGGATTAAAAAACGTTTCTGATTAAGTTGCATCTTGTTCCCTTTCAGGATTGAATGTTTATTTTTGTGCGTTCTAATTAATTCTCAGCCCATGGATTTTGCTGCCGGCGAATTGCTTTCTAAAATCAAATACCCCTCTGACTTAAGGAAACTTAAAAAGGCCCAATTAACTCAGGTCGCGGACGAACTACGTCAGTACATTATTGATGTCGTCTCTCAAAAAGGAGGGCATTTTGGCGCAAGTCTTGGCGTGATTGAAATGACCGTAGCCCTGCATTATACCTTTAATACTCCGGATGACCAGTTGGTTTGGGATGTTGGTCACCAGGCCTATGGACATAAAATTTTGACCGGAAGGCGAGATGTTTTTCATACCAACCGGAAATACAAAGGAATATCAGGGTTCCCCAAACGCTCTGAGTCTGAATACGATACTTTTGGCGTTGGACATTCCTCAACCTCCATTGGAGGGGCCTTAGGAATGGCCGTAGCATCAAGGTATAAGGGCGAAACCGAAAGGCAGCACATAGCAGTAATTGGGGATGGAGCCATGACAGCCGGTATGGCCTTTGAAGCCCTGAACCATGCAGGAGATGAGAATTCAAACCTATTGGTGGTGCTCAATGATAATTGCATGAGCATTGACCCGAATGTAGGCGCTTTAAAATCTTATTTAACAGACATTACTACCTCTCAGACCTATAATAAGGTTAAAGATGAAGTTTGGCATTTGCTTGGGAAAATCTCAAAATTTGGACCCAACGCCCAGTCGATTGTTCAAAAAATTGAAACCGGATTAAAGTCGGCCCTTCTAAAACAAAGCAACCTCTTCGAAAGCCTTAACTTCAGGTATTTTGGTCCGGTTGACGGCCATGATGTTGAGCATTTGGCTGAAATATTCGAAGACTTAAAGCAGATTCCGGGCCCGAAAATTTTGCATTGCGTTACGGTAAAAGGAAAAGGCTATGAACTGGCCGAAAAAGACCAAACCAAATGGCATGCCCCCGGCCTATTCAATAAAGACACCGGAGAAATTTTTAAAACCATTTTCGAAGAGCCCCAAGCGCCTAAATACCAAGATGTTTTTGGAAAAACCATCATTGAGCTTGCCGAGGAAAATGAGAAAATCATGGGTGTCACGCCTGCCATGCCTTCGGGTTGCAGCTTGAAGTACATGATGGAAGCCATGCCAGAGCGGGCCTTTGACGTGGGCATTGCTGAGCAGCATGCAGTAACCTTTTCAGCAGGATTAGCCACCCAAGGCTTGAAGCCATTCTGTAATATTTACTCAAGCTTCATGCAAAGAGGTTATGATCAAGTTGTACATGACGTAGCCCTTCAAAAGCTACCGGTTATATTTTGTTTAGACCGGGCAGGTATCGCTGGGGCGGATGGTCCTACCCATCACGGAGCCTTTGACATTGCTTATTTCCGCTGCATCCCGAACATGGTTGTTGCAGCCCCAATGAACGAGGAAGAGCTTCGGAACTTAATGTACACAGCACAGTTGGATAGTACAGATCTCCCCTTTTCCATTCGATACCCCAGAGGACAAGGCGTAATGCCTGAATGGAGAACCCCTTTCAAAGAGGCACCAATTGGAAAAGGAAGAAAACTGAAAGAAGGAGAAGACATTGCTTTTATCACCTTCGGCCACATCGGAAATTATGCAAGCAAGGCCATTGAGAACCTAGCGAAAAAAGGAATTTCGGCCGCGCATTATGATTTGCGGTATGTGAAACCCCTTGACGAGGAAATGCTTTTGGAGATTGGCGAGAAATTTAGCCGGGTTATAACCGTAGAAGACGGATGTATCCAAGGCGGAATGGGCTCTGCAATCTTAGAGTTTTTTGCTGACCATAACCTTAAGCCTGAGGTAAGAAGACTAGGTATTCCGGATCGTTTTGTTGAACACGGTTCTCAAGACGAGCTTTACGCAGAATGTTTTTACGATGCCGACGCCATGGAAACCACGGCCCTAGCCATGCTTCCGAAATCTGCTGTGAAACCAAACTAGCTTTATACAGGTCTTCCTAAAAAACCTGACTTTTCTCGAACCCTAGACAAAACTTCTCTAGCCGTAGCTCTGGCTTTCTCAGCCCCTATGGCCAAAACTCTGTCTAATTCATCCTTTTGGCTCATGAAATCTTGGTATAAGGCCCTTTCCTTGGCGTATTTCTCCAGTAGAAGTTCGTAGAAAGCCTGTTTTGCATGGCCGTATCCAAAGTTTCCACCCAGGTATTTTTGACGGAGAATCTCAGTTTCTTCCGCGGAAGCGAGCAATTCATAAAGCGCAAATACATTGCAGGTATCCGGATTCTTAGGCTCTTCAAGAGGAGTACTATCCGTTACAATTTTCATCACATTCTTTCTCAATTTCTTATCGTCTTGAAAGAGATTGATGGTGTTTCCGTACGACTTACTCATTTTTTGACCGTCGGTACCTGGCACGGTCATGGTGTCTTCTTGAACCTGTTCTTCGGGCAAAACAAAGACCTCCCCCATTTTATGGTTGAACCTACTTGCAACATCCCGGGTCATTTCAAGGTGTTGAAGCTGATCTTTCCCAACCGGAACAAAGGCAGCGTCATAGAGCAAAATATCGGCCGCCATGAGCATGGGGTAAGAAAACAAACCCGCGTTCACATCCGAAAGCTTATCGGACTTATCTTTAAAAGAATGCGCCAGGGTTAACCTTTGGTAGGGGAAAAAACAAGAAAGATACCAAGCCAGCTCAGCCGTTTCAGGCACATCACTTTGGCGGTAAAAGGTTGTTTTTTCTGGGTCAAGCCCGAAGGCCAGCCAGGCGGCGGCAACCGAGTAAGCATTCTCTCTCAAAACCTCACCCTCTTTAATTTGGGTTAGAGAATGCATGTCTGCAATGAATAAAAAAGAATCGTTTTCAGGCTTTTGAGCCATGCCGATTGCAGGTTGAATGGCCCCAAGAATATTACCCAAATGTGGAGTTCCTGTTGCCTGAATGCCGGTTAAAATACGCGCCATGTTGTTTTTGTATTAAGGGCCAAAAATAGCCAAAGATGAGCGAAGGGAAAACCGTATTTTCGGCCCATGAAATGGCTTGCACAAAGAATTTGGCATGGGTGGTTTTTTCTGCTCACCCTGGTTGACGTTTTGATCATGTCTCCCTTCTTGGCTATGACCATTTGGAACAAAAAGCTTTTTACTGCATTTCACTGGTTTTCTGGCGTTTGGGGCTTCATTCTAGGCTATGGAACTGGATTTCACACCAAGGTCATCCGAAATTACCAAGGAGAATTACCCCATCCTGGAATTATTTGCGCCAATCATAGCTCCTTCTTAGACATTATTCTATGTTTTCAAGTATTTCGGAAGCCCTTTGTATTTGTAGGAAAGAAAGAGTTGGGCAAGATTCCGGTTTTTGGATATTTCTACAAACGCGCGGCCCTTTTGGTTGACCGGTCATCTCCAGAGTCAAGAAGGCAAGTGGTGTTGAAGGCCAAGGAGAAGCTTCAAGAAAACATAAGCATCTGCATTTATCCAGAAGGGGGAATACCGAGGGTGCCTACCCGACTTGCCCCATTCAAAACAGGAGCCTTCCGAATTGCCTCAGAACTAAACGTTCCAATTATTCCCGTTACTTTTGCAGACAATAAGCGGAAGTTTCCTGCCTATAAAATGAAAGGAAGCCCAGGAAGAGTAAGAGTGATCATCCACCCGGCAGAATATCCTGACCTAAGCCAAAAGAACCCGGTGGAAGAATTGAAAACAAGAGTTTATAATATAATCAACCAAAGCCTGATTGAGCATGGATGTGAATAATAAGATGATTGATAAGCTGGCCCATTTGGCACGACTTGAGTTCAACGATGAAGAGCGGGAAGCCATGAAGTCTGATTTTACCAAAATGCTTGACTTTGTTGGGAAATTAGAAGAATTAGACACGGATAATGTGGAGCCCCTGGTGTACATGAGTGAGGAGGTGAATGTTTTGAGAAAAGATCAGGTAAACCAAAGCATTTCTCAAGAAGAAGCCCTTAAAAATGCCCCTCAAAAAGACAGCGATTATATGAAGGTGCCGACGGTTATGACTGCCAAAAAGTCGTAATACGAATTTTTTTGCATACTTTTTGAAGGTCTTAGACCAACCAAATCTCAATTGCTACGCTTATGAAACCAGAATTTCCGGCCGTTAAAGTTGAGGGTCAAGGACAGATTTTCGAAAACCCTGTGCTTGAAAGTCTGACCAAAACGAATCCGTGGATTACGGCCTTTACTTACCTCGGAACCTCGGCGATATTAATCGTTTACGGGTTTCAATACAATCATTTAGACATCACAAAAGCCTTGGGCTTATTCATTTCCGGATTGTTTTTCTGGACCTTTTTTGAGTACGTCACACACCGATTTGTTTTTCACTATGTGAACGAGCGAAAATGGGTTCAGAAATTCCATTATGCCATGCATGGGGTTCACCATGAATACCCCAAAGACCGTGAGCGAATCTTCATGCCTCCGGTGCCTGGACTGCTTATTACAAGTCTGCTATTTGGCATTTTCTACCTAATCATGGGTGCTTGGGTTTTTGCCTTCTTACCAGGGCTATTGGTAGGCTACTACCTCTACAGTTTCATTCATTGGAGCGTTCATAAAAACAAGCCTCCAAAATGGCTAAAACCTCAATGGAGGCACCATTCTTTGCATCATTACAAGTACACAGAGCTTGCCTTTGGAGTAACCACCCGGTTTTGGGATCGGGTTTTTGGAACCATGCCTCCTGAAAAATAGAGCCTTTTCAAATCGAAAACATGCCTTTCAAATTGAATTTGCTAGATGGGTAAATCTGGAATGATAATTCTTAATTTTCGCCCATGCAGATTCGAGAAATAAGCCCAGAAGACAATTCAGAATTGGCCCGGGTTATAAAGTCTTGTTTGGAGGAGTTTGACGCCGCTGTGGAGGGCACCATGTACACAGACCCTAGTCTACACAAGCTCTATGAATGGTTTGACAAAGACCGGTCGAGGTATTGGGTAATAGCGGATGAAAACCAGGTTTACGGAGGATGTGGAATTGCTCCCTTGCCCGGGGAAAGCGAAAAGGTAGCCGAGTTACAACGCATGTTTTTAAGTCCGGAGGCCCGCGGAAAAGGCTTTGCGGGGGAACTTATGGAATTATGTCTTGACTTTGCCAGGAAGGAGGGATTTTCAAAAATTTACTTGGAAACCTTACCTCAAATGACCGCGGCACAGAAGCTTTACACAAGGTATGGTTTCAAGCGCATAGATTCATCCATGGGCAGCACAGGCCACAACCACTGCGATGTAAACATGCTGATGGATTGTTGAGAGTTGAGAGTTGAGAGTTGAGGGTTGAGGGTTGAGGGTTGAGGGTTTATGGTTGATTGCTTTGTTGAATCGTTTAGTTACTAAGGAGTTGAATTTCAGCTACATCTAATCACTAATCACTGGTCACTCATGTTGAGTCGTTGAGTCGTTGAGTCGTTGAGGTGATGAATTTCGGGTAGAGTTAAACCGCCTAGTTCCAAATACCGATTTCCTAGTACCCCAAACGGATATTGGCTGATTTATGTGTAAAACCTCTGAATATCAGGCTTTCCAGTCACTAGTCACTAGTCACTCCTGTTGAGTCGTTGAGTCGTTGAGGTGTTTAGTCGTTGTGGCGTTGAGTTGTTTAGGTGAAAAGTTTCAGGTAGAGTTAAACCGCCTAGTACCAATTACCTATTTCCTAGTACCTCAAAAGACTGTTGGCTATTAGCTATTCGCTGATTAAGGTTTTAAAATGCTCATTTCCAGCACATCCAGTCACTAGTCACTAGTCACTAGTCACTCAGAGTTTATGGTTGAGAGTTTATAGTTGATGGAATTGTTGAGGTGTTTAGTCGTTGAGGTGTTCAATTTCAGGTAGAGTCAAACATCCTAGTTCCCATTACCTATTTCCTAGTACCTCAAAAAGCTGCTGGCTTTTAGCTATTCGCTTTTGGCTAATTCAGGACATAAGGCACTCATTTTCAGCTCATCCAGTCACTAGTCACTAGTCACCAGTCACCCCATAGCCCCGGTTCCCGATTCCCGATTCCCGATTCCCACCTCCTTTGACGGAAGGACGAATATTGCTAGCATTCCTAGTGCCAAGTACCTATTTCCTAGTACCTCAAAAGACTGCCGGCTGATTCAGGTACTAAAACTCTTATTTCCAGGCACTAGTCACCCCCATAGCCTCGATTCCCGATTCCCAATTCCCGATTCCCGCTACCCTGACGGTGGGTCAAATATTACTAACAAACGCCTAGTACCAAGTGCCTATTTCCTAGTACCTCAAAAAGCTGCTGGCTGATTCAGGTGTTAAAATGCTCATTTCTAGTACACCCAGTCACTAGTCACTCCTACCCCTTCAAAGAAAGTAAACCTTCAGCCCCTCTTCGATATAGGTTGCAGGGATGGCAAAACCTATTCCTTCAACGCCAGGACCTACCAGTTTAGATTGAATGATTCCTATGAGTTCTCCTTGTTCATCAATTAGAAGACCTCCGGCATTACCTGCATTTAGGCTGGCATCGGTTTGGAGAACGGTTCTCCCTTCGTCTTCCCTTATGCCTGAAATGATTCCTTGGTTTAGGCCCATTCCTATTTCCCTTCCTTGGTTTCCGATGGCATAAATTGAGGTGCCTTGGGCGGCGAATTCTCTTTTATGCAATTGAATAAATGAATTTGGCTTTTCTTCTACCTGAAGCAAAACTAGGTCGTAGATGGGATTGGCCCTTAGAATTTTGGCTTTTGAGACCCTTCCATCCTTGAGAACAACCTCAACCGACCCCTTTTCTTTAACCGCCTCCGAAAGAAATCGGTAGCTCGAAATCATCTTTCCATCGCCAGTGATAAAGAAACCTGAGCCTTCTCTATTTCCATAGGCCAACATGGCTACAGCGTCCATGGATTGGTCTATGGTGTTCTCATATGGAAGCTTAGGAACCTCGCTTTCAACGGCTATGGGTTGCCAAGATTCATAAATGGGATTGAAACTTGATTCTTTCCGCATAAGCTCCTTTTGGGTAAGGGGCTGAATTAGAAAATCTGCCATGCTGAGCTCAAATAAACTGGTAAGGCTTTCGCGCAAACACCCTTCAATACGGTTGGTGTCGTTGTGGTGCCAGGCCCAGTTAGACTGGGCCTCTTGGGTAAATTGAACCTTGGTTTCGCCGGTATAGGCGTCTGACAATACCCACTCTACCTCACCGGTAATTCTCATGATTTCATCCATGATTTGAATGTCTACTGCCACCAATTTCGCGTCAAGCTCTAGGTCTACATGACGAACGGAGAAGATTTTTGCGGTGGTATCAATGTATCCGGTTTTTGCAAGGCGAAACCTTAGCTCGTCTTGAAAAATGGTTTCTTCAATGTACACATCCTCTTCAGAGAAAATATCTTTTCCTGACCGCCCCTTTTTATACGCCTTGTAAGAGGAGTAAAAGGAGGCCTTTAAGGCTGTTTTGGCAAGACCAATGTTAACTTGGTCAAGTCTGATTTTATTTCCGTTTTCAGAAAGTTGAGGGTGAACCCGCATGCTGGGCAGGTGCTGGGTTCCGGTGAATATTTTATACCCGTTTTGAGGACTTAAATTTCCAACCATGGTGGGTATTGAGGATAGGGAGATAACGGCTGCCAATTCCTGTGAAATTTTCAAATCATCAGAATTGAGTCCTGCATAATACCAATAGCCCATTGCCCCTAAGGTATGTAAGCCATCGTATGCTCGGTACCAGTTTTTGCCTTCGGGCTCAATCACCTCAACCCGGGTCATATATCCAGGACGAACTTCTTTAACTACCAGCATACGATGCCTGTTTTTCACTTTTAACTCCCTTAAGTCCGCTAGGGTTTTAGGCTGGAAGCCTTCTTCAAAGTCGAGGATTTCTACTTGAATCTCTTGACTTGAAGGCACCAAATTCACCTCGGTCTTAATGGCGAAAAGCGAAGCGCAACCACTGGCTAACAGGCCAATGAAAACAAGGCTCGCAAGCCGTATGTAATAATTTTTCATTATTTACTTAAAGTTGAAAGGCTAGTCCTTATTTCCGAAGTTAATTTAAGTTTCAAAGCAGTTTCAATGTAATTTGCCGGGATGGCAAAGCCGATTCCTTCGACGCCAAAGCCTACAATTTTGGCATTTACAATTCCTATTAAGCCACCATTATTGTAGACCAATGCTCCTCCAGAATTACCTCCGTTAATAGGCACGTCGGTTTGGATGGTTGTGCGCTCTTGGTCAACCCGTTTTCCAGAAATAATTCCTTTTGAAATGGTTTGACCTAGGTCAACAGAACCGGGGGCTCCGATGGCAAAAACATCCGCTCCAAGTTTGATTTGTTCCTCGCCCAAAGGGATAAGCGTGAACAGGCTGTCTGCTTCGATTTTAATCAAGGCAAGGTCGTAAACCGGGTTAAAACGAATGATTTCCGCGCTTAATTTTTCTCCATTGGAAAACTGAACCTGGAGATTCCGCTTTTCGCGAAAAGCGTCTTGAATTACATGGTGATTGGTAATAATGTATCCACCTGACCCAATAACCACTCCAGATCCGTGTGAATTCTTATCTACAACGGTAACCACCGAATTCATGGCTCCACTAACCGAAGAAAGGGTTGAGTCTGGGTTTTGAGCAATTATAAGGGTGTCCCAGCCAGCACTTATATCTTCATATTGGGTAGAAGTACGGTTGATGTACTCATTAACCTTCGGGTTTTTGATAAATTCAACCATGGTGCGTTCAAATAGATCGGCAAGGCTTTCGCGCACCGCGTCGTCTACCAAATCAGTATTTCCTTGATGAACTGAAAAAATGGACTCAGAAAAGATTTCCTCCTTGGCTACGTTTTCACCGGTTAATTCATTGGTAAGGGTCCATTCTACATTACCCGTTACTTGAAGAACATTACCAATTATGCATGTTCTTGCTGAGGTAAGTTTGGCAGAAAGAGTGCTTTCAACATAACGGTTAGAAAACACTTTTGCCGTAGTGTCAACATACCCGGTTTGAGCCAAGCGCTTTTTTAGGTCAAATGAGAATAGGGTCTCCTCAACAGAAATATCATCTTTAGAAAAGCGAGAAACGGTAGGTTTATCTTTCAAAAATTTCCGCCAATTGTTGAAATAACTTGTTTTTAAATCTCCTTCTGCCAGTTCAATATTAATTGAACCTAGAGCAAGCATTTGACCGGTTTCACTCCGGGTTGAATATTCGTGAAGTTTTGGAAGTTCTAATTTTTCTTGATATACCCAGTAATTCGGGGAGCCGAGGGAACTCAAACCGGCAGGAATCACCAATAGAGGGGCATAACTTCCCGTTGACTTGGTTTTAGCAGCATACCAAACAGAACCCGCAAATATCCCGAAATCTAATCCTTTGAATAAATTAAATTCTGTTGGCTTGAAAGGGATGGTCATGGGCATAGCACCCTCACGCTCTATTTTGATAAGGCTTACTCCTTGATGGTTTAATAGTCTGACTTTGCCAAGATTTGCGCTATCTATTTCCGTAAAATAATTGCCATCTAACACCGAAACTTTGGTTTCTGGGTGGTCTGGAACAATTTCTACAGTGCTGTACATGTTAAGGGAAGCAAAACAACCGCTAAGTAATGTGCTGATGGCAATCAAAAAAGTAAAGGGCAAAAGTTTCATACAGAACTGGGTTTGATCGAAATAAGGTGGGGTTTGTTTATTTTAAGTCAAGCATGAGTGCCGATTCAATGTATTGAGCAGGAATAGCAAATCCAATGCCTTCAACACCAAAACCCACAATTTTGGCATTTACAATTCCTATTAAGCCACCATCTTTGTAGACCAATGCTCCTCCAGAATTACCTCCGTTAATAGGCACGTCGGTTTGGATGGTTACCCGGCCTTGGTCCTCCCGCTTTCCAGAAATAATGCCTTTAGAAACGGTTTGACCAAGATCAACCGAGCCTGGGGCTCCGATTGCAAATACATCTGAACCGACAAGAATTAGGTCTTGGTTTAAAGGGCTTAGGGTAATAAGGCTGTCTGCTTCAATTTTAATCAAGGCTAGGTCGTAAACTGGGTTGGCCCGGATGATTTTTGCTTCCAGCTCAATGCCTGAGCTAAACCGAACCTTGAGGTCTCGCTCATCACTCATGGCCTTTTTCACTACGTGATGGTTGGTAATGATGTATCCGTTTTTACCAATTACCACCCCAGACCCATGTGATTGTTTATCTACTATGGTTACTACGGATGCCATGGCTGCACCAACAGAAGAAGTGGATGTGTCTGGGTTTTGAAGAATCAGTATGGAGTCCCAGGAAGACTGAACCTGATCAAACTTTGAGCTTGACTGTTCAATATATTCTTTTACCGAAGGCTTCTTTATGAACTCTACCATGGTGCGCTCAAAAAGGTCGGCCAAACTAGCACTTACGGCATCGTCAATTAGGTCTGCGTCCTTTTCATGAACGGAGAAAATAGACTCTCCGTAAATCTCATATTTCGCAATTTTGGCTCCGGTATATTCATTGGTTAAAGTCCATTCTACTTCTCCGGTGACTTGGAGTATGTTTCCGATGATTATGGTTTTAGCCGAACGCAGATTAGCAGAAATGGTGTTTTCTGCAAAGCTGGAGGAATAAATTTTTTGGGTCGTATCTACAAATCCGGTTTGAGCCAGTCGTTTTTTAAGCTCAATAGAGAATAAGGATTCCTCCACTTTGATGGCCTCACTCGAATACCTGCTAAGGCTCGGCTTTCCCTTATTGTATATGTGGAAATTTGCATAATATTCCGTGGTTAGGGCCCCTTCTTTTAAATCAATATTAACGGAACCCAAGCCAAGCATTTGGCCCTCTTCTTTACGGGTGGGGTATTCTTCAAGTTCAGGTAAGGTAATGGGGCCTTTGTATACTTTCCATGTTGAAGTGAAAACTGTGGCAACGGCAATGCTAGCTGGTATCAAAGCCTCAGAGCCTAATACGTAATCTGGATTGGACTTAAGAGCATATAGGGCCGCACCCCCTAATAGTCCAAAATCAGCCAATTTTAGGAGGTTCAGCCGGTTCGATTTAAGAGCAATGGTTTGGGGTAAAGCTCCTTCTCTTTCCAGCCTTATGACATTTGACCCTATGTAATTCTTAAGTCGTGCCTTTTTAAGGTCAGCACTGTCTACGTCTAAGAAGTGATTCCCGCTTAAAACGGAAACCTGAGTTTCAGGGTGATCGGGTACCAGCTCTACCTTGCTATATCTAACGAATGAAGTAATACAGCTTGTGAAGGTCAGGCTTAAGGTAAAAATTAGGGCAAAGGGTAAAATTTTTCGCATTTCAGAGTGGATTAATTAAGCTTTTACCTTTACGAGGCCTTATTTTCTCTCAAGTTCAATTTTAAGGGCAGACTCAATGTATTCTGCAGGGATGGCAAAGCCGATTCCTTCGACCCCAAAGCCTACAATTTTGGCATTCACAATGCCTAATAAGGAGCCGTCAGTATATACCAAGGCGCCCCCAGAGTTTCCTCCGTTAATGGGCACATCCGTTTGAATGGTTACCTGGTCATTATCAACCCGTTTACCGGAAATAATGCCCTTTGAAAGCGTTTGGCCTAGGTCAACCGAACTTGGGGTTCCGATGGCAAATACGTCTTCACCAATGCGAATGTCATTGATTTGAAGGGGGCTTAAGGTGGTGAGATTTTCCGCATCGATCTTTATCAAAGCCAAGTCGAAAATAGGATTGGTTCGAATGATTTCAGCCGTAGACTCAAGTCCCTGACCAAAACGAATTTTCAAGTCTCGTTTTTCGCGCAAAGCATCTTTAACTACATGGTGATTGGTAATAATGTAACCATTCGACCCAATTACAACCCCAGATCCGTGTCCGTTTTTATCAACCACGGTTACCACCGAAGCCAAAGCTTGTCCGGCAGAGCTAAGGTTGGTGTCTGGGTTTTGAATGATCTTTAAGGAGTCCCACTCTTCATGGAGGTTGGCAAAGCTAGACTCCGTTTTCTCCAATTGGGTTTTCACCTTGGGTTTTTCAAAGAAATCGTAAAGGGTTCGTTCGAAAACATTGGCCAATCCACTGCGGATGGCTTCCTCTTCTGAGATATAGCTTGGGTGAAAAACCGACTTACCCATAAGGGTATAGCGAGCAATGGTATCTCCAGTAACCTCATTGGTGAGGGTCCATTCAACATCTCCTTCAACCGTAAGAGCTGAGCCTACATGTTTGATGGAAGCTGACACCAATTGGGCTGAGATTTTAGACTCTACAAATCGGCTTGAGAAGAGCTTTGATGTGGTGTCAATATACCCGGTTTTCCCAAGGCGGGCCTTTAAATCTTCTGAGAACAAAGATTCTTTAACATACACCTCATCTTTCCCATAGACCCAGGTGGAAGGCTTTTGTTTTACAAACCTTTTTAGAGATTTGTAATAGTATATTCGTATATCATTTTCTCCTAAACTAATATCTACAGGCCCCAAGGCCAGTTTAGGAGCTCCTTCGTTTTGAACTGGGTAGGGCTTTAATGCTGGAAGCTCATAGGTGCCCCCGTTTACGATCCATTGTGGAGATACCGCAAAAGACACAAGAGACATTAAACCATAAATCATGAACATTCCATTTGCCTCTCCGGACAAACTTTCGCTTGTTGCTCCCAAGATGGTCATGCCTAAGCCAAAGCCAAGATCCCCCAGCTTATAAGGGTTTACCTTTTTCGGGAAGACATAATAGTTTTCCGGAAAATGTCCCTCCTTCTCTAGAAGAAAAATGGTCGGCCCTTGGTAGTTTTCCAGGATTACCTCTTGGAGAGTCTCTTCTGGAACCCTTTCATAGGTGTCGTAATTGAGTTTAGACACTTTGGTGTTTTCCTGGGCTGGGTTTAACTGAACAGGACTTTTCCTGTTTAACATGGCAATACACCCTGTAAAGGATGCTGAAATCGCAATTAGGATTGCGAAAGAAAGTATTCTTCTCATGGTGAGCTTGGATTAGTGGCCAAAACTAACAAAAATCAATTGGCATTTGTTTCGATTTATTTTTTAAGGATAATTGGGTGATTGTCTGAGTTTTAGTGGGCATTCAGGAAGGGCAGGGTAATTCATTGGTTTAATTACATTAAATTCCGCCCTCTTAAAACGTAGATTCTATGCGCAAGTTTTTCCTGTTTATATTGGTGGTTTTGGGCGGATTTTCTTTCGGCCAATCCACTTTTCCTACCAATGGTATGAAGGAGTCTTCAAGCCTCTATGCTATTCTTGGGGCAAATGTGGTGACCCGGTTTGATGCCGAAGCAAAACAAGTCGACCTCCTGGTTCAGGATGGAGAAATCCTGGCCATTGGATCCAATTTAAAGGTTCCAGATCATGCAGTTCGCGTACAAGCCGATGGAAAATACATTTATCCGGGCTTCATTGACCTTTTGAGTTCGTATGGTTTGAAAGAGACCTCCCGCAGCAAATGGGACCCCTTTCCTCAATACGAGTCAGAAACCCCAGGAGCCTTTGCCTGGAACGAGTGTTTAAAGCCCGAGTATCGGGCGGCCGAAGATTTTGAGGTTTCCAAAAACCAAGCAGAAGGGCTTCGGAAAAAAGGGTTTACAGCGGTTCTTGCCCATAGAGAAGATGGCCTTGCAAGAGGTTCTGGAGTTTTTCTTGGATTGAACAGTACAAATCCGCATACCGCCATTATTAAGCCCAAGGCTTCTGGGCATTTGTCTTTTTTTAAGGGAAGCAGCCGACAGGCATATCCCTCTTCCCTTATGGGGATGATGGCCCTTTTGAAACAAACTTATTTGGATGCAGAATGGTATGCCGCTGGTGGCTATGAAGAAGAGACAAACCTTTCTTTAGAAGCCTGGAATGAGTTGAAAGCCCTCCCCACCTTTTTCAAGGCAGGCGATTATCTTTCCTCGCTAAGGGCCGCTAAACTGGGGAATGAATTCAACCAATCCTATGTATTCTACGGGTCAGGCGATGAGTACAAGCGCTTAAAATCCATAAAGGCCACCGGGGCCGCTTTTGTATTGCCTCTAAACTTCCCTGCAGTCTATGATGTGGAGGATCCAAGAATGGCCGAGTTTGTTCCCTTGTCGGACATGAAACATTGGGAATTGGCCCCTGCAAATCCTGCCTTCTTCGAAAAAGAAGGAATTCCTTTTGCCCTTACGGCAGATGGAAGTGATGATTTTTGGGGGAATCTTCGGAAGGCGCTAGAACACGGCCTTTCTGAGAAGATGGCCCTAAAAGCCCTAACCTATAATCCGGCAAGGTTCTTAAATCTTACCGAAGATTTTGGAAGCCTGAACCGTGGCAAAAAAGCGCATTTCATCATTACCTCTAGCCCCATTTTTGAATCCGATATGGTCATCATGGAAAACTGGTCGAACGGTGAACGAATGGTTTTCCACCACGAACCTCCCATTGACCTCCGAGGCAATTTTGATCTTAGCTTTAATGGAATTAATAATCAACTTGAAATTACAGGAAGCCTAAGCAATCCAAAGGCCTCCCTTTGGCTCGATTCAACCCAAATCAAGGGGCAAATCAAGGTTATAGATAGATCAGTACAATTCTCGTTTTACCACGATTCCTTGCTTGCTGGAACCTGGAGGTTCTCCGGGCATGTTTTCCAAGATCATTGGGCCGGTTCTGCCGTGGGTCCTGATGGGGTTTGGAAGGAATTTGAAGCCAAGCGTACGGCGGAATTTCAAGATTCTGAAGAGGATGAAGCCAAAGAATCAGCCACTCGTGAGCTTGGAGAAATCTGGTATCCGCTTAAAGCCTACGGACAGGTGGAAATTCCTGAAGAAGGAAACCTAATCTTTCGAAACGCTACTCTATGGACCAATGAGGAAACGGGGATTTTAGAGGGCTATGACTTAGCCATTTCTAAAGGTAAGATCATTGGACTCGGCAAGAACCTAGATGCACGAGCCACTTTCAAAGGAAGGGGAGGGAAAGTCCAAGAAATTGATGCCTCAGGCCTTCACCTCACCTCTGGAATCATTGACGAACACTCGCATATTGCGATTTCAAGAGGGGTGAATGAAAGCGGGCAAAATTCAAGCGCTGAGGTGTCTATTGCCGATGTAATTAACCCTGACGACATCAATATTTACCGTCAACTCTCAGGTGGGGTGACCGCGGCACAACTTCTACACGGTTCTGCCAATCCTATTGGGGGTCAATCTGCCATCATCAAACTCCGCTGGGGCATGGATGCAGAAGACTTTAAAATCGATGGGGCAGATGGATTCATAAAGTTTGCCTTAGGAGAGAATGTGAAGCAAACCAATTGGGGCGACTTCCAAACCGTGCGCTATCCTCAAACAAGAATGGGGGTTGAGCAGGCCTTTTATGATTATTTCTGGAGGGCCAGGGCCTATGAAAAGGAGAAAGAGACCGCTTTGCGCGATAAGAAGCCTTTCCGAAAAGATCTGGAAATGGAGGTCTTGCTTGAAATCCTTAACCGGGAACGATTTATTTCCTGCCATAGCTATGTACAAAGTGAAATCAATATGCTCATGCATGTTGCCGATAGTATGGGATTCACCCTGAATACCTTTACCCATATTTTGGAGGGCTATAAGGTGGCTGAAAAAATGGCCGAACACGGGGCCGGAGGCTCAACTTTCTCGGATTGGTGGGCTTATAAATACGAGGTAAACGATGCCATTCCTTATAATGCAGCCCTCATGCACCAAGCCGGGGTGGTGGTTGCCATTAATTCAGACGATGCAGAAATGGCAAGGCGCTTAAATCAGGAAGCCGGAAAAGGGGTTAAATACGGAGGTATGTCAAAGGAGGAGGCCTGGAAAATGGTCACCCTCAATCCGGCCAAACTGCTTCATCTTGACAACCGCATGGGAAGTTTGAAAATTGGCAAGGATGCAGACCTTGTACTTTGGTCGAAAGAGCCCTTGAGCATTGACGCTGTGGCATTACAAACCTATGTTGACGGCCGACTGCTGTACAGCAAATCGGATTCAGATAATCGGAACAAAGAAATTCAAGCCGAGCGTGCCAGATTGATACAAGCCATGCTTGACGCGAAAGCTGGAGGAGAGCGGGTTCAAAAGCCCAAGCCAGTTCATAAACACCTTTACCACTGTGATGACCTTGAAGAATAAAATCATGAAAAAGCATATTCTATTTTTAGCCCTTTTCGGATTCAGCTCAGCATTATGGGCCCAAACGCCTGCTCAAGAGCAAGAAAAGCGCGTGATTCTTTATGGGGGAATTGCTCACTTGGGCAATGGTACCCTATTGGACCATTCCGTTATCATTTTTGAGGAAGGCAAAATTACGGCTGTAGCCGATGCCCGAACCGTGCGACTGGATACTAATGGTGCTGAATACCACGATATTACCGGAAAGCACGTGTACCCAGGGTTCATACTTCCAAATACCAGCTTGGGCTTGGCAGAAATTGATGCCGTTCGGGCCACCCGAGATTATAATGAAGTTGGATCTTATACCCCGAATGTAAGAGGAATCATTGCCTACAATACCGAATCTAAGATTACTGCAACCGTACGTACCAACGGAATCCTCATGGCTCAAATTTGTCCGAGAGGCGGGGTGCTACCCGGAAGGTCTAGTTTGGTTGACCTAGACGGATGGAACTGGGAGGATGCAGCCTATTTGATGGACGAAGGGCAGCAACTTTATTGGCCCTCTATGGTTACTTGGCAATGGGGTGAAGGTTGGGTGACCAATGAAGATTACCAAACCGACATCGAGGAGTTAAAGGCCTTTTTCAAGAAAGCCAAGGCCTATACACAGATGAAAAACCCCAAGCAGAAAGACCTTCGGTATGAAGCTCTTCGAGGGATATTTTCAGGGAAGGAAGCCCTTTACATTCACGCTAATTTCGCCAGTGATATTGAGCAGTCTGTACTCTTTGCCAAAGATTTGGGGGTGAAACGAATTGTGGTTGTAGGCGGAAAAGAAGCTCATCGAGTGACTGATTTCCTGGTAAAGCATGAAATTCCTTTGATTTTGTCTCGCCTCCACAGCTTGCCCTATCATGAAGATGACCCGGTAGATTTGCCTTATAAACTTCCTAAGATTCTCTACGATGCCGGAGTGCTGTTCTGCTTAGATTATCAGGGAGATATGGAAAGAATGGGGTCTAGAAACCTTCCCTTCCTGGCCGGAACTGCAAGAGCTTACGGAATACCCGAGGAAGAAGCCGTGAAATTAATCACCTCCAATCCGGCCAAAATATTTGGAATCAGTGATTTGGTAGGAACCCTTGAGCCAGGAAAGGACGCCAGCATTGTTGTATCCGAAGGAGATGCCTTGGACATGGCCAGCAACCGGATTGTCTTGGCCTTCATTCGAGGGAAAAAGCTTGAGCTTACCAACCATCAAATGGAATTGTACGAGAAGTATAAAGGGAAAATAGAGGAAGGGAAATAAGAGTGATTTCACCCTTTCCCTCACCGAATCAAATGGAAAAACCCTGATTTTTGGTTGATTTCTCCTATTCCATTTGAATGTCTCAAGGTGTAATAATAAACCCCTTCAGAAGCATCCGAGCTTCCAATTTTACCATTCCAGAAGTTTTCAGGTTCATGGGTGGTGAAAACTCTTTTGCCCCAGCGGTTGAAAATGGAAATCTCAAAATTTTCAGGCGGACAATTTGATTTGTAGGAAAAGAGATCCCCTTCTGCATCCCCATTTGGGGTGAAAATATTTGGAAGGGTAATTTCACATTCACAATCGCCAGAATGAATGGTGTAATCCATTCGTTGTGGTCCGCAGTGGCTGTAAAAGTTTACCCAAAACTTACCGGGTAGATTATGGCTTTGGGCCCAACCTGTGGTACCGTCGCTCCAAACTACCGAGTCAAGGCTTTGGGGACCAGCTTGAATCCAAGTAGTCTTTCCCGGGCAGATTGAGTGATCACTAATGGTTATTTCAAGCTCAGGTTCGCATAAGCAAACCGAATCAACTCTTTCTAAAGGTAGGTCAAAAACCTGTGGGGAATAAGGCAGGAGGGAAACGTTTGAGTCAATTACAAGGCTGGGATTGGAGATGTTCGGAGTGATTGAGGTTTCTGAGTAGAGGAGCTTTTCGCAATTAAGCAAAGCTTGAATGGGAGTAGAAATGATCCTGATGCCGCGGTCTCCTGAGCTGGGCTTTAATTCAGAATACCCCATGATCAATTGGTTGTTTTGGAAGGATAAAATGTGTCCAAATTTTTCAACCGAAACTTCCAGGTCATAAGGAAGGGAAACCGCCTCTTCAATGGCACCGTCTAGGCTCATTTTTAAGTAGAAGGGCAATTCTTTGCCCATTGATTCTTGTGAGGAGCCTAATATATGCAGGCTTGAGTCTTCTTGTGTAAAGTATAAAGTTCCTGAGCTTTCGTCACCCCCTAGGTCGATTTGTTTTGACCAAATATGGTTGAGGTTACTGTCTACTAGGGTTATGATCAAGTCGTCTCCACTTGTAAGCCCACTAAGCTTGGCAATCGCATAAAGGTTACCGTTTTCTAGGCTGGTTCCTCCGAAAAAACTTAATTCACCACCAAAGTCCATCAAGATCTGACTCTGAATTTCAAGCTTTTGGTTGACCTTGGAAAGAAGCCCAGAGCGATAACCGTTGGAAAGTAATTCAGAATTTCCTAAGCCAACTATATCCCCTGTAGAGGTTAATTTCAAAGAGGGAAAATGGTCATTAAATGTCCCCGACATGTGTTTGGACCGAACCAGATTGCCATTTTCATCAATCATTGAAATACCAGCATCCGATGAGCCAGCACCGCATCCTGAGGTATGTGATACGGCTATTAAGTTGTTGTTAAGCGGAAGAAGGCCTCTACAAGAAATAGGAGCTGAACTAGGGCAGGTTAACTTCCGACCCCAAATAAAATTCCCATCGAGGTCAAATTTCAAGACTATTCCATCCACTAAGTCGTCCGAGCCAGTCATGTAAATGGCTGAATCAGTTAAGGCTATGGTTGTAGGGATGGCTTTTATGGGGCTCGGGCCCTGAATTTCCTTGGCCCAAATGGGCTGACCAAATTCGTCAAGGCGGTAGAGAAAAAGCATCTCCACTCCTAGTTTCACCTTTTGTCCGGCCATTAGGGCACCATTATCAAGGGTAACTAGGCTTTGAATTTGATCATCTTCGGGGCTCTCAAGAAATGCCGTAGATTGGGTAAAAGCAAAAAGGGGAAATAGGAAAAAACCCATTAGAAATAGACGGTAGGTGGAAATCATCTTCATCGCCTAAAGGTATGGTTTTCCCCATTTTCCCTTTAAAAAGTGGTTTGAAGCAGTTTAATTAATGCGGAACATCAGGCCTGCAACAGGGGTGTAGTTTCGCAAAGCCTTCCTTAGAGGGAGGCACCATATCGGCCCAATATCCTTTAGAGGCAATTACCTCTTTAATTTCATCAGGACTTATTTTTTTGGGTTTGTAGACAATGGTTATTAGGTTTTTCTCGAGGTCAAAGGCTAAATCTTTAACCCCAGATTCAAACTCAAGGGCTTCCGTAAGGGTTTCAACACACATTTCGCAAACCATGCTTGATTTTACGGTTAGGGTATCGGTTTTTCCATCCGCTTTAGCGGAAAAGGAAGTAAAAATCAGGCCTAGTAAAAGGCTATAAATCATCTTTTTCATTTCTCAAATGGGTTTAGTTCAAATCGTAATCCGCCGTATAAACGTCTTCCTTGCAAAGGCCCCCAAACCAGTCCGGCATCAAAATTTGGGTCGCTTGGGTTTTCAGCAAGGTAGATTGGGTTTTCTTGGGTGTAATTTAATACATTATTCATGCCAAGGTAAGCCTCAAACCTTTTAAACTTTCGGGTGGCTTGAGTTTGAACTTGCCAAAATGCCTCTGAAGCAGCTCTTGCACTTGAAGGATGCTCAGGAAGCCTGCTTTCTCCAATCCATTGACCGGTAAGGTTGATTTCCCAGTTTTTGTCGTTGCTGGTCCAGTCAAGGGTTTGTAAAAGCCGCCACCTAGGTACCAAGATTTGCGCCTTTCTTCCTTCCGCGAAAGCGAGGTTTTGCTCTGTAAATTGCAAGGAAATATGGTAATCCAAGCCCTTCTTGATTTCTAGCTGATTTACCAAAAGAACTGAATTGGCATTTCCTCCACTACCCTGGTAAAAGGCGAGTTCACCGGACACCTCTCTGGATGCGATCAATTGGTTTTGAAAACGGGTATGGTAAACCTCAAGCCTTGCCTCATAAGGAAGACCCAAAACCTGGTTTCGGTAGGCAATGGATCCTCCAAAATTCCATGCTTTTTCTAGAAGGAGTTCAGGAAGTTCAACTACATCTCGGTTGGAGGCCAAGGCCGAAAGGTTTTCTGCCAAACCAAAGGCATAGCGTAGGCCTCTTCCCAGGTTCAAGCGCAAAACCCAGTTTTCGGCTGGATTGTACCTCAAGTTCAATCGAGGAATGAAAAAGCCTCCGTCTTCTTGGTATTGGTTGTAGCGAAACCCAACAACCGCGCTAAAGGCTTCTCCTGATTTGAAGGTATATTCCAGAAATCCACCCATTCGATTGGGGTTGAATTCCTCCTTCCCAGGACTTGTACCAATCAGAACAAAGTCAGAGTTAAAACTCATGTAACCAAGGTCTAAACCGGCAGTATAGGTATGATTTGTGTTTCCTAAATAGGAGGCGAAAAGCAACCTAGACTCAATATTTCTTAAAGAATAGAGGTAGGAATTATCTCCTTGAAGGGCGTTCACATCGGTAAAGCTGGCTTGGTTGATGAAGCCAAGGCTGGTTGCTGGTCGATGAAATAAGTAACCCGTTTTCAAGTAGAATCCTTTCTTCTCTCGATCCTGCCCTACTTGATACACCGGACCGTTTAAGGATTCATCCACCCCTGAAAGGGTTCCGCCTTCAATATCTTCTGAGAGGTAGTATCCGGCAAGGTGGAATCGAAAATGTTCTCGTTCCATGGAAATCTCCTCGAAAAGTCCGGTTGAGCTTCTTAAAGGAGCGTCTAAGAACCCATCCTTATTCTGATCGTTCAGCCTGCTAAAGCTACCAATATGGGCCATGGTAAGCGACTCAAAGCCTTTCTTAAGCTTGATGGGGGCCACCAAATTGGCTTCCATCCTTGAATTGGTGCTTCCAAAAAGGTCAAGCAACCAGTCTTCTGATTGAGAAGGTTTGGGAAGGGAAAGGTTGATTTGCCCGGCTACCGACTCTGCGCCTTGGATCACAGAACCCGGACCTTTGATGATTTGAAGTCCTGAAATCCAGGGCCCCGGAATGGACGAGATTCCCGTTGAAGCTTCGGGTCCGACCAAAAACGGATTTCCGGAAACCAAGATTTGGCTGTAAACTCCATCCAATCCAAGCATTCGAATTCGTTTGGTTCCGGTCACCGCATCGGTAAAGGCAACGGTAACCGAGGGGTTGGTTTCAAAACTTTCTGAAAGATTGCAACAGGCGGCCTTTCGAAGCTCTCCGACATGAATGGTTTCAGTGCTTCGTTCATTGAGGAAGGAGTACTCTAGGTTTCTTTCCTCTTCAACCACCACTTCCCCAATAAGCTCTCCTTCAGGCTGAAGGGTGAAGCGCAAGGGAAAGCCGGCATAGCTTAGGGTATCGGCCTTATAGCCAATAAAAGATGCCGTAATTTTGAGCTTGTCTTGGGCAGGTGCGGATATGGAGAACACCCCATCGGCATTGGCTGAGGCGCCTATATCGGTTCCAACCACCACCACATTGGCAAGGGGCAGAGGATTTCCTTCTGCATCAAGAACTTGTCCGCGAATTTGTATTTGAGCCAAGGCGGAAAGGCTCATGCCTAGAAAAAGGCAAAGGCTAAAAAATATGGGTTTCATGATCATTCATTTGAAATTATTCTCAGTAAAAAGGGCTGAGTTAATTTCAAATTATAAATACCTGGAAGGCAATTCCTAAAGAGGGAAATTGAGACCAAGACGGTCGGTTTTTATGAAGTTCTGCCTGAGCCATCATGCCCTTGTTAAAGCCTAAGAAAGGGTCAAGGGATTGAATAAAGGCCGAATGGCAAGGAGCGCTTAAATCAATTTCTAAGGGGGCTCCGGTAGAAACCGAGCCGTATTGGACAAAGCTGGTTTCAACCACACAGCAATCCATGTCAGAGTGGGCATCCAGGCTGTTGGTCATATGACAGGAGGCTTCCATGGGCATGGAGCAGCAAGTCATCTTCTCTACGCCTAAGATTTCTTCATGGGCACAGGAAAAACCTTCGGCCAAAAACCCTGCCTGAGCAAAAAGGGTTGTTGCCGCTAAAAGAAAGGCGAGTATTTTAACTTCTAATTCTTTCACAATCACAAAGGTAAGCAATTGGCTAGACCTCCTAAAACCTTACGGTTAATACAAGAAATTATTATACGGGAAACGCTTTATATGAATCTCTTTTACCATTTGGTACAGGGTATCCCGCAGGGCGTCTACGTTTTGTTTTTCAGTAGCTGAGATGAAGATGGCCGTGGGCTGGTCTTTGGCCATCCAGGTTTTCTTGAGTTCATCCAAAGAGATGTTTTCTCTGGTTTTCTCCGTCAAATCATCGGGGTCCTTTGGGGTATACGAAAAAGCATCCACCTTATTGAAAACCATTAAGGTTTCCTTGTCTTTGCTTTCAATTTCTGCCAGGGTTTGGTTTACCGAATGAATATGCTCTTCAAAATTTGGGTGAGATATATCCACCACATGAACCAAAATATCAGCCTCTCGAACCTCATCAAGGGTAGATTTGAATGACTCTACCAATTGAGTTGGAAGCTTTCGAATGAAGCCAACAGTATCTGAAAGCAAGAAAGGCAAGTTTCCAATCACCACTTTCCGAACGGTGGTATCAAGGGTGGCAAATAATTTATTCTCAGCAAATACATCCGATTTGCTCAAGAGGTTCATCATGGTGCTTTTTCCAACATTGGTATAGCCCACAAGAGCCACTCGAACCAAGGCCCCTCGGTTTCCTCGCTGAACGGCCATTTGCTTATCAATCTTCTTGAGCTTTGATTTCAGCAAGGCAATTTTATCCCGCATAATCCTACGGTCAGTCTCAATCTGGGTTTCCCCCGGACCTCTAAGGCCAATACCCCCTTTCTGCCTTTCAAGGTGGGTCCACATCCGCGTAAGCCTAGGCAATAAGTACTCTAACTGAGCAAGCTCTACCTGGGTTCGGGCGTAGGAAGTTTGGGCCCTTTGTGCGAAAATATCGAGGATGAGGTTGGTCCGGTCAAGAATCCTCACCTTCATTTCTCGTTCAATGTTTCGCAATTGGGTAGGACTAAGTTCATCGTCAAAGATCACGATTTGAATGTCGTGTTCTTTCACGTAATCCATAACCTCTTGGAGCTTTCCTCCCCCAATAAAGGTTCTGGGATCTGGACGATCTAATTTTTGGGTAAAACGTTTTACGGGCTCTCCTCCGGCGGTTTCGGTAAGAAACGCCAATTCATCCAGATATTCTTCAATCTGGGTTTCGTCTTGTTCGCGGTGAATAACTCCAATCAGTACGGCGGTTTCCACCGTTTTTTTGGCTTCAATCATAGATTTTATTTAGAATGGCAGCCAACCTCTGGCAGCGGGCATAAAGGGCCAAGGAATGCTAAGCAAGATCACCAAAAATCCGAGTCCGAAAAAGATGAACACCGTTTTATACTTGGCTTGATCCTCTGCCTGGCGCTTGCTTTTGGCTCTTCCAATGGTAATTAAAACAATGCCAATCAGCATTCCTACCAAATGCTCCACCATGAAAAACCGGGTGGGGGCATTGCTCATGGCTGCACTAGCATTCTTCCATGCATTGGGAACCAGGTCTCCAAAGAAATAAAGGGCAAGGCCCACCAAAAGTTGAACGTGCACAAAAACTACGGCTAGAACCGTGAAAAGGTTCGCTGATTTGCTCCAGGCTTTTCCGCCTTTCATTCCGCGGAAGCTGATAATCAAAGCCCCTAGAATGGCAATTAGAACAAAATACCGAAGCATTGAATGCGTGTGTAATAATCCGGTCATCATAATTTCATTATTTTCTGAAAGTTGATCAAAGATGGCGTAAGGTATGAGAATGTAAAGGATTGTATCACGAATCAGGTAAAATCCTACAATGAAAAGAAAAAGTTTCCATCCGCCTTTTTTCCAAAGCCCTTTGAAACCCTCTTCTTTGTAAATGGATTTATATCGTTTGAATTCTTTCCACATCTTGGGCAAAAGTAGGGAAGGAAAGCGTGTGAATTCAGTTTTCCTGCGGAATTTTCTTCCTTTGGTTTTCAAAATTTCCCAATCTTCGCAAGGTGAAAAAAGTATTGGTCATTCGGTTTTCTTCCATTGGAGATATTGTGCTTACTACCCCTGTGGTTCGAGCCCTAAAGCTTCAGGCTGGGCTTGAGGTTCACTACCTTACAAAAAAGGCTTTCGCCGGAATTCTCGAGCCCAATCCTCACCTTGATAAGGTTCATCTTTTAAAGGATGATTTTTCAGAACTTATAAGTTCGCTGAAGGCGGAAGGTTTTGACCATGTGGTTGATTTGCATAAAAACCTGCGGTCTAAGCGGGTGATTCAAGGCTTGAAGCTTCCCGCATCCAGTTTTCCGAAACTCAATCTTAAAAAATTTCTACTCACTCAATTCAAGGTGAATTTATTGCCGAACCTTCATATTGTAGATCGGTATTTTGAGGCAGGAAGGGATTTTGGAATTAAACCAGATGGTAAGGGGCTGGATTATTTTCTTCCTGCGAAAGAGTATAAGCTTGAAACCTTTTTAGAAGAACCTCAGCTCAGCGGATACATTGGCTTTGTAATTGGGGGTCAGCATGCCACAAAAATGCTTCCAGAGGCCAAAATCTTAAAAATTGTAAAAGGCCTAGACAAGCCAGTGGTTCTATTAGGGGGTCCGGAAGACGCCGATAAAGGAAATAGAATTGCCTTGCAGGCCGGAGAAAAGGTTTTCAATGCCGCGGGCAAATTCAAGCTTGATGAATCGGCTTTTCTGGTAAAGTCGGCTGAAAGCATCATTAGCCATGATACCGGACTCATGCATATAGCGGCCGCCTTTGGAAAGAAAATCATTTCCATATGGGGCAATACGGTGCCTGATTTCGGAATGTACCCCTATTTTCCAGGCTCTGGGTCTGAACAAATAGAGGTACAAGATTTATCCTGTAGACCTTGCTCTAAAATAGGGTATGAGAAATGCCCTAAAGCCCATTTTAGGTGCATGCAAGACATTCCGGTAAAAAGGGTGATTCAATCGGCTATTCCTGAGTAAATAAAGCCTTTAGCTCGTTGGCATCGTTGGCCTTCATTTTGCCGGCAAGAATTAAAGCCAATTGTCTTCTTCTCAAAGCTCCATCGTACCTTTCTTTTTCAATGGCAGTTTCAGGAACCAATTCAGGAACTTCGATGGGGTTTCCAAACTGATCTACCGACACAAAGGTGTAAATGGCTTCATTGCACTTGGTTTTCTTGCCTTTGGCGTCTTCCATGTACACATCAATAAAAACCTCCATTGAAGAGGTAAAAGCTCTAGAAACTTTGGCGATTAAGGTAACCACAGACCCCATAGGAATGGGTTGAGTAAAGGAAACATTGTTCACCGATGCGGTTACTGAAATTCTACCGCTGTGGCGATGAGCAGCAATGGCCGCTGCAATGTCCATCCAATGAAGCAAACGTCCACCCATTAAATTGTTCAAATTATTGGTATCGTTGGGTAGAACAATCTCGGTTACGATGGTTTCCGAATCTTTTGGAGTTTTCTTTTTCATGTCAAAAAAAAAGATGCCCCTTGGCATCTTTATGTATTAAGGGTTATGTTCTGGAAATTATCTTATGTACAACCAAGCGTCTTTGGAATGAGAAGCTCGGATGTTTCTAAGTGCTTTCAAGGCCTCGGATTTATTTTCATACCCGGCATAGGCCACATAGTTTAACTTAGATTTTGACCCTGTGAAACGAACCGTTGAGGTATAGCCTAGTTTCTCAAGAATCTTACTTTGTTTATCGGCGTTGGCCGGCTCTGAAAAGCAGCCGCTAATGATTAAGTACTTGGCTTGTTCTGAAGAACTAGGGGCTGGAATCTCGGCTTTCACCTTGGTTTTAACCGCTTTCACCTCTGGCTTTACGGCCTCTGGCTTGGGCTCGTCCTTTTTTGTTTCCAAGGACTTCCCTTGGCCTTCGTCAAGAATCGGGGCAATTCCGCTGAAAGAGTTCCCTTCACTAACTTGAGATTCAATCAGCTCAGGCTCAATTTCCAGAACCTCGGCCTCAGAAACTGTTTCAATATTTTCTGAAACTTCAACTGGATAGGTTAAACTCTCGTCCAGCCCAATTTTTTCAATGTTTTCACCGCTTTGATACTGGGCCTCTGGTACGGCCACCCACGGAATCAAATAGGCGTAATTTTTATAGAACTCCTGGGCTTTTTCTTGATAGGCAAAGTTCCAGGTTCCAAATCCAATAAGGAGGGCTGCTGCAGCCGCTGCCACCCACCATCTCTGTTTTTTCTCTTCTTCTTTTCGGTTGAAAAGTTCTTTTTCAGTAGGCGCTGATTTTTCAGCTGCTTTTGAAATGCTTTCTTGAACGGCAGCCGTTTCCGAGCGTACAATGAAACTAGACCGGAATTCAGTCAAGCCATAAGAATCTAACAATAGATTTTGATCTAGGTCTTCTTCAAAAACGATTTGCTGTTCAAAGCCCATCATGAGCTTGCCGAGAGGGGCTAAATCAACATTCTTCCCTTTGGCCAGGGCGGCTTTCATCTCCTCAATTTCCTTCATCAATTGATCAAAGGCCTGACGGTAGGGCACCTCCATGGCAATTGACATTTCGGTGGTCAAAAGACCGTCGTTGGTTTTCAACCTCGGGTTGAAGATTACCTTTTTTCCGGGAGGGGAAAACCGATGACTCACAGGGTGAATGGTGGCCGGTTTACGCTCGGTCAAAAAGCCTCCAAAGCCCGGAAGAATTACGCAGTCGTTCCGGTATAGGAGATTGGTCAGATGTTCAGAAAAGCTCGGTTTCATAATGGTTCAAAGATAGGTTATTCCGCCTGTTTTCTCAAGGCAAATTTGCTCTTTTTAAATCCGCCTCGGTATCAATACCTAGGGATTCATATTCTGTGATTTCCACCGCTATTTCCAGGCCGTTTTCAAGCCATCTTAATTGTTCAAGTTTTTCTGAAACTTCCCAATCAGACTCGGGGAGGTCTTTGATTTTCTCCAAAGCAGAATAGCGAAATGCATACAGCCCAACATGCTTAAAATACCGCCCTTGTTCAAGCCATTTTTCCAAAGGTAAATCTCGATGGGCCGGAAGAGGCGACCGACTAAAATAGGCGGCTTTCTTGTTTTTCTTAATCAGCACCTTGGGTTTCGAGGGGTCTTTCAGGGTTTCAAGATCATGTATTTCAGAGGCAAGGGTTGAAATTTCAACTTCCGGGTTTTGAAAACATGCGGTAAGCTCAATGAGCATTTCCTCCGGAAGAAAGGGTTCGTCGCCTTGAATGTTGATCAGCAAATCCTCTTTTTTAGCTCCGATTTTTTCAGCGGCCTCAATGATTCGGTCGGTGCCGGATGGGTGGTCTTCTCGGGTCATGATGGCCTTCCCCCCGAAAGATTCCACAAAGTCTTGAATTCGAACATGGTCAGTTGCTACCCATACCTCATCTAGGTCGGCCTTTTCTGCTTGTTGGTAAACCCTTTGAATCATCGGAACGCCTTGGATTTCTAAAAGGGGTTTTCCTGGAAGCCGAGTAGAAGCATAACGGGCAGGAATGATACCTATTTTTCTCATATACGATACGAAAGTCGCAAGCTGCTGAGCCTTGGAGCCGCCGGTAAACCCGGACGAATCATATAGTTTTGGTTCAGGAGATTGCTGATTTGAATTTGTAGGGCAAAAGAACTGGAAAATTCATAACCAAACCGAATCCCCAACAAAGTTTGTCCCTCGGGGTTGTTCTCTCGGTAGTTTCGAACCCCCGGTATGTTCTCTAAGAAAATACGGTCGATGCGTTCGTGAAAGCTTTGGTAGCTCACTGAGAGCCCAACATTCCATTTATTGTTGAAAATGGAAGCGTCCAGTTTGCCCAAATGGTTTGACCGGTATTTTAAAACCAAGCTGGTGTCTGGGTCAGAGAGGTCTAAGGGGTTTATATAAGTATACCCCCCAATCACCCGAAGCTTCATTTTCCCGATTTTCCGTTGGTTTAAAACGGAAACCTCCAGGCCAGAAATCCGAGCCTTTCCAACATTCACCGCCGCAATTCCCAAACCGAAATCTGGTGGAACCTGAGGGCCGTAGGTTCCAAACTCAAATTGAATCATGTTTTCATAATCCATTCGGAAGAAATTCAATTTGGTTACCATGAAATCATCTTTGCTTCCGAAAGTTTGGCTAATGCCTACCTCATAAGTTTGGCTAATTTCTGTTTTCAGACTGTCGTTGGGGTAAATGATGAGTCCGGCAGCCCGAGCTTTCACATATTTTTCGGCCACGGAAGGGTACCTCATACCAGATCCCATCCCGGCTTGAATTAAGCCTCCTTTCCAAGGCCTTATTTTGCCTTCCAAATTCATCAAGGGCAGAAAGGCTCCTTCCTGATCAATGGAGAAGTATTCAGCCCGTACTCCCCCTCCTATTTCCCATTTCTCCTTGGTCAATTTATATCCCCCGAAAGGGGCCATAGTCAATGAGAAATGGTTTCCATAGGGCTCTGAAAACACTTGACTGTATTGGCTGTGAAAGCCCAGAAATAAGCTTTGAGCCTTCTTATTCAAAGTGTATATGTACCGAAACTGATGATTTTCTGAATCACTCGGAAAGTCTTCGCCTCGGTTCAGGGTCACAAAGGTACGCCCTCGAAATTCATGCCTTCCGTTTTCCTTCAAAACAACCAGGCTAGGGTCTATATGAAATCGGAAGTTTCTTAAGTCGGCCAAGGCGTCTTCTCTACTTTGGTAAGCCGCGGTATCCGATTTCCAAATCACAAACTGCTGTCCGGTTTGATGCATAAAGCCCCCTGATATTCCGCCTAGAACATTCTGATTTCGGCCAAACCTTTGACGGTGCTTGAAGAAAATCTTGGCTCTTTCGTTATAGGCATCCTTTCGATACTCATCGTTCTTGAAATAATCAACATGCACCAATGTCTGCTTAGATTCCTTGGCGGTTCCGTAGGTGAAGCCTAGGTTTTTCTGAAAATGAGAAGACGCTTCCCACCAATTGCCATTCAGGTTTTCAGGACGACTATAAACCCCGCCCATGCTATAGGCTTCAACTTGTGTTTTTTTGGTAGGCCAAAGGGTTGAAACGGCAATGGATCCATTCAATCCGCCAGAGCCTGAGAAGCTTGATGAGGCTCCATTTTTAACCAGTATTTTTGAAACAATGGCCGTGGGGAGGTAATCCCATTTTATGTCTGAAGCATCGGCTGAAAGCAGCGGGAGTCCGTCTAAAATTAAGTTTACCCTTGTGCCGGCTCCGTACGACCACCCCGCTCCTCCGCGCAAGCTTACTTGGCCATCAATAAGGCTTAATCCCGGACTTTTATTCACAACCTCTTTGAGGTCAATGGGATTAATTTCCTGGACCAGTTTCGGGCTTATTTCCTGAATGTCAACCGACTCAACCCTGGGCCTTTGTCTTTCTGCGGTAACGGTTACCTCATCCAGGGGGGTAATTTCTGAATAGAGGCTTACCTGAACCTGGTTTGAAGCAGCAGGCACCTCAACCATGCTTTGTTCATAGCCCATTCTTCGAAAGTAGATTTGGGCTTTTCCGACATTCACCTTCAAAGAAAAGCTCCCGTCGCTCTTGGTTGTGGTAGTGTCTAAAGCTGAGAAAACCACCGTGCTTTCTAAGGCTTCCCCACGGTCGTTCAGGCAAATTCCTCTTATGACCCTATGGTTTTGCGCCAAGGTGCCAATGCCCATAAAAAGGAAGAAGGAAATGAAAAGAATTTTCATAATTTTAGAGTCTAGTCCCTGCCAATTTAGAGAAAACTATCATGAACCACCCAAAATCAGTTTACTATCTAGCCTTCCGTTTAATGGATGGCATTGGGCCCATTCTGGCCCGAAAAATCATTGAATCCTTTCCAACGGTTGAAGATGCCTTTGAAGCAGGACCAAAGTCTTGGCTTGGTGTAGAGGGCGTTTCAAACAAACGGGTAAAAGACGTTGATCTCAAAGGAGTTCTTAATCGCGCTCAATCAGAAATTGAGGCTGCCGAAAAGAATGGTTGGAAGATTTTTACCCTGGAGGATAAAGGCTTTCCTCGGCGACTTCGGCAGATTCCAGACGCCCCTTTATTGCTTTTTGGAAAGGGAGAACTTTCTTTGAATCCTTCCAGGGCCGTGGGGGTGGTAGGAACCCGAAAGGCAAGTCAGTACGGGAAACATTTCATTGACGATTTTATCAAGGATTTGGGAAACTTGAATGTTCAAGTCATTTCGGGATTGGCCTTGGGCATTGACACCCTGGCGCATAGGGCAAGTTTAAAAAACAAGATACCAACGGTGGCAGTCATGGGTACTGGCCTGGATAAAATCTACCCTTCCAGCAATCGGGAATTGGCCATTGAAATGGGAAAAAAGGGGATGCTTTTGACGGAATTCCCCAGGTTTACCAAGCCCGATCGAGAGAATTTTCCTCAGAGAAACCGGATTGTTGCAGGAATGTGCGACGCCTTGGTGGTGGTTGAGTCTGCAGAGAAGGGCGGGGCCTTGATTACGGCAGACATGGCCTTTGCTTACAATCGTGATGTATTGGCCGTTCCGGGCAGGGTAACTGACCCTTTGAGTCAGGGCTGCTTGAAGCTGATTCGTTCTCAAAAGGCAGGGGTGGTTTGTTCAGCAGAAGACTTGAAATATCAACTGGGGTGGAATGAAGTTGAGAAAACCTCCGTTCAAAAATCTTTGTTTGTTGAATTGAATGGTGAGGAGGAAGAAATCATGGAGTTATTTGAACGAGGAGGAACCTTGGCCATGGATGAAATCGCCGTTCAGGCTGGGAAAAAGGTTTCAAACTGCCTGGCCATATTGATGAATTTAGAGCTGAAAGGGCTGATTCGAACCCTTCCGGGGAACCAATTTGAGCCGATTTAGGCCTAGAAATGCCTGAAGGCTAAGGAAAAAAATTACATTTGCCCCCATAAGTATAAACCTAATTCTATTGCAATGGATGCCAGTGTAAAGGCTTTTATGCAGGAAGTTGAAAAACGTAATCCCAACGAACCTGAATTCTTACAGGCTGTGGAAGAGGTGGCCGAAGCCATCATTCCTTTCATGAAATCAAACCCTCAGTACGACAACCATAGGCTGCTTGAGCGCATGGTTGAACCCGAACGTGTTTTGATGTTCAGAGTGCCATGGACCGACGATAATGGTGATATTCACGTAAACCGTGGATTCAGAATTGAAATGAATTCGGCCATCGGACCGTATAAAGGCGGACTTCGTTTTCACCCTTCTGTGAATCTCAGCATTTTAAAATTCTTGGCTTTCGAGCAGGTATTTAAGAATTCCCTTACAACCCTTCCCATGGGAGGCGGAAAAGGAGGTTCTGATTTTAACCCTAAAGGGAAATCAGACGCCGAGGTTATGCGCTTCTGCCAAAGTTTTATGACTGAACTTTCTCGTCATATTGGTCCGGATACCGATGTACCTGCAGGGGATATTGGCGTTGGCGGACGTGAGATTGGCTATATGTTTGGCCAGTACAAAAGACTACGTAATGAGTTTACCGGGGTCTTAACCGGAAAAGGAAGAAGCTACGGAGGCTCATTGATTCGTCCGGAAGCTACAGGATATGGCAATGTTTACTTTGCCCGTGAAATGCTAAAAACCAAAGGCGAAAGCTTTGAAGGCAAAACAGTTGCCATTTCAGGCTCTGGAAATGTGGCTCAATACGCCTGTGAAAAAGCCCTTGAGCTAGGAGCCAAAGTGGTTACCATGTCTGATTCAGGTGGTTATATCTATGATAAAGACGGAATCAACGAAGAGAAGTTGGCCTATATCATGGACCTTAAAAACAACCATAGAGGTAGAATTTCTGAATACGCCGAAATTTTCGGTGCAGATTACCACGAAGGAAAACGCCCTTGGAACGAAGATGTTGACATCGCACTTCCTTGTGCTACCCAGAATGAACTGAATAAGGAAGAGGCAGAGGTTCTTGTGAAAAACGGAGTGATCTGTGTTTCTGAAGGCGCCAATATGCCTTGTACCCCTGAGGCCATTGAGGTTTTCCATAAATCTAAAGTTCTCTTTGCCCCAGGAAAGGCTTCCAATGCCGGTGGGGTTGCAACTTCAGGACTTGAAATGAGCCAGAACTCGCTGCGTTTAAGCTGGACCCGTGAAGAGGTGGATGAAAAACTCCGCGGAATCATGGTTGACATCCACGAGGCTTGCGTTGAGCACGGTAAGGATGGTGATTATGTTGATTATGTGAAAGGTGCGAACATTGCCGGCTTTGTGAAAGTTGCCGATGCCATGATTGCCCAAGGGGTGGTTTAATTCCAATCCCGTATAAATTCAAAGCCCCACATCTTTTTTAAGGTGCGGGGCTTTTTTATGGAATTGATTTCTTTCTTCTTACTCCTCGGGAAGCTTGAAATTAATTGGCAAGGTATAGGCGATTTTTACATTTTCACCCTTTTGCTTTCCCGGAGACCATTGCTTTAGGTTATCCAGCAAACTCAAGGCGTAATCGTCTAAAATTGGGTCTACCCCTCGAACCACTTTGCCTTGGGTAACATTCCCTTCTTCGTCTACCACAAACTGCACAAATACCTTGCCTTCAATCCCTTTTTTCAAGGCCTTTTTGGGGTATTTGAAGTTTTTAGTCAAGTCTGAAAACAGAGCTTCCTGGCCTCCCGGATATTCTGCCGGAACCTCAATTACTGTATTGTTGAAGGTAGGTTTGTCTTGCCCGTGAACCTGGGCTGAGAACCCAATCATTAAAGCTAAGATGGGAATGTAAAAAAGGATTTTCTTTTTCATGATACATGGATTTGAATTAAAGTCTTTGAGTCGTTGGCTTAAATGTTTTTTAACTGAGAAGCTATGGGCAAAATGAATTTCTTCGCCCAAGGCCTGTTCCAGCAAGAGTTTTTTATAGGCTAGTCCAAATTGCTTTACCCCCTGATCTGCTTCCAATTCATGAATAAGCTTTAGGTCGGCCGACCAAGCATAAGCGAATGGATTCCACCAGAAAATCATCTCGGTGATGCAGGAAATGATTAGGTCTATTCCATGCCCCTGACGAATATGGGCACGCTCATGGGCCAGAACCATTTCGCGTTCAGAACTTTTGAAACCATCCCCTATATACACCTTTCCGAAAGCAGAAAAAGCATGACGAGCTTGAGATTTCCGATTCAGAATGCTCTGTATTGATCTATACAATTTGAAGGCTAAAAGACTGATTCCCGGGAGGAAGTACAGGTAAAACAAATTAGAGCTTGAAAGAGCTTCTTGGTTTGCTTGGGTAGCAAAGTTGAGCTCTGGAAGCTGAATGGAGGAAATGGGTGCCTGAGTTTCAAATGGCCAAAAGCCCAAAACCAAGGAGAAGACCGGGAAGGTCAAAAGGATCATCCGGTTCAACCGGGGGTTGGCTGCCTTTCGGCCCACGAGCCTAAAACTTAGGTATAGGCAGGTGAATAGGAGTCCGGAAAAAAGGAAGGTGCTAAGATTTTCCATCGGCTTTGCGTAATTCGTTCAACAATTCATCAAGTGACTCTAGGTCCAGCTCCTTTTCAGCAATCAATTCTGAGACCAAAGACTTACCTGAACCCTTGAAAAACTTTGAAACCAAATTTTGGGTCAGGGATTTTCGGTAGTCCTTTTCTGAAATCAAGGGGTAATATCTATGCGATTTCCCAAAAGCCTCATGACCCACAAAGCCCTTTTTCTCCAAAATCCTCAAAATGGTACTCACGGTATTATACGCGGGCTTGGGCTCGGGCAATTCAGCCAAAACCTCCTTTACAAAGGCCTTTTCTAAATTCCATAAGGGAAGCATGATCTCCTCCTCTGCCTGGGTTAATTGTTTCATGCTCCAAATATAACTAAAAGTTTAGTTCATAAACTAATTATTTAGTTGATAATTGGTTTTAACCGCTATGAACCAACCAATTCTCTAAGTTTAGCGTACCTTTGATTACTATGAAAAAATTTCAACTTTTCCTTTTTATCGGGGTTTTGGCCTTGGTTTCATCCTGTAAAGAAGAAGGATGTACAGATCCGGCGGCAAGCAATTACAACGATGAGGCAGATAAAGACTGTTGTTGTGAATATGCTGAGCCAGATAATTTCACCTTGAGTTTTAAGGCCGTTGACGATCAAGGAAACACCCTGAACATGAATGAGGAAACCGTGGATGCCGGGGGGCGTCCCATTCAGTTTGAATTGTTCTTGTTCTACCTTTCCAATATTTACCTAAAATCTTCAACGGGAGATGAGGTGCTGGTTAAAGACGTGGCCTTGCTTGATTTTGAAGAGGGGGTTCCAGGCAGCATTACGGCTAAAATTCCGGAAGGAGAGTATACTGAGATGAGGGTGGGTTTTGGCCTCGATTCTGTTTATAACAATGAGAATCCAAACGATTTCGCCCCGGGGCACCCATTAAGCTATGCAGCAAACACGCATTGGGGATGGTTGAAATACCGGTTTCAAATGGTTGAAGGCAGGCTTGATACCGATCAAAACGGAAGCCTTGAAAAGACCTTTGCCTATCATACCGGCCTTGACTCCTTATATGTAGAGCGCAGCTTTCCGGTAAACCTTGACTTTAGCCAGGGCGACCTTAGCCTTGAATTGGATTTAAATTGGAATGCGTTTTTCACCTACGGGGCTCAACCCATTGATCCGGCGGTCTCGAACTCAACCCATATGGCCAACGAGTATGAGATTTTACTCGGACAGAGGTTCGCGAATAATTTTGCTAGCTCGGCGGTTTTGGTAGATTGATTCACTTTCGTGGATGCCATGCATTGATCTAAGCTTATTCTCCTTGTAGAGACCCCTTTTCTCTTCTCTGATAAGCCCTATCTTTCGGGCTTAAAACTATTTTATGGCCTCAGAGAAAAAAATGTTTTTGCTGGATGCTTATGCCTTGATTTATAGGGCCTACTTTGCTTTTCAGCGGAATCCAAGGATTAATAGTAAGGGAGAAAATACCTCGGCCACCTACGGATTTACCACGGCCCTTCTAGATGTAATATTAAAAGAAAAGCCTAGCCACCTTGCCGTTTGTTTTGATGTGGCGGGTCCGGTAGGACGTCATACTGACTTCGCCGAATACAAGGCCAACCGTCAGGCCATGCCCGAAGACATTCAAAGCGCCATACCTCATATTCGAAACCTCATCAAAGCCTTCCGAATTCCCATCCTTGAAAAAGAAGGCTACGAGGCCGATGATGTGATTGGAACCATTGCCAAACAAGCCGAAGAAAAAGGTTTTCAGGTTTTTATGATGACCCCAGATAAGGATTATGCCCAGCTGGTTTCTGAAAATATTTTCATGCACAAGCCCGGAAGAGGAGGAAAACCCTCGGAAGTTTGGGGAGTGCCTGAGGTATTGGAAAAATTTGAAATTGAAAGGGTTGAGCAGGTGATTGACTTCCTGGGTATGATGGGAGATTCCGTGGATAATATCCCCGGACTTCCAGGGGTTGGAGAAAAAACCGCCAAAAAATTCCTCAAAGAATACGGCTCCCTTGAGGCCCTGCTTGACAAGGCCGATGAAATCAAAGGAAAACTCGGAGAGAAAATTCGAGACAATAAAGAAAAAGGCATTCTCTCAAAACAACTGGCCACCATCATCACCGATGTGCCGGTTGAATGGGACCCAAAAGACCTGGAGGTGGAGCCCGCCGACCGGGAAGCCGTTATGGAAATATTTCGGGAACTTGAATTCAAAACCCTGGGCAAGCGCCTCTTTAATGTAGAGGAAAGCCAAAGCCAAGCCTCCAACGGACAAACCAACTTATTTGATGAGTCGGGCGAGGATAAAATGGGCTCGCATTTTGGTAGTCTGGAAACCGTTGACCACAAATACACCCTGGTTAACACCTTAGAAGCTCGGAAGAAATTTGCCAAGTTATTGGCCAAACAAAAGACCTTTGTTTTTGACACGGAAACCACCGGATTGAACGCCCATAAGGCAGAATTGGTGGGCATTGCTTTTTCCTGGAAAGCCCATGAAGCCTACTACCTTCCCATTCCTGCCAATCCAAAAGGAGCTGAGATTGTACTGAACGATATAAAGCAGATTTTTGAACATGAAGAAAGCCTGAAAATTGCCCATAACATTAAGTATGATATGGCCATTCTTCAAAACCATGGAATCAACCTCAAAGGGAAACTCTATGACACCATGTTGGCGCATTATTTGATCTCAGCCGACGGAAGACATGGAATGGATTATCTGGCCGAAAGCCTTTTGAACTACAAGCCCAAGTCCATTGAAGAATTGATTGGGAAAAAAGGGAGAAACCAGAAGTCGATGCGGGATGTGCCAGTGGAAGAGGTTTCAGAATACGCCGGTGAAGACGCTGATATTACCTGGCAATTGTTTGAGAAACTAGACCCCCAATTGGATGAGCATGAATTGAGGACTTTGTTTGAGGAACTGGAAATGCCCTTGGTTCCGGTTTTGATGAAAATGGAACGAGAAGGGATTCGCCTAGAATCTGAATCTTTGAATGCCTATTCAAAAGAATTGGAAACGGAGATTCTAAGGCTCGACGAAGAAATTAAAGCCTTGGCTGGACTTGATTTCAACATTGCCTCTCCTCGCCAATTGGGCGAAGTGCTTTTTGATCATTTAAAACTTGACGACAAGGCCAAGAAAACAAAGACCGGCCAATATTCTACCAACGAGGCTACCCTTCAGAAACTTTCAGGAAAACATGAAATTGTGGATAAGGTTCTTGAGTTTCGAGGCTTGAACAAACTAAAATCAACCTATGTGGATGCCCTTCCGAAACTGGTAAATGAAAAAACCGGAAGAATCCATACCCATTATATGCAGGCCGTGGCCGCCACTGGACGATTATCAAGTACCGACCCCAACCTTCAAAACATTCCCATCCGTAGAGAAAATGGGAGGAAAGTTCGAATGGCTTTTGTGCCCCGAGATCAAGACCATGTTTTGCTGGCGGCGGATTATTCTCAGATTGAACTTCGGGTAATTGCTGCCCTTTCAGAGGACGATAGCATGCTGGAAGACTTCCGTGCAGGACTGGACATTCATGCGGCAACGGCTGCTCGAGTATTCGGTATGAAAATAGATGAGGTTGACCGAGATAGCAGAAGCAAAGCCAAGGCTGTGAACTTCGGTATTATTTATGGTCAGTCCGCTTTCGGGCTTTCTGAGCAACTCGGCATTTCCAGAACCGAAGCCAAGGAAATCATTGAGGCATATTTTGAAAAATACAATAAGCTGAAAGCCTATATGGATGCCCAGGTTAACTTCGCCCGCGACCATGGCTATGTTGAAACCATTTGCAAGCGAAGGCGATACCTGAAAGACATTCATTCTAGAAATCATACCGTTCGTTCTTTTGCCGAACGAAACGCCATCAACGCCCCCATTCAAGGCTCAGCAGCCGACATCATTAAAAAAGCGATGATTGACGTTGACCAAGGCATGCAAGCGGCCGGATTTAAATCCAAGCTACTTCTTCAAGTGCATGATGAACTTGTGTTTGACGCTCGTAAAGAGGAACTTGATGACTTGAAAGCCCTGGTGAAAGAAAAAATGGAAGGGGTGATGGAGATTGGAGTGCCCTTGGTAACCGATATGGGCATTGGCGAAAATTGGCTGGAAGCACATTAAATTTTAAACCATGACATTGATACGAGAATTACCGGGTAAAAAACCTGTTTTCAAAGACTCTTGCTGGTTTGCAGAAACCGCAACCATTATTGGAGAAGTGGAAATGGGTGAAAATTGTACAGTATGGTACAACGCAGTGGTGCGGGGGGATGTCCATTTCATTAAAATGGGAAATAAGGTGAATGTACAAGACGGAGCTGTCATTCATTGCACCTACCAAAAGGCCCCTACCACCATTGGAAATCGTGTAAGCATCGGACATAATGCCTTGGTGCATGGTTGTACCATTCACGACAATGTGCTCATTGGTATGGGAAGCATTGTTATGGACGGTGTAGTGGTTGAGTCGAATTCAATCATTGCTGCCGGAGCGGTTGTGCTTGAAGGCACCCATGTTCCAGAGGGCAGCATTTTCGCGGGTGTGCCCGCCAAAAAGGTGAAAGACATTGATCCCGAAAAGGTAACCGGAGAAATTGACCGAATTGCAGATAATTACGTGAAATACGCCTCTTGGTACCAGGAAGATTAAGCCTTTGCCAATCCTTTTTTCCGCTCTCGGCGGATGAAGTATGCAATGACTATGCTTCCTAGAATGCTCGGCCAGGTCCAGCGCCATAAGGTGGGCATAAAATCAAGGTTGGTAGCACTAAATGCCGTCCAGGTTGCAATGTAAGCTCCCAGCATTCCACTTATGTGACGATAGATCCAATGCTTAGAATCGCTTGGCTTTTGAATCAATCCTTTAAGTCCTCCCAGTCCCGTAAATACAGTGATGCCCCCGAAGATCAAAGACAAAACCTGAAGGTTTCCATCTGAAAAGAAGATTCCGTAAAGAATAAGTCCGAGTCCAAAGCCTAGGTTGAGAAGGGTGATGGACCAATCGATCCAATGTGGTTTTTGGTTTTCATGAAGGCCTTTGGTGAAAATGGCTCGGTAGCCAGAGGAAACCATGTATAGGGTAAAAACCCCAACGCTCAATAAGAAAAGATTGAATTTCAGCAAGGATAGGGCCAAGGCTGAGCATCCCACCCCCAGCATAGAATAGAAAAAGGTTTTCCCCCATTTCTTATGATTCGAAGAACCGGTTTTGAACATGAAAACCACTGGCACAATTAAGAGGGAGTAAAACCCAAGAATAATGTGGAAAATCAGAAGAGCTTGATAGAACATGAGATTTGTTTTTGGCAAACCTATCTCTTGGATCGCCCCAGGGAAAGGGGTTTGGGATGAAGAACAAAGGAAAGGGATGAAACCCAAGAATCAGGGATGCTTGTCAAGCTTGAATTCCATCCTTAACCGCCTGCACATTAACCCTTGAAACCGGAATGGGTTTGGAGGCCCCTTCCAGAACCAAACTCAATCCCTGAGCATTTCCGGTAAAATGTTGAATTCTGTGAAGATTTACCGTGAAGGCCCGGTGCACCCGAATGATTTTAAGTCCTGCTGGAATTTGAGATGTAAAATAAGAAAGGCTTCCCCTCAATACCACCGATTCCTTATTCCCCAAATTCAAATAATTCACCTCCGTATAATTTCCGGCAGATTGCATGTAGAGGAAATTCCTGGAATCAATATGTAAAAACTCGTTCCCTGATTCAGGCATTAGTTTAATCCTTTTCTCCCCTTGTGCCCCTTGAGCTGATAGTTCAGAATTCATGCTTTCGGCTTCAGCCAACCGCATTTTCAAATGCCGGCTATACCCGTAAAAACTTAATACCAAGGTTGGAATAAACCCCACCATTAAAGTGTATCCAATGAAATTAATGCAGGCCGCTAAGTTGAAACTTGTGATTCCCGTAAGGGCAGAGAAAAGCCAGTTCAAAAAGCCAATCCAGAGAATCACCGTTAATACCAAAATATATTGCTTGCCTAAGGTCCAGGTATCTCTTTTTGAACTGAACAGTACATAAATGATTCCATAAGAAATCAGCATGCCCACCAAGTTAACCAGTCCGTAGCCGGGTATCAACCAAGCAAGGGTTTGGTCTGGGGCACTATGCAAACCAAAGGGCTTAAAGGCAAAGAGAAGCACAAGAATAAAAGCAGAGACCACCAAAATTTCTTTCAGATGCTTGCTGAACCTTAGGTCTAAGGGATAGGGCTTATGGAATAGGTTGAGGATAGCTTTCATCAGGGCCAATTTAATGTACCTTTCCGGAAAAATTTGCAAGGTGGAAATATATTCTGACGCGCATTTCATGAAGCTGGCCTATCAAGAGGCTGAGAAAGCAGAGGCCAGAGATGAGGTTCCGGTGGGAGCCATTATCGTATCCGACCATCAAATCATTGCCCGGGGCCATAATTTAACCGAGACCTTGAACGATGTGACGGCCCATGCAGAGATGCAGGTAATTACCGCCGCAGCCAATACTTTGGGTTCAAAATACCTTTGGGACTGCACCCTATACGTAACCCTAGAACCATGCCCGATGTGCGCCGGAGCCCTATTCTGGTCGCAGATTTCAAGAATCGTCTATGCGGCCTCTGATGTGAAACGGGGGTACCGCACCGTAAACAGCAAAATGCTCCATCCAAAAACCAAGATAGAATCGGGTTTGATGGAGGAGGAAGCAGCCGAAATCTTGGTCAACTTTTTCCGCAAAAAACGATAAACCCCCTAAAAAGGTTAAGGTTTCTTTACACCCACCTACCCTTTCGGTAAACTTCTCGTATCAATTACATGACCTTTCGGCCACAGCCTTAAACCAACCTTAATTTCAGGCAAACCTCTAAGTATCATTTCCATCGCAGTTTTGAACCGATGAAAAAAGTATACGAATTGGTAAAAGGACTTGGAGACGGAATGGTTCTGTTTCCGTTGAGGTCGTTCTGCCGACTCTTTTAAACTGAAAAAATGAAGAGATCAGTAGAATTGGTGGTTTTGTCTGACATCCACCTTGGCACCTATGGTTGCCACGCAAAAGAATTGTTGCAATACCTAGAAACCATTCAGCCCAAAACCGTGGTTCTGAACGGAGACATTGTAGATATCTGGCAATTCAAGAAAAAATATTGGCCTAAGCCCCATATGCAGGTAGTACAGCATATCTTGGGCTGGATTTCGGAAGGAGTTGAGGTGATTTACATTACCGGAAACCATGATGAAATGCTTCGAAAATTCACCGGATTGAAATTTGGAAGCTTCGAATTGGTGAATAAGAAGCTCCTACAACTGGGCCATGAAAAGGCTTGGTTTTTCCATGGAGACGTTTTTGACGTAACCATGCAATATTCAAAATGGTTAACCAGACTTGGTTCAGTAGGCTACGACCTTCTGATTTACACCAATTGCGTGGTAAACAAGTGGCTTGAGCGTTTTGGTAAAGAAAAGATGTCGCTTTCGCGGAAAGTGAAAAACGGAGTGAAATCTGCCGTTAAATACATCAATGATTTTGAAGAAACCATTGCCGATATAGCCCGTGAAAACGACTATGACTACGTGGTTTGCGGTCATATACACCAGCCCGAAATACGCAACATGGACACCAAATCGTCGAAACTCACCTACCTGAACTCGGGCGATTGGGTAGAGCATCTTTCGGCCCTCGAATACCACGAAGGAAAATGGTCGCTTTACCGATACCAAGACGACCTCTTGGCCAAGTCCATTCGCGTACCACAAAGCTCGGCCTACCTTAGCACCGAGGAGCTGTTTGAAAAAATGGTAAGTGACTTTAAGACCCTTGTGGCTTGATGAAAATTTTATACGGAGTTCAGGCCTCAGGAAACGGACATGTTGCCAGGGCCAGGGCGATGCTCCCAGCATTGCAAGAGCATTTTCAGGTAGACCTTCTGGTTTCTGGCAATCTTTCTGAGATAAAATTACCCATAGAGCCTAAGTTCAAAGTAAAGGGACTTGATTTGGCCTTCGGAAAAAACGGAGGCATTGACTATTCAGAAACCCTCGGAAAGCTAGACTTTACCTCCTTACTTTCCGAAATCAAAAGCTTGGATATATCTGGGTACGCCTTGATCATTTCAGATTATGAGCCCATTTCGGCCTGGGCCGGAAAACTCAGAAAGGTACCCGTGGTTCACATGAGCAATCAAGCCTCATTGATTCATTCCGCCACGCCCAAGCCAAAAAAAATAGACCCGGTAACCCAGATGGTTCTAAAAAACATGGCCCCGGCTAAGTACCTATTCCCAATCACCTACCTTCCTTATTCAAATCAGCACTTTCAGCCCCTGATTCGTCAAGAAATACAAAACTTAGAGGTAAGTGACCAAGGGTATTATTTGGTTTACCTACCGGCTTATTCAGATGATAAGGTTTATAAGGTGTTGAAAGAGATTCCATCCATAAAATTCAAGGTCTTTACCAAGAAATCAAAAATTCCTTTTGCCTTGAAAAACTGCCATTTTCAGCCCATATCAGAAGAGCCCTTTTTGAAAGCTTTGGCAGGAGCTACTGGGGTTATTTCGGCTGGTGGTTTTGCCTTGAGTTCAGAGGTTTTATACATGAACAAAAAACTGCTAATGGTGCCTATGAAAGGGCAATACGAACAAAAGTCCAACGCCCATGCCTTGGCTCAGATTGGGGTAACCAACATTCCAAAACTAAAGAAGGCTTACCTACCTGAGGTTAAAAACTGGATTGAAAACGGCAAAGCAGCGGTTTATTCTTGGAGGGACCCCATACCTAGCATGATTGAAGAACTCATCAAGATTATAAATGCAGAATCTGGCTATGAGGCCTTGAATGCTAATTCGCCTTATTCCTATGCCTAAATCTTTTAAAATTCCCGACCGATCTGATTTTCCGCTGAATTTCAAATTCGGTTCCGCCTGTTCCGCCCTTCAAATTGAAGGAGAGCTTAATCGAAAAGGAGCGGGCTTATCCAATTGGGAGCATTTCTTAAGAAAGAAGCCCGTACTGCAGGATTTAAAAATGGGCAATGGGTTTTATGAGAAGTTTCAAGAAGACCTGAAAATAGCCAAAACCCTTGGACTAAAAGAGTTTCGGCTCTCCATTTCTTGGTCGAGGTTACAACTCAACGGAAGAGGTGATTTAAACCACGAAGGCCTTGACTTTTACCTAAACTTGCTAAAGTCTTGCCAAGATCTAGGCTTAGAACCTTGGGTTACCCTATACCACTGGGACCACCCACAAGCCTTGGAAGAAGAAGGTGGCTGGACCAATAGAGACATGGTAGAAGCATTTTCAGATTTTGCTGAAATATGCATGCAACTGTTTTCGGCCTACGTTAGCAAATGGTTTATTTTCAATGAACCCGCAGTGGTGGCTGGAGCTGGTCATTTTCTAGGAGTACATGCCCCTGGGAGAAAAGGGATGAGGAATTTTTTGCCATGCATTCACCACATTTTATTGGCCCAAGGAAGAGCCTTTCGTCGAATGAAGTCTATAGACTCCAAGGCCGAAATAGGAACTGCACTTTCCATGATGCCGGTTCATGTACCCAGCTTAAAAGGATCAAACCTCAAAGCCAATGCACGGGTAGACGCCCTGATGAACCGACTTTTTCTAGAGCCTGCATTAGGGCTTGATTACCCCTACGAGGCCTTGCCATGGCTTAAGAAAATCAAGAAGTACATGGAGCCAAATGACAAGTTTGAGATTCAGGTAGACTTTGATTTCATAGGGGTTCAGACCTATACTCGTCTCATGGTTGAGCATAAATGGTACATTCCATTCATTAAAGCCCAACTTAAAACAGCTGAAAGCAGAGGGAAGCTTTACAATGCCATGGGTTGGGAAATTTATCCCAGAGCCGTTTACGAGGTTTTGGTCCGCTTAAAATCCTACAAAAACCTACCCCCCTTATACATTTCAGAAACCGGAATTCCTTTGAAAGACGAGTTGCAATTGGGTCGGGTTGAAGACCCAAAACGGGTGAAGTACATAAAAGAAACCCTGTTTTTTGCCAAGAAAGCAATGCATCAAGGGGTGGACTTAAAAGGAATATTCTTCTGGTCGCTCACAGACAATGTAGAGTGGATTCACGGGAATAAGCCACGTTTCGGCCTGGTGCATGTGAATTACCGAACGAATGAAAGAACCTTAAAGGCTTCGGCACATTGGCTAAAATCCTGGCTAGGATCAAAAAAGTCTGAATTTAAGCAACCGGCCACAGCGGTTTTAGGTACTAGGGAATAGGCACTTGGGACTAGGCGGTTGCTAGTAATATTTGACCCACCGTCAGGATAGCGGGAATCGGGAATTGGGAGTCGGGAACCGAGGTTGACTCTATCTGAAACTCTTCACCTAAACATCTCAACGCCTCAACAGGAGTGACTAGTGACTAGTGACTAGTGACTGGATGTACTGGAAATGAGCATTTTAAAACCTTAATCAGCGAATAGCTAAAAGCCAACAGCCTTTTGAGGTACTAGGAAATAGGTAATTGGTACTAGGTGGTTTGCCTCTGACTGAAACTCTTCACCTAAACAACTCAACGCCACAACGACTCAACACCTCAACGACTCAACAGGAGTGACTAGTGACTGGATGTGCTGAAAATGAGCATTTTAAAACCTTAATCAGCGAATAGCTAAAAGCCAACCGCCTTTTGAGGTACTAGGAAATAGGTAATGGGAACTAGGAGGTTTGACTCTGCCAGAAACTCTTCATCTAAACAACTCAACGCCTCAACACCTCAACGACTCAACACCTCTACGACTCAACGCCTCAACAGGAGTGACTAGTGACTAGTGACTAGTGACTGGATGTACTGGAAATGAGTGTCTTATATCCTGAATTAGCCAAAAGGAAACAGCCAAAAGCCAACAGCCTTTTGAGGTACTAGGGAATAGGCACTTGGTACTAGGTGGTTTGCCTCTGACTGAAACTCTTCATCTAAACAACTCAACGCCTCAACAGGAGTGACTAGTGACTAGTGACTAGTGACTGGATGTGCTGAAAATGAGCATTTTAAAGCCTTAATCAGCGAATAACTAAAAGCCAACAGCCTTTTGAGGTACTAGGAAATAGGTAATGGGAACTAGGAGGTTTGACTCTGCCTGAAACTCATCACCTAAACGACTCAACGCCTCAACACCTCAACGACTCAACGCCTCAACAGGAGTGACTAGTGACAGTCCCTTGGCGCTCTAGTTGGCACACCCTTTGTCGCGTGCTTGGCGGGGTTAGATTTTTCGGTCGACATTTCAAATGGTCTTCTTTGATGATCTGGTTCATCCTCGTATTTTCTGTCGCTCCCCCCTAAGGTTAGATTACAAATCGAAGGGATAAGTAAATGAAAAAGCAAAATTTTACGTTTTGTTTTTAACCTTTAAATGAACTATATTTACATGAACGTTGACTTTTGAAGGTTTTTAATAACTTATAGGTTATGGGATTAGGAAAAAAAAATGGCTATACTAAGAAAAGAAAATGGTCTCTCTAGAGATGCTTTGGGTAAAACTGTGGGAACATCTGGGGCGGTAATTGGTAAATATGAAAGGGATGAGATTACACCCTCTGTCGAAATTGCTAAAAGGATTGCGGATGCTTTAGATGTTTCTTTAGATTACTTAGCGGGAAGCACTTCTTTTCCTATTAGAGATAAGAAAATGTTATATCGTCTGGAGCTTATGGAGAATATAGACAAACATCAAAGAGCTACTATTTTAGAAGTAGTAGATTCTCTTTTACAGTCTTATCAGCTTTCCTCCACCAGACAAAAATTAGCCTAAAGCCATGAAACAAGTACATGTAACCATAAACGTTCCCGATAGCAAGTTTGATAAACTCATAGAATTTCTCTCTAAGAACTTTGGTAATATAACCGTAAATCAAACAGAGGATTTTGATGTTCCGCAATGGCATAAAGAGATTGTTCTTAAACGCATCAAGAACGCTAAAGATGAAGATTTCTTCCCTTTGGATGATTTAGACAGCAAAGTCAAGCATTAAATCGTGAATAAACACCATTTCAACGTTATTTTAAACGATGCTGTAGCTGATGAGATTCAAGAAGCCGTAAACTATTACAAAGAAAAACAAAAGTCGTTAGGAAAACGTTTCTACAAGGCTGCTAAAAAAACACTTAAATCACTCGAAAATGATGCGCTTTTATTTCAAGTTAAATACAAAAACGTACGTTGTGTAAAGGTTGAAAAGTTTCCGTATCTTATTCATTATAAAGTCAATCAAAAATTGAATATTGTTCAGGTATTTGCAGTAATCTGTACGCATAAAAATCCTGATGAAAATTGGGTGGGGTAAAGAATCCACCGCAAAGAACCTACCTAACCTAGGGTAATGCATTCGGTATTTATAGTTCACGGAATTCCCCTTGCCTTTTAGCTCATCATCCATCTCCTGGCTTTGGCAGCGACCCCTATGGGCTTTTATAAAGGCATTTTTCACATGTTAGTATTAGTTTTTAAACTCGTGAGTTTTAAGCAGCTTCTTTGTAAGGCATTAATTTTTTGTAAAGTGCTAAAGATAATCTCATTGCTCAACAGCCCAGCATTATACTAATCAAAAATAACGTAAATTTCACCGTTTTCATAATATAATGTATCTAGATAAACGATGAATTCTTCAGGTTTTTTCTTGTTTATCATTATTCTCAAATCTCTGTTCTTACATTCATTATGTCGTTCACAAAAGTTCGCCCACTTCAGATAAACACTGGAAGAACCTGTGTATCTTTTATCATTCCAATAATACTCAAAATCAATGCAATTGCTTGTGCGGTAACACCCACTTAAATCAATAATGGTAGCATAAAGAGTAGCTGAGTTAGCACGTACTCTTGCTAGTTTATCTTTCGAATTGAAATAATGTACGATTAGTATAATTATTGTAATTATAATTACAATAATTGTATTTCTTTTTTCTCTGCTCACAAGGTTAATTTATGGGTTCTCCATTAATTCATCAGTATCGATTTGATGAATCTCGATTTTGGTGTTATCCTGCCTGATTGAAGGAGGTGGGCTCAGATGATTATCCTCTTCTTTCCCATTGTTAAATGAGCTCTTTATTAGTTCACTACCGAAGTTTTGGAATCCAGTTCCGAATGCTTCAGGAACAACACGACCCATTGGTGCTCTGGAGATCTGTCTGGGTAGTCTCTTAAGGCCAAAAGCCTTGCCAGCACCAAAACCAAAATCTATCATTGTTTCACTCGAACGTTTATTATTATTTTCAAAGTTGGAGCTGTAAAAAGGGGTGCGTAGGCCATTTTTAAAATTAAAATCTACCATGGCATCAATCCCCTCCTTTGCAAAAGGCTTCATGGTCACAAAGCTCAATACCGGCCCTGTCAGATCGAAATCTCCTCCTGCCCCAACCTGAGATGCTGCATCTACCGTGGCAGAGAACGTTCTTATTAATAGGTTGGTGACAATCAATTCATCACCAGGTACTGGGCTAAGGTAACTTGCAACCAAACCTGTGACAGCAGCTACAGCTAGCCCCTTCATGTTATGAATCTCTATATATTCCTCCTTTGAAATATGGTCTATCCTTGCTTTATTAAGCCTCCGTATACCCAAGTCTCCAGAGTGCGTTTGGATTCTTCCGTCTTCCAGCCCTTCGATCTCAACACGATGAATCACCTTGTTACCACTAAAGGAGTATGTTGAGTAATGCGGGTATTTAGCAGCCAACGGATCTATCGCAAAGAACCTTCCGATTCTAGGGTCATGCATGCGGTACTTGTAGTTTACTGAGTTCCCTTCCCCTTTAATCTCATCATCCATTTCCTGCCCTTGAAACCCATACCTATACCCCTCATCAGCCGCCATTCCAGAGCGGGGAGCCATGCTCATACCAAAGGGGAAATAATCGTTGTATTGGATCACATCAGCAAGGTAGTGTTTTGTTTGGGTGGCTACAAGGGTGGCGAGCTCCAGGTTGTCAATGGTGAAGGTGGTTCTACCTGAGACACCTCCGTGGCGGATGCGTAGTTCAATATAGGGGTCTGAGAGGTTGAAGTTGATGGTTTTTGCGCCGCTGGTATTAAAGGGGTTAGGCCAAAAGGTCACTATGGTTTTGCTCAGTCATTTACAGATATGCTCCTTTTAAAGAACGGTTTATTCTAACATTCTTTGAGGGTTACCCAAATGTGTAGCCAATATCATTTTGATTTATTCCAGCTGAAAAGTTTTTTACTGAATCCTTTAATCCACATATGAAGCTTATCTAAAATATTAGGTTGGGGTTCGTTTAAAATAATTGAAACGTTAGTATTCCAAAGGTTCGTTAAGAACTCAGCCTTAAATCTTTGAAACTCTTCCAACGAAGTGAAAACCCTTTTTTTTATAATGTTACCCCTATTGCATTCGTAAAGCACATATTCTCCTGATTCCAATCTTTCAGTTTCGTATGAACTGTAAAGATCCACCTTCCAAGAACTGAAATCATTCCTATTTCTTAAATAAACAAAAAGCTCGTCTACATCAATTTTTGGATATACTGAAAGCTTTATGGCTGCCTGAACCAATTCCGGTCCAGATTTAAAGTTTGACCCTTCTTGATTCAGGTACTTAAAAATTTCCAATTCAAAATTCCGCATTCCTAGAAAGTTGTGCCAAGGGTCTTTGGGTTGAACAATTTCGACTTAATGCCTAAAATCTGGGTTCCTCCTCCTGACGTTGAACCCTGTGAGGCAACTCTCCCAGATAAGGTAAAACCCTTTAACTGATATCGAGTAATTGTATATTCGCTAGCCATTGGACCCCATCAGCAAGATAGTGTTTTGTTTGGGTGGCGACAACGCACTGATTTTATCGTAACGGTTTATTTTAACATTCTTTAAGGGTTGCCCAGTAAAAAAAGGACCTTTCAGACACGAAAACGGGACACCATCTCCAATTATTCATTATTGGCCGGTATAGAGGGAATCCATTTCTTATTTAATTTCCGATTGATAGACCTAATGGAATTAGGCATAAATTTTTCCTTTAAAGAATTAAAGTACTCTTCATTAAAGTTGCTGGAGACTCTCTCAATTATTATCCTTTTTTTTACCTCTCCTCCCGTAAGGTTTAACATAGAAACTAGTTTACCATTGCTAAATATATACTTGTTGGTGGGGTAATTATAAATTTCCTGCAAATTAATATCACCTGGCGGGTCTTTTGGTGAGTTGATAATAATTAAATCATTGCCAACAAATTTTATTATTCTGAAATTATAAAATGATTTTTCCATAGTTAATGAATCACATGCATTTACACATTGTAACTCTATGATATGCCAAGTATCTAATTCTTTATTAGAATTCACAATGTAAATATTACCATTTAATACGTTGAAGTCCCTATAAGTTGAGTCATTTTTAGAACATGAAAAGAATAATAAGAGAAAAATAACAAGACCCAAATACTTGAATTGGTTTAACAAAATCACATTGACCCCAGAAGAAAATATCATACTAGTCATTTGCTCTAATCCAGTCTAAATCGTTTGTTTCCATAAGCTGGTAACCATCTCCTTCACCTCCGAATTTATTATAATCAGCTATAATACCTCCTTCACCTCCTCCAGCTAATCCAATGCCCCCGGAACTTTGGCCTCCAAGCAATAAAACCTCTAAACCCTCTAATTCTATCCCATCGATAACGCGATTCTCAGAAAAAGCATAAGGAGAGTTCCATGGATACTCACTAGCCAACGGATCTATCGCAAAGAACCTTCCAATCCTCGGGTCATACATCCTTGCTCCAAAGTCATAGGAGTTTCCAGGGCCTTTGAGTTCTTGATCACCTTCCATTCCGTTAAACCCATACCTATACCCCTCATTAGCCGCCATTCCAGAGCGGGGAGCCATGCTCATACCAAAGGGGAAATAATCGTTGTATTGGATCACATGAGCAAGATAGTGTTTTTGGGGTATTAGGAAATAGGGACTTGGTACTAGGCCTTTGCTAGTAATATTTGACCCACCGTCAGGGAATTGGGAATCGGGAATTGGGAATCGGGAATCGAGGCTATGGGGGTGACTGGTGACTAGTGACTAGTGACTGGATGAGCTGAAAATGAGTGCCTTATGTCCTGAATTAGCCAAAAGCG
>CAKZPI010000014.1 GCA_937139155.1 uncultured Flavobacteriales bacterium
TCTATGGCGGTTAAATATGTATGATCCACCGGGACCTACCCACTTATCCTGCCTGCCCCGTCACACTGCACACCCCGGACGGACGAAACTTTTCAGGTTAAATCCAAAGCATTGACACCAAGCCCTATCCAAATAATTCCACCCTCACCACTTATCCGCCTCAGGCGGATAACGTCTCTTTAACCCAAAGCCCCACCCCATAATACCTGCATGCGCCCTAGGCGTATGCCGTCTAAATCAAAACGAGAAGGTTGATTGCAGCCAAAAAGGGTTGAGTAACTTGATTCAGATCAATCATGGGCCGGATAATTGCCTGCTGCAGGCCAAGACTGGTGACGAAATCTCTGGTTTTAAATCCGCGCCATTGGCACTCCCTACATCAGAAGAATATCTTCAGCTATACCAGGTATTCACTCCTGAGATTTGAAATGTGGTCTACAAATATTCCAAATCCAAATTTTGCTTGTAAAGTCTTGTGGTTATGTGACTTTGTCGAAGTTGGCAACTGCTATTACTTGTTCCGTTTTAGCTTTTTGGGGTTCTGCCTCGTGTTAAATACGTCTACTACCCTAATTTGGCGGTTTTCCATGTTCAGGCGGTAAACAATTTTATAAGTTTTATAAAGGATGTAACGATATTCAATTTTCAAGTCGATAAGCGATGGCTCAATCTGACCTAATTTAGGGTTTTTGAGTAGGATGCTCGGAGCCTTAATTAGACCTTGTGTAATTTTCTTAGCTACTTTTGGAGAGGCTTCATCAATATAGAAGGAATGAATTCCGGCGATTTGCTTTTCAGCAAAGCTTGACCATAGAATTGTCCATTTCATTTTTGAAATCGATTCAGCAACTGCTCCGTGGTTCTAACGTCACCCCTTTCAAAATCAGCTTCCGATTGCATTACCCGTTCAATAGACTCCTCTTGTGAAAAAGGATTTTCTTGATCTCCCTTTTGTTTTTTAAGCAAGGCTTCAAACTTTGTAATAGCTTCTTCGCTAGATAATTTAAGGAATTCCTGAATGAACTCAAGTTTTCTTGTTTGTAGGTCCATAAGAGAAGGATTTAATCAAAGGTAACGATTGTTTCAGCTTAAAGCGAATGTTTTTCCAGCTTGTTGCCAACGAATTTCACCCGCCCTCTTATCCACCTAAGACGCATACCTGCTAGGTAAAATCGCGGAGCGCCCTACTGTTTGGTAAAGGCTAGCAGTCAACCATCTGGCTTAGACACCGTCCGCCTGAGGCGGACGGATGGGTGTGTGGGGGGGTCAATGGTTAAAAAGACATCGTCCGCCTGAGGCGGACGAAACCTTAGGGATTAAACCAACGTCCCTAGCACTCTGCCCTAACCAAATAATTTCAACAATCCCTTATCCGCCTCAGGCGGATAACGTCTCTTTAACCCAACACCCTACCCCATAATACCAGCATGCGCCCTGGGCGTATGCCGTCTAGATCAAAACGAGAAGGTTGATTGCACCCAAAAAGGGTTGAGTAACTCGAATCAGTCCAATCAACAAGGCGGATATTGCCTACTGCGCACCCCGGACGGACGAAACTTTTCAGGTTAAATCCAAAGCATAGGCACCAATCCCTAACCAAATAATTCCACCCATACATTTTATCCGCCTCAGGCGGATAACGTCTTTTTAACCGGGCGGGCCACCCCGTGATGTCAGCATGCGCCCTGGGCGTATGCCGTCTAGATCAAAACGAGAAGGTTGATTGCAACCCGAAAGGGACGATGATCTTGGACCAAATCAAGCCTGCTCTTACCCTTACAGACTTTCATTTCTCTAGGGTGCCAGATTCTTCACATTCGCAGGCCTGGGGAAGCTGGCTTACTCCACTTGAAAATTAACCTCCTGGGTATTCCCATATTCATCCACCAAAGAGAGAGTATGGTTGCCGGGTTTTACAAGGATGTCTAAGTTATGAAGGGTACGAGTGCTTCCCAGGTATGTTTGATCTAAATGCCAATAAATGGTTGTATTTAATCTTCGGTGGGTGGCTTCCGCAACCATGGCTCCCTCCCTGCCCTCCTGGACTTTTGGGATGTAAATTATGGATCCCTTTTCAGGGTAAAGAATGGCCATTGATCTTTCTTGTTCTTGACAAGACTCCAAAAATGGGGGTACTTTTTTATAGTCTGAATGTTGTCGAGTATAATACCATTCCATGGCCGGAGGTAACTGAAACCAGGCTTTCGAAACCATATCGTGAACCCGGTAACAGGCAGCATTTACCCTTCGATTCTGGTTTTCATTTAGGTGGATGAGCTTGTGAAAGGTGCAAGCCGGATAGGTCTTTTCGGTTCTAGGTAGATAAAGGCTGTCTATTTCCGGACAATGGGGTGCGGCCAAATACCCAGATTTCGTGCAAATTTCACGCATCTCTAAATCGTCGTAGGGGGTTTGAAACCAGGCTTTGCCCGGCAAGTGCCTGAAGACCTCAAACATTATTGGGGCTGCCTTACTGGTTCCGGTAAGACCGGGTCTCCCCTCTCCATCTGCATTTCCAACCCATACGGCCACCAAAAGATCCTTATTTAAACCGATGGACCAAGCGTCTCTATGGCCGAATGACGTGCCTGTTTTCCAAGCAATTTTTTGGTGGGAGGAAAACTTTTCATGTCCGTTCTCTTCTCTCGGACGTTTTAATTCCGACAAAACTTCAAGGCAATGCCAAATGGCACCGGCCTGAAAGGGAGTGCTTCTAGTATAGGTTTCTGCCTGGCTATTTTCATCTATGAGAAGACTAGGCGGATGAATGCTTTCTTTTCTATACTGGGCCTGGTCTTGGGTAAAACGGTTTAAAATTCTTCCAAGAGATGCATAAGCCCCGGCTGCTTCAAACAAGCTCACCTCACCCCCGCCCAGAATCAAACTCAGACCATAATGATCGGCTGAATGCTCAAAGCTTGTAAATCCAATGCTTTTCAAATCGTGTAGAAAAGAAGATACCCCATACTTCTTCAGAGCGCGTACGGCAGGTACATTCAGTGATTTTGCCAAGGAATTGCCAGCAGAAATTGCTCCTGCATAGGTTTTGTTGTAGTTCTCTGGGGTGTATCCCGCATAGTTGGTAGGCAAGTCTGCTACTAATCCGTCAGGGGTTATCTCGGCGGCCTGAACTTGGGCGGTGAAAAGAAAAGGTTTTAAGATCGATCCTGAAGACCTTTTTGCGGGTATCATATCCACAAATCTCTCATTATTTAGACTGGCGTTTGGAGAGTTTCCTAAATAGCCTAAAACCTCACCCGTCTCAACATCCATAACCAATATGGCCATGTTATGGACTTCCTCTCCAGAATATTTTTCTCCATAAACCTCCCCAATTCGATAAATTTTCTCCTGAATGGAATTCTGAAGGGTGGTATGTACTAAATTCTCTTGCCCCATAAATCTTTGAACCAAATGAAGGGCATGGTTGGGCAAGGGTTTGGGCTTTTCAGGAAGGGTTTCCAAAAGACTTAAAGCATGGGTGATTGAGTCTATTTTTCCCAGGGAATACAAATCTCCCAATAACCGGTTTCGTTTTGCCACCAAGGCGTCTCGATTCCTTCCGGGATGCAAAAGGCCTGGAGCATTTGGTAGCACCGCCAAAAAGGCTGATTCAGCCCATGATAATTGATTGGAAGGTCGACCAAAATACCTCCAAGATGCCGTTTCAAGTCCCACAACATTTCCCCCGAAAGGGGCATGAGACAGGTATAATTCTAAAATTCTGTCTTTTGAATACCTCCATTCAAGTCGGGTAGCCAGAACGATTTCCTTGATTTTCTCAAAATAGGTTCTGGGTGGATTTTCTCTTGAAAGACGGATCACTTGCATGGTAATGGTAGAGCCACCCCGCTTGATTTCACCCGCTTTCCGATTGGTTAAAAAGGCCTTCCATAAGGAAATTGGGTTAAGCCCCGGATGCTTCCTAAAATGCCGATCCTCAAAGGTTAGAACACAGGTTTCCAGTTTCCTTGGAACCGAGTCGATTACCGGAAACCTCCATTGGCCATCCGATGCAATGCTGGCTCCTAAAAGCTCCCCTTCCCTAGAAAACACCACTGTTGAATGGTCTTTTTTAAACAATTCCTGTGGAAGTGAAAAAACATAAAGCACCAAAAAAATCCCCGCCAAGGCCAAAATCACGGCCTTAACAGGGTTTTTCATTAGGAATTTCTTCGGATTAAGGCTGAACATCACTGATTGAAATCACCTCAATTTCTACTCCAGGGGTGGCTGCGAAAATCTTATCATCGTACATGGCCTCGGCTACCACAGGCGGTAAATAATAGCTACCCTGATAGCTAGCATTCAAACGATAATAGAATTTTCTAGATTCACCTTCGCTCAAGTTAAAAAAGGTGTAAACCCGGTCATCTAAAATGTTTTCATACACTGGACGGGTGTCATTTGTATAAAAATCAAGTCCGTCAAGTCTTGCGTTTCGAATTTCCCATCCGGAAGGGAATAATTGATTAATGGCAAGTTCATTCAAGGATTGATTGCTTAGGTTTCTCACCGTTACAACGGCCATGAAATCTGTGCCCTGACTGATTTCTTTTACATTCAGCCTTTGACCGTCGTTGTCTAAATAGGTAACATTTAGGTCTAGGCCTCTAGAAATGGCTTGGGTCTCGTACCTCGCCGGATTTCCTTGATTTTTAACCTGTAGGAAAACAATCCCTTGCCCTGTATTCTCAATTTCCAATTTCATTGGATTCATTTGATCAAAACTTAGTTCATGGGTTGAAACCGGGTGGGTAGAATTTACCCGATCTGTTTTTTGGGATGATTTAAGGGTATAAACCATGGATGATTCAAGTCCGTCCATATTGGCAAATTTTGAAAGTGCCAAAAGACTAAACGCCGTGGTTTGGGTTGAATACCAGTTTTTTTCTCCTAAGGCCTTTGCAATGATTTCAATTTCATGGCGGGCCAATGAGAAATTCCTGAGAATCACCAGGGCTTCAACGGCCATCGCTCTGTCTCTAAGGCTTGATCCATAGCTTCTTCCATGCCTTGAATAAACATTTACTTCAACATCCAATCCACGAATTAATTCCTTAGCAATTTCCTTTTGTCCGGCCATGGCATAAGCCGCGGCCAACCTGAATTTAACCGAATTGGCAAGCCCTTTTTGGCTTCTCAATCTATTCATGGCACCCATGGCAGGCTTTTCGGCAAGTGCTAAAGTAAACAGTCGATAAGCTTGAATAAAGTCTTCCGTATACCCGTAATTATAGCCTTCCGAATCCTGATTTCGGGTATAGCGATTGGCTCGGTTGGTTTGAAACTTAATCCAATTTTCAAGAACTCCTGGCGGAATTTTATAGCCTTGAGCCTTGGCTTCTAAGAAGAAATGCCCTGCATAGGTTGTTCCCCATTCATTGGCGGGCTGGTCAATGTTTGGCCAGTAAGAAAGTCCGCCGTCTGAACGTTGAAAATTCCTCAACCGATCAATACCTGCCTTGACATTCGATTCAATTTCAAGCTTTTCTGATTCCGATAAATATTTAAGGTCTTTTACATATAGTTGAGGAAAAACCGAGGATGTAGTTTGCTCTACACAACCGTAAGGGTACCTGATTAGATAGGAAAGCCTAGAATCTAAATTCACAGGAGGAATGGTTGAAAGCTCTACAACGGCAAAGTTGGTTCCTTCCATCCCTTTCGGGGAAAGGGTTGCCTCATATTTTTGTCCGGGTTCAAGGGCAATGGACTCTAAATCTGAAATGGCTGGTGAAGGAAGTCTAACCTCAATGTCTATTTCATGGTGTGCCTTTTCACCTCCAGAGCTAGCCTCTATCACCACCTTGGCTTGCCCAATTTTTTCAGCCACCTTCACTCCTACTTGAACCACTTGCTCGCCGGTTTTTGTGAAGATTATTTTTCGGCTTCCGCCGGATATTTCCAAAAGCTCGGAGCCTTCTACCTTAAGGTCAACCCGCTTAATTTGCTTCTCCATGGCAAATAGGGTTACAGGCAGATTTAAAACATCCCCCGGACTCAATACCCTGGGAAGGGTTCCTAGAACCATTAGGGGCTTGCGTACCGGACGAGTTTCCTCACTTGATCCATAGGATTTATTTTCTCCGGAGGCTACCACCATTACGCGTACCGAACCGATATAATTGGGCATGGTAAGCTTATGCTTTGCTTTTTCACCAGGCTTGAGTTTAAAGGGCCCCAAAACACGAACCACGGGTTTGAATCGGTTGGCCGATTTTTTGGACTCAGCAGATTCAAGATCTGCACCACCACCCACCGCTAATAATCCGGCCATTTCACCTACGAAACCACCCATTACATGCGCGTACATATCCCAAGATCGAATGCCTAAGGCTTGACGGGCATAAAAATGGTTCCAAGGATCCGGAGTTTGAAAACCCGTTAGATCTAAAAGCCCTTCATCAACCACGGCCAGTGTATACCACATAGATTTTCCGTTCTCTTCAGTAACCTCTACCTCATAGGGTGATTCAGGTTCTAAAACCTCTTTCAATGCAATTTTAGGAAGCAATTTGGTTTCAGGATTTACCACGCGAATGTCTTGCACCCCGAACATTCTAAGGGGCTTGTCAGGATTCATTCCATCTTGACCCTGGATAAGGGAGATATTTATGTACACATTCGGACTCATTTCTGGGGTGGTTTTGAAAGTAATTTCCGATTGATCTTCAAGATTCACCCAAAACCAATCCACCAATTCAGAGCCAGTTTCTAAGCTTACCAAAGCCCTTCCCTGTGAATTTGCAGGAAGATTCACCTTAACCTCCTCTCCAATGGCATATTCTGTTTTCGGGGTTGAAAAGCTCAACATTTCAGCGCCTCCCGGACCTTCAGCTGAAGGATCTGACCACCAGTAGGAATACGAATTATAATAAATTTCACCGGTCGAATGCCCAGTTTCCAAATCGGTTACACGTATCATTCTTCGTCCCCAATAGTTCCGGTTGGTTTTAAGGTTAACGCTTCCCTCTCCGTCAATTTCAAGGGTATCAACCATGATTCGGTACCTAGACTCATTGCGGATGTAGTCTGCTAGGTTCTCGGTTCTTGAACCATCCCACCACCACCTCCATCCGAGGTTGTAAACTTCAACCAAAACCTTGGTTTTTCTTTTTCCGCCTTGAGCGTCAAGAGCCACCAAGCCTGCGTAATTGTCTTTATCTCCAAAAATGGCTCCTCTCCAGCCTTTACCTTCCGGAACATTCACCCCTACATAACCATTATAAGGCGAATAGGTAATGGTTTGACGAGCAATGCTAAAGCCACCTCCTTTTTCAAAAACCCTGGAAGAAAATTTAGCCTCCATAAGGCCAGGAGCCTCTTCGCTCAATTCAATTTCTGGTGTGAAACTGGTTTTTCCTTCTTGATTTAGCACACCCGAGAAAACCTCCTTTTCTTGATCATAGAACGGCTTAGCAGGATCTGAGAACTGGAAATCAGGATAATTTTCAAATCCCTTTTGAGAAGTTTTCAATACCAGGTTAACCTTTGCTTCTAAGCCAGGAGCATCTGCCCCGTGCAGCCACCTTGCCATGAAGTTCATAGATTTTAGGTTATCCGCTTCCATGACTTCATCCGGGTAATCAAGTTCAATTTTAAGCCGGTTTGGTTTTACGGTTTCAATGGAAAGAGACTTGGTAAAAGTGGCACCTCCCACATGAACTTTGGCCAAGTAATTACCGGTTTTAGCGTTTGGATCTGTAGCAAAATGAAAGGGAAAGATATTGCCATCAGGCCGAACCTGAACCATTTCGTGAACCAAATCGTTTTCCGGACCGAATACCTCAAGACTTACAGGATGTCCCTTCGGAAGGGTTCCTAATTGATCTTCTAATATGAAATTCAGGAACACGGTATCCCCAGGCCTCCAAACCCCTCTTTCACCATAAATAAACCCGTTTAATCCTCGTTTAAGCTTCACTCCACCTGTATTGAACATACTCATTGACAAGGCTGAGCCATCATCGGTACGAACCAAGGTGAAATCATTATCCTTTTCAGCCTTAACGTAGTAAGGAGCAGCACTCAATCTTAAACTGGCCATCCCATTCCGGTCTGTTTCGGTATAACCCAATTCTGAACCTTGGTAAGAATAAGCGGTTAATTTGACCTTGGACATGGGTTTGGTTGAGGAAATTTCCGCTGCAGCGAAATGCAAATGCCTAGAATCACCTCCTTTCACAGTTAGTCCGATGTCAGAAGCCATTACATTTCTACCCACCGCACGATCGCGCATGTAATACTCCTTTTTGCAAGGATTTTGTCGGTGGCTCCAATTGAATTCGTGGTGATAGAAATAAAAATTATCGTTGTAATACCCGTAGTTTCGGGTTTGACCGTCAAAGGCTTCTAAAATTTTCTCTTCCAAATCTTCTGGAAAATCAGATATGGCTTCGGAACAAGGATAGAGGGAATGTTCGGGAAGAAAACCTAAAATCACTCGATACATTGAACCTGGAGAGGCATTAAAGTATTTGGAAAGGTCAAGGCTGAAATTATTCCAAGCCCCTAAGTCAATGGGCTTATCGCTTTCTAGTTTCACATTCTCAGTGGCCACCAGTCTTCCTACTTGCACTAGGTTTCTAGACCCTTGCAAATCATTGTTGTGCAAGAACTGGGCAAAGTTTTGAGGAAAAATTTCAATGATTCTGACCTGAACACTGTGCAGATTAACCGCCTTGAACGGATAGTGAAGTTTTCCGTTTTTGGGCACGATGGTTCCCGAGCCTAGCAGAGCTACAGAAGGAAGGGCCGTTGTAAACTCAATCCCGTGTTTTTTGGTTTCTTTTAAGGTATAACCTGCCGAATTTTGAACAGCTTCATTCACCACCAACACATGGGTTCCGGTCATTCTTTGGTTTGGGAAAACGTGGATTTCATTGTTTATGATTCTGAGGTTAACGGCCTGCCCGGATTCAAAATAAACCAGACCATTTAGGTTTTGACCTTGGTTGAGCGGGTCGGAAAAATTTAAAACCACCTTTTGTTCTTGGCCCGACTCGGTTCTTAACTGAACCAGTTTAAAATCATTCAAAGACGGAATGGTTAGGGTGTCAATCAAAGCGTATTCGAGGTCTAATTTGGTGGCATCCAATTCAAAGATTAGGTGGCCTTCCTCCATCCCTCTTGGCAGGGAGTCAATGGTAAACTCATGCTCAAGTCCGCTCTCAAGGTGGTTCCATTTTGGAGCATAGGGTTTCCCATTCATTTTGGCGGTTAAACTTTGCCTAACTTGTTCAAAATCTGCCAAATCAGCAGTAATCAAGGAGCCTTTTACCTGTTGAATTTCAAGGTTTTGATCATCGTAGGCCTTCATTCCTTCAAGGTGAAGTGAGATGTGCTGAGGTATGACCTCAATTGAAAAATTTAAGGTTTGGAGTTCATTGGGAACTTCGCGGAGAGAGCCCAGCTTGAATTCTGCCTCATAAACTTGGCCATTGATCAGGGCTTGGTATGGGCGAAACTCAAGGGTATACCGGTCTAACCAATAGGCCTTTCCTTCAATTTTTGGAGAGAATTCAAAAAGGCTTTTTTCTTCAAGATCATTGACCTGCACTCCTTGTTCAGGATTATGGAAACGAATTTGAATGGTCTCTGAATTGGAGACCACTCCCATTGTAAACGACTGAATTTCAGAAGAGAATTCTGGGTTAATTTGATTCAATTCAGCTTTATCTTCTGATTTACAAGCATTTATAAAAAAAGAACAGGCCAGAAGAAGGCAAAACGGGGCGCGTAGATAATTGAGCATGGAAAGTGGGTAAGTATTAAGGCATTGAAAGTAAGCTTAAATGTTTAGGTAACGAGAAATTTTCAGAATAAGTATAAAGGAACTAGGTAATAGGAACTAGGTAATAGGAACTAGGTAATAGGAACTAGGTAATAGGTAATAGGAAATAGAATCTTGAACTTGCCTGAAATTCTTCATCTAAACGCCTCAACGGGGGTGACTAGTGACTAGTGACTGGATGGAAGGACTGATATTCAGGATCTTTACACCTAAGCTAGCCAACAGTCTTTTGGGGTACTAGGAAATAGGTAATTGGTACTAGGCGTTTGCTGGTGATATTTGACCCACCGTCAGGGAATCGGGAATTGGGAATTGGGAATCGGGAACCGAGGTTGACTCTACCTGAAACTCTTCACCTAAACAAATCAACAGGAGTGACTAGTGACTAGTGATTAGTGACTGGATAGATTGAAAACCAGCATCTTACCACCAAATTTAGCCAATAGCCAATAGCTAAAAGCGAAAAGCTGCGTGGGGTATTAGGAAATAGGTAATAGGAACCTTGAACTTGCCAGAAAATACGGCATCAACAGCTAAACAACTCAACGCCTCAACGACTCAACAATTCTATCAACCATAAACCCTCAACCATCAACTCTGAATGACTAGTGACTAGGAGCCTGATATTCAGCATTTTTACACCTAAGCTAGCCAACCGATAATTGCTAAAAGCCAACAGCCTTTTGGGGTACTAAGAATTAGGAACTTGGTATTAGGCGTAATGACCCTGCCTGAAGTTCACTACATGAACCATCTCTAAACCATAAACGCTCAACTATAATCTGATGGCCGTAGGCTCTGACGAGAGCGGGAATCGGGAATGGGGAATCGACCGAGGCGTCGGAGGAATCAGGAGTCATTAATGCACATCCTCATTTAGACTTAGGAAGGGCTGCACAGAAAAACTTGCTTAAGTCAAAAAAAAAAAAAAAAACGACTTTCGTCACCTACTCTAACCAAGAATCAAAATAAAATGAAGCCGCTATTATCAAGCACCACTTACAGATTATTGACGTTATTTCTTTCTGCAACCTTTCACTCTACAGCCCTCGGACAAGAAATTCCAACCGATTTAGTACCCTCGTTTCAACTGCCGGTGACCACAGGGATATATCAGAACTGCATGGATGATATTGTTCATACACGTTTAAACGTTCCGATTTGGGTAAAACTTAATCAGCGTAACAAAATTATGGCTAACGATATTCAATACATGCCTGATTATGATATCCAGACATTTCTTTCACCAAAGGGGCCAAACGGAACCTACCTATCTTCCCAAGAAGATAATATTGATGAGATTGTTAAGTTTTATGAATACATCAAAGATAGAAAACTGTTTTTTGAAGTTGGTTTGGTCATTGACCGTAGAACAGATGCACCTATTTTTAATGGCGCCTATCAAAGGACTTCCGCATTTTACATTTCAACGGACACCGCTGACTTGGAGCTGTATTTAAGCTGTCCAAACATTTGGAAAGACACAGCCAATTTGGATTTGGAATTCAGAGATGATTCGTTAACCTATATTCTAACCAGAATTGAGGAATTAAACGATAAACTAAACCCTGACAGTAACTCAACTCAATTCGAGGTTTTCCTCTCTGAAAAGTATAAGCTTGCAGCCTTGGTTATGTTTCCACGTTACAAGCGTACCAAGAATGGTCAAACCATTCAGAATGAAATTTTCACCCACGGGCTGCAAGACATCATCGATGTAATTTCCTTGGACCATGAGTATTGGAGATATGATATCAGCGACTATGCTGATTGTAAGGATGATGACAATTGTAATTACCAAGAAGTTATCAAAGAGCTTCTTTGGTCCACACATCGCCAGATGCTTATTGACCTAAGGGATTTAATTACCGTTTCTTGTTCTGACATTATATTGGAAGATTATGTTGTCCTTGGTGACCCAGGTAACAATAGCTCAACTCACAATGATTTAATTCCTAAAGCTCATCAAGCAAATAACATTGGCCGAAGGGTTGACCGGGTGGTTTTGGTAGGTTTCGATAACAAAGAAGATGATGTGGTTGATGTGGCTTGTGAAGATATTGAAGTTTTTGGCTCCATCGGGAAGCCTGTAAATTATCGCATTCTTGTAAACATGTGGAGTAATGGCACCCAATCCGACGCGTCGGCCGGAGGTGCTTCGCAGAAAATAGGATGTTGGGGAGGCAATCTTGGCAATTACTCAAATGGCAACGACCCAGGAATGTATTATAGAATTGGTCACTACAACAATTCACTTGAGCGTGTTGAACAAGAGATTCAAGATGAAATAAAATGGGCCACAGATAATCAAACAACACGAGGGGATTATATCAACTGTCCGAATTTTGACCCTGGCATGGCCGTGTTTACAGGTGTGCATTGGAACAGCATGAGCCATTTTGTATATTACACAATTAACAATCAACCCATTACAGCAAAGGAAGCTTTTGCAATTTCAAAGACTGAAAACACCGTACTTAGCTTATCTTTTTCTGAACATAAAGCGGAGGTTCACAATGAAAAAGGCGATAAAGTTGAGGGTGAATTCTCCGTTTTCAATCTTCAAGGTCAACTTATCCGTCATGAAAAAAATACCTTGTTTATTCAACTTAATTCAGGAATGGGCTTGATTTTTATTCACTTCAATGATCACCATGGAAATCTACTTACCGAAAAGCTGGCTATACCTTAAAGTGTTGTTTTCCATGCTGCTGTTGAGCTATGGGGTAAGCCATGGTCAGCTGCTTGATACCATTTATACCACCACCCAGGGCCTGAACAACCCTACCATTGTGGGTAAAATCGGAAACAAGCTTATCATAAACTCTGATGACCGGTCAGATTTACGTACAGAGTCTTGGGTTGGATCTGTTGACCTGATAACCTTTGAATTTACTTATATATGGAGGGACATGGTGGGTTCACCAAGGTTCATTCAGATCAACGAAGACCACAATTACCTTTTCCTAACCGATGATTTTGGTATTGGCCGTTTGGGATACGACTCAAACCAGTTTAACTTCGAAGCATCCCTTAACATTGAAACCAACCCACCCTTCAATGACCGAGAACTTTTCTATGATTTTTTACCAGAGGAAATTAAGGTTTCGTATTACACGCCTCTCCTCGATTCTTCAGGCTATCAATTTCATTTTCTTTCACTTGACCATCACTTAAACCTCATGGATCATGATTCCTTGTCGGTGGGCCATCAGCTAGACGGGATCGAAACCAAGAACTTAAGGACCCTATTTTTCTCGAGAACCCATGGGCGATTTGTAGGTGTGTTACAACATCAGAATAATATTTCGTTTGTTGAGTTTGATTTAGACTTGAAACAAACTCAGCTGTACCCGTTACCAAACGACATTACCAAGAATTTTTCAAACATTAGTTTCCAATCCGTGTCCAAACCTGACAGGGCTATTTTACGTTTTCGAGAAGTGTTTCTAGATGGATTGGAATTTGTAATGACCTACGACCAAATCAGGGATGGTTCGATGGACTTTTTATACAAGATTGACAGTGAAACTTGTTTAAGCTACCGAAAAGAATGGTGTACTTTACGTAATGTCTTTGACGAAAAAGGTGTATTAAGCGGGCGCCTTTACCCAAAAGATGGATCAGAAGCTTTTACCGCCTTAACAGGCATTAATTTAGACCATAACTCATTAATTTTTCAAATGGTGCTCAAAGACCGGGTACAGTTTTGGCATGGCATTTATTACACTTGGGAATTTACTTTTATTCATGATATTCAATGGTTTGACACAACCATTGCCATCGCCATTAAATCAGATTTTGATTTGGACCCCACTCAATCTTGGTTTCGCTTACTTGTGCTTGACGAGCACGGCAACCACCCAAGTCGCAGTCCGGGTTTGTACGATGAAAACAAAAACCTCATTCTGGTGCCCAACCCCAGCAATGGAGAAGCGGTTTACGTCCCATTAAGTGAACCCTTTCGCATTGTGAATACCGCAGGGCAATTGGTAGCGTATTACGAAACCGGCGGGATGAAAAACTTGAGCTTTTTGCCCAGTGGGGTCTTTTTCCTGAGGTCAGCTTCAGGCAAGAAAGGAAAGCTTGTCATTGCCCATGGGGAATGAGAAATCGGCCGCAGGCTCCGACCGAAGCTGTATTTTCCACCTATGCTGGTGAAGGAATTCATTTTTTGGATTCTGACGCATCTCCGGTTTTAATTGAAGAAAATTCATTTTTAAACCCCCTTGGTGATGAAACGCATGAAATTGTGGTGGAAGATTTCACCAATCAAAATCCAATTTACAATACGACCATTATCAGAAATAACTACTTCAAGAAAGTCAATAATGGCATTTTGATTAGAAGTCAGTTAGGGGCTGAGATTTCAAACAATCATTTTGATGAATTAAAGTTTCTAGGGGCCAGCAATCTTAATTATGGAATCCGTTGTGAAAATAGTGACCAATCACGAGTTGTTAGAAATTATGTTGACTCGGATGCAGGATCGAATTGGCAAACAGCTTGCTTTCAAATGGTCTCAAGTCCATCATCAGAGGTTATCTGCAATATAACCAATGATGGGGGTGTTCCATTTCAGTTTAATGCCCAAAATGCAAATACAACTTGGTTTAGCAATTTCATGTACGGAACCAATGCTACTGGTCTTGTTCTAGCCCACTCCACATTTGCCACCCAGGGAGCTATTGGAGACCCCGCTGAAAACTTATGGTCGGGTACTTTTAATCACAGGTACCATATGTACCATTCAGATGGAAGGGGGTATACCTATTTTTATGGAAACGACCAAGTTGAACAACCATTATTCGTAAAGCTAACAGGAAATGCCTATCCGTTTAAAATCATTTTAGAAAATGACTTTACATTAGACACGTGTGTAAAAAGCCTTCAAATTAACACTCCTGCAGGATCAAACGGACCGCTGGCCTATTACCCAGGCATGAGTTCAATTAGAGCATTTCAAGCTTACTCCTTGGCCCAAGCCGAGCGAAGAAACCCATTATTTGTCGGCCAAGACTCGGTAACACAAGGAGTTTTAGACTCTCTGGAAACCACCCCCTTTATGGAGATATTAAAATCCACTTGGGGAGGCAATGGCAACAATCTATTTACTAGCCCTGTCTCAAGAGAAGATTCATTTGGTCATAAGGCTTTGGAGGTTTTTAACCATTATTTTCTCAACCATTTAACAGCCCATGGACTTGACTCATTGCAGTGTTTATTAGCCGACGGACCTTTTGCCTTTATGTATGCAACGGTTCAGAGCTTGAACGGAGGCGGACGTTTTGTTAATGTACCTATTGAATGTGGTCTTCCAAATTATGCCCCCACTCCATCACAACGGCAATTGAATACCCAAACCATTGAATCAAAAAGTGAGGTGACCGTTTCCCCTAACCCAAGCAGTGGAATCATTCATGTTGATTATTCGTCCCCAGTTAATAAATCCGTACTATTCTCGGTTTCTAGTATGGATGGTGTAATCCTAGAACAGGGCGTATTAAAGAATAAGTCTTTAAATTTAACACAGTATCCATTAGGACTCTATATATTAACCTTGAATGTAGATGGAGAAATATCAAGAACTAAAGTTTTATTGGCTTATTAGTGGTTTATTTCTATTAACCCAGTCAAGCTTTGGGCAAGTAAATTTAATTCCACATGGCGATTTTGAATTAAGTCAACAGGAGCATGACCAGTATTTGTTATTAAACGGTGGTTACGTTGACTTTTTACCAGGAAACCATTGGCTTACTTGGAATGGTCCTATAAATGGAGTGGAGGTTATCGCCCCATATGATAATGCTGATTACCAAGGACCGAATTCTCCTTTTGGCTACCAAGAAGCCCAATCGGGCCATTCCTATGGGGGCATGACTTATGTAGATGAGGTAATACGAATAAAGGATGACGGAAACTCGTATGAATATAGCCACGATTTGGTGGGGGTTCGTCTTAAAGAAGATTTAATTCAGGATAGCTTGTATTATTTTGAAGGCTATTTTAGTCTTGGTAACTATCCGGAGCTACCCCCATACAATTGTGGTCGCATAGATTTTGCCTTCCATGCGGAAAGCTTGAAGACAAGCCCCCTCCCAATAAATGA
>CAKZPI010000015.1 GCA_937139155.1 uncultured Flavobacteriales bacterium
GTTATCATCAGCCATTAATCCCGCGAAAGCGAGAATAAGAAAGAAAACCGACTCAGAAATGGGTCGGTTTTTTTAGTTTAGGCATTTGAAAGGGTAAGAAAAATCTATGCATGCCTTTTATTCTCAGTATAGTCTATTGAACTTTGTGGCTTAAACTAATTAGGTGAAATTTAGTCAAATTAAACGATTAAATTCGCCCCCGATTTTGACAAGAGTAAAGTAAGAAACATAGATTGTATGAAGCGTTATTTCCTTTTAATCATTTCCATTTTGATTTCCGTTGCCTCCTTTGGCCAAGGGGCTATTTTGTTTGAAGAAGATTTTTCAGATACTGACTGTGTCTATGATAGAGCAAATGCAAATGATGATGTTATTGCCGGAGATGTATCCTCATGTTCCAATTGGGATACCCGCTTTTTGAGCCCAAACAACACCGGTTCAGCAACTAGTTATTGGTCTTTGGTTACGGATGTGCTGGATTGTGCTATAACTGAAGGAACCCTTTCTTTGGCCGCTGATCTTGTGGCTGTTTCAGCTTCTTGCTCCTATGCTGGTAATATCCCTTCGGAAGTTTTGGCCCATACAACGGTGACCATTCCGCTTACCGGCTATGATTTCTACACCCTTCAATTTGACTGGAAAAGTAATGCAGAAGATACTGCTGATTATTTTAAAGTTCAGTATTCCACCGATGATGTAACCTATACGGACATCATTCCTAAAAAATTCAGAAATAACCAGGGTCAAATAGTGACCGAAACCATTGATTTAAGTGGAATTGCCGGGCAGACGATTTACCTTGGCTTTTATTGGATTAACGATGCGGTTTCCTTATCGGTTATTCCTGACCCCGCTTCCATCGATAACATTTTCATTTTTGGAGACAATGGCGTGGTTCCCAAGTTTACAGCAGCGCCCAGAGTTGCTTGTGTTGACCAAAATGTTCAATTGACCGATAAATCCTTAGGAACCGTCACTTCCTGGTCTTGGTCAGCAAACCCTTCAACCGGGGTTACCTTTTCTGACCCTACGGTTCAAAATCCAGCCGTTTCTTTTGCAAATCCAGGAAATTATGACATTAAACTTGTGGTATCTGGACCCGGTGGAACCGACTCTTTAACTGAGTTTGGCTACATCCGTGTACTGCCTGATCAACTTCTTCCGCTTTCAGAGAACTTCTCAAATAGAATTCCGAACGATTGGAGTGTGGAAAACCCTGACGGGGGAATTACCTGGTCAACCCTTGTAGTTCCTCAAATTGATGGATCTACCGGAAGGGCAGCCTATGTAAATGGGTTTAATTATACTTCCGCCGGTCAGTTGGATTATTTAATTACTCCTCCAATGGACTGGTCAACCTATGACTCTGTTTTCTTGAGCTTTGATCATGCCTATGCCGGAGATGTTGTGAATGTACTCTTCTTTGATTCATTGGCTGTTTCAGTTTCAACGGATTGCGGGGTGACCTGGACATCCGTATTGAGGTATGGAGAGGATCTAACCGGAACCTATGCAACGGCTCTTCCAACCCTTAATGAGGTATTTATTCCCGCAGATAGTTCAGAATGGTGTGGTAATGGAACCTATGGCCCGGACTGTACCAATGAATTAGATCTTACCCAGTTTGCAGGGAATGAGCATGCAAAAGTGAGGTTTGAGTGGATTAATGCTCCTTCCAATAATGGGTACATCGATAATGTGTTGATTGACGGGGTAACCTCTACAATTACGGCAGACTTTTCAGCCGATCCCCTGATTGGATGTGTTGGCTCTCCTGTTGATTTTACTGACCTTTCAAATGGTACACCTGTTTCCTGGGACTGGGATTTTGAAGGTGGGAGTCCTGACTCTTCTGACCAACAAAACCCTACTGTGACCTACAACGTAGCGGGAACCTATGACGTAGAGCTGATTGTTTGCGATGGAAATGGGGACTGTGATACCCTCTTGAGACCAGACTATATTACGATTAAAGACAACCAGTCCATTCCTTTCTTTGAGAACTGGGAGTCTGGAACCTTTACTACCAATGATTGGTCAATTCAAAACTCTGACGCTGACATTACCTGGAATATGGCAACCGTTGGGGGCGATAACCAAGGTGATCAAGCCGCTTTTATGGATCATTTCGATTACACGGCAAACGGACAAATCGACTATTTGGTTACTCCTGGCTTGGATTTTACCGGGTTTGATTCCGTTGGTTTAAGCTTTGACCATGCTTATGCTGTTGATGAGCTTCAACCCGTTAATGATACTTTGATAATTGAGGTATCAGAAGACTGCGGGAAAACCTGGATGGAAATCGCCAAGATTTTTGATGGAGGGAATAATCCTTACAGTACAACAACGGTTCTTTTGGAAGAGTTTACCCCTGAAACTGAAGCCGACTGGTGTTATGGAGAAGGAGCTAATGTTTCATGTTACTCCTTGAGCTTAAAGGCTTTTGCCGGAAAAGAAGGGGTTAAAATTCGTTTTGGAGCAATAAACAATAATGGTAACAACGCTTACCTTGATAATATTTTAATTGATGGGGTAGGAGCTGGAGTTCCAGAAGCTGAATTTACAGCCACACCTAGATTTGTTTGCCCAGGCTCCACGGTACAGTTTACCGACCAAAGCTCGGGGTCCCCAACTTCTTGGGAATGGTCTTTCCCAGGTGGAAATCCTACCAGTTCAACCGTTCAAAATCCATCAGTTACCTATGATTCTGTGGGTACCTATTCGGTTACCCTTAAGGTTACCAATGCACTTGGATCCGATATCGAGGTTAAAAATGGTTTTATCCGCGTAAGCAATGGCTTCGGTCTTCCATTTGTAGAAGACTTTGAGTCAGGAACCTTCACTGAGCATGCCTGGGCAATTGATAACCCAGACAACGACAATACCTTTGAAATTGTTCAAACCGGAGGAACTACCCCTGGAACCAAGTCTTTAAAAATTGATTTATTCAATAACAATAACATCGGTTCCAAAGACTTTTTTGAGTCTCCACCCCTTGATTTTGGCGATTGGGATTCTGTAAGTTTTTCCTTTGAGCATGCTTACAGTCCAACAGGAGCTACCAGCTCTCCGGATACCTTGATCGTGGAAATTTCTGATGACTGTGGTGGGTCTTGGCAAACTCTTGAAACCTTTGTTCATACCGGACCAGGAACTTTTGGAACGGTTGCCCTAGGAACAGGAGAATTCACTCCCTCTCAAGAATCAGACTGGTGTATTTCTGGAACAGCAAATACCCCTTGTGCCTCTTTTGATTTGTCTTCTTATGAAGGCCAGAGCAAAATGAAAATTCGTTTTGTGGTTACCAATGGAGGAGGAAACAATATCTTCCTTGATAACATTAATGTTTCTGGATTCTACATTGGAAGGGAGCCCGTGGCAAAATTCATTTCTGAATATCCAGTTGCATGCGTGGGTTCTCCCATTTTGTTCTATGATATTTCAGAAAACAACCCTACTTCTTGGGAATGGTCTTTCCCCGGTGGAACACCATCTTCCTCAACTCGTCAAATTCCAGTTGTCACCTACAACCAACCGGGCTTGTATAGCGTAGCCCTGGTTGCTAAGAACTTCTTTGGAAACGACACCACGATCATACAAGACTATATAAAGGTAGTAGAGCCTAGAGACCTTCCCTTTACCGAGAACTTTGAAACGGGCGACTTTGCTACCAACGACTGGTACACAGTAAACCTAGACCAAAAGCGTAAATGGGAGATTGACTCGGCAAGTGGCAATGGGGGTAGTCTGGCAGCGAAGTTCAACCACTTCAACAATGGACAGGGAGTAGGAGCATATGACCACTTGGTTTCTCCTCCCTTTAACCTGGCCATTTACGATTCTGTGTTTATGAGCTTTGAACATGCCTACCAGGTGTATTCTACCTCAGCCATAGACTCGTTGATAATAAGCTATAGTACAGACTGTGGATCAGACTGGACACGGATAGCCTCTTTTGGGGATGATGGAACCGGGAGCTTTGCTACCCTACTACCTTCTCAAAATGAGTTCACCCCGGTTCAGCTCTCAGACTGGTGTTTATCTGGAACCTATGGAGCGAGCTGTTTAGACTTTGACCTAACCGATGAGACGGCAGGACTGGACAATGTGAAGTTCCGTTTTACCACCTATAGTGATGCAGGAAACAACCTATACATAGACAATGTGAACATCACAGGAGTTTCAAGTGCACCTACGGCCAACTTTAAGGCAGATACAACCATCATTTGCCAAAACGACTCGGTGTTCTTTATCAATACATCCACCCCCAATGCGGTTGACTTTTTATGGGATTTTGATGGAGGAAACCCACCAAGCAGCACAGATGCCAATCCTGGATATGTGACCTATGATACCCCAGGGCTTTATACCATTAGCCTTGATGTGAGCAATCCAGTGGGCAGCGATAGCAAAAC
>CAKZPI010000016.1 GCA_937139155.1 uncultured Flavobacteriales bacterium
CAGCTTTTCGCTTTTAGCTATTGGCTATTGGCTAAATTTGGTGGTAAGATGCTGGTTTTCAATCTATCCAGTCACTAGTCACTAGTCACTGGTCACCCTCATATCCTCGTTTCCTCCGACGCTTCGGTCTTAGTTTATAGTTGAGGGTTTATTGTTTAGAGATGGTTCATGTAGTGAACTTCAGGCAGACTCAATACGCCTAATACCAAGTTCCTAATTCCTAGTACCCCAAAAGGCTGTTTGCTTTTAGCAATTATCGGTTGGCTAGCTTAGGTGTAAAAATGCTGAATATCAAGCTTCTAGTCACGAGTCACTAGTCACTAGTCACCCTCATATCCTCGATTCCTCCGACGCTTCGGCCGATTCCCGATTCCCTAATCCCAATTCCCTAATCCCAATTCCCTAATCCCAATTCCCAACTCTTTTGATTAAATTACCGAAACAATATTGACGAATATCTAATCAAATCTGTTTCGGTGCTTCTGAATTGCCATACCTATTACAGTTTCAATTACGGAACCCTTTCGCCTGAACGCCTCCTGGATGCCATGGAAGGGGCAGGCTATTCCCGGTTTGCGGTAACCGAAATCAACCATACCGGTTCGGCCATGGAAATCATGCACCTGGCCCTTAAAAAACCCCGATTAACCCCGGTGATTGGGGTCGATTTTCGGAACAATAACCAAACCTGCTACCTGGGGTATGCCCAGTCAAACCAAGGCTTTCTTCACCTCAACCAGTTTCTAACTCAGCACTTACATCAAGGCATGGATTTCCCGGCCAGACCTCCGCAACTTGAGGAAGTGGTCTTCGTGTACCCGTTTAGAATAGGGCTTCCTTCAAAGCTCAGACCCGATGAGTACATTGGCCTTAAACCTCAAGACCTGACCCGGTGGAGCCTCTCCAAGCCTTCCCACCCCGAATCAAGGTGGGTGGCTCTGAAAACCGTGAGCTTCCTGCGTCCACCCGGATTTCAAACCCATCGCGCCTTACGGGCCATTGGTGAAAATGAACTCCTGGCCAGGTTGCATCCCAGTCAAACGGCTGACCCAAGCGATTTTCTCCTTCCGGCGAAAGCCTTAAAAAACACCTATAAAGACCACGGGTTCTTATTGAAAAACACTGAAAAACTCTTGGCTTCCTGTAGCATTGCTTTTGATTTCAATGCCAACCAGAACAAGTCTACCTATACAGGCTCTTCTGCTCAAGATCATGACCTCCTTGATCAACTCTGCCAAGAAGGTATTGGCTACCGGTTCTCAAATCCTGGCCCCAAAATTTACCAACGGGTGCAAATGGAACTTGACCTCATCAAACGCCTGAATTTCGCATCTTACTTTCTGCTGAACTGGGACATGGTGCGCTATGCTCAAAGCAAGAATTATTATTACGTAGGACGGGGGAGTGGGGCCAATTCAATGGTGGCTTATGTATTGAGAATCACAGATGTGAATCCCATTGACCTGGATCTTTATTTTGAACGATTCATCAATCCATACCGCTCTTCACCTCCTGATTTTGACATTGACTTCAATTGGACAGACCGAGATGATGTGACCCGCTACCTCTTTGAAACCCATGGGTATGATCACGTGGCCTTGCTCGGAACCTATTCTACCTACAAGCATAAGGCCGCTTACCGCGAATTGGGTAAGGTCTTTGGCCTTCCGGCCGATGAAATTGCGGATCTTCAATACAAGGTACGGCAGTACAGCAATGAAAAGGGGCAGCTTAGTTCGCAGGTAATTTCATCTCAGTTTGATCAGGTGGAAGAGCGGGTGCATCAATTTGCTCGTGTGATAACCGGCTTTCCAAGCCATCTCAGCGTGCATTCAAGCGGAATTCTCATTACCGAAAAACCCCTTTCAGCCTTTAGTGCAACCTTCATGCCTCCCAAGGGCTTTGCCACCACTCAGTTTGACATGTACATTGCTGAAGACGCTGGTCTCTACAAGTTTGATGTCTTAAGCCAGCGGGGCCTGGGGAAAATCAAGGATACGGTTCAACTCATTCAGGAAAATAGAGGGGAGGAGGTTGATCCGCACGCCATTGAGAAATTTAAATCTGATGCCAAGGTCAAGCAATTGCTGAGGGTAGGTGATTGTACGGGCTGTTTTTACATTGAATCTCCGGCCATGCGCTCCTTACTCACCAAGCTCAGGGCCGAAGATTACAACCGCTTGGTGGCAGCCAGCTCCATCATTCGTCCTGGGGTTTCACAATCGGGTATGATGCATGAGTACATACGCCGGTTTCAAGAGCCTGACCGAGCCAAATGGGCACGCAACCAACTACCAGAGCTCTACGATTTGCTGGAGGACACCTTTGGGGTTATGGTTTATCAGGAAGATGTGCTCAAGGTGGCTCATTATTTTGCTGGGCTTTCTTTGGCTGAAGCCGATGTACTCAGGCGTGGAATGAGCTGGAAATTCAGAGAGCGAAACGATTTTGACCTGATCAAAGAGCGGTTCATTGCGAACTGTCTTGAGAAAGGATATCCTCGTGAAAAGGTGGATGAAATCTGGAAACAGATTGAGAGTTTTGGCAACTATGCCTTTGCCAAGGGGCACTCAGCCAGTTATGCCGTTGAAAGCTTTCAAGCCCTTTACCTCAAGGCCCATTATCCCATTGAATACATGGTGGCTACGGTGAACAATGGGGGAGGATTTTACCGTCCTGAATTGTATTTGCACGAAGCCAAACGACATGGAGCAAAACTTGAATTGCCTTGTGTAAATCAAAGTGAAGCAGGTTGTTCTGTTCGGGGTGAAGTGGTTTTTATCGGACTTGGTTTTGTGCATGAGGTTTCGCATGAACTCATCAAATCAATCTTGAAAAATCGGATGGAAAAGGGGGACTTCAAGGACCTTCCTGACTTCATCAAGCGGGTGAATCCGGGTTTAGAGCAGACCTGTACCTTGATACGGGTTGGGTGTTTTCGGTTTACCGGAAAGGCGAAAAAGGCCTTGCTCTGGGATGCACATTTCATCCTGCGCAAGCAGCCCAAGCCTAGCACAACCGATGATTTGTTTGAGATGGAGGTGAAGGAGCATAAGCTTCCTCCACTTTGGAAGCACCCCCTTGAAGATGCCTATGATGAAATGGAACTTCTGGGTTTTACCATCAGTGAATCGCCGTTCATGCTGGTAGACCGGAGCGGTTTGCCCCGAATTTCTTCGGAAGATTTTGAGGCTCTGGATGGGAAGGGGATTGACCTCATCGGATACCTCATCCACCGAAAGGTGACTTCAACCTATAAAAAGGAGCGGATGAATTTTGGAACCTTCATTGGTTTAGACGGAAACTGGATTGATACCATTCACTGGCCCAAAAATGCCAAAGCATACCCCTTTACGGGTCCGGGGGTTTACCGAATCAAGGGCAAGCTTACCAATGATTATGGGTTTTATGCCATTGAGGTAAGCTGGATGAAACGGGTGCCCAACCGCAATATTCTAGATGAAAACCAGAAGATTATGCCGCATACACAGCTGATTTCACAGCGAAGGCAGGGTGGAACGCGAGGAGGTATTAAGGAATGACCAATTGAAAGGTTTTTTTATGAAAAGCATTGTAGATACTTATTTCGTAAACCCCTGAAGGCCATTGGTCAATTTCGAAATCAATTTGCTGAACACCCCCGTCAAAATCAAATACCTTTTGGTTTAATTCTTGACCCAATAGGTTGTTTGCTACAAAATACCACCGTCCCTCTATGGGCTGAACAAGTTTAATATGTCCTAGGTTTCCGGTATTCGGATTGGGGAATAAAAGAGCTTGATCAAGAGGGTTTTCTGGGATTAGGGTTGAACTTAAGGCCTCAGGTTGGGTTCGGTTCGGATTATAAAGAGAGTAGGTAATTCTGAGTTTTGGGGCCAGGTGGGCACCTGATTCATAGGATTCTGCCTCTCGGGTTCCTGAACTTCCTTTAAGAATAAAGCTTAGCGCATTTCCTGGGGTCCAGGTGTTTTGATCAACAATTTCTTGAACGATATGCGACAGGTCAGGGGAAGATTGAATGGAGCCTACTGGGTACCAGGCAGGGGGCGACCAATGAATGATTTCTGAGGTCTTGGGTCGACCACTTACTTCTTGAAAATCCTGGGCATCAAAAGGGCTCGAGTTGCCTGATTTTTCACCATGAATGGTCAAATTGGAAATGGACCCCGTAGCTTGGTCAACGGTAAAGTCTAAATGAGCCGATTGAATAAAGGCTCCCTGGGGAATGCCAAGGTTTTCATACCGGAGTCCGAGGGTCTGATAATTTTGTCCGTTATAGGCATCGTAGCCCAATTCAAGGTCAGAACTTGAGGTGTAAAGAGCCCCGCTTGACTCTGATTCTTCCACGTCGTTTGAGCCCTTGTTGATGCTGGCAAACAAGTCTTGTTGAGGCTGAGAGCTGGTATAATGAATCACCAATCGGGCTGATTTTGCCGGATTGTTTTCAAAAGAATAAGACTCTCGAGTACCCACCAGGCCCTTGAAGTAAAAATGCATGGGATTCAATTCTTGCCAATTTGAAAGATCTATGATTTCTTGCACTTGGGCACTTAGGTCAACCGATTGCTTTTTGGCTCCGGATTGACTCCAGGTAGGCAGCCCGAATTGAAGTTCTTGGGTTCTGGGCCTATTGGCTAGATTGAAATTTCCGTTGGTAGAGAAGGGCAGGGGGTTGGCTGATTTCTCTGCCCAAGCTTTCAATTGACAATTCCCTGACCGGGGTGTTTCCACGGTCCATTCAAGATAGGCCTGTACAATTTGAGCATTTTTCGGAACCGTCACCGATTCAAATCGGTACCCTGAAATTTGGTAATTCTGTTGGTTGTAAGAGTCAAAGCCTAGCTCAATATCAGAACTATTCATATACACCTGACCGCTGGTTTCATTTTCTTCCACATCATGTGATCCATGACTTATGAAAGATTCAGAAACTTGAACCAATGCTGGTAATTCATACTCAATCAAGAGCTGAGGGGCTGATCCAGCCTTGCCTTCGAAAGACTCAACTTCCCTGGATCCGTCAATATGGCTAATGAAGAGGCCCAGTGAATTTCCATAAGACCATTGGCTTTGATCTATTATTTCTTGAACGAGCACGGTTAAATCCGGGCTTTGATGAGCTTCTTTAGAACCATAGAATGTAGGGAGAGACCAAGAGATGGCCTGGCTTGTTTTCGGAAAATTGGTGAGATAAAATGCTACCGTAGTATCAAAAGCACTAAAATCTGGATCCATGGCACCGGTAATTTCAACCTCATGAGATCCAGTTCCGGGTTGGTCAGATATCACCTGTAAAATGGCTTGTTTAATGATTGCACCTTTTGGTACTTTGATGCCGTTAAATCTTAGTCCAACCACCTGACAGCCTTGATTGCCTGGGGTGTCATGCCCTAATTCAAGATCAGAGCTATGGGTGTACAAGACACCGGTGAATTCATTTTCCTCCACATCATCATCTCCATTTTGAATCCCTCTGATTACCTTGGTTTCAAGGGCTTGGCTTGAAGGGTTAAGAGTGTAAGTATCCAAAATTCCTTGGTCAACCGAGTGAAACTCAAACCTCAAGGAGTCAGGAAATGCTTGCACCAGCATGGCTCCAAAAGTCTTGTGGATGACTTGGGATTGAAGAATGGTGAAGTAAATATTATGCAGTCGCCTTCCTCCGCAACCCACCACAAAATAAGGGAATCCGTCAACCTCTAAACGTTCATAGGTGTGATTATGGCCAGTAATTACTACATCTGCGCCCCATTCTTGGAAGGGCCATTGATGAATGGGAGAATTCCCGTGTCCAACGGAACCGTAGGGAGCATGGTGCATATAGACCACCTTCCATTTCGAGGAGGATTGGGATAATTTGTTTTTAAGCCATTGGGCTTGTGCCCCGGCAGAGTCAATTCCATCCGGCTCCTCAATGTTTGAGTTTAAGGAGAAGAAATGAACATCGCCCTTGACAAAGTCGTAATAGCGTTCATTCCCAGGCAACTGGAAATAATTGTAATAGGGGGTAGCTCCGGGGGTATCGTAATCATGATTTCCAGGAGAAGGCCAGAACATATTGGAGTCGGCCCCTGGGCCATAGTTACCTACATAGGGGTGAATGTACTCCTGGTAATACTTTCCAATGGCACCGTCAATGGTAGACTGTTCTCCTTTGGGATAATTGTTGTCGCCCGTTGAAATTATGAAATCAGGGTTTAGGGATTTCACCAATTGAGAAACAGCTAGTTCATTGGTGTCGTTAACCCCAAAATCACCAATGGCTACAAACCGTTGAGCTTGAGAATTTATTGGAGATAGGCATAATATGCCAAAGAGTATGGATAAGCGTTTAAGCATAGGAAACAGGTTGGAACCGAGGTAAGATAATATCGATTTCCTAAGCTTGAAAGCGCAAAATGCTGAAAATGAGAAGAGTTATTTTAAAAACTGAGTCTTGTTTGTATAGAGGGGAAGGTTGGGGTTGGCCGTGTTTAAATGTAAGAATAGACTTTTTTCAAAAAATGAGTGAATTGAAATTTTGCAGTTTCATTTTTTTTGCACGTAATAATCAGAATCCATGTTCCTAGAAATTTATACATTTTATAATCTTTTTCTTGGGAAGCAGCAAACTTTCCTTCTTTGAAGTCGGTAAATCAATTAACTATATTGCGGCTGATTTTGGAACATCTGAACCTTCTAATTCTACCTTATATAATAATTGCGGCTCTATCTCTGATGCTGAAAACTGTGGAGTTAGGCTTGGACCAAAACTTAATTAAAAATTAAATGAGATTTTTTAGTTTTTTTATTTTCTGTGTTCTAGCTCAAAGCCTTTATGGGCAGGGCTTCTTTGCAAAGGGTTCCTTTGACTTTGTAAATGCTGATTATACCCCCCGTCACTTCCTAAGACCACCTGCGCCATTTGAGAGTAAGCAGGAATTGGATGGTTACGCGGACTTCAGTAATTATTTGTCTTTTTCAGGTGAAATTGGCTACTCTATTGGCTCGGTTTCAATTGCTACCGGGATATACAGAAATCGAGAGTCCCATTTGATTGGCGGGATATTCGAAGGAGCTTATTTCAGGTATAGTAGGGCAGGGATGGATTTCCTTCAGGTGCCCATCAAGGTATCATGGTATCCAGGTTTACTTCAGGCCAAGCGTGTTAAGTATGGAATTAACCTAGGTCTTTTGGTTACCCCAAAAGGCCAATTCAAATCTTGGTCTTCTTTGAGTAATTTATCGCCTCATGAAGCGATAGATAAGGAGACATACCCAACAGAAACAGCTTACATTCGAATTGAAAATTCAGTGGGTAGTTATTCAAACAGCCGGCCAGGTCTTTCTCCCATGCTAGGGTTTGATTTGACGTATTCCCTAAATCCTTCTTGGTCTATTTTCTTTGATTATACCTATGGCTTTTCAAGTTTTCAGCCACTTTATGGGTTTTCAGCGAATTATAAAGATTTTGATATGACGGAGCCAGTAACCCGATACTTTTACGCATCAGGTAGGTTCTACGCCTTTAAATTTGGCTTTGTGTATCGCTTGAATCAAGATTAGATTATTCGTTTCGGTAAACTTAATGTTCAAAGCCTGACAGTCCCGAGTTCTGCACCCCTTGACGGAACCCCAAAATTATCTGCTAAGCGTGAGTCTTAGTAGAATACTACATGAGGTAAAGCAGCATAACCGAACAAAGAAGGAGACCCTTACGCGTGGTGGTATCCGCAGACCTAAGAGAGGGGCAGTTCGTTGTTATTTAACTGCGGAGCCAGCCGTCTACTTGATTGTAGCACGTTTTTATTCTTTGTTTCTATTCAGTATGCTCACGATTAAATTCTTAACTATATCCATTTCTTCTGGTTTGCTTGCGGCTGCGAAAAGTGTAATACTAGCAAGCGCTTCATTGCTGATAATTGTGGTCCCATCATTATTCATAAGGGCTTTATTGGTTTCAAGGAATAGAAGAAAGCAAGCTGCAGCTATTCTCTTGTTTCCATCTGCAAAAGCATGATTCTTAATTATAAGGTAGAGTAGAGTTGCAGCTTTTTCTTCAATACTCGGATAAAAATCTTCTTCATCGAAACCTTTCGAAACTTGAGTAATGGCACTTTCAAAACTTTGGTCCTTCTCAAGTCCGAACAACTCAGACTCAAACTTTAGCTTCATTTGATTTATCAAGGATTGATACTCTTCTTTTGTTGGGTATTCTGCTTTCTTAAGTGATAAGCCTTTAGAGTCGAGTCTCTCGTGATCGTAATCATCCAATAGCGCAAGGCCTTTTGCAAACCTATTGAGCCATTGAAATCCATCTTCTTGTGCCGTTTCCTCAATAACTCTTCCTAGAAACTGTATTCCAGACTTCAATAATTTGAGCTCTTGATTTTTTTGTTTTAGTCTTTTCTCATTAATGGAATACCCTTGGATTAAATAGTCTTTGAGCCTATTGCTTGCCCACTGTCGAAATTGTGTTCCTCTTATGGACTTGACTCTATAACCAACCGAAATAATTACATCGAGATTATAATGCTTGGTAGTCTTTGACTGGGTTTTGCCTTTAATAGCGCCATGTTCAGTGGTGTGTGCAAAATCTGCACATACCATAGATTCATCTAGTTCACCTTCTTTAAAAATATTCTTTATGTGCCGTCCAATTACTGTTCTATCACGATCAAACAATCGTCCTAATTGTTCTTGACTAAGCCATACTGTATCCTCATCAAAAGTCACCTGTACTTCAGTATGACCGTCAGGGCACTGATAAATCACAATTTCGCTATTTTCTTTCATTTCTTTTCGGACTAAAGCCAAATTAAAATACTGAATATTAAGTCTTTATGCAAAAAGAGTTTATTCTCGAAAATAGCCCTTTTCTACCTAAATTTTCGACGTTTGTGATAGAAATTAATCAGCTCGAAAGAATCTGATAAACTAGTTCGTTTCAAAATTTGAGGTGCGGATGTAGGGAATGACACCCAAGGTTCAGGCTAAGTCGCGTTTTAATTAATGCCGTTTAGGTGTTGTGTGTGCCTAGCATGGGCACCTTTACTTTGCGGAAATGTAAAGTATTAATCTAGAGGGTCCAAGTCCCTTGCAAGGTTGCTAAATGTGAGCTTTGGTAGAATACTACATGAGTTAATGTATCATAACCTAACCGCCAAGTGCGGGACCCGTACGCTTGCGGCATCAGCAGACCTGAGAGAGGCGCACTCCTTTGTTATTTAACGGCGGAGCCGTCTACTCGATTGTGCTGTGTACTTATTTTGTCAGTTTGATAAATTCGCTGAACGTTAAAATCTCGGTATTTTTTACTTTTTTTAGCACGAGCAAATCATTGTCCCCGGTAACAAGATAATCGGCGCTGCTGTCAATTGCAAGATTTAGAAGGAAGTTGTCTTTTTCGTCACGGCACAGGTCTACGTCGGATTCGACCTCGACAAGTTCGGCAAACCTGTCAAATATTCGAAGCAATTCCGTCACGTTCTATTTGGAGAAGAACCTCTTGAATTTGGGCCTGTTTGCCACGTCGATAAACTCCTCCATTAACTCGTTGGAGAATATCTCAGTGTCAGTTGTCCGGATTCTAATAGAGAATCGATTTCGATGTGGTCGTTGGAGATCAGAAAGCTAATCCAAAGGTTTGTGTCCAGGATTATTCTCCTATTGCTCATTTCGCTTCTTTCTCGCTTTTTCGACCTCTTTTGTTATTTCATTCAGCGAAGGCGATTCCGATGATTTTGAGCGGAATTTTTTGAGCAGGTCCGAAAAATCGGCTTGCGTTGAGTTCTTAATCTTTATCAAATCAAGATCAGCCAAGTCTTTCAGCAGTTTTTTCGCTTTCGGGTTCAGTATGTCGATTCGAAGAGTTTCCATATCAGCTTTTATGTAAATCTAAGCATATTTTTCCATTTCCCAGCTCTCGGTCCGTATGTAGCACAACAGATAATAAAAGCAACCCTTTCCCTTTTACCCAGTGAGTTTAGAGGGGGTAAACTAAGATATTTTTGATGCTTATTCCAAGTTGCTTTTCAATTTCAATGGGCCGCCATTTTCATTTCCTCTTAACCAACCTGGTTATCCGTTGGATGTTGAATCGATGAGATCATCAATTTCAGCTAGAGTCAAACCACCTAGTTCCCAATACCTATTTCCTAGTACCTCAAAAGGCTGTTTGGCCGTTGGCTTTTCGCCATTGTCTGTTCGCCGGTTTAGATGTAAGGATACTGAATATCAGGCTTTCCAGTCACTAGTCACTAGTCACTAGTCACTCCTGTTAAGTTGTTGAGATCATCAATTTCAGCTAGAGTCAAACCACCTAGTTCCCAATACCTATTTCCTAGTACCTCAATAGACTATTGGCTTTTCGCTTTTCGCTATTGTCTGTTCGCCGGTTTAGATGTAAGGATGCTGAATATCAGGCTTTCCAGTCACTAGTCACTAGTCACTCCTGTTGAATCGTTAAGATCATCAATTTCAGCTTGAGTCAATCCACCTAGTTCCCAATACCTATTTCCTAGTACCTCAAAAGGCTGTTTCTGGAGTTTATGGTTTAGCGTTTATAGTTGATAGAACGTTGAGTTGTTGAGACGTTTAGGTGAAGGATTTCAGGCAGAGTCGCATCTCTTAGTACCAATTTCCTATTCCCAATTACCCATTCCCGATTCCCGATTCCCAATTCCCCAAGCGACTGTTGGCTGGTTTAAGTAAAGGTGTTGAATATCAGGCTTTTTAGGTACTAGTATCTCCTGATGAGATCTTAACCTCGATTCCCAATTCCTGATTCCCGACTCCCGCCCCTCTAACGGAAAGCATAATGTTTCTAGCAAATTCCTAGCACCATGTGCCTAGCTCCGTCCTTAAAAACTAAGCTTCGTTTGTCTCCCTCCAGGAGGAATGAAAGCCTTGGTGTTCAGCCGGACCTTCTGATCTAAACCATATTTTTGTTTAGCCCAATGAAAGGTGGTTTTTATGGATTCAGCCAAGCTGCCTTCGCCACGCATTCGCTTTCCAGACCTGAAATCTTCAATCTCGCCTCCATGAACTTCAGCCAATTGGTGTAGGACCTTTTGATACCGATCTGGATAATTCAATTTCAACCAAGCTTCAAACACCTCTCGTACAGATCCGTTTAGCCGCAATAGGGTATAGGAAGCATGGGATGCACCTGCTGAACTCACGGTTTTGAGAAGCTCTGGAATTTCATGCACGGTTAATCCAGGAATCAAGGGAGCCATCATTACACCAGTAGGAATTCCGGCCTTAGATAGGGTTTCAAGGGTTTTAAGCTTTTGTTTAACGCTAGCCGTTCTGGGCTCTAACTTTCTTCTCAAGTCTTCATCCAAGGTGGTTATGCTCAGAACTACCTGTATTAAATTACGTTCAGCCATTTCCTTCAAGATGGGAAGGTCTCTTTGAACCAATGCGTTTTTTGTGATGATTCCGGCGGGGTGGTTGGATTTATTCAAAAGGGTTAAAAGGCCCTGAGTAAGTTTGTATTTACGCTCTGCAGGCTGGTAGCAATCTGTGTTTCCTGAAATTACAATCGGACTTACTTCATGGCCTTTTCTACCAAGGGCTTGCTTCAATAAGGCCGCTGGGTTTTCCTTTACCAAGATTTTTTGTTCAAAGTCAATTCCTGAATTAAAACCCCAAAACTCGTGGCTAGGTCTGGCATAACAATACACACAACCATGCTCACAGCCTTGGTAGGGGTTAACCGACCAAATAAAAGGTAGGTCTGGACTATTTACCCGATTCAAAATGCTTTTTGGATAAACCCTTGTGAATTCGGTTTTTCCAACTCCTTCATCTTCCAGATCAATGCCTTCCTCATGCATCCGTACATAAGACTGACGATCAAACCGGTTCAAAGGCCGCTCTTGGCTACCTCTTCCTTTCCAAGTATTTTCCATGTTACGAATTTAACACCGGTCGCCTATTATTCCAACATAATATTGACAGTTATTCTGTCAATTCACATTCCCAAATAGGGTATTCATCATTTACCTGGTTACCTACCATAGAAAAACTAGCGTAAACTAAATGAACAAAGTATCTTTGTAGATATGGACATCCAAACAACAAAAATCGAATTAATGAGAATGATATTGGGAATTGAAAACCCCTCTGTCATTGAGCGAATCAGTGCACTTATAAAAAATGAGACCTCTGACTTTTGGGATGAATTAACCCCTCAACAGAAAAAGGATATCGATAAGGCTATCAAAGAACTTGACGCCGGTAAGGGAATGGAGTGGAATGAATTTAAAAAATCGATTGCTTGAGTAAAAGAAAAGTAATCGTATCCCCTACTGCCCAATCACAATACTTGAAAATCCTAGAGTATCTAATAAAAGAATGGACTGAAAAAGTTGTCCAAAAATTTCAAGACGAAACTGATCAAAAAATTGGTCAGGTGGCTGAATTTCCCAATAGTTGTCCAGAATCAAAGAAAAGGGGTTTTCAAGGCTGTAATTGAAGAGCACAATTCATTCTATTACCGAATCAAGAAGGATGTAATAGAAATTATGATTTTTGTTGATAATCGGATGGATCCAAACTACAGCAAGAAGCTTTTAAAAAGATACGGTAGGTAACCGCCGCTATAAAAAATAGGCCACGAACATACTTGAGAAAAAGACCTACTTTTCATAGCGGCATAACGTTATCTGTTAGTGTAATGAAGTCTAGATCGAGTTGATGGTTGAAAGTTTATAGTTGATAGAATTATTTAGTCGTTGAGGTGTTTAGTCGTTGAGTCGTTTAGGTGTTTAGTCGTTTAGGTGTAAAGATTCTGAAAATCAAGACTTTCCAGTCACTAGTCACTAGTCACTAGTCACTCCTGTTGAGGCGTTGAGGCGTTGAGTCGTTGAGTTGTTTAGCTGTTGATGCCGTATTTTCTGGCAAGTTCAAGGTTCCTATTACCTATTTCCTAATACCCCAC
>CAKZPI010000017.1 GCA_937139155.1 uncultured Flavobacteriales bacterium
CACTCTGAATCAGAATGTCTCTATTGTTCTTCAATACAATGCTTTGTGTCATGGTTGATTTCATGATGCGCTCACCTGCTGGCTCCAGTCCCCGACTACTGCCTTTAATTTCATACTGAGCTAATCTTTCCCAATTCTACAATTTCAATATAACCTTTATTATTTGAAACTGCCCTTCATTAACAACTATTCATCAACCCATCCACTCAATTCCTTGATTACCTCAGCACGCAAACCACCTGGGTACTTGGTTACGAGTAGGTATTTATTAGTACCGAACATGGTTCTATCAATTATGGCTCTTGGACAATCAATACACATCTGGCCAAAGTAAATCATATAATCAAACCAAGTTACAACATTAATTTCCACCGAATCGACTTGAAAATATTTATTGGATAGTAATAAAAGGCTATCTACCATTTGATTCCTTTGGTCAAATCCTTTAATATGATAATAAATCTTATCTCCCATCGGATCAAAAACAGCTAAATGGATAGCAGGAACTGTATCATAAGACGCCATATATTCCTCTAACTCTTTCTGAATAGGGGCTGATGGTTTGAGCCTAACCTTGTTCTGGCCATAACTCAATATGGCGCAAAGCAAACCAAGAATTAGAAGATGGAATTTTTTATTTCTTAGATTCAACATAATTTTTTACACTTTTAGAAAATAACGTCTCAGATGGGATGTCATAAGCTATTTCACCGCTAGGAAAAGCCCCTGAGATTTCTTTTGAGCTTATTGCAAAAATTGAAATACCATATTTAATCGCAGAGGCTTGATCATTTTCACCATCAACTCCAGGTTTTTCATAAGTTGAAACAGGCTCTCCACTTTCATGACGATGGATTGAGCCTATCAATACTTGTGATTGCTTATCACCAGGAAGGATTTTGTGGGAAACCTCACCATCTGGCTTGACAACCTCTTTATAAAGGACATCTTCTGAGTAAGCGCTTGAATTTCTAGTCTCTGCTTTGGTCATATATACTATTGCATTCTCAGCATCCAAAATAATTGCATATGACCCCTCTCCTGAGCTATTTCCGTTTACTTTCTTGTCGATATACAATAACGGAGGATTCAAAACCTGAACTTCTCTAGAGTTATTCCTCACATTAATAATACCTTCTTTTGTCAAAGCAGTTTTAAACTCTTGGCTCGTAGTTGCAGAATTATGCACCCTTACACCATTCCCAATTCCATCCGACCCTAGATAAACCCCATTTTTCCCAAAATAATCATCAACCCACCTCCCATCCGGATCCACCAGCATAATAGGGTTATTGCCAGTAAACACATAAGGCGAAAGACTCGGGTACTTATGCGCCAACGGATCCACAGAAAGCCACACAGAAATCTTCGGGTTGTAATACCTAGCTCCGTAATAATAGTTCCCCGTCTCCGCATCGAGTTCTTTCCCATTGAAGCGGTAGGGTGAGTCATATTCACCAGTGCTTGACTGCCAGTCATTGAGGTTTTCGCGCTGACCTTGGGTTTGAGATGTTAGGCTTGGATTCACAGGTTAAACTTAGTGAATTGACACCATTGGTTTGACGGCATTTTCATCAAGGTTTTGTTGGACAAAAAGCCAAGGTTTCGTAACTTGAATTGGGGTGGGAACGCCAGTTCCCCATCGCTCACACCCCAAAAGCGCAACTGACAACTCGTTATCCCCTGACTTAAATATGTTCCTTATAAGGAACGACTCATTCTAATGGTTCCTGAGCTTGCCGAAGGAAAGTCTTTGAGGATTGCCCATGTTAAGGAAATCACAAATTTCCAGTTTTAACAAGCCGCTTAATGTAAAACATCAGATTTACCGTATCCAAATCTTCACGTAAAACCTTCTTTTCCAAAAGATTACCCCTCTCGTAATCGAACATTTTAATAGTATCGCCTGAGTAGGGTGAAAAATCCACGGTTGAACCATTTTTCTTCCCATTTTCATATTCAGATTGGTAAAATAAAATGCCATTTGGTGTGTACCACCTTACGGTTCCGCTTAGTAACCCATTAGAGTAAACGCGGTCTTTATATAGTCTGCCATTCTTGAAGAAAACTTTTTCAAAACCGTGCTTTTGATTATTATACCAATTAGTCACTTGTGCTAACTGAGACGGATATTGATAATACAGTGTTTGAGTACCATGTAGAAGGCCACGATTGTATTCTACAGTTCCTTTTATTTGATTTCCATCATATAAATACCATACTCCTTCAGGTGAGCCATTAAATCTGTAACCAACAGCAGTGTATTGTGATTCTAAAAATGAAACAATGGAGTCAGTTTTTAGGGTTGGTTCAGAAGATTTTAACGATGCCCTTGAACAAAGTAATTGCTCACAAGAACAATTGAAAATCAACAACAAAATAAAAGTGGGTAAATAAAATTTCATTAACATAGATTTAGAATGGTCTGGCCCCTTTTTTCAAAGCTTCACGCATATCATAAAGGCCCTGTAAGGCAACACTATAAATTTCTTTAAAACCATCAATCACGTCATCATATGTGCTTTTCGTGTAATTCGCTACCTGATTAATTACAATAACTGGGTCATCATTTATTTTTTCGCCCGTAACCAATTCCACTGTATGTTTCATATCATTATAGCTATCAATAAATGGTATCTCAGCTGATCCGGCACCCCCTGAAATAACATCTAATGTTATTTCTGCTGCTGCATTTAATCGCACTAATGATTGACTTGAGAAATAATCTACATCACTCTTAAAACCCTGAAAACCATCTTCATAAACTGTGTTGTCAAAGCCCGTAATTTCTGCTCGCTTCTCCATAACTGACATAGTTTCTGGCGAATCTCCTAGAGCTGTGAAAATTTCTTGAACTTTTTCAACTTTATCACCTGAAGTAATTTTTTGATTTGTCCTAAATATTTCATTCCCATCTGAGTCTACAAAAACAATGAAATTATCATTATTTTTTGTTAAAGTAAAGTTTCCATCTTCGTAAGTCCAAATATCCCTCCCATCCGGATCCACCAACATAATGGGGTTGTTGCCGGTGAAGACATACGGCGAAAGACTTGGGTACTTATGCGCCAGCGGATCCACACTCAGCCAAACAGAAATCTTCGGGTTGTAATATCTAGCCCCGTAGTAATAGTTCCCCGTCTCTGGGTCTAGCTCCTTACCGTTGAAGCGGTAGTCTAAACTTCCATATGTATTTTTTGAAATATTCACGGAAACAAGATATTGATTTTCAAGCATGTTCCTTATAAGGGACTCTTTACTATAACGGTCTCTAAGGATTGACCCGGCTTCTAAGATCAACCTGATATAAAAAAAGCCCGGACTGGCCGGGCTTCTTCATTATCGTTTCTCGCAAGAGCTGGTCAACTCTTGTATTAACTCGTAAAGCTTTATAAACTCTGGATTAAATTCAATCTCATATTCTTCAGAACCCATTTGAGTTTTCTGGTCTGCAATTACTTCTCCCTTATCCATTACTTTAACTTCGATTGAAGAATAGTTGGAGGTTGTTACCACATTCGATTTTTTCTTGGATAGGATTATTTCATCTGACCTGTTGATATAAAATCGTTTAATCAAGTCTACAAGCGGGTTCACTTGAGTTGTATTATCAATTTCATATTTAAAATCGTCTTCATCACAGTATAATTTCAGAACATCTTCTGAGTATTCCAATCTATGGAGCCTGGCCACATAACCATTCCAATGCTTAATCTCTATACTGTTAAATTCTTCGTTGCTATCCGAAGAACTTGTATTGTAAGTTGTTTCTGGAACCATGTTATCATCCATCTTTTTTTGACTTTTACCATTGCCACAGGAACTTGTAAGTGCCACAATACTCAAAACACATAATAAGTAACTCATAATCAGTATTTTTTGTGGTATTTATTATACAGATTTCTGTAAGGTGGATCAACCTTGGTTCTGCCTGTTTCACTTTTAGTGTATCTTCTTAATGCACGCATATTGAACCCCTTGTATGCATCTGTAGTACTATTCCAAAAAGCTTTGTAGTTAATGACATTTTTGTATGCTAGTCTATGAGACTTCATGTCATTCCTGTTTTCTTTCATGATATGAGAATACCACTCATGCACGATAATGCTTGAGGCAACATTCTCTACAGTAGTCTCATAGCCATACTTGTCTGAGCCTGATATTTTTCCTTTGCCTTCTCCTAATCTCCAACTTGAAGTCCAAGAGCCTGAACCACCATAGTGGATTTTACCACCTTCAAGATTTCCCATCGAGAATGTGAGGTCATAAACCTGTTGTCCTTCAAAATGAGAAGCTATATTAGTCCAAATATTGGATTTTGCGTCATTGGAAAGTGTTGACCTTTGATTATCGTAAGTATCAACTCCATCCATCTTTTTAGCATCGTCAGCTCTCATCGTTGAAAAGTCAACATCTTCGTCTCCTGAATAAATCAGAACTTCTCCTGTAAATCCTTCTTCTGTATTTCCGAGGTGGTTTCCTTCTAAATCATAAACTGGCTCAGCTGCCATCCCCGTAGGATCTATCATATTGATAGGGTTATTGTCCATCGCAGTGTATGGCGATTGCCACGGGAACTCGTGTGCCAGCGGGTCCACAGAAAGCCAAACAGAAATCTTCGGATCGTAATATCTGGCTCCGTAGTAGTAATTACCTGTCTCAGGGTCTAATTCTTTCCCATTGAAGCGGTAAGGGGAGTTGTAGTCGCCTGAGCCGGCGTCGTATTCGTAGAGGTTTTCACCCCAGGCATTATACATAAAGAACTGATAAACAAAGCCAGTTTGATCGGTAATCATATCCACATTACCGATATAATCTGGGTGATACCAGTAAAGCACCCTTGGTCTGAGGTTATCTGGAACATTTGTTCCAAGGTCAAGGTCACCGAAAATGTCTTCAATTTCATCGAGGGTTTCAAAGGGGTCTGGTTCAATGGTAATCTGACCAATGGGCGTGTTTTTGGTTCGCTCTTTTATTTCTGCTCGAACCTTTCTAAGGTTTGAAAACACGGGGTCATCAGGTGATTCAACATGAATGTTTCGTGGTCCGAGGTAGCCTGCTTGAGAAGCTACCCTTTGAGCGCCCATGTAATAGTGTTTGGTTTGCTTTACCACATCACTAAATTTTCCGCGGATAATAATTTTTTAGGTGCGGAAGCTCTCACGTTGTTCGGGTCATGTTCAATATAATGCGCATTGACATAGACCTTGTATGGTTCTAAATGAAGCTCACGGTTTTCCTCCACTTCATTAATGCTTACTATAGTCTCTGTCAAGGTTGACTTCATGATTCGCTCTCCTTTGGAGTCATAAATATAGTGATGTATTCCGAATTCATTTTCAACTCCACTGAGCCACTGGTCAACATTCCACACAAATTCTTGGTGATGGATTCAAGGCGGAATATCTCGGGTAAGAAGGCACAAAAAAAGCGATGATTTTAGGTCACCGCTTTTTCTAAGGATTGAATTTTTAGGATCAACAGCACCCTCCCCCATCGTAGAAATAGGTTGAGTCTGTGATGTGGATGTCTTTCCGCCCCAAAGAAGCAATGGCCGCTGCCGTCTTATCGCAAACCGAAAGGGGCTGATTGTTCATCATTACATGACCCTTCTCGTCGTCAAAATACTCTTCAGACCCGTAGTAAATGGCGGCTTTTCCGGTGAAAACACAGGGTCCGTCTTCTGGCATGGGGTCTTTGATGGCACATACTTCAATGCTCTCAATAAATAGATTTTCAGGGGTATCATATTGGCCGGGGGCAAGAATTCGGTAAGGTCGCTTGGCGCGAATCTCTACCGTTCCAAAGCCTGCTTCCGTGATCAAGTCAATGTATTCTTGCATGGGAAGAGATCCGCTTAAGCACAGGGCGCGAAGGGTTTCATCGTTCCTCAAGTTCTCGGGCATGTCCTGATCGCAAATGGGATCAGAAAGCACCAACCGTCCGTGAGGTTTAAGTACCCGATAAATTTCTTTCAAGGCCACTTTGAGATCTTCTACTTCAAAGATGTTGAAGAGGCAGTTCTGAGCGGCTACATCAACCGATTCGTCTTCCACGGGCAGGGATAATGCGGTGCCTTTCCGTAGGTCAACAAAATCACTAGAGAACCAAGGATTCATTTCTTCCGCTACCGCGAAATTTTTGCGAGAGGCTTCCAACATTTCATCTACAATATCTACCCCTATTACTCCGTGCTTCTGACGAGAGAAATAGGCAAATTGTAGGAGTTCCATTCCGCCCCCAACACCTACATACAGAACTTTTGGATTGTTGACCAAGTCTCTGGGGTGAACGGTTGAGCCACAGCCGTAGTTCATTTCCTGCATAATGGTAGGAACATCCAGCCCAGGAAGCTGCCACATTGGTGTTGTGGTACAGCATAGACCTACATCCGGCTTAAGAGCCGCTTCGCGGTAAACGTTTTCAGTTGTTTCTAAGTATGACATTCTAATTAAATTGAATTCTATGTTTCAATGAATAAAAATAAACTGAGCCAAAGCCCAAGCTTAGCATAATATGGTAAAAAAAGAGTCCGAAGTCACCGAGGTAAACCCCCAACCCCAGCCCAAAAATGAAATAGAGTGTCAAAACTCCCTCAATCACCGTGAGCCAATTTACGGTTTTGCTAATATACTTTGTACGAGACCAGGTATCTTTTCGGTTTTGCAAATTAAATTTTGGGGTACGAACAAAGGCTGTTTTTTTTCCGGCATATCCTTCTAAAACCGCAATGGCGTTGTGAAGAGAGAGCCCCATGCTTACCGATAAAAAAGCTGGAAATTTCCAAATAAACCGAAGTATGTTTCTAAGTCCTCCTCCTTCATGTACCCTGAAAGAGATCCAGTAGAAAAGGGTTAGAATCAATAAGCTCAACGCAAAGATTCCTCCAAATTTGAAAACATCTCTATCGGCACCCAGGCTTTGTTTGATGAAAAGCAAAGGAACGGATAATAGGGCCGTAATGATGATGCAGATGAAAAGGAAGGAGTTCATTAGATGAAAAAGGGCATGCACCTTGGTTGAAAATGAAATTCCTTTGGTTTTCCACACTTTCAAAAGGTTTTTACGGGCACATTCTGCCGCTCCCTTGGTCCAACGGTATTGTTGGGTTTTTAAAGATGGCATGGAGGCGGGAAGCTCTGAAGGAGACCCTACTTCCTCACGGAATATGAATTTCCAGCCTTTGAGCTGTGCTCTATAGCTCAAGTCAAGGTCTTCGGTAATGGTATCACTTTGCCAGCCTCCTGCGTTTTCAATGGTTGTTTTTCTCCAAACCCCGGCAGTACCGTTGAAGTTTATAAAATGTCCGGCTTGATTTCTTCCGCTTTGCTCTACTGAGAAATGGGCATTTAAGCCAAATGCCTGCAAATCAGTAAGGAGGTTATAATCTTCATTGATATGGGTCCATTTGGTTTGAACCACCCCCACGTTTTCATCTACAAACCAAGGCAGGGTTCTCTTCAAGAAATCTGGTTTGGGCAAAAAGTCGGCATCGAAAATGGCTATGAAGCTTCCTTTTACCAAGGGCATGGCTTCGGCTAGAGCCCCGGCTTTATATCCTTGTCTATTGACCCGGTGAATGTGTTGAATGTCAAATCCCGCCAATTCATATTCTTTACAAAGTTCATGCAGCAGGTCTTTGGTTTCATCGGTAGAATCATCCAAAACTTGTATTTGCAAGAGGTCTTTTGGGTAATCAAGTTGAACGATGTTTCGAATCAATCGTTCGGAAACAAACAATTCATTGAATATGGGCAGTTGAACGGTAACCTTTGGCAGCTCTTCTAGTCTGGGCATGGGTGCCGGATTCTTTTTTCGGGCCTTGGAATAGGAAAGAACCAAATTGAGCTGGGTAAAACTGTAGAGCAGGATAAAGCCCAATAAAAGGGCATAAACAAGAACAATGAACCAGTAGAGGAATTCCATTATTTCAGGGCGTATTTAAAAACGGTAAACAAAATTTTATAGCCAGCCATTAGGGTTCCTTTCAAGGTACCGGAGACCTTAGAGACCCCTATTCTTCTACGGTATTGAACGGGTACCTCAATAGATTTGTATTTTTTCTTGGCGGCCTTAACCTGCATCTCTACGGTCCAGCCATAGTCAGGGTCTTCCATGTTTAGGTCTAGAAGCTTCTGGAAGGGCAAGGCTCTGAACGGACCCAAATCGGTGAATTCCACCCCATAAATCCATTTCATAAGTTTGGTGGCCAGCCAGTTTCCAAAGATTTGCGGAAGGGTCATGGAGCCTTTTTCGCGTTCTCCAAGGGCTCTTGATCCTATGACCATATCGGCTTCCTGGTTTAGGATGGGCTGTAACAAGGCTGGCATATCGTCTGGGTGGTCTGAATGGTCGGCATCCATGAAAACCAGAATGTCTGGGGCTTGTGTTTCTTTGAGGTATTGTATTCCGCGTAAGCATGCTGAGCCATAGCCTTGTCTAGGCTCTTTTAGGGCAGTAGCCCCATTGGCTTGAATCACTGCAAAGGTAGCGTCGGTTGAGTTATTGTCCACCACCACCACCTCGGCAACCCAATCGGGTATTCCTTGAATTACCTTTCCTATGCTCTTTTCCTCATTGAAAGCGGGTATAACCACTTTCACCGTCTTCCCTTTCAGGTTCATTTTTAGAATTTAGAAGGCAAAGGTGAATAAATTTTACGGAGGTTTAATCCAAACTGGGCTTTGCCAGGCTAGCGTGTTTATGGCCAATTATGATGGGGTTGTCGTTGATTCGGCCTTCTTCCGGACCGTTTTCAAGTTTGAGCACTCCTCTTGGGCAAACCGAAGAGCAAACCCCACAGCCAACACAAGAAGATCTCACAATATTTTGCCCGCGTTGGGCATACCATCTTACATCAATGCCTTGTTCACAATAGGTAGAGCAGTTTCCACAAGAAATGCACTGCCCCCCATTGGTGGTGATTCGAAACCTTGATTTAAACCTTTGAATCAGCCCCATATAAGCGGCCAAAGGGCAACCAAACCTACACCAAACTCGGTTTCCGAAAATGGGGTAAAACCCAGTGCCTATTACCCCGGCAAAAATAGATCCGATTAGGAAGCCATAGGTTTTCTGGATATTATGAACTCCAATGCCTAAGACTTGGTCTAAACCTGAGTTAAAAGCATAGAGGCCCGCTCCGGTCATCACCACGGCAAAGACCAAAACCAGGTGAATAGACCACCTTTCAAATTTCCAGGCAAATAGAGATTTATCGCTGTGTTGTCTGTAAGGATCGCCAAGGGTTTCGGCCAAACCACCGCATCCGCATACCCATGAGCAATACCAACGTTTCCCGAAGAAATAGGAGAAAACCGGCACGATGATGGCGGCTAAAACAATTCCCCAAACCAACATAAATTGCCCCATTTGCCCATTGGCTATGAGGTTGTTGATGTTCCATTCAAAAAAGAAATTATAGTTCAGGGGCCAGGCGTTCTTGAAGTCCATATAGGGCTGATTGAAGCGCACCAGTATTTCAGGAATTAAAAAGGCAAAGCCCAGTTGAAAGAAAAACACCACCCCGGTTCGAACCATTTGGTACGGACTGTGTCTATACTTAATGAACATACGTACGGCCATGGTGCCCATGATTACCGTGTACATAAACCCGTATAAGAACCAGCGGCTGGCGGGGTTTCCTGAAAGGGCTAATGAAACATCATCAACCAATAAGATTTGATTGGTTAATAGGTAAGGAAAGAAGTAAAGCAAAAGGTAGAAACCAATCAAGTAAAACATGGTTACCCAAGCAATCCAGCCCCTATTGGTTACATTTCTTTGATAAATGTGGTTGTTTTTGATTCCTGGTTTCCCAAGCAGTTTCAAATCCGGAAGCATGTACATTAGGGCTCCTATGATTCCAAATCCGAAGCTTAGAAAAAACCAGAGCCACCTCCAATCTTTTACCATTCCGAAGGCGGCTTCTTTGGCCAGATTGCCTGAAATCTCATTGGGGTCTGAATACATGACCTTAGACCAGCTCTCTTCGGCTTTCAGATTCTGGTTGGATTCTTCAAAAATCATTTTAAAGTCTGAAGCAAGCTGCCAGGTGAACCTATATTCTTTGTTCAATAGGTTTTCACTGGCAAGGCCTTGAAGGTTGTTGATTTGTTTAGGGGTCAAAACCTTCTCAAAGCCTTCTTGACTTAAAGAGAATGAGCCAAAGAATGAAATAAGGGTGAAGAGGGTTAAACCCGAAAGAAAAATGATAAGGCCAAGTTGCTTAATAGATTTCATCTTAGGTTTTTGTTTAAAACGGTTTTAATCCTATTCCAGCTTTTAGATTTGAGTTCTACAAAATCTTCAAACTCTTGGTTGTATTCTTTTACAATCTCCCTTCCGTGGTTGGTGAAGAATTCTGGGTCAAATACATAATCTTTAAAATACCTTAGAAACTCTCTGGCCGAACCCTTTGAGCTGAGAATCTCATCCAAAAGCTGATGCCGAAGCCTTATGCCGAAGGCGTTTACCCCGAGCAATTGATTTGATTGAGTTTTGAACACCAACCGAAGGGCTATGTCTTTCTTGGGGTGTTTCCAGAAAAAGGTAGTCTGGTCTTCTTCTTGCCTCGGAAAAACCCATCCGTAGGTTTGATATTCGATGTCAAAAAACTTAGCCGAATTAAACCATACCCCGGGTTTATAGGGGGTTTTATTCCCCGAAAGGGTTTTACCCAGGCATTCTCCCATCATTCTTCCGGTATACCAAACCTGTTCAATGTTTCGTCGGTTCTTGCCCGGAGGCCTTAAGAACTGGGCACAATCACCCAAGGCGTAAACGTTTTCTTTATTGGTTTCAAGGTATTCATTCACCATGATTCCTCGGTCAAGGTCTAGCCCAGAATCTTTCAGAAAATCAATATTGGGGCTTACCCCAGGGGTTAGGCCGAGGAAATCACATTCAATAATTTCTCCGGTTTCTTTTATTTTAACTGACTTCACCCAACCTTCTTCATCGGCTTGAATGGAGTCTAAGTTTTTTTCAAGCCTCAGGTCAACATGGTGGTCTTTTACCATGTGATGGCCAATCATCTCAGCTTCCTCTCTGGGTAAAACATTTCCCCAGAACCTAGATTCTCGCACCAAAAAGCAAACCTCAACCCCTCGTGATTGAAGCATTTCAGCCATTTCAACCCCTATGAGCCCGCCTCCTACAATTACCGCTTTTTTCACCCCTCTTTTCATGGCCGCCTCCATAGATTCAAGGTCCTGCAGGCTGTATAAACCCTGAACCCCTAAAGATTCTTGCCCAGTCCATCCAAATTTATTGGGCTTTGAGCCAGTGGCTAGTACCAGCTTATCGTATTTCATGGGGTTTCCTTGATGAAAGTGAACCAATTGATTCTCAAAATCAATTTTGGTCACCCAGTCTTTTCTCAGGTTGATTTTATTTTTTTTCCAAAAAGAATCTTCATAGGGTTTGGTGTCTTTATACCGCATATGTCCCATGAAAATATACATAAGGGCGGTTCTTGAGTAGAAGTGATCCGATTCTCCGGAAATGATGGTAATGGGGTCATTGCTTCTCTTCCTAAGGTGTCTGGCGGTGGTAACCCCTGAGATTCCGTTCCCTATAATTACCGTATGGCTTGATTTCATGCTTTTAAGTTGAGGCGATACAATTTAAGCTTAATTAAGGAACGAGGTGTTTTAGAAAGAGGATTTAAGCCTAGGAAGCTCTGGCCCTTTTATACTCTTGAACGGATATTTTACGAAACCCCACAAAGCCTCCACCGGGTGCGTTTCTAAGCTTAATGGTGAAATGCTGGCCTGAGCCTCGGATAAACTCTCGTCCAAAAAAGTCAGTAAACTGGTAAAAATGAATGTCGTAGGCTTCGGGGTTCCCCCCCGGAATCAAGAGGTGGATATGTCGGTTGTCATTACGATCAGGGTAGTCTCCGGGCAAAATGGTTTCTATGTAAATCCTACCCAAATCATCAGATCTTACCTTTCCGGAAATTTCGGCAGTGCTTTCCACGCCCCTTATGCTCTCATTATACACACCTGAACTATCAGCATGATATACAATCACTTCAGACCTAGGAATGATTAAGGAGTCTTTGCCCGTAACCAAGGTCAAACATAGGTATAGGGGTATACCAGGCTTTTCTTCGGCCAGTTTGAGGGTGGCATAACCTGGTAAATCTTGAAACTTATTCAAAAGCAAAAGCTCTGACCGGGTGGCATCTTGAAATTCAGGCCCTGAATCGCATGCGAAGGCCAAAATTAGGACGGAAAGTATAAAGGGTAGCTTCTTCATGATAGGGCTTGGGAAAAATTCTGGATGAATATAAATGAATTATTCATTTTCTGCATCTTTACTACATGAAGCATAGATATAGTTTACAAGAATTGAATGAAGTAGTTGAGGGGGTTTTTTCAGGGGTAAACCTGAACGCTCGAATTTCTAGGCTTCTTCTTGATAGTAGAAAAGTGGCCTACCTTGAAGGCACCTTGTTTTTTGCCATCAAGGGCTTACACCACGATGGACATAGGTTCATTCCAGACCTTTACGAAAAAGGCATCCGTCATTTTGTGGTAACTCGCTTGCCCGAAAACCGGTTTCTTTTGGAAGAGGCTAATTTTCTGATTGTGAAAGATACCATGAAAGCTTTGCAAGAAATTGCTGCTTATCATCGGTCAAAGTTTAAAATTCCCACCATTGGCATTACGGGCAGCAACGGAAAAACCATTGTAAAGGAATGGTTGAACCAGCTTTTAAAAGATGATTTTGAGGTGGTTCGTAGCCCGAAAAGTTATAATTCGCAAATCGGGGTTCCTTTGTCGGTTTGGCAGATTGATCAACGCCATGAGATTGCATTGGTAGAGGCCGGTATTTCTCAGATGGATGAGATGGAAAAACTGGAAGCTGTGATTAAGCCTACCATTGGCGTATTTACCAATATAGGGCATGCTCACGGACAGCATTTTGCTGCCAAACAAGAGAAGGTTGACGAGAAATTAAAGCTTTTTAAGGGGGTTGAAACCCTGGTTTATTGTCTTGACCATAAGATGATTCATGAATCCATCATGAACGATGAAAGTTTAAAATCCGCTAAAAAAGTAACCTGGTCAAGGTACCATCAAACGGATGTTTTTGTTGAGAAGATTGAAAAGTCAGGGCGCCACGTGCTCATTGAGCTTTTGTACAAAAAGGAAACCTATCAATTTCAGCTACCTTTTACGGATGAGGCCTCGGTTGAAAACATTCTGCATTGCATTACGCTTAGCCTGAATTTAGGCATTGATCCAGACAAGTTATTGGCTAGGGTGCATAATTTGAATGCAGTAGCCATGCGCCTTGAGCTGAAAGAAGGAATAAATAATTGCTCAGTAATCAACGATGCCTATAGCTCAGACCTGGAGTCTCTTCAAATTGCCCTGGAGTTTATGGGACAACAAAAGCAGTCAAGAAAGCGCACCGTTGTTCTTTCAGATCTTTTACAAACCGGAAGAATGCAGCGGGAAATGTATGAAGATGTGGCCCTGCTTCTGAAGCGAAACCGGGTAGATCGTTTGATTGGAATTGGAAACCAAATTTCAAGGTTTCCAGACCTTTTTCCAATGGACTCTACCTTTTACGCAAAGACGGAAGATTTTCTTTCAGAAATGAGTCAATTGGAGTTTCGAGATGAAATTATTTTAATCAAAGGTGCTCGGGCCTTTCATTTTGAAGACATCTCTCAAATTTTAGAGCAAAAGGCCCATCAAACGGTTCTTGAAATCAATCTGAATGCTTTGGTTCACAACCTCAATACCTACCGGGCTGCCTTGAAGCCTGAAACCAAAATTATGTGCATGGTAAAGGCCTTTAGTTATGGTTCGGGTTCTTATGAAATCGCCAATGTTTTGCAGTTTCATCGGGTGAATTATTTGGGGGTTGCTTTCGCGGATGAAGGACTGGAGCTTAGAAAGGCCGGAATCACCCTTCCCATCATGGTTATGAATCCGGATGAAAGCAGCTTTGATAGCATGACTCGGTACGAGCTTGAACCTGAAATCTACTCGCTGCGAGCCCTGAATCTTTTTGAGGAAGCCATAAGCTACCGCCGAGAGCCTGAGGTGTTTTACATCCACCTAAAACTTGATACCGGCATGCATCGTTTGGGTTTTCAAGAGGAGGAAATAGAGGGGCTTCTAGAGAATTTAAAAGACCAAGAGCGGATTAAAATTCGAAGCATTTTTTCTCATTTGGCTGCCGCCGATGACCCTAAGGAAAAAGAGTTCACCTTACAACAAATTGAAAGCTTCAAAAAAATGAGTCGGAAAATCATGGATGAGATTGATTACCCCATTGACCGGCATATATTAAACTCGTCGGGCATTGAACATTATTCAGAGCATCAATTTGACATGGTTCGGTTGGGCATAGGGCTTTACGGGGTTGGTTCTTTTCCTGAGCTCATGTCAGTTAGTAGGCTGAAAACTACCATTTCTCAAATCAAAGAGATCAAAAAAGGCCATACGGTTGGCTATGGAAGAACCTTCAAAGCGGAAGAAGACATGCGCATTGCCACCCTGCCTATTGGGTATGCAGATGGTTTAAACCGAAAACTTGGAAACGGAAGAAGCACCCTTCTCATAAAGGGGGTTGAAGTTCCCATTATTGGCACCATTTGCATGGATATGTGCTTTATTGATGTGAGCAAGGTGACCGTGAAGGAAGGGGATGAGGTAATTATTTTTGGTCCGGAGAAACCCATGCAAGAAATGGCCAAGAGCATTGACACCATTCCCTATGAGGTTTTGACCTCTATTTCTCGTCGGGTGAAGCGGGTTTACTATCAGGAATAAGGCAAAGCATAGAGGCCAGCAGAAAAACCAGAAATCGTGCCCCGGCCATTCTCAAAAGCATGCTTTCCGTAAGAAAGGAAATGGCCATCAAGGCTAAGGTCAATACGAAAAGCCAATGTTCCGTTTGGAAGCCAAACCTTAACAAAACGAAGCCCCAAACCAAGAAGAGGGCAAGACCAATGATTCCGGTATTGCCTAGAATTTGCAAGTATTGATTGTGAAAGTTCAACCTTCTTTCAACCACTATTTCCGCTCCTTGAGTTTCTTTGGCGTTTTCAATTAATTTGAGGTTTGCCGCTCCAATTCCATGGCCTATTATGGGCGATTGCCAAATGGTTTTCAAGGCCAATTTCCAGGTAATTACCCTGGGGTCTCCACCTCCGGTTTCATCCACAAATAAATCGCCTTGTTTCACTGACTCCTCAAAACGTTCTCTTGCCTTAGGAGAGCCCATCAACCCCAAAGCCAAAACCGCAACCGCCAAAGCCGACCAAAGCACGCCTTTCAACACCTGCTTTTTTCGGTAAAAAAGGTAGAGAATGGCCATTACGGTTACCCCAATCAGGGCAAAAACTTGCGCTCTAGCGGAAAGCAGAAAAACATAAAGCAAAAGGAGGGCTGCTGGAATTAAAACGGAATAGGCTTTAGACTTATGGGTTTTAATAAGCCTGAAAAACTCAAGGCATAAAAATGCCAAAGCTGAGGCCGCATAAAGAGCTATATAATGGGGCTGTCTCTCTAAAAACCGGCTTAGTTTCATGTAATAAAACTGGCTTGTATCCCCGGTTTCCAGGTATCTAGGAACTCCCATAGCCAAGGCGGCGATCATGGAGGCAAGCATAGAGAAAGAGAATACATACCAGACAATTCTCCATTCTTTAGATGAAAACTTCTTTCCCATCAAAAGCCAAATGAACAATAGAATGGGCAATAAGCGATTCACCGCCTGCCCGGCCTTGGTCCATGGGTCGGCCCAAAGCAATGAAATCAATTCCCAGGCAATGAAAATCAACAAAAAAAACCAGGGACCCGATTTTAATTCGCGCCCCATGGTTTTGTATCGTTTCTCTCCTATCCATGAGAACAGGAAGAATGCAAAGGCCCCTGCCACGGGTAAGAACCCAAATTGAAAGGGCAGGGTCAATGCAAAATAAATTAATCCGGCGAAAGCCACCCTATGGGCCAACCCCTGGGTATTTTCCATGCTTAGGGTTTTAATACCGATGCAAATTCCTCAGAATCTTTGAGAACACGTAAAGCCGCTTCCACGTCTGGGTCGTCAATTAGGCTATTGCTAATTCTGCCTTCAAGGTAATAATACCTGGAGGCAATCTCAGACTGAGTATAGGATAGAATATCTTTTTTATACCTTCCTAAATCATCGCTTTTATTGGCCAATAAGGCTTCTTTAAGCTCTTCAAAGGTTTCATCCACACCTTCAAAATAATTCTCTTCTTCAGAGATGTTCTTAAACTTCTCTAATGCGTGCTCTGATTCTGTTTCATACGTATAATGCTTGTCTGACAAGAACTGTCTCATGTCTTCAAAGTCTTCATCTTTCAAAACAAATTTGCTTGCATCTGGTATGCTTTCATGCTCATGAGCATATTTGGTGGCATAGTCAAAAATCAGGCTATTGCTTACCAAAGAAATCAGAATGTCTGGAGCATTTTTTTGCTTTACCTCAATATCCGGGTCAATACCTCCTCCATCGTAAACTGTTCTTCCGTTGGCGGTGGTAAAGGCGGTTCGTAAAGAGTCAGGAAGTTTAGAAATGGAACCATCATCTTTCCGCGAGGCATAGTCAATGGCTTGAATGCATCTACCGGAAGGGGTATAATATTTGGCAATGGTAACCTTTAATTGCGCTCCATAGCTAAGCTTTCTTGGTTGTTGAACCAATCCTTTTCCAAAACTACGCTGACCCACTACTATGGCTCGGTCAAGGTCTTGCAGGGTTCCAGCAACAATTTCAGAGGCTGAGGCTGAACCTGAATTGATCAAAACGGTTACCGGCATTTCTGTATCTATTGGCTGGTTAAGGGTATAATAGGTTTTATCCCATTCCTTAACCTTTCCTTTGGTAGAAACCACCTCTGTACCCTTCGGAACAAATAGGTTTACCATATTAATCGCTTCCCTAAGAAGTCCGCCAGGATTGCCTCTTAAATCAAGCACCAATTTCTTCATGCCTTGATTTTCTTTTAGATCAAGAAATGCGGCTTTCACATCCTTGGTGGCCGTTTCGGTAAAGCTTCTCAATCTTATATAGCCAACCTCTTCATCCACCATACCGTAATACGGAATGGTAGCCACTTGAATTTCTTTTCGTTCAATATCCACCTCCCGCTCATCGCCGGTAATGGGGTGTTTCACCTTTACCTTAACAAGGGTTCCGGGTTCACCTTTCAAGACCTCACTCACCTGAGAAGTATTTTTTCCTTCCACAGATTTCCCATCAATCTCAAGGAGAATATCTCCAGCGTTCAGGCCGGATTTCTGGGCCGGGAAGCCCAAATAGGGTTCTGAAATGATTACATAATTATCCTTTTTCCGGATGAGAGCTCCAATACCTCCATATTGCCCGGTTCTTTGAAAATTAAAGTCTTCAATTTCAGATTCTGGAATGTAAACGGTGTAAGGATCTAGAGACTTTAGCATGGCATCAATGGCCGTTTTCATCAATTTTCCAGGCTCTGTATCATCTACATAATACATATTGAGCTCTCTGAAAAGCGTGGTGAAAATGTCTAGGTTTTTCGATATCTCAAAATATCCCGCTCCACCGGTAAAAGCCCCTCCCACGAGCACAGTGGTACTTAAACCAATGCCAATAAAGAAGACCTTAAAGGCTTTTGTTAATTTTTTCATGATTCTGGTTTTAGGTTATACGAATTGCTTGGGGAAGCGATAGGTTACCTACAAAACTACGTAGATTTTTCAGTCTCTGTTTTTAAACGCTGAAGGGCTAAGGTAAATTTTTCTTGGGTCTGAGAAAATGTGATTTCTTCTTTTCCGATGTAAATGGCCATCACCCTCAAATTGGCGTCCAGGTTTTGAAGAATCCCCTGATTCAATCTAAAAGATTCACGCATTAATCTTTTGATTCGGTTGCGATGAACGGCCTTTTTAAACCTGCGTTTGGATACAGAGAAGCCAATTTGAAATCTTGGCTCTTCTTCTACTATTTGGTAAGCCAAATGAATGGGGTATACCTTTACGTGTTTTCCATGCTCAAAAATACCCGCAATGGCCTTGCGACTTTTGAGCTTCATGCTTTTCGGAAAGGTTTGGCTTTGCATGGGTCAAATATACATATAGAGGAACGGCCAACTTAGCCAAAAAGAAAAGGCCAGATGAATACCACCTGACCTTTTCAAAGAAGCTTTCTTTGCTTTATTCTTCTACCTCAGCCGTTTCTTCAACGGGTTGACGTACAAGTTTCATTTCTTGAATGATGTGGCTGGCACCGGCATACTTGTCAACGATGAAAAGTACGTAACGAATGTCAACACTAATGGTTCTTTGTAGGTTTGGCTCAAAGGCGATGTCACCGCTCATGGCCTCCCAGTTTCCGTCGAAAGCAAGACCGATTAGTTCTCCTCTTCCGTTGATTACGGGTGAACCTGAATTCCCTCCGGTGATGTCATTGTTTGAAATGAAGCAAACCGGCAATTCTCCATTTTCATTGGCGTATTGACCGTAATCTGCATTACGAATCAGCTTTTCAAGCTTAGAAGGAACCACAAATTCAGGATCTGAATTGTCCATTTTCTGAAGGATTCCTTCAGCTGTGGTATAGTAATCGTAATGAACCGCATCTTCTGGAACATAGTCTCCTACGGTACCATAAGTTACTCTTAGAGTAGAGTTTGCGTTCGGATAATAGTTTTTATCCGCATTCATTTCTCTCAATCCGGCTACAAAAAGGCGGTTTCCTTTTTCACGCATGGCTTCTACCTCAGGGTTTGATCCTGAGAAGTACGATTGAATGAAAGAAAGGGCGGTTTGAACCACCAAGTCTTTGTTCCACTTCTTGGCCTTGGGCTTTTCTAAAAAATCGTAGAATTCCTCTTTGTCAAAGATCATAGATTCTTCAGCGGCTTCTTCCGCGAAAGCGCGAACATCACCTTTAAATTTCTCATCAACCAAATCAAAAATGGATGGAAGCTGAGCTTTGGGCACTGTATTATAATACATAACCATCATCTCAACGAATAGCTCTCTGTCAAGCTCTGCTGAGTATTCAGCAAAATGAGATTCTGCTCTTTCTTTCGCAGCAGCAACAGCCTCGGCTATTACGGCATCCTCTTTTTTCTCAAGGGCTTTTGAAAGGGTGTTGTGCTGTCTCCAAGCATAAAGAATGGCATCCGGACCTAATAATCCTGCTTCAAAAAGAAACTTCTCATTCTTCACGGTTTTATTGGTAGCATTATAGCTTTCTTCAACCATGGCAAGGGCTTCACCATACTTTTCTTGACGTTTTGGGTCTGCATTTACCCACTTGATGAAATCCGCCTCAAGCCTGCGTTTTTTCTCAAGTACGTTCAAACGCTTTAGCCCGCGAGTTTGCCCAATGTAGTACTTCCAATAATTTGCTACCTGTGCATATTTAGAGGCATAAGTAAGACGTACCGCAGGGTCAGCATCCATGTACTTGCGCATGATTTCAAGCTTTTTATCGCGAATGTCAACGATGGTAGGCTGTGAAATATTGATGGCTTCATCTACTCCGAATGAAGTTAGGAAACGGTCGGTTGACCCTGGAAAACCAAAGATCATTGAGAAGTCTCCATTTTCAATTCCGTCCATAGAAATAGGAAGGAAATGACGTGGAGTCATGTGAACGTTTTCTTCGCTGTATTCAGCGGGCATTCCGTCAGGACCCGAATAAACACGGAACATGGAGAAGTCGCCGGTATGACGAGGCCACATCCAGTTATCCGTATCGCCGCCGTACTTTCCTACACTTTCTGGAGGAGCACCCACTAGGCGAACATCACGGAAGGTTTCATAAATGAATAGGTAGAAATTATTTCCTTCGAAGAAAGGCTTCACCTCACCATCATAATGAGAATCTTTAATGGCTTCGGCGGTAATTTCGTCCATGGCCTGGGCCAAGGCTTTGTTGCGATCTGATTCTGACATATCATCTGAAACCGATTCCAACACCCGCTCAGTTACGTCTTCCATGCGCACTACAAAACGTGCATAAAGACCTTGAATAGGAATCTCATCGGCCATTGATTTGGCCCAAAAACCCTCGGCTAGCCTATTGTTTTCTGGGGTTGAATTGCTGGCAATGGCATCGTAACCACAGTGGTGGTTGGTCAACATTAGGCCTTTCGGGCTAATGATTTCTCCGGTACAAAAGCCACCTAAAGAAACAATCGCATCTTTTAGGGAGGACTGGCTAGCGCTGTACATTTGCTCAGGAGTAAGCTCAAGCCCCATGGCTTTCATCTCTTCGTAGTTCATGTGCAAAAACATGGGCAACCACATGCCCTCATCTGCTTTTACCTGAACATTGGTGAAAAGGAAAAGACCTGCTAGAGCCGCTCCAATTTTCTTCAATTTCATATGTTTTAGGTTTGATTTTTAGGAAGGCCAAATGTAACGAAACCCCGATAAATATTAGAATGGGTTTGGGTTTTCGCTTTCGCGGATCACTAAAAGGATAAAGAAAGCTGTGAATTCATGTCATTATCTTCCTTGATTGGATTGGATATTCCGAAGCCCAAAAGGCGAATGGCTTGGCTAGGAGGGTTCAAGTTTTCCTCCACCAAAGTGAGACAGGCTTCTAAGATTTCAGCTTGGGTCTCAAAAGGGGTCTCCCGGGTCAAGGACCGAGTAAGCGTCTGAAAATCAGAATATCTAAATTTCATGTGGAGGGTTTTTCCGAGGAATGTCTTGGGCTTTAAGCGTTCAAATAAACCCTGAGCCAGAGCCTTTGCCATTTCGATGATTAAGCTGGGGTCTTCGATGTCTCCTGGAAAGGTATCTTCAATGGAAATGCTTTTCCGTTTTCTTTCAGATTGAACCGGACGGTCGTCTTCTCCACGAACAATGTGGTAAAAATGCTCACCCGCCTTACCAAACCGATTTTTCAATGCATGCTTCGACCAGGTCTTTAAATCTTTCCCCGTATGAATCCCCACCCGCTCCATAGATTCAGCCGTTTTTTCACCTATTCCAAAAAACTTTCTAACCGGAAGGTTCTCAAGAATATCTTGGGCTTGGCTGGGAAGAATCAAGGTTTGTCCATTCGGTTTATTCATGTCCGAACCGATTTTTGCCAAAAACTTACAGTAAGAAATTCCTGCCGAGGCCGTCAATTGGGTTTCCTTGAAAATTTCCTCCCGAATGGCTTTGGCAATTTCTCTGGCTGAAGAAAGGTTTTTAAGGTTGGGGGCCACATCAAGATAAGCCTCATCTAAGGAAAGGGGCTCGATGATTGGAGTGTGCCTGGCAAAGACCTCCCTAATTTGCATAGACACTTCTTTATACACTTCAAACCTTGGGGGTTGGAAAATTATTTGGGGACAAAGCCTCAGGGCTTTTCTTCCCGGCATGGCCGATCGAACTCCATATTTCCTTGCCTCGTAAGAGCAGGTAGCCACCACCCCCCTTCCTCCGGCCCCACCAACTGCAATGGGCTTCCCCCTCAGTTCAGGAAAATCGCGTTGTTCAACGGAGGCATAAAATGCATCCATGTCAACGTGAATGATTTTCCTAAGATTCGATGATTTCAATGCAATCGTCGTTAATTTCTGGATATTGGTTTAAAGCTCTATACACCTTAGCCACGGTGATGGTGTCTTTTTCGCAATAGGTTTTGATTCGGTCTAGATCTCCTTCTTCATAATATACCGAGCCTACTTGTGATCCGTCAATATCATCTTTCGGAGAAGGAATCCCGAAAAGGGCTGCCAAAAGCTTTAAAGAGGTGAAGTTTTTATAGTCTCCAAACTTCCAAAGCTCCATGGTATCAAGATGCCTGATTTCCCAAGGCTTCTTGCCAGAAATCCTCAAGGCCTCTGGAAGCTTAATTCCATGAATAAGCATTCTTCGAGCCAAGACGGGAAAGTCAAATTCTTTACCATTATGCGCACAAAGAAACTTATTGTTTCCTGAGAAATACTGATCAAGTAGGTGGGCAAAATCAGCAAGGACCTTCTTTTCATCTTTACCAATAAACGACTTGACCCTCATGCCTGCACCCTTTTCTGATTCGGTCATAATGGCTGTGGAAATGCAAACCACTTTATTGAATTCGGAAAGAATTCCGGCCCTGCGTTTATAAAGTTCGTCGAGGCTTTCGTCTTCCTCCCTATACCTTTGGGTTTTTGCTTCGTAAAGAGCTTGAAGCTCAGGATCTAGCTCAGAAAAGTTCTTTTTACCAGGAACGGTTTCAATGTCAAGGAATAGGATGTTCTGAATGGGTGGTTCTTGATTCATACCAATGTTTTATTTCGTTCAAAATCACATGTACTTCGTCTGGATGATGCCCGTCGGTTTGAGGTCCGCGGGTTTTACCCAGACGAACCACTACGGCATCTAATTCAGGAATCACAAATACATACTGACCCAAGATACCGCGCATATAAAAAACTTCCAAACCGGAGCTTTCTACCCTCCAAAAACCATGGCTATAGTAATCAACCATATCGGCTTCAGCCACCAAATCAACCCAAGAAGAATCTAAAATCTGCTGACCCTTCCAGTTTCCATGATCAAGGTAAAGCTGACCTATTCTTCCAAAATCTCGGGCATTGCTGGCAAAACAACAATAGCCTTTTTCAAGTCCATCCGCATGATCTAAGACCCAATAAGCATCCTCGGTAGCCTGAAGAGGGGTCCATAATTTCTTTTGAGCAAAACTAGCCACGGGCATATTCACAGCCTTAGACAGAGCCAATCCGAGAAGGGCCGTGTTTCCACTTAAGTATTCAAATTGAGTACCCGGAGGAACCACCACATTTAGGTCACGAACCAAGGTTTCAAGGTCATCCCCATAATAAGCCTTGGCCGTGATGGAGAAAGGTGAGGTATAATGCTCTTCCCAATTCAAACCAGAACACATTCTAACCAAATGACCAAAGGTTAAACCGGCATTGGGACCTTCCGAAAACTCGTGAATAAAATCGCCAATGGGCTGATTGAGGCTGGTGAGATGCCCTTCTTGAACGGCAATTTGTGTCAAGGTAGCAAGAATGGATTTTGCCATGGAAAAAGAATTGCTAGCCACCTCCGGACCGTATTGCTCCCAGTACCTTTCAAATCGGAGGCTATCGTTTTGAATCACCAAAAAAGCCGTGGTTTCAAGCTTTTCAAGCTCTAAAAGGCTGGCCTTAGAAACCTCTTTGATTTGGTAGTTTGCTCCTTCTGGCCAGGGATGGGGATTAAGCGCCTCTATCTTTCGGGTTGGAAAGAAATGCCAATCGTCAATGCTGGCCGAATTGTAGCCTCTTAAATAGGTCAGCCGCACTCCTTTTATCAAATAATCCGTACCGGTAATGTACAATAGAGCAATCGCCAGGCCAATCAGAGACAAAAGCGAAATGAGGAACCATTTTAGGAAGCGCATAGACCTTTCATTTTAGGATTTGAAAGTAGGCAAAAACCATGAAACCGAAACATCCCATTCATGGCCTGAAATCCAAGGCATTGACATGACTCTAGAGCTGGTGAGGACGGATTTTCCAAAGGCCTGAAATCCCGAAAACCCCATTTGGATTCAAGAATTTTAAACTCCATATCTAAGGCTCAAAACCAAAATCACAAAACTGATTTCCTACCTTTCGGCCATGAAGGCAAAAATTTCTTGTACACTGGGTGAGGTTCGGATAGACTTAAGCAAGCCAATGGACTGCTCTTTACCCCTTTCACCTGGCGAAAATACCCCGCGAGCTTGGTATGTTGACCCCGTGAAGTTTTCACCCGTGGTAATGGGAGACTGGATTGGAGACGTGAACCAAGGGGGGGACGTGAATTTCAAAGACGTTGAGTTCAATCCGCACGGAAATGGAACCCATACCGAATGTGTTGGGCATATCTCAAAAGAAGGGCATACCATAAACCAAAGCTTAAAAACGTTCTGGTTTACCGTAAAACTGGCCTCCATTCAAGCTCAAGACCTGAAAAACGGCGACCAGGTTTTTACCAAAAAGCAGTTTGAATCAAACCTTGGAACGGAGCCTGTGGAAGCATTCATGGTCAGAACCCTACCCAATGATTCTGAAAAACGCCATAAAAATCATTCGAATACAAACTGGCCCTATGTTTTAGAAGAGGCAGCGGTTTTCTTGCGAGAACGAGGAATTCAGCATTATTTGACAGATTTGCCCTCGGTTGATCGAGAGCAAGATGAAGGAAAGCTTCTGGCCCACCATGCCTTTTGGAACTATCCGGAAAACCCACGTGAAGAAGCCACCATTTCGGAAATGCTCTTCATTCCAAACTCCATCCCCGATGGGATTTACCTTCTGAACATTCAAATTGCCAGCTTTGAATTGGATGCCAGTCCGTCAAAGCCCATCCTTTACAGAATTGAATCATGAATCCAGAAGAATTTCATGCCTTTTGCGCGGCCAAACCAGGAGTAGAAGCCTCCTTCCCTTTCAATGAAACCACCTTGGTTTTTAAGGTGATGGGGAAAATGTTTGCCCTAGGTCCTTTGGATGCAAACCCCTTCCGAATCAATCTCAAATGCGATCCAGAAAGAGCGGTTGAGCTTCGTGAGGAATATCCTACAATCCTTCCGGGCTACCATATGAACAAACAACATTGGATTACCTTGGTGCTAGATGGAAGCCTTCCCAATGCATTGGTCATCGACCTGATCAACCATAGCTATGAACTCATAGTTTCAAGCCTTCCGAAGAAAAAGAAGGAAGAACTAGACTTGCTAGGATCAGAATAAAACAGGAAGGGAAAATAGGCCGTACCTTTGCCCAAAATATTACCCCGTGTTTTCAAATCTGGCAAAATTATTTCTTCAAGGACTTCTTTATTTGGTGCCAATTGGGGCCACCTTTTACATCATTTACAAATCCTTTGTTTGGCTAGACAGCCTGCTTCCTACTGAAATACCCGGCTTGGGCATCTTAATCATTATTGGGGCTGTAACCCTCATTGGTTTCATTGGAAATTATTTGATTACCGCTCCTGTCATTAGCGTGGGTAACCGAATTCTAAAAAAGGCACCCCTTATAAAAATCATTTATACTTCGGTTAAAGACTTGCTTACGGCCTTCGTGGGAAAGCAAAGAAGCTTTACCCAACCCGTGCTTTTTAAGGTTTATGAGAATTCTGAGATTAGAAGATTGGGTTTTGTAACCGATGAGGACCTTAAAAAATTAGATGCTTCGGAAGATCTGGTAGGGGTTTACGCTCCCCATTCCTACGCCTTTTCAGGTCAGCTATTCTTCATCCCCAAATCCTATATACAACCCGTGCCGGCCAGCTCAGCAGATGTAATGAAGTACATCATTTCAGGAGGGGTTACCCGGGTGGAGGAAAAGGAAATAAAACCCAAAATGAAACCATGATTCAACTTGGTGAAATATTAATCAGCGAAGACATTTTTGAAACCAAATTTGTCTGCGATCTTCAAGCTTGCAAAGGAGCTTGTTGCGTAGAAGGGGAAGGAGGAGCTCCCTTGACCCTTGAAGAGGTTGAAATCCTAGAAAACATCCTTCCGGATATCGAACCATTCCTTGACCCAAAAGGCTTGAAAGAAATTCAAGAAAAGGGAGTGGCCGTTACAGGATACGATGGGGAGCTGGAAACCCCACTTTTGAATGGAAAAGAATGCGCGTATTTGGTTTACGATGAGAAAGGCATGGCCCTTTGCGGGATAGAGATGGCGCATAAAGCAGGAAAGACCGACTTTAAAAAGCCCATTTCCTGCCACCTTTACCCAATACGAGAAAAGGAGCTTAGAATAGGTTCAGCCATGAACTACCACCGCTGGGGAATCTGTTCAGACGCCTGCACTCTTGGTGAAAAACTCGGAATTCCTCTATTTCGTTTTGCCAAAGACCCCTTGGTTAGAAAGTATGGTGAAGATTGGTATAAAGAGCTGGAAGAGGTTTATGAGGTTTTGGTTCGGGAAGGACGAATCAATCCGTGATGCGTAAGCTCATAAATTTCATATTCACCTTTCCCATCAAGGTTTATCAATGGGTATTATCTCCTTTTCTAGGGGCCAACTGCCGACATACCCCTACTTGTTCTGCTTATACCATTCAAGCCATAGAAGAATGGGGTCCGCTGTACGGATTATGGCTTGGAATGAAAAGACTTTCAAAATGCCACCCCTGGGGCACAGAAGGCCATGACCCCGTACCCAAGAACCCCAAGAGAAGGCCTTAACCAAGCTCAGCGATTCTGCGTATATTTTTCCAAATTTCATCGCATGTCAAATCGGAAAATTCGCCGCGTACTTCAAACTGTACAAGTACCTATGGGAGAAATGACCGTTGGTCAACCCCTTCCTTCAGGTAGCGTTCAACAAATTGATCCTTTCTTATTGCTGCATCATTTGCATACCCAAACGCCTCCTGGAAGGAAGCCGAAAGAAACAGGGGTAGGTCCTCATCCACATAGAGGGTTTTCACCGGTAAGCTATATTTTCGAAGGGGAAATGAACCACCAAGATTCCCATGGAAACAATGAAATGGTGGGTCCGGGCGGTGTTCAATGGATGCATGCCGGCAGCGGAATCACCCATAGTGAACGGTTTACCAAGAAATTTGCTAAGGAAGGAGGGCTCTTGGACATGATACAGCTTTGGGTAAACACTCCGGCCAAGCATAAAATGGAAACCCCTTATTACCTCCCCATTAAATCAGGTGATTTTCCGAAAATTGAAACAGAAAAAGCGGATGTAGACCTGGTAGCGGGTGATTTTCAAGGCAAAAAAGGACCTGCCAAAATTTTTAGTCCGCAGATTCACCTAAAAATGGAAGCTGAATCTGGCGCTAAAGCGGATTGGGAATTTCCAAGAACCCATAACCTCCTGGTCTTTGTATTGAAAGGGAAGTTGAAAATTGATGGTCAGGAAATCAATAAAGGAGACCTGGCCTGGATGGATGAATCAGGAGATAACCTGAGCTGGGAATGCTTGGAAGAGGCTAGAGTGCTTATTGTAAGCGGACAGCCTTTAAAAGAACCCGTTTCTACCTACGGCCCTTTTGTTATGAATACCCAGACAGAAATTATGGAGGCCCTTCGTGATGCTCAAGCTGGAAAAATGGGTGTACTTATTGAAGAATAAAGCCTTGTTCTAGTTTCTGGGGAGCGGCTTTCTTTCACCTTGGTACAACAAGATTAAAGGAATCATGAAATGCGCCGACCGTACGGTAAAAGCCCAAACCCATTGATGTAAGCTATGGAGGGCATCGTACCCATAAAAATTGGTGTAGATCCGTGCAAAAGCCGTTAGAAACCCCCAGGCAATCATATAAACTAAGGCGGGTTTTCTAATTTTCGGAATGAATACGCCTATGGCCACTAAAAGGTCCATAACACCCGCCCAAAACAAGAACTTCACAGCAAGCCCCTGATCAAGGCCCAAGCCCTTAATGGTCATTGATACAAATTTCTGGGGCAAGGGGGCAATGTTCATGGCATATAAACCATGAGCAATAAACGTTATGGCAATGGCTATTTTTAAAAAGGTAAAGGCTTTTGTAAAGTTGCCCTTCTTATAAATGAAAATCAAAACCACCGGTGCGGCTAGCTGTCCGGTAAACTCAAAAAGAAGAGCCAGGTTCAGAAACTGCCCGAAAAAATGGAGCCATAAATATGGAGTGAACAATACAAGGCCTCCAATCAATGCGTACAAAGGCCATTTCCTTTTCTCATTCAAAAACCAAACACAACCTCCTACCAGGGTAAAGATTAAGCCCAAAAACTTGATTCCCATCTGAATTCCTTGATCATACCTAGGAAGGGTAACCCATTCATTCCATGAAATCTTGAATAGGTCAAGTATGGGTAGCATTAAATTCGAATCCCATAAGAATTCTCGGTAGGGTACATTAAAAAACAGGTGCTGGTAGCCCCGGGATACGAAGGTTATGCAAACCAGTAGCTTTAGTAAAAAGAGAGTCTTTGATTTCATTGCAGTTGTTTCAGGCTGCAAATATTGGTCATGTTTAGTCTGGATGAAATAGATTGAACGATTGTTCAATATTCTTTAACCTAGAGTTTACGCATCAGTGACCTTTGGAAAGCCATTGCGTAACATAGAGATTGGACTTTTGCGGCAAAGAAATAGCCGATATGAAAAGACTCGTACACCCTTTGCTTATTTTGTTGATTTGGTTAGGATCAGCCCAAGCTCAGCCAAAAAATTTCAGAACCATGTTTAGAGATAATCCTGCTAAAACTTTAGTGATAGGATGGTCTCAACCATTGGTAAGCTTACAAAACGGTTCCAATTTTAAGCTTTATTATAGTTCCACTGACCATGGAACCGACACCACGCTTTATGCATTGGATAACCAACCAGTAATTCCAAGTAGAACAAGCCAAATGAAGTCTTTGAACCATTACTTCGTAAGGCTTGCAAATCTAAGCCCAAATACCAATTATTATTTCACCATTGCATATGATGATGTTTCCGGACAACGAGCTCAAACCCCAAGGTATTATTCAGCCACCCTGCCTGATGTTCCTACTGAGCCTTTGTCAATCATTGCTGGAGGAGACTCTCGTTTAGATTTAGAACATCCAGACCAAACCGCTGAATCCATCATTATTCGACAAGAAGCGAATAAAATGGTTTCAAAACTCCGGCCCCATCTGGTAGCATTCGGCGGTGATTACACCTTTGCCAATGCGGACGAAGAATGGGTGGATTGGCTAGAGGACTGGGAGTTAACCTATTCATCGGATGGAAGGATTACACCCATTGTAGCGGCTATTGGAAATCATGAATATCCTCCGTTTTTAGCGCCCAGTGGAGCCCAAGTAGTGGTAGATATTTTTGACGTCCCTTCACCAGATGTTTATTACGCTTTAACTTTTGGAGGCAACCTTTTAAGGCTTTATACCCTTAATACAGAAATCTCCATACCCGGAAACCAAAGTCAATGGTTGGAGCAAGACCTTCAGACCACAGGTTTCGATGTATACTGGAAAATGGCCCAATACCACAAGCCCATTCGTCCGCACGAAGCGGATAAATCAGACAATAACGACGGCTTTCACTACTGGGCCCAACCATTTTGGGATTATCAAGTTCGATTAGTGGTTGAGTCAGACGCCCATGTGGTGAAAACTACCTGGCCTGTTATGCCTACCACCCAACCGGATGGAACTGGCTTTGGCAATTACCAGGCGGACCATAATTTTGTGAGAAACGAAAACCGCGGAACCGTATTTGTAGGTGAAGGAACCTGGGCCGCCCTTCGGTCAGGCAATGACCCTAAAGCGTGGACCCGCGACATGGGTGGATTCAATCAAGTTAAGTGGATTTGGGTTAACCGTGACTCCATTCAAGTTCGAACCGTGGTTACGTATGACCCTACAGATTCTCTGTATGTAAAAAATCTACAAGAGCTTTCCGATACCAACCGGTTTTCTGAACCTACTGGAATTCAACTTTGGAATCCTGGAAATGGAAAGGTGGTAAGCATTACCGATAACGGAAGAACTCCCAGACCTTCCCTTTCATCAGATCAGCCCAATTACTTGACCTATTCTGCTGAATTTAGCGTTGACCCAAGCCTTATTAAAGATGGCTTTGCCCGAGTTCGACTGAATTATACCCGTGAACGAGAAGGGCTTGTAAGAATCTTTAACCTTCAGGGACAAGAGCTAATTAACCAAACTATTTACACCAGCGGCGACCTTATGCAGGGCACCTTTGATTTCAACGGTATGCCGGAAGGGATTTATTTAATTACCCTGAAAGCTGGTGATCAAATTTATACCAAGCGCGTAATATTTACCGGAAACAACCAATAAACCATGAAAACAGTAATTCTATCATGCATTTTGGCCATGCTCAGCCTGGCCTCCTTTGCCCAAGTTCAACAATACGAAAGAACCCAGGGAGTTAAAGACCTAGTGCTTAACCCCCTGTATAAACCCTTTTATCACGGAGTAGCTTCAGGAGATCCGCTTCAAGATGCCGTGATTATCTGGACCCGCATAACCCCAGATTCTAATGAAATTGTAAAAGATGTTGACTGGGAAGTGGCTCTTGACCTTGACTTTAATCAAACGGTACAAACCGGAACCTACACAACCGATATTACCAAAGATTACACCGTCAAACTTGATGTTCAAGGCCTAAACCCTGGCACCTATTATTACTACCGGTTTATTTTTGATCAAGATACCTCAATTGTAGGCCGTACAAAAACCGCCCCCGTAGGTCAAACCAACAAAATGCGATTAGGGGTTGTGTCTTGCATTAACTTCCAAGCCGGGTATTTCAATGCATTAAGAAGGCTGGCCAACCGCAATGACCTTGACCTAATAGTTACCCTTGGAGATTATATTTATGAGTATGCAGAAGGTGGATATGGATATGATTCAACATTGGGTCGGGGGCATGAGCCTGACCATGAGATGGTAAGTTTAGCGGATTACCGGCTTCGTTATTCTTTCTACCGTTTAGACCCAGATATGCGAAGAATTCATCAGCTCTATCCGTTCATTGCTGTTTGGGACGACCACGAATCGGCCAATGATTCGTATAAAGATGGAGCCGAAAACCATCAACCTGCTACCGAAGGGCCTTGGGCCATCCGAAAAGAAAACATGAGTACTGCTTATCATGAATGGATGCCAATTCGAACGCCGGATATGATGAATAAAGAAAAAATCTACCGAAGCTTTTCTTTCGGAAACTTATTTGATTTAATCATGGTAGATACTCGGATTATTGGGCGTGATGAACAAGTGTCAAGTGTTACTGATACCGGGTATTCAAGCCCCAATAGAAGCTTACTTGGTAATGCTCAGCTTTTATGGCTGAAAAATGAGCTTTCAAACTCAACAGCAACCTATAAACTCCTCGGAAATCAGGTAATGCTGACTCAGTTTAATTCGGTTCCTGGTCAACCTTTTAACCTAGACGCCTGGGATGGATATCCTGCGGAACGTGAGAGCCTGATGAATTACATCGACAGCATTCAAATGAATAATTTTATTGTGCTAACGGGTGACATTCATACCTCCTGGGCCAGTGACCTTACCCTGAACCCTAGTAATATAACTGAGTATAATCCCGCAACTGGAGATGGATCAATTGGGGTTGAATTTGTTACCCCGAGCGTCACCTCAGATAATTTCAATGAAATTACCGGTCAGGCCCCTGGAAGTTCGGAAGCTATTGAACAAAGCGTGCTTGCCGGGAATCCGCAAATTAAATTTGTTGAACTTGATGATCATGGCTATTTCATACTTGATATAAACCAGCAGCGGGCCCAAGCAGAATGGTATGTTGGGGAAATTCTTCAGCCTGACCTGAATGAAACCTTGCTTGCCATTTGGAAAACCGATTCAGGCTCAAACCGTGTTTCAGAGGCTACCCAACCCTCCTTGTCAAATCAAAATGTAGCCCCAGCTCCTGATGAAGCACCAGCTCAGAACTTAAGCCTTGAAGATTATGCCCCACAAATCATTGCCAGTTATCCCAACCCGTTCATTGATTTTGTAAGGGTGCAGTTTGGCTTAATTCAGGCCTCAGAACTTGTAATTCACTTACGTGACCTGCAAGGGAGAACGGTAAAAACCTTTCCTGCCAAGAAGTACCCAGCGGGAGTTTTCAGCATTACCCTAGAAGGCAATGATCTAGAACCCGGAACCTATATTCTCAATATTCACTCTGACCAAGGCCATAGTTCTATCCCCCTGATTAAGATGCATTAATTGATTATTTACACCCTAAAAAAACGGATGCCTTAATCTTGAAAAGCGCCAGTCATTTAGGCTGGCGCTTTTCCTTTTTACAAAGCCAAAACATTAGCCTTACCTTTGCCAAATGAAAACAGACATTCGGGAAATAGGGGAGAAGGAATTGCAAGGCTGGTTGGAAGAAAAAGGTGAAAAACCCTTCCGCGCTAAGCAAATTCTTGAATGGATTTGGAAGCATGCCGTAGGCAGCATTGACGAAATGACCAATCTCTCCCTGGATTTGAGAAATCAAATCAAAGAGAGCTTTGAACTGAAACCCGTTCAGCGTTCTGGAGCTCAGGTTTCCAATGACGGTACCATTAAAAATGCCTTCCGCCTGCATGATCAGCACTTGGTAGAAGGGGTCTTGATTCCTACAGATACCCGAATGACCGCCTGCATCTCTTCACAAGTTGGATGCAGCCTTTCTTGCAAATTCTGTGCTACCGGGAAACTAAAAAGGTTGAGAAACCTAACCGGAGGAGAAATCTTTGACCAAGTTGTATTATTGAACAACCAAGCCCAGGAAACCTACGGTAAGCCCCTTTCAAACATTGTGTACATGGGAATGGGCGAGCCCCTTCTGAATTACCGAGGAGTCATGGAATCTGTTCACTGGATCACCTCTCCCAAAGGCCTGGGGATGTCGCCAAAAAGAATCACAGTTTCTACAGCAGGAATTGCCAAAATGATCAAAAAACTGGCCGATGATGAAGCCAAATTCAACCTAGCCTTAAGCCTTCATGCTGCCAATGATGAGAAGCGAAACCAAATCATGCCCATCAATGAGCAAAACAGCCTTGGGGCCTTGGCAGAAGCCCTTCGCTATTATCATGGTAAAACAGGGAATCAGGTTACCTATGAATACATCATTTTCAAAGGCTTCAATGACCAATTAAAGGATGCCGCTGAGCTAGAAGCTTTCTGCAGAATTGTGCCTAGTAAGGTGAACATCATTGAATACAATCCCATTGACGGAGAAGAGTTTGAACAAGCTGACCCTGAAAAAACAGATGCTTTCGCTGCTTTTCTAGAAAATCGAAAAATCAACGTAAATGTGCGTCGTAGCCGAGGCAAAGACATTGATGCTGCCTGCGGACAATTGGCCAATAAACTGAAACCCGCATGACAAAATCACTGAAAATAGTAGCCCTGATTACCTTCATCGGACTGTTTTTTGGAGCCCTGGCTAGGTGGATGAATCTGGAAATCGCAAAATTTATCCTTCCCGCATCCATGTTTGCCCTGGCCTTCATTTTAATGCCCTTTTTCCTGTTTTGGCGCTATGATTTGAAACAACAAAAAAAGAAGGTAGACCAGGAGGATGCCTAAGTAATTTCTTCGAATCATTAAAGATTAGAGAACCTACCTTGGCTTTGGCCAGTCATCGTTTACAAGAAAAACCCATTCATCTTCGCCAAGGCCTTTCCACAACACACCTCCATAGGGCACCGGATCCCAAATTTTTCGTTCAGACTCATGGCCAGAAAGCCATCCGAGTTTATGCACAGGACTAAGGTTTTCAAAGGAAATGGACGCCTTCTCCTTCTCATGCATCCAAAGCCCTTTTTCATGGTTTGGGTCTAAGTCTTCTATGCCCTCGGCTTCATTCAGACCAGGTGGGTAAAACAACCTCCCTTTGAGCCATATTTCAGACTCCAAAGGCCTTCCATTCAGTCCTGGAACCTGATCTAAATTATCTTGACCCATTAAAATTTGATGGTTGAGGATTTTACTCCATTTATCACCAAGCCGATCTTTTGGATTGGAACCGAGAAACCCATAAAGGCCCTTATCCTGCTCATGCATTAAGTAAAACTTTGTGCTTAACTCAATGTGAATCACCTTGTTTTGAATCAGGTCTTCCACCACAAAATCAAGCTCCCCAAGGGTGATTTTATCCTTTTTGATTTGAATTCCGTGTCCAAGCAAATGGTAATCTGGATGGTTTTCAAAAAAGAATTTCAGAAGGTCTTCAGCATATTGCCCAAGTCTTTTTCTGCGCTTTCGCGGGATTTTGGAATACGTCAAGGCCCCCGACTCATCCCAGTCGATGAACAAACTCATGCTCGACTGGGCCAAATCCCTAAAAAAATCAGGCTTTGGAATCAAGTCATGATGAATTAAGCAAGGACTTGCAATAAGCCAATAAAGGTCGGCTAGGGCCGGATGTTTCCAGTTTCGCATAGAGATTTAAGATGAAAATCAGGGTTAAAAAAGGGGTTAATCCTTTACCTTCGCAACCAAACAGAAGAATATTTATGGCAAAATACAGAAAATGGTTTGGGGGTGCATTGGGATGGGTCTTTGGTGGCCCCATTGGAGCCTTGGTTGGCTTGGCCCTGGGATCAGTATTTGATGAGGCGGCCGAATCAGGAGCAAGAACAAGCATCCGCGATAAGCGATATACCCGTCAGGGAGATTTTGAAGTAAGCCTATTGGTGCTTGCCTCCTACGTGATAAAGGCAGATGGTGAAGTTCGGAAAACAGAGCTTGACTATGTTCGAAATACCTTTGTTGAGCTATTTGGACGGGCTCGAGCCAACGAAGCCTTCCGTTTCTTCAATGAAATCACCAAGCAAAACACCTATAGCCTGAAAGAGGTTTGTACCCAGATCTACCAGAACATGGATCACCCGTCTAGGCTTCAACTCATGCATTTCCTGTTTAAAATTGCGCATGTTGATGGTCATGTAGATGACCGTGAGCGGGAAATGGTCTTTCAAATTGGCGATTACCTAAGAATCTCTGCGGCCGATATGAAAAGCCTTGAGGCCATGTACATGCCTGACGATTCTGCCTACTATAAAATTCTTGAAATTGAAGAAACTGCCACCGATGCAGAGGTGAAAAAGGCCTACCGAAAGATGGCTAAGAAATACCACCCTGACCGGGTACAACATTTAGGAGAGGAATACCAAGACGAGGCAGAGTCTAAATTCAGAAAGGTTCAGGAAGCCTATGATGGCATCATGAAAAAGCGGAAATCTGCTTAAAGACTTCCGCTTTTCTCAAGGATTATAATCTAATTACTCGCTTATTTAAAAGCGGGAATTCCAGTAATATCTGCACCGGTAATTAAGAGGTGAATATCATGAGTTCCTTCATAGGTGATCACCGATTCAAGGTTCATCATATGGCGCATGATGCTGTATTCTTGGGTAATTCCCATCGCGCCTAGTATTTGTCTTGACTCTCGTGCAATATCAATGGCAATTTTCACATTGTTCCTTTTGGCCATTGAAATGTGTTGAGTAGTGGCTTTGCCTTCGTTTTTCAACTGACCGCAACGATAAGCTAGAAGCTGCCCCTTGGTAATTTCTGTTACCATTTCAGCAAGTTTCTTTTGAACCAGCTGAAAAGAAGCAATGGGTTTGTTGAATTGAATTCTTTCCTTGGCATAACGCAGGGCCGTATCGTAACAATCCATGGCAGCACCTAAAGCTCCCCAAGCAATTCCGTACCGAGCTGAATCAAGGCAACCAAGAGGAGCACCAAGCCCTGATTTTCCAGGAAGAAGGTTTTCTTTAGGAACTTTAACATTGTCAAAAACGAGTTCTCCGGTGGCTGATGCTCTCAACGACCATTTTCCGTGGGTTTCAGGGGTGGTAAATCCTTCCATCCCGCGTTCTACAATCAAGCCATGAATACGTCCTTCTTCATTTTTTGCCCAAACAACGGCAATGTCAGCAAAGGGTGAGTTTGAAATCCATAGTTTGGCTCCGTTCAGTAGGTAATGATCACCCATGTCTTTGTAATTCGAAACCATTCCACTAGGGTTTGACCCGTGGTCAGGTTCGGTCAATCCAAAGCAACCAATCATTTCGCCAGAAGCCAGTTTTGGAAGATATTTTTTCTTTTGTTCCTCGTTTCCGTAAGCAAAGATTGGGTACATCACCAAAGAAGACTGAACGGATGCGGTAGACCGAATTCCAGAATCACCCCTTTCAAGCTCTTGCATGATTAGGCCGTAGGAAATATGATCAAGCCCTGCCCCCCCATATTCTTCTGGGATGTATGGACCGAAGGCTCCAATTTCAGCAAGCCCTCCTAGGATTTGACTTGGAAACTTGGCATCTTCATAGGCCTGTTCAATGATGGGAGAAATTTCCCTTTTTACGAATTGACGCGAGGCATCCCGCACCAATTTATGCTCTTCGGTTAGTAGGTCGTCTAAATTGAAATAGTCAACCCCTTGAAATAGATCTGCAGACATGGCAAATGTTTAAGATTCAGGGGTCAAATCTAAGGCTTATTCAAAGGAAAAATAAGCTATGTACGATTAAAAAGAGATTTATCAAGGCTCAGGGTTCCGGGGCCCATCATGGCCAGAAAGATAAAAAGAATGCCCAATTCAATAGCGTGGGAAGCCCCTGCAAATCCATCTCCGGTAGAAAACTTATGAAGCACGGCTATGAGCATGGTAAAGGCCATAACAATGGCTGTATACCTTGTAAACAGGCCGAGGATTAGGAGAAGGCCACCTAAAGCCTCTGCAAGCGATGCTAAAAAGCCCCAGAAAGCAGGCCAGAAATTAATTCCAATCAGTTCCATCCGGCCTCCGAGCCAGACCCAGGTATCATATCCGCCCCAGATTTTTGGGACTCCATGGAATAAAAACATGATTCCAATTCCGATGCGAAGCACCAATAATGCGTTATTCTTGTCCTTTAGGACCAAAGGGTTAATCATAGCTTAGGTTTTGGGTGTTTGAAATTGGTTGCTTAGAAGCTTGGGGAAAAGGCTTCGTTAAGAAACGTCAAGGTAAGCAATTTAGAAATTTGTTTGGTTAGTTTTGCAAAGATGAAAACAAAGGAGGAGATAGCCATACTACATACGTATGAAAACCAAGATTGGGTTTTCATTGTTCTGGTATTGATCGTGGGCCTTGTTGGGGCCGTACGAGCCATGTTCCCCTCCCAGTTTCGGTTAATGTGGAGGATGCTGAGCCTTAAAAACTATGCCGAGAACTTCTTTGCCCTGGACGCTAAAAAGTCGAATACCTTTAGTTTGATTTTACAATCGGTTGCTTTGCTCACCGGGGGTTTATTGATTCACCTTCTTTTGCCAAATGAGGTTTTAAACGAGGTACACCCAGTTAACCGGTATATTTTAATTGTATTAGGCCTAAGTTTTTTCTCCATTCTTAAATCGGGCATTGGCATGGCCATTGGGTGGCTCATTGAAATGCCGCACATCATTGAGCGGTACCAACTCTTGAAAAAACTGCATTACCACCTGATTTCAGTCCTTATAATTCCGCCCGTTGCTCTTGGAGCTTATGCCGTTCCAAACCGTGAATTTTGGCTTGTCGCTTCTGCGGCTATTGCAAGTATATTGTTGGTTTCAGGCACTTTACGATCGGCCTGGCAAATGAATAGTGAGCTGAAACTTTACTACGTTTATGTTTTTTTGTACTTTTGCGCCCTCGAAATCGCACCCATTGCCTTGATCGCCTCGACTGTGCTGAATAGTCAATGATTTGGGCTATTGCAGGCAGTTTAATAATCTGAATGACCGCTATGAACAATCCAGTGAAAACGATCTTGGTCTCCCAACCTGAGCCAAAAACAGAAAATTCACCCTACCGCGATTTGGCAGAAAAGCTAAAGGTGAAAATTGATTTCCAACCTTTCATTCACGTAGAAGGGGTTGATTCTTCTGAATTTCGCAAGCAGAAGGTTTCTTTAACCGACCATACCGCGGTAATTCTTACCAGCCGGAATGCGGTAGACCATTATTTTAGAATTTGTGAAGAATGTAGGTTTACCGTACCTGATTCTATGAAATACTTCTGTATGTCTGAGGCCATTGCCTTCTATTTGCAGAAATATGTAGTGTATAGAAAGCGTAAAATTTATTTTGGTAAGCACGTATTTGCTGATTTGATTGAGCAAATAAAAAAGCATAAGAGCGAGAAGTTTTTGCTTCCTTCTTCTGATATTCTAAAGCAAGACATCCCTAACTTGCTAGAAAAGAATAAAATTGATTACAAAAGAGCCATTCTTTATAATACGGTTTGCACCGATCTTTCACATCTTTCGGATGTATATTATGACATTCTCGTGTTCTTTAGTCCTTCAGGAATTAAGAGTCTTTTGCAAAACTTCCCTGACTTTAAGCAAAAAGACACCCGCATTGCTGCCTTCGGAAAAACCACCTGTGAGGCGGTAAAAGCCAACAAACTAAGGTTGGATATTGAAGCCCCTTCCGCTCAAGCTCCGTCCATGACCATGGCTTTAGAGAATTACATTAAAAAGGTGAATAAGAAATAAAGCCTTCCCGATTATACGCGAAAAAGCCTGCTTGAAAAAGCGGGCTTTTTTGGTTTAATGACTTAACGTAAAACGTTTAACAACCCCTATTTCTTTATGCTCTTCTCATAAATATCAATCCAATCTTGAACCCTTATCTTTTGCATTAGCTCCCCAATAAGGGCAAAAGGTATATCATCCATTTTCTTAAACCTTATGCAGCTTTTGCCCATATCAAGCTTTCTTTTGCAGTGCTTTGGGTATTCGTTTACAAACCACTCTAAAAGGTCTGGTTTTGAATAAATACCCATATGGTAAAGGTTGATTGAGTTCTTTTGAGAGGCAATCCCCGCAAAGGGCAAAGGTTCACTTGGCTTGCAATGGTACCCGTCTGGGTAAAGAGAATGTGGCACCACATAGCCCAGGCCTCCGTAACTAATGGCCGGCTCAAAGCCCTTAGGCAGGTTTTCAAGAATTACATCGTGTAGCTTATTAAAAGGCTCAACCCGATCTTCTGGAAGATTGGTTAAAATTTCTAGTACCGTTTTTCCTTCCGCTTTCATTCATATTGCATTATTGGGGCTCCGTTTAGGTATCCCCCTCTGTTTCCTATTCTCCAAATTTAATCACATCTGCACCAAAGCAAAGTATGCAGCTCCGATTGCATAGAAAATCATTCCAACAGCAACTAAAAAAGCCACCCCTTTCGAGATGGCTTCCTTTAGAAACTGTATGAGAATTGGCTTAGGCCTTTTTCATATTTTCTTCAACCTTTGACCAGTTGATTACATTAAAAAATGCATCGATATAGTCAGGTCTTCTGTTTTGGTAGTTTAGGTAATAAGCATGCTCCCAAACATCAATTCCAAGAATTGGGGTTCCATTGCATTCAACTACATCCATGAGTGGATTGTCTTGGTTGGGGGTAGAGCAAACAGAAAGCTTTCCGTTTTCTACACAAAGCCAAGCCCATCCTGAACCGAATTGAGTAGCAGCAGCATTGCTAAAGGCCTCTTTAAAAGCCTCAAACGAACCGAAATCACGGTCGATAGCCATACCAATGTCGCCAGAAGGTTTACCCCCTCCATTCGGGCTCATTACTTCCCAAAACAGGCAGTGGTTGAAATAACCCCCTCCATTATTACGTACACCTGCACCTGCTGATGAGATGTTTCTCAAGATTTCTTCGATTGACTTCCCTTCAAAGTTTGAGCCTTCAATGGCTGCATTCAACTTGCTGGTATATCCTGCATGGTGCTTTCCGTGGTGAATCTCCATGGTCTTGGCATCAATATGAGGTTCTAAAGCATCGTGTGCATAGGGTAAATTTGGTAATTCAAAAGCCATATTTTCTAGTGTTTTTAAGGTTTCCCGCAAATATACTAAACTGAGTTGGCTCTTCATAAATAAGCCAATACTTCAAAAATCTATATCTTTTCATAGACCAAAACCAAAGATCATGAAAAATCTAACCGCTCTTTTCGGATTGACCTGCATGAGCCTTTCTTGTATGGCTCAGCTTTGTCAAATTACCAATGGAAGTTTCGAGTCTTGGGTGTATCAAGACACGGCTACTGGCTTAAACGGAGACACCACCATTTACAACCATCCTACTGGCTGGGAGCCCTTTTTTGGCATCCTTTATGACTCAACCAACATTCAGGAAATCCCTGGCTACCAAAGCAATTCGGCCATGCGACTTCACAATACCTCCCAAGGGGAAGGGGTGCTGATTTCCTCCTTTGCATTCTGCCTGAACAAATCCATTTCAAAGTTCTCAGTTCGATATAAATTTGATGGTTACCTATCTGATTCTGCATCAGCAATCGTTCTTATAATGGATGACTTCTTGGGCGACGTATACGGAGCCGGAATTATTGAGTTTGACCACCAAACCCAATGGACCTACTCCGAAACTCCCGTCTTTTATGACTCAATTCCGGATGATACCGTATTCGTTATGATTTTAATGGCAACGGGCTCTGGTGACATAAACCAAACCACTCCCAATTTGAATTTAGACATTGATGAGTTTAGTGCAGAATGGAAAAGTTTTAATCAATTAAGCCTGAACGAACCTGAAACTAAAGACTTGGTTATTTATCCAAACCCTGCCTCCACATTCCTTGGCCTTAAGCACGTACCAAGTCAAGGCCATCTGGAAGTTTACAACCTCCAAGGACAAAAGGTTTTTGAGGAGCAGGTGGAGAAAGGAGACCAAGAAATTCAAATCGAAGCCCTCCCGAACGGGATTTACCTCCTAAGACTAGGCGGCCCGGATTGGGAATACACCCGAAAAATCATCAAGTCAGGAGATTAAGCCTTGTAAATCTTAGTTTAAATTTTTATTGAAACTTTTCTTTCTGAGAAGATTAACCTACTTTCGCGCCAAATTATTGAACCCTAAACTTTCACACATCATGAAAAAGGTAGCTTTTTTGATGGCCGCTAGCGTAGCATTCCTTTTGGGAGCTTGTACTAACTCTGGCTCATCTAACGAAACCAACGAAACTCAAGACACAACCATGACCGAAGAGCACGATAGCCACGAAGGTCATGATCATGCAGAAGAAGCTGCTGATTCAACCGAAATGGAAGCTGACACCACCGCAATGGAAGCTCCACAAGAGGCTGAAGAAGCTGAAGTAGAAGAAACTTCAACTGAATCTGCTCAGTAAGACTTTTCTTACATAGCATTTGAAATAAGGGCCTCTGTGCCCTTATTTTTTTGGATGATTTCCAAGGCGGTTTGAACGGTAAGGTCTGATTGATTAAACACCCGATACCAACCCTCATTATGCCAAACCTGCCTAGCAATCAAGGCTTTAATTTCCTGAGAAAGTTTTTCTTTCACCTCCTCAATTTCCTCTTCCTGCCCACGCACTCCTTTATCCAAACCATGGGCTACAAGTTTTTGAAAGAATTCTTCGCTTACCTCAAACTTACTCACATAAGCGTCTAGTCCTTTATCCATTAAAGTTTCCCGATTTTCATCCGCGTAAGCGAAAGCAAAATCACGAAGCCCCCCCCGATTGTACATGGCATAATACCAAGGATTTTGAGCACTGGTGTCAGCTGGAACAAAAACGTCGGGCATGATTCCTCCACCTCCATAAACGGTACGGCCCTTTAATGTTTTGAATTTTAAGGAATCAGGAAAGTCAATGGAATCTGCCGAAAAAAGCTCTCCATTGTCAAAGCGCTCGTAAACTTCTCCATAATACGCCTTTAAGCCTGAGTCATAATTCCGCTGAATGCTTCTTCCGGCGGGTGTGTAAAACCTGGCAGTAGTAAGGTGAATGGCCGAACCGTCTTTTAAATACATAGGTTCTTGTACCAGCCCCTTTCCAAAAGACCTTCTGCCTACAATCAGCCCTCGATCATTGTCCTGAATCGCTCCGGCAATGATCTCAGATGCAGAAGCAGATCCTTCGTCAATCAAAACCACAAGCTCAAGATCTTCATAAGACCCTTGGCGGCTAGACTTATACTCCTCACGGTCACGAGCCTTGCCCTGGGTATAAACAATCATTTTATTGGCAGCCAAAAATTCGTCGGCCATTTGAATGCAAGCCTGAAGCATGCCTCCTGGATTTCCGCGTAAATCGAATACCAGTTTCTCCATATCATTCTTTTTCAAGGTAGATAAGGCCTTGGCAAATTCTCGGTAGGAGTTTCCAGTAAATCGGTTCAATTTAATATACCCCACTTTCGGCTCAAGCATATATGCCACATCTACCGAGTAAATGGGGATTTTATCACGGGTAATGGTAAAAGGCAATGTCTTATTTAAGGAGGGACGGTAAATCTCCAATTCTACCTTAGAGCCTTTCTCCCCCCTTAACCTTTCAATCACCATATCGTTGGTGATTCCTATCCCAGCAACGTCATCTCCTTCTACTGAAACAATGCGGTCACCGGAACGAATGCCCAATTGGTCTGAAGGACCACCCGAAATGGCGGATACAACCATGATGGTGTCTTTTCGGATGATGAACTCTACTCCAATGCCCTCAAAGCTGCCTTGAATGTTTTCTTGCACCCCTTGAAGCTCCTTAGCGGGGATGTAGGAAGAATGCGGATCTAAACTTTTCAGTAAATCCTCTAGGGTATGGTCTAAAAGGCTGTCGGCGTCTACCTCATCCACATAATCCTCCTCAATCCGATTGATGATTTCATTGATCTTGTCTTTTCGGGGGTCAAGATTAAGAACCAACTGGGGAGACCCGGGCTTGAGCATTGCGCCAACAAGCATACCAATGGCCAAGATCAGCGCTGCCCACAATGGCAACCACGTAGATTTTATTTTCATCCTAAAGAATTCTCTTTTTTGAATATACCTGCAAAAACGGAAAAAGGTTTGATTTGAGTACCTGTTTCAGGAGAAAATTCAAGTTCCAATTCCTTCTTCCAGAAAAATCCTCTTACTTTGGAGAAAATTTCATCCATGAAGAAGGCATTCTTTCTAGTTTTTTTGGGGGTTAGCCTTGGACTTCAAGCCCAGGTTTTTCAAATCAACGATACCATTGTTTACCTAAACAACCCGGTTGATGCCAGTCCGGCGCATTGGTATACTGAAATTTACAATTTGGTTTCTGTGGATACCACCCTTCGTTGGAAAGCCGAAATTCGTCCCAGCTTTCCTCAAGAATGGCAAATCACCTTCGATGACCAAACCCAGTTTTACAATCCAGTAAATCACAACGACTCTGCTGATTTCACCTTGCACGACTCCTTGAGTTTTCCGCAGAAGCTTATCATCGGAAACATTCTGAACGAACGTACGGGCAGAGATACGGTGCGAATTCACGTTTATGAACCCGGAAAATGGAGTGAAAAACAAACCATTTACTGGGTCTTCAACATCAGTGGGAAGGTAGGTTTGGACAACCAAAATCCTCCTCAAAAGCCCATGGTCCGCGCTGGATATTTAATCATTCCTGAAAAAGGAGATTTAATTCTCTATACCCTTAGCGGAGAAAAAGTGCTGGAAAGCCAGAAAGGTCAAACCTCAGTTGACCATTTGGTTTCTGGAATCTATGTTTACACCTACACAAAGGCAGGAGGAAACCAAGTCTCCGGCAAACTATACCTACCTTAAATAAGGCTTCCAAGCTGGGCCTCCATAGAAACCTTAGACCTTAGTTTTTCTTCAAGGCTATCAATGCTTATTCTTTCTTGAGTCATGTTGTCACGGTCTCTTAGAGTCACCGTATTTGAGTCTACGGTATCGTGATCCACCGTGATGCAGAAAGGAGTACCAATGGCGTCTTGCCTTCTATACCTTTTTCCGATGCTATCTTTCTCATCGTACTGAACGGAGAAGTTCAAGCTTAATTTCTTGAAAATCTCACGGGCTTTTTCCGGCAATCCATCTTTCTTAACCAAAGGCATTATGCTGGCTTTAACAGGAGCCAAGAAGGGAGGTAAATTCAATACCGTTCGGGTTTCTTCCCGATCACCAGTTTTGTAAGATTCCTCTTTGAAACACTGGCTCATCACAAGCAAGAAAAGGCGGTCTAACCCAATGGAAGTCTCTACAACGTATGGCACATAATGCTCATTTCGTTCCGGATCAAAATATTGGAGTTTTTTACCAGAAAACTCTTGATGCTTGCTTAAGTCGTAGTCGGTTCTTGAATGGATTCCCTCTACTTCTTTGAATCCAAAGGGGAACTTAAATTCAATATCGGCAGCAGCATTGGCATAATGGGCCAATTTTTCGTGGTCATGAAAACGATAGAACTCTTGTCCGAAACCAAGGCTTTCATGCCATTTCATACGGGTTTCTTTCCAGTACTCATACCATTTCATCTCGTCGCCTGGAGCAACGAAGAACTGCATTTCCATCTGCTCAAACTCGCGCATTCTGAATATGAACTGCCGGGCAACAATCTCATTTCGAAAGGCCTTACCCGTTTGGGCAATTCCGAAAGGAATTTTCATGCGGGCAGTTTTTTGAACATTTAAGAAGTTCACGAAAATTCCTTGGGCCGTTTCGGGTCGTAAGTATAAATCTGTAGACCCCTCAGCCGTTGAGCCCATTTTGGTGCCAAACATTAGGTTGAACTGTCTTACTTCGGTCCAGTTTTTAGACCCTGAAACCGGACAGGCAATTTCAAGTTCTTCAATCAAAGCCTTCACATCTCCAAGGTCTTCCGCCTCCAGGCTCTTACCCAGCCGAGAAAGTATGGTTTCAATTTTTTCTTGGTACCCAAGCACCCTTGGATTGGTAGAACGGAAGGTCGCCTCATCAAAGGAATCTCCAAATCTTTTGGCGGCCTTTTTGATCTCCTTGTCAATTTTGGCTTCAATTTTGGCGCAATAATCTTCTACCAAAACATCGGCCCGATATCTTTTCTTAGAGTCTTTATTGTCAATCATTGGGTCGTTGAAGGCATCAATATGGCCCGATGCTTTCCAGGTGGTTGGATGCATGAAAATGGCAGAGTCTAGCCCTACAATTTCCTCATGCAATTGAACCATGGCCTTCCACCAATAGGTCTTCAAATTCTGCTTTAGCTCAGAGCCGTAGGGACCATAATCATAAACTGCGCTTAGCCCGTCATAGATTTCACTGCTCTGAAAAACAAAACCATACTCCTTTGCGTGGGAGATGATTTTTTTGAAAATTTCTTCCTGATTTGCCATGGGGCAAAAGTAAATCTTTCGGAAGCCATTCCAAGCCTAATTTTCATGAAGATTGCAATGGGTTATGCCCTGCACATAATTCTCGATTACCTGAACCTCTTTAGCGGTATGAGCACCTTCGAAACCCGTGATCATTTCAGTTTTGACTTTGGATAAATAGGCTTCCAAATAAGGCTTTGAAATGGGTTCATACGACCAATGCCATTTTTCCTCCTCATAACCGGTTCTTCCGCATTCTTTGGATGTATAAGGTTGGCAAAAGCCATATTCTTCGGCGTGTTTTTGCATCCATTCATAGATTTTTTTTCCTTCCCCAGCTTCAAACCAATCGTTTTCCAAAGCATTGATGTCTACATCAGAGCCCCAATGATGCCTTGAGGTTCCGGGCATGGAAGAGTACTTTAAAATTTCCATGGCTTTGGCCGAATCGGAAAGGGAGGTTTCTGCCAGGTTTTTCCCTTGAACCAGTCGTTTCCCCGTCCATTTGGCATTCCAAATCTGCTTTTGCCGATTAAAATTCCGGGTGGTTGAAATGGCGATAATTTTAACCCCATCCTTCAAGGCAGCCCTTGCCATCTCTTCAAAAGCCAGGCTCGCCTCCTTTCTCAAGTACTGGTCGCCCCGAGCAAAAGAATCAGAGATTTTTAAAAAAGTCGGATCTGAGCCAGGGCTTACCTTGCCTAGCAAGTCATCTAGGCTGGGTTCATGACTTTGAACAAACAATAAGAAAAGGCTGAGGAATACGAATTTCATGGTTTGGCTTTGAGGCGCAATTTCGCATCTTGCGGGTAAATCTGAAACCAATGGACGTTTTTCTACAACCCGAAGCTTGGCTTGCCCTTTTAACACTAACCCTTTTGGAGATTGTTCTGGGCATTGACAACATTATTTTCATCTCCATTGTGAGCAATAAGCTTCCTGAGAAGGACCAGGCAAAAACTCGAAATTTAGGTTTAATCCTGGCCCTTTTAATGCGGGTTGCCCTCCTTTTTGCCATTACCTGGATCATCGGATTTACAAAGCCTCTGATTGAAATATTTGACCTTTCCTTTTCGGGAAGAGACTTGATTCTTCTGGTTGGCGGTCTCTTCTTAATTGCCAAGAGCACTACCGAAATTCACCATAAAATGGAGGTAGACGAAGAATTTGGTGCTGAGAAAAAACCCAAACGGAAAGCCAGTGTTTTTACTGCCATCATGCAAATCATTGCCCTGGATGTTATTTTTTCGCTTGACTCAATTTTAACGGCGGTTGGAATGGTTAAGGAAATTGAAATTATGATTGTAGCCGTGGTAATTTCAATGATTGTGATGATGATTTTTGCCGGTAGGATATCCACCTTCATCAATCAACATCCAACCCTGCAAATTTTGGCCCTTAGCTTCTTAATTATGATTGGGGTAATGCTGGTTGCCGAAGGCTTTGGAACCCACGTTTCAAAAGGATACATCTATTCAGCTGTTGCCTTCTCCTTACTGGTTGAACTTCTGAATATGAGAATGCGAAAAAACAAACTTAAGTCAAGTTGAACCTAGGTTTTTCTTCGGAAATTGCTACCCATGAATAGGAACCAAAAATGCCCCAAATGTGGCACCTGGAACTTAAACAAAAACAACTGTGCAAGCTGCGGGCAATTGCTGAACCACGAAATGAAACGGCAAGAGGAGGCTCAAGTGAAAGCAGAGGAAATAGCCAATAGGGCCCCGGATAAAATTGACCTCTTCCTTGATCAAATGAAGCATAGCCCTTGGTGGCTTGTAAAGGGATTATACTATCTAGGATTCTCCATTTACACGATTTTTGTGGCCATTGCCTCCTTTTTCATGATGATGATTGCATGGGGTCCCGGATAATCAAAGGTTCTGGATGGGTCATCTTAGGCCTTGGAGCTTTGGCTTATGCCTATGCCCTGGGATTAAAATTCAAACTCATTTTAGGTCCCAGCCTGCTTAAAAACCACTTGGCCGATCTGCTTTTCATTCCGCTTTGGTTAAGCATTAGCCTCTATGCTCTACGACTTTTCAGAAAGGAACTAAAGATTCTACCCCCAAAGGCCATATTCTTTCTCAGCCTGTATGGTGCGCTTTGCTTTGAAGGCATACTTCCGCTTATAAGCACAAAGTTCACGGCGGATTTTAAAGACTTAATTGCCTACGCTTTAGGTGGATTCGTTTACCATTTCTTCCAAAAGAAAATTTTCAAAGTCTGAGCTTCGAAACTTCCCTTCTTCCAAGCCTAGGCCAAAGAATAATTCTACCTTCGCGGAAAATTTGAATTCATGGAAGAATACAAGAATAGACCGGAAAGTTTAATGATGAGTTACGGGTATAAGCCTGAGCTTTCTGAAGGAGCCATTAAATGCCCCATTTTTCAAACGTCAACTTTTGTGTTCAAGCGGGCCGAAGAAGGAAAGGCCTTTTTTGAAGTTGCCTATGGCCTCAGAGAAAAAGGTCACGATGAAGAACTTGGCCTCATCTATAGCCGCCTAAACAATCCGGATTTAGAAATTCTTGAAAACCGTCTAAGCTTATGGGACGGAGCCGATGACTGCGCCGTGTTTGAATCTGGAATGTCTGCCATTTCTACCGTTCTCATGGAGTTCCTGAAACCTGGCGACCTTCTCTTGTATTCTTCACCCACTTATGGTGGTACCGATCATTTCATAAACCATGTTTTAACCAAGTGGGGAGTTAAACTGGTAAACTTCTTCCCGAATCAATCGAAAGAGGAAATCATTCAGAAAATTGAAGATACCGGAATGGGTGATAAACTGGCCTTGGTGTATATTGAAACCCCTGCCAACCCTACCAATACCCTAATTGATATTGAAATGTGTCGTGAAATAGCCGACCATTTTAAAGAAGGTGAAGAGCGGATTCCTCTCGCCGTTGACAATACGTATATGGGGCCCCTTTGGCAGCATCCTCTTAAACACGGGGCCGACCTTGTGGTATACTCTGCTACCAAGTACATTGGAGGCCATTCGGACGTAATCGCTGGAGCCTGTCTTGGCTCTTCCGAACATATGGCAAGAATCAAAGGACTAAGAACTTTCTTGGGCAATATGGCGGGTCCATGGACCGGTTGGCTTTTGATGAGAAGTTTAGAAACCCTGAAGGTTCGAATGGAGCGTCAGGCCAAAAATGCAGTTGAAGTTGCCCAGTTTTTAGAAGATCATCCCAAAGTTGATAAGGTTTATTATCTAGGATTGATTCCGGAAGATGATAAAGGACAAAAAGAAATCTTCAAGAAACAATGCAAGAGTACCGGAGCTATGGTTGCTTTTGACATTCAAGGAGGAGAAAAGGCTGCCTTCAAATTCCTGAATCAACTTAAACTCATTAAATTAGCCGTAAGTTTAGGCTCCACAGAAAGTCTGGCAGAACACCCAGCAACCATGACCCATGCCGATGTTGGCAAAGAAGCTAAAGACGCCCTTGGGATTTCTGAAAACCTTGTGCGTTTATCTGTGGGGGTTGAGCATGTCGATGATTTGATTCACGATATAAAGCAAGCCCTTGATGAAGTCAAAAATTTATAAAACTTCTTACCCAAGAGAAGAGTTTTTAAACCTTGTTCAAAAGGCCCTTACCACGAGTCATGAGCAGGTAATTCAGCATATTTTTCCGCTTTCACCTGAGCAATTAACTTGGAAACCGGACGATTCCACGTGGTCAGTTTCTGAGGTCTTGCTCCATCTCGAAAAAGTAGAGCAAGAATATGCCCCAAAGATGAATCAAGGCTTTGAAAATGCCCTGGGTTCTCAGCCGATAGGGATTGTTAAAATTGGGTGGTTCTCAAAGGTTTTCGCGAAATCCTTGGGTCCTGAATCTAGAAGAAAAAAGCAAAAATCTCCTGCCATGTTCAAGCCCAGCCATAGTGAGGAGGCCGTTCATGTGAAGAAGGTGTGGAACGGAATCCACAGTGATTTTTCAAGCTGGAACCAAAGCATTGGAGAGGTTAACCCCAATAAGGTTAAAATTTCCTCTCCCGTTTCAAGCTTGATTCGGTTTCGGCTTCCTGGGATACTATTTGCCTTAAATCAGCATAATTTACGGCATTTGGCCCAAGCCCTTGAACTGATTGAGCACCGCAACTTCCCTAAGAGCTAGGCTGGAATTTTGAGCTTATATAATTGGTAAACTTCCACACTTCAATAACTTCCTCAACCGGAACTTCAAAGGGCTGGTAAAACGGGTTGCTAGAGGTAAGCAATAACTTTCCTTCCTCCTTGATTCGGTTATAGGCTACCTTAAAAACCACCCCATCATTTTTGGTAGTAACAATGTAGGCCACCCCGTCTTTGATGGATCGCCAGTCATCAATGTATTGGCCAATCACCCAAGCTCCGTCCTCAATTGGCGGCATAGAGTCTCCTGAAATTTGAAAGCCTCTATACTTCCTCTCTCTTGCCAAAAAAGGCAGCTTGAAGGTTGGCAGGCCTGAAATAAAATCCGGATCTGCATAACCTGCGGCATAGCCTGCTTTTGCCTTTGTAGGCACCAATTCAATGTTTTCATCGCCTTGGGCGTCTACCGTAGTGGTTAAAACCCTTAAACGCTTTCCCGTAAGGTCAAAATCAAAACCTTTCTCAAGCTCTGAAAGCTGAAATTCTGAAGCCGTTGACAAATCAACCCGTAGCAGCTTGTCAATGGATACTTTGTATAAATCAGAAAGATTTAGCAGCAAATGAAAAGGAGGCTGGGCCGTTTCATTCTCATACCCGCTCAAAGAAGACCGGGTGGTGCCAATGGACTTGGCCACCTCTTCTTGACTAAGGCCTTTCCTCTTTCTTAATAATTTAATGTTGCTTGCAAAATACATGGTCAGAATTTTGCCTGAAATATCGGCAAAAACATCATGCCCTCCAACAAGATTCTGACGATTATTCTGTCAAGGCAGGAAGGTCTTGTCTGATAATTCCAATACTTTTTTACAAATCATCTAGGTTATTGTTCAACCAACATCATTCATGAACGCTCAAGTCTAGTTGGGAGTTTTGTAAAATGCAAAAAGCCGCCCTTTTGAGACGGCTTCTATGCTTTTAGGTCCTTGAAGTTTTTAGTCTTGAATCACGTCGTAAAGCACTCCTAAGTCAGGAGAAATAATGATTTCAATTCTACGGTTGGCAGCCTTTCCGGCCGAGGTTTCATTTGAGGCAACGGGAATAAACTCTCCTCTTCCCGCGGCAGTTAAGCGGGTTGGATCAACTCCAGCCTGGGTAAGGATTTTCACAATGGAGGTGGCCCGCATCACGCTGAGATCCCAGTTATCCTTAATGGCTCCGCTTCCATTGTATTCATCGTTATCCGTATGGCCTTCAATTAGAATATCAAGGTCCGGGTTTTCGCTAAGTGCACCCGCCAAATCTTGAATGGCCTGCTTTCCGGAAGCGTCTACATTCCAACTTCCCGAAGCAAACAAAAGGCTATTCTCTAAAGACACATATACCTTTCCATTCTTCTGTTCAACGGTTAATCCTTTCCCCTCAAAACGGGTAAGGGCCGCCGCAATTTTATCGCGTAAAGCGGAAGAAATGCTGTCTTTTTTCGACAAAGCACTTTCCAATTCATTTACCCGCTCTTCCCTCTTCTCAAGATTGGTCTCTAGTTCCTTAAGCCGAGAATTTAGGGCATTCAATCGCTCCTGTTCTTTGGTCAGAGCCTCTTCTTTAGCCAGAAGTTCCTGCTCTGTTTTCTCCAGTTGCTCAAGTAGCTTCCTGTTTTCAGCCGCATTTCTAGCAATCAAGGTATTGTTGTTGGCAATCAAAAGTTCGTAGCTTTCATTCAGCTCCTCATAGCTCTTGGTGAGCCTTCTATAGGCATTCCCCATCAAGGTAGTGTCTTCCCGTAAGGCCTTAGCCTTTTTCTGCAAAGCATCAATGGTACGTAGAGCTTCATTGAACTCCCCCTCCATTTTGGCGTAATCATCCCGTAGTTTCCCAAGGTCTTCTTGACATTCAGTCTCCTTGGCTTGGAGCTCCTCGTATTTTCGAATGGGCACACATGAGCTTGCGGCTACAATCAATAAGCCCAAGGCAATCATTAGGTTTTTTGAATTCTTCATGGCTTGTATTTAAAGGTCTAATTCAATTAAAAGAGGTGCGTGGTCAGAATGCATAGCCTCTCGCAAAATAGCAGAACGTTTTATGTTTTCTCTTAAACTTTCGGTAACCATATGGTAATCAATCCTCCAGCCCTTGTTTTGTTGTCGAGAGTTGAAACGGTAACTCCACCAAGTATATTGATGGGGTTCTTGGTTTACTTCTCTGAATCCATCCACCATCCCGTCTTCCAAAAAATCACTCACCCAAGCTCGCTCTTCAGGCAAGAATCCAGATGATTTTTTGTTAGCTACTGGGTTGTGGATGTCAATCTCTGTATGGCAAATGTTAAAGTCACCCGAAATTACAAGATTTGGCTTCTCCTTCCGCAAATTTCGCACATAAGCATGGAAATCTTCCAAGGACTCCATTTTCAAATCTTGGCGAATGTCGCCCGTGGTTCCAGAGGGTATGTAAACACTCATTACCGAAACCCCATCGAAATCGGCCCTTATCACCCGACCTTCTTTCTGGTACAATTCAATCGGACAACCATATTCTACGTGATTTGGCTCTTGCTTTGTGAGAATGGCCACCCCACTATAACCAGGTTTTTCGGCTGAAAAATAATAGGAATGATACCCCAATTCCTCAAAGATTTCAGAAGGTATTTGAACCGGTTTGGCCTTTGTTTCCTGTAAGCAAACCACATCTGGGTCAGCCGCCTTTAACCATTCCGCAAAGTCTTTTCTCAATGCCGCCCGGATTCCATTTACATTATAGCTTATTATCTTCATTCCTCCGTTTTACACGTATTCCTGTCATTTGTTCGTTACTTTGCCACAATTCAAGTGCATGAGGCGAATAAGACCTGAAATTTACTGCATTCTTCTACTGCTCCAATTGAGCGGAGGCCTTGTTTTTGCACAGGATACCCTTCATAACTACCTTTCAAAAAATTGGTCAGAAGACCTAGATAGCTTGTACTTAGGTGAGGATTTCATAAACCTTGAATCCGTGCGGGTTTTTTCCCTTTCCGGGGATAGTATAAGTCCTTCTTGTTTTGAAATCGATCCTTTTCAGGGAAAAGCTTACCGACTAGGCAATTGTCCTTCCAATACCTGGACCATCTATTACAAAACCTTTGGTATAAAGGCTTCACGAAATAGTTCGTTGAGGGATTCAAGCATGATAATCCAACCCCTTCCGGGGAAGGAACCTTCCGTTTTTCCGGAAACTGAAAATCCATGGGAGGCTTTTCCTGGCCTTGAAAGCAGCGGAAACATTACCCGGGGAATTACTGCAGGGTCCAATCAAAACATCGGTCTTGACGCTAGAATGAACATTCAGTTATCTGGAAATCTTAATGAAAACACACGTATAAACGCAAGCATCCACGACGAAAACCTACCGGGCCAATCTTCTGGGTACACCCAACAGCTTCAAGAGTTTGACCGAGTTTCCATCGGCATTGAAAACCCGGTTTTCACCCTTACCGGCGGTGATTACAACCTTAAATCGAAGCCTTATGAACTGGGCACCTATGAAAAACGAACTGCTGGAATTTACCTTGAGTTACACCCTGATTCTACCCAGTGGAAAGCCGGACTCGGGGGAGGAATTTCGCGTGGGAAATACGCCATTAATCAGTTCAATGGAGTGGAAGGAAATCAGGGCCCTTACCCCCTTACTGGGAACGCAAATGAAAATTTCATCCTCATCATCTCAGGTTCTGAGCGAGTTTTTATTGATGGGAAAAGATTAACCCGAGGAGAAAACAATGATTATGTCATCGATTATAATGCCGCTGAAATTCGGTTTACACCCAACCAACCCATCACCCGTGAAAAAAGGATCTCTGTAGAGTTTCAATACACTGATAAAAATTATGCTCGTTTTTTAACCAATCTTAACTTGCAAGGAACATACGAGAAAGGATCGCTTGAAATTGACCATTTAATGGAGACGGATGCCAAAAATCAGCCCCTCCAACAGGATTTAAACCAGGACGATAAAATTCGTCTTTCCATGGCTGGCGACCAAAACCCGAGCATTCCCTCCGATCAGCTGGTTGATTTTAACCCCGATGCCATCCAATACCGAAAGATTGACACCCTCGGATACACCAACGTATTAGTGTTTAGTAAAACTTTTGCTGATTCTTTATTTACTGCCAGTTTCCGCAAGGTTGGGGATGGAAAAGGAGATTATATTCAAGTTAACAACGAGGTGAACGGGATAGTTTATCGCTGGGTAGCACCTATTGGTGGGGTTTCACAGGGTAATTATGAGCCCGAACGAATCCTCATTGCCCCCGTAAAACGTAGTCAATTGATTATCAGGCATAAGCATAAATTTGCCTCGGGTTTAAACTCAGAAATTGAGCTTGCCCAAACCCAATTTGATCAAAATCTTTTCTCAAACCTTGACTCGAAAGACGATAAGGCAAATGGTGTTTTTGTTTCAATTGGACGCGAAAATCAAAAGGGTTTCCATTTTCAGGCTAATCTTGGGCATTTTGAAAACAATTTCTCCCCTTTTGAAGACCGTTTTGAAGTTGAATACAATAGAGACTGGAATCTTAACGACAGCCTAGTAAGGCGAAAAATGACGTTCGGATCTTTAGGCCTTGGATTCAAGAAAGACAGCCTAAATCAAATCCTTTCCCAAACCGAATTCAACCTTTTGGATGCCCAAAGTGGTATCCGGCAAAACCTAAGTCTTTCCAACCATTGGGGACCAAACGAAATAAAAGGTAAAGCCTCTCTCCTAAGCAGTCAGGGACTAAAAACCGGTGATTTCTACCGGCATGAAATAGAAGATAAAATTCAAATTTCCCAATCCTTTTATCTTTTCGGTACTAGTCTGTATGAATCAAAAGAAGTTAAGGCTCCGAGGAGCGATTCACTAAGCCCTGTTTCTTTCCGTTTTCATGATTATAAAATAGGGTTTGGTCAAAAGGCCGACTCAAGCTCCTGGTCTCTGGCATTTCAAAACCGGGAAGACCTGATACCGCTCGGAAATCGTCTAGAAAATCAAGCCAGCATATGGGCCATCCACTCAACCTATTCCAAAACTTGGGAACGGGCCGAGCTAGGCCATAGTTTGGTATATAGAAGCTTAAGCCTTCAAGACAGTAGCCAAAATTTAGGTAGCCTAACAGGTCGTACCAGCTTTAAGTCTGGTTTCTTTCAAAACCAACTCATTCTAAACACCCGACTGGAGGTCTCATCCGGGCAAGAGCCCGAACGTGTTTTTTCGTATATAGAGGTTCAGCCTGGCCAAGGGCAATATGGTTGGATTGATTACAACCAAAACAACATCAAAGAAATTGATGAATTCGTGGTGGCGCCTTTGCAAGACACGGCCAATTTCATTCGGGTATTCACTCCCACCAATAGATACCTACCCGTAAATCGAGGCTTTGCTAGCTTAAACCTCTCTTGGAACCCGCGAATACGAACTAGTTCGCCCAGTTTCTGGAGACGATTCTCCAACCAGTTTCAAGCAAGCTCTGACCAGCGGCGCATTCAAGAGGGCTCGAGGTATGAACAGGCCTTTCTAAATATTCCCGACTCCAGTTTGATTGGTCAAAACCAGCAAATTCAGAATCAGGTTTATTTCAACCGTGGCAATTCTAATTTCACCTCCTACCTTGTTTTATTACGTTCAGCCCAAAAATCATTGATTGGTTATGGACAAGAACGAAGAAGCCTGGAACAAATCGAGTGGATGGGTAGAAAAAGCCTGGGCTCTTCAACCTTTCTATCCTTAATCACATCCTATTCAGAGCAGGAGAACCAGGCGGGTGATTTTGAGGCCCGAACCTTCAAATTGTTCAATACCAGCCAAAGAATCGATTTAGAATATCGTTTGAGCCGGCATTGGCTAATCTTCAAGACAAAGTATAAACACAGCAAGGAAAGCCTCAGAGGATCTCTCCTAGACGCTTATTTTTTCGAAATTGAGTATAGGATTCAATCAAAACAGGGCGGACAAGCCTCTGGGAGTCTTGGGTATGTACAAAATGTCTTTATGGGGAACCCGAACAGCCTGGCCGGATTTGAGATGCTGGAAGGGCTTCAAGTTGGGGAAAACCTAACCTGGGGTCTCGGATGGAATCAGTTAATTGGGAATAGCTTCCAAATTAGCATAGATTACCGGGGAAGGAAAGGGAATGGCAATACCATTCATACCGGAACGGCCAAGGTTCGGTTGATTTTCTAAAAAAGAAAAAGCCAGGCGGTAAACCTGGCTTTTAATAATTTATCTGCAATTACTGCTTAGAAAATGGAGTCTTCCAATTTAAAGCTGCTTTGTCCAATTAAATGACCTTCACAGTAAACCTCAACGGTATAGGTTCCAACCATTGGTTCCTCAGGAGCATCCACATAAATGCACATATCAATTGGGCTTCCTTCGTAATATACTTGCTTACGCTCTGAAACCTCAATGGTCTTATCATCTGCAGCCGCCATGGTCATGCTTGAAGTAAGTGCGCCTTGCTCAACCATTCCGTTGGGGTTAACCAATCTAAGGTAAACCATTTTGTTTCCTTTTTCAGAAAGCAGGTTTTTCCCTAAGGTAAAGCAGGTTTTGAACTTGTCTACGCGAGTAGCCTTGTCCATTACCTTTTCAGAGCCATTGGATCTAATTTTAATGCCTTGAGCAATGATACCCTGGGCTTCAAGAATAGCTCCTTTCTTAATGGTAGTCTCAAGCTTTTCATTGGTTTCAGACAATTGCTCATTAACCATTCTTTCTGCTTGAAGAGTATCGGTAATAAGCTCAGACTCTTGCTGGTAGTAAACCGCCATGGCTCTCAATGAGTCAGCCAATTCAAGTAAGTCGGCCCGCTCTCTGCGAATTCTTCTTACTTCCGAACGGTATCTTTCCAACAAACGGACATTATCTGTAAGCATGCTTACCGAATCACGTAGGTCAAGAATTCTATTTCTTTCCTCAATTAGCTCCAGGTTTAAGCTATCCTTATCCCCTAGAACAATGTCATATTGAGCCACCATTTCGGCAAGGTCTTGCTCTAATTCTTTCTTATCTGAAGTTAGGTTTGCCGCTGTATTTTTCTCGTTGTACAACAACCAAGCTGCTACAATTAGCAAAAGTAATAGGAGGATGATGATCACCCTTGACCTTTTCCCATTATCTTGATTCTCCATAATTCCTTGTTTTTTAATCTTTTAACGCTTTGGAATTGATTTTTCTCTTGAAGCGTCAAAACTACTTGTTTTTTTCTAACTTTTGTCAATATTGACATCAAATGAACCGCCCTACCAAAATTTTTAAGGAATCCATCCATGGATTGGCTGATTTATTTTTTCCTAGGCTTTGTTTAGGATGTGATATTCCTCTGCATATCAATGAGTCAGACCTCTGCTTTTCTTGTCAGTTGGTTTTACCCAAAACTGATTTCCACCGATTTCCTGAGAACCCGGCTTGGCAAAATTTCATCGGACGGGTGGATGTATTAGCCGCCACCTCCTTCCTTCATTTTGAAAAAGGAGGTACAGTTCAACGGCTTATGCATGCCATAAAGTACCAAGGAAAGAAAGAATTGGCCCATCGTTTAGGGTATTGGTTTGGTGAGGATTTGAAGGATTCGAGGTTTTCAGAGTTCAACCGATTGATTCCCATTCCTCTTCATCCAAAAAAGCTTAAGCAGCGGGGATATAACCAGGCAGAAGCTTTCGCCGAAGGAATTTCGAGGGCCCTGAGCATTCCCCTAGATACTGACTCATTCGTTCGAGTGAAGCATTCAAAAAGTCAAACCGGGATGGATCGTTTTCTAAGATGGAACAATGTTCAAGATGCTTTTGAGCTAAGACGTTCAATCAATCCAAATGAGAAAATACTTTTAATTGACGATGTGCTGACTTCTGGAGCCACATTTGAAGCCGCCATGCTTTCCATGATTCCTCATGGACTCAGGAATTTTGGTTTAGCAACCTTGGCTTACGCCCAATAAAAAAAGGGGGCACAAGGCCCCCTTTTCTCTCTTATCAATCAAAAGTCCTACTGCAAACTAATTCTTCGGGTAACGTTTCCGTCGGCCGTAGTTATTTGTAGTAAGTAAACACCTTTCGGCAATTGATCCATGTCTATTTTGTGACGGTAGGTTCCGGCGAAAGCTGTACGGCTATCGGTCCATACCACCATTCCAGTCACATTTACAAGTTGCATATTCAAGTCCGTCGAGGTTCCAGTGGTAAACTCAAGGTTTACCATATCAGAAGCCGGGTTCGGGAATACATTGATTGAGGTTTCAATTTCCTCAGCAATGCTAATTCCTTGAATAATTACAGAATAAGTAACCGTATCTGCACCACATTGGTCAGTTACAACCAAGGAAACAGTATAGGTTCCATTGGCAGTAAAGGTATGCATTGGGTTTTCTTGGGTAGATGTATTACCATCCCCGAAGTCCCATAGATAGGTAGCCGATCCTGCATCCGCGTTGGAAGTATTGGTAAAGGTTACGTCCACTCCTGTCATGGTAGCCGGAGCATTTGAAGAGCTAAAGTCGGCCACTGGATCAATACAAGGTTGAGTACACAGGGCATAGAAATTAGCTGAGTCAACAAATCCGAACTGACCACCCATTGCAACGGTATCGCTACAAACGGTTAGAACATATTCACCATTTCCATAGTTACAGCAGATTCCGTCTCCGTAAGCATCCGTAATGGTAAAGGTCAAATAAGCACCTTCAACCACGTCGTAGTCTCTTACATAGGTAGAATCATCCGCTAGAGTTCCTGCAGCAACAGAATCGTAAACCGTTCCATTGGCGTCCACTAGCATATATCCGGTTTCATCACCATAGTTATCGGTGGTAAGTGATAGTCTCACATTCACACGAGCTGTGGTTGAATCAGATACAATTCGGATATTATCAAGAGCTGCATCGTTGTAGAAAGTAGACCCATTAGCATCGTCTACCTCCATGTGGAATCTAACCATTGCAGGGTTTTGACTCAATGGAAGACCAACAACCTCGTCGGTATTCCAAACATCGCCCTTATCACCTGTTTCAGACCAAATGGTAACCCAGTTGGTTCCGTCAAAGGCTTGAGCAGAAAGTGTACCCATGGCAACTCCATACATATGGTAGTCAAATTTCAAGGCTGGATGTGCCAAGCTTGAAATGTCTACCTGAGGCAACATCAATACGGCCGTATCTCCATCTGAAGTTCCGGAAGTTTCTGTATAGATGTAGTAAGTAGAACCATTTGACCCTGTAGAAGGACCCGTACTTGATGAAGATGTTCCGTTTGCATCAACCACCCAATTCATCTCATTAGATGCAGGCAGTTCCCAGCAATTTGGAAGTACACCTCCTTCAAAGCCTTCAGAGAATGGAGCTGCGAAAGCTAAACATGCAGTTGTAGCAGACACCGGACCAGATTGAAGACTGAAATTACCAGCCGAGCACTCTTCGGTTACATAGAAATCATAGGTAGTAGCAGGGTTTAAACCTGTAACCGTTGCACCTACGGTAGTAACACTCATTGTATTACCAGAACCAGGGGCAAAGCCGGTAGAGTCATACTCAATAACCCAACCTACCGCGTTGGTATCTCCTGGGGTCCAGTTAACGAATGCGCTGTTAGCAGTAACATTAGAGGCTGTAATTCCTAAAGGAGGATTCGGACAAGCTGGAGGCTCACCGATGTAAATGTCATCAATCAAGATGTCATTGTAGAACGGAGTCGGATTACCATTTTCCTCAACGGTGAAACGTAGAGCTACAGGGCCAGTGGTTGATAAAGCGGCTAAGCTTGTATCAAATTGAGCCCAACCGTTAGATTCACCTTTGTGAACCATCAGGGTTGTCCAAGCCGAACCATCGTTGAATTCAACGGTTAGGGTATTGTAGGAGGAATCATTGGTGTTTGAAGAGAAATAATAGAACTCTACTTTACCATTGGTAACCCCGGTAATATCTACAAACGGAGTTTGAAGAGAAGAAATCTGCCCAGGACCATTAGGAGTTGAACCGTCAATCCAAGCATAATTAGTACCTCCAATCGGGGTATGGTCACCAGCTGAACTAGCGGCATAACCAGCACCCGTTGAATATCTCCATGCTTCAGAACCAGACTCAACATAACAAGCTGGGGTTGAAGTGGCAGAGAAATTCGTACTTAATGGAGCAGGAACCGCATTACAAGCTGTAGTAGCAGTAACAGGTCCAATCCAGTTAGACGCTCCATTCTGGCAAGTGTCCTGAACGTAAACATCATAGGTTGTATTGGCGGATAATCCGGTAATTGTGGCAGGGTTTGGTTGGGCAGAAACAAGAGTTCCTGAACCTGGAGTAAACCCTGTTGGACCATATTCAATATTACCAGCGGCACTACCATTGATTGAGGTCCAAGCCACATCCATAGTAGTGGTTGTGATGTTGGAAAGACTCAAATTGGTAGGATCGGCGCAAAACACCTCTTTCACTTCAATATCAAATGGAGTGGTTTGAGGAGAAGGCCAAGTAGAAACAGTAATAAAGTAAGTTACTCCGGCCTGAACAGATGCCGCCGAAATAGCTGGGTTACCTGAAGAGTTCGTATTGAAATCTACACAAACAGAAGCCGTATCACTAGGACATCCTTCGGTAAGGAAAACCCCTACCCACGAGCCTGTATTTGTAAGGGTAATAGAAATGATTTGATCATTCTGAGGAATGTATGCAAAAACATAATCATCCCCGTTCATATAACTTCCACCACATGGGTTGGTCGTATTATCAAAGTCATCCCCGGCACCATCGGTATCTAAACCTGTTTGAACAAAAGGCAAACTATTGATCACATTCGGGGCACCACAGTCAGCACCTGGAATCAACGAAGAGAAGGTAAATGGCACCCAGATTGAAGTATCACCTGTAGCACAAATTTCTCTTATATAAGCATCATAATCAGCACCTTGATTCAAACCTCCAATGGTAAATGGATTGGAAGTTGGAACAACCATGTTTCCGGTACCTTGAACGAAACCAGCAGTATCATACTCAATTTCAAAAGAAGAGCCTGACGCACCTGCCACCCAGCTAATATCAATGGATGTTAAGGTTGCATTGCTGGTATTGATGCTGGATGGCTGAGCACATAATGGCTCTTCCATAATCCGCACATCATCAATTAAGATGTCATTGTAATAAGGAACGGGTAAACCATCCTCTTCAATGGTGAAGCGAACTTGAACGGGACCCGTAATGTTAAAGCCTGAAAGCAAGGTAGAAACCTTAGCCCAGCCACCAGAAGGTCCGGCATAGTCCATGATTAAGTTCCAAGCAGCACCATCCCAAAATTCAACCGTAAGATTGTTAAAAGAGGTATCGTTGGAATTCTCAGAGAAGAAGTAGAAATCCATATAAGGACTGGTCAATCCGCTCACATCTACTAAAGGAGAAGTAAGGGTAGAGATTCTACCAGGTCCATTTGGACTAGAACCGTCAATCCATGCATAATTCGTACCTCCACCATTGGTGTTATCACCTGCATTTCCAGCAGCATATCCAGCACCGGTTGAGTATCTCCAAGATTCAGCCCCTGACTCTAACCAACAAGATGGGGTAGAAGTTCCAGCGAAACTTTCAATCAACGGAGCAGGTAGGGTAGCACAAGCCGTTTTGCCTGTTAAAGGACCAACATCTACTGAAAAGTTTCCTGCAGAACACTCTTCTGTAATGTAAAAATCATATTCCGTATTTGGGTCTAAACCAGTAACGGTTGCACCAATGGTTGAAACCGACATGGTCATTCCGCTACCTTGAGTAAATCCAGTAGAATCGTATTCAATGGTCCAGCTAACCGCATTGCTATCACCTGGAGTCCAGGTAAGTGACATGCTATTAGATTGAGCGTTTACTACTGCCAATCCTGAAGGAGGATTCGGACAGCTAGCCATGGTAGTTACCGCAACTGGCCCGTCAGAAAGACTGAAGTTTCCTGCAGTACACTCTTCCGTAACGTAAAAGTCATAATCCGTATTCGGGTTCAAACCTGAAACGGTAGCCCCGATGCTTGCGGAAGACATGGTCGTTCCTGAGCCAAGGGTAAATCCGCTAGGACCGTATTCAATTTCCCAAGAAACTGCATTTGAATCACCAGGAGACCAGTTTAAATCAACCGAGCTAGCAGTGATATTTGACGCAGTTAGCCCAGAAGGAGTATTCGGACAAGCTGGCAATTCAACAAAACGAATGTCGTCAATCGCCAAGTCATTGTAGAAAGTAGATCCGGTTGGTCCTACTTGTAGAATAAATCTCACTTGAACCAAAGAAGGGAAGCCAGAAAGTGAAACGAATACATCGTTAAACCACTGATTTCCTTGGTCACCGGTATCTGAGAATACAGGAACCCAATTGGTTCCATCATAAGCCTCAACGGTGAATGTACCCATGGTTGAACCATACATATGGTAATCAAACCCTAGGGTTGGTGTTGAAAGTCCTGAAATGTCAACTACGGGCGCATTTAAAATTGCAATGTCATTGTGTGAAGAACCAGAGGTTTCTACATAGGCGTAAAAGTTTCCTTGGTTGGCTCCACTTGGGCCGGTAGTTGATGAAGAGGTACCTCCTGAATTGAAAGACCAGTTTCTGTCATCGTTTTGATCTTGACTCCAGCACAAGGGTAGAGATCCTCCTTCAAAACCTTCCATATAAGGAGCTGCCTGGGCGTTACAAGCGGTTTTGAAAGATACCGGTCCCACCCAATTGGATGAGCCTCCTGTACAAGAATCCTGCACATAAACATCATAATCCGTGTTCTGAGTTAAACCTGAAATGGTTGCTGGAGAAACCTGAGCTGTCAGGAAAGTTCCTGAACCTTGGTTGAATCCTGCAGGACCATATTCAATGGTACCCGTTGCCACGGCATTGATTGAGGTCCAAGAAACATCAACGGAAGAAGATGTGATGTTGGAAACCATCAAACCCGAAGGCTCTGCACAAGCAACCTCTGTAATATCGATGTCAAAATCGGTAGTTTGAGGAGAAGGATAGGTAGATACCGTAATATAATAGGTAACCCCACCCGTCACCTGAGCAACTCCGATGGACGGATTCCCTGATGAGCTTGTATTGGAAGCAACGCAAACGGCTGCTGTATCATCCGGACAACCCTCCGTAAGGAAAACCCCAACCCAAGTATTTGTATTGGAAAGGGTGATGTTGATGTTTTGAGTTAATAATGGCGTAAATGAAAATACGTAATCATCTCCGTTCATATAACTACTACCGCAAGCATCGGAAGACGAATAATCGTCACCAAAGCCGGCCGTTGTTAATGAGTCTGCACTGTAGGGCAGAGAGGAAATGACGTCTGGGTTTGCACAATCAGTACCGGCTTGAGCAGAGGCGCTGCTATAACCGAATACCAAAAACAAACCCAATAACCATCGTAGGTAATTGTGTTTCATGGCAATAAATTGATTTGATTGATAATTCATGTAGTGTTTGGCGATGTTAAATGAACGTGTTATTTGTAGTGAGGATTAAAATTATAAATAATTCCTATGCTAGCCTAATAAGGAAGAGGGGAATTTTCATTTCTGTATTTTTGGCCCTGAACTAAAACAGGGAAAATGACTAGGCTGGTTGTAGGGTATTTCATACTCATCATATTTATATCATGCGCAAAAGTTGTGGCCCCTGATGGGGGTTCGAAAGACATAAGTCCTCCTGAACTTGTGATGAGTGAGCCGGTATTTGGAGCTACTAACTTTGAGAGGCGAAAGATAGAGTTGGTTTTTAACGAATACATTGATATTCGTCAGATTGAAAACCAAATTATTATCACCCCTCCTCTAAATCAACCGCCCATCTTTAAACTGAAAGGCAAAAAATTAAGCATTGAGTTTCAAGAAAAACTACTCGAAAATCGAACTTACAACCTTCAATTTGGAGAAGGAATCAAAGATCTTAACGAAGGAAATGCGGCCCCTGGATTCCAGTTTGTTTTCTCCACAGGAAGTCAGCTTGACTCAGCCTATTTCCAAGGCAAAGCTGTAAACGCTTTCACAAAAGAACCCCTGGAAAAAGGCATACTTGTGCTTTACGATGCCCAAGATTTTCACGATAGTATACTTTATGAGGGTAGTCCAACCTACCTTGCAAGCATTAAAGACGGTGAATTTACAGCCAACTACATTCGGGAAGGAAATTATATAGCCTTTGCCTTTGAAGATAATAATGGGAATTATAAATACGAGCCCCTTTCTGATGGCGGACTGGGCTTTCCTGCATCTACCTGGTCCACCGAGAATCCTGAGCAAGGTGAGATTTTAGTAAGCACCAAAACCTTATCGCCAAATCGCCCGCAGTTCAATCTTTCTGGATTTCAAAAGCTCAGTCTAGGCTTCGACCCAAAGCCCCAAATTGATTCCTTCAAAGTTTCTTCCCCTTCCCAAATCATAAGCACCCGTTGGAACCCCAAAAAAGATAGCCTTGAGATTTTTTATGGCTCGGAAGTGCAAGACAGCATCCTTCTTTTTACTCAACAAAATTCAAGAATGGATACGCTTGACCTTAGAATTAGAGAAGGCGAGAATAAAAGTTTAGGGCTGGCAAAAAGGTTTCGAAAAGACCTTTTCATTAAAAATAACCCTAAAATTCATTTTAGCGGATTGGTTCAAGAGGTAAATCCTGCCAAGTTTAAAATCTTCCATGCCAAGGATACCTTGGTTCCAAATGCAGAGCAGGTCAAATTGTCTGAGGACCAGCTTAGTCTCGTCATCGAGATTCCTGCCAAAGAGGCTGGTCTCTACGGAATCGGCATTTACCCTGGAGCATTAAACCCCTTATTCCTCCTTGACCATGACACCTTAGAATGGTCGTACCAAGTGCCTAGTTCTGAAAGTTTAGGCAAATTTAGCTTTAAACAGGATTCAGAGCTAGGGATTGAGTTCATCTATCAATTTTTAAGCTCCGACCAAACGGTTCTTCAAGAATTTAATTCGGAAAGCTTCAATTTGAAGCAGATGAGACCTGGTAAATACGGCCTTAGAAGGTTTATTGACCTTAACGGGAATGGGCAATGGGACCCCGGAAAAATTGAGGGACGAATCCAACCTGAACCCATGTATTATTATCCTGAAACCATTGAAGTTCGGGCAAACTGGGAAATTGAGGCAGTCTGGTGATCAAATGATCATAAACTCATCCCGATCGTTCAGGAAGGCTAACTTCTGACGAATCTCTTTTAGGTATTTCCCTGAAATTTCAGCTTTGAAAGCGCCTTCTTTGTCTTCTGGCATGGAGGCCACGGTTTCACCCATGGGGTCAATCACTACAGAGTTCCCCTTGAAATTAACCTTATTCCCATCATGACCTACCCGATTCACCCCTACTACATAAGACTGATTTTCAATGGCCCTAGCAATCAAAAGCTGGTTCCATGCAAAAGATCTTCGCTCGGGCCAATTTGCCACGAAAAGGACAAGGTCATACATATCTGCATTTCTTGACCAAACAGGAAACCTTAGGTCATAACATATTAGGGGTAAGATTCTCCATCCTTTCCACTCCACAAACAAACGTTCTGAGCCTGGGGTAAAATACTTTTGCTCTTCGGCCAAGGTAAAAAGGTGGCGTTTATCATATGACTTAAGGCTTCCATCGGGTTCAGCCCAAATCAAACGATTATAGTACCTGCCCTCCTCTTCAATGATCAAGCTTCCGGTTACCGCTGCTCCGGTTTGGCTTGACCATTTGAGCATGGCTTGAACCGCCTGCCCATCCATGGATTCTGCCATGCCTTCCGCATTCATCGTAAAGCCTGTAGAAAACATCTCAGGCAATACAATCAGGTCCACATCTTTCGATGATTTATCGAGTTCATCCTGAACCTTCTTTAGGTTTGCCGGAATGTCTTCCCAAACCAAGTCTAATTGAAGACTTAAAATACTTAGAGGCTCTCTCATTTGCCAACGGTATTTAAAATTTCTGCAGCTCGGCGCAAGGTATCTGATTCCTTGGCAAAACAAAACCTTAGCACTTTATTATCGATGGAATTTGGATAAAAAACCGAAATAGGAATGCTTGCCAATTTAAATTCACGGGTCAATCTTTTGGCAAATTCAAGGTCTGATTCATCGGTAATTTTAGAATAATCAAGGAGTTGGAAATAGGTTCCTGCGCAAGGCAAGGCCTTAAATTTGGACCCCTTAATCGATTCCCTAAATAAATCTCTTTTTTCTTGATAGAAAGCCCCTAGTTCTGAATAGGTGGATGAATCCGAAATCATCTCTGTAAAGGCGTGTTGCATGGGTGTGTTGCAGGTAAATACACTGTATTGATGCACCTTTCTGAATTCCTCCATAAGGTTTTCAGGGGCCAAGCAATAGCCCAACCTCCAGCCTGTGTTATGGTAGGTTTTTCCCAGGCTGTAAACCAAAAAACTTCTTTCGGCCAGGTCAGGAAACCTTGCCACCGATTGGTGTTCATAGCCTTCAAATAAAATATGTTCGTAAACCTCATCACTCAATACCAAGATTTCCGTGCCTTTTAAAAGCTTGGCTAGGCGCTCTATGTCTTGAGCGTTTAAAATAGATCCGGTTGGGTTATGTGGGGTATTGATGATGATCATTCGGGTTCGGTAGTTCATTACCCGTTTCACCTTTTCCCAGTCAATGGAATAATCTCCTGGATTCAGCTCCACAAAAACCGGTTTTCCGCCATTTAATTCAATGATTGGGGCATAGCAGTCATAGGCCGGGGCAAAAAGAATCACCTCATCTCCTTCGCGTATCATGGCCGTTAAAGCAGACGAAATTGCCTCAGTTCCTCCAGCGGTAATGGTAATTTCCTTCTCTGGGTCATATTTGGCAGAGTACAAATCTTCCATTTTCTCAGAAATAGCCTCTCTCAAGGGCATATGTCCGGCCATCGGGGCATAGTGGTTATGTCCTGATTTCATGGCTTGGTTCACTGCTTTCCTCAACCTTTCTCCTCCATCAAACTCTGGAAAACCTTGGGAAAGATTCAATGCTCCATGCTCCTGTGCCAGGGCCGACATCACCGTGAAGATGGTGGTTTCCACCTTGGGCATCTTAGATCTGAAGGTATGGGGATATTTCATATGTGAAAGGTATTAAAGACTTTTTAGAACCTAGGGGGTTCTGAGAATAGAAAAAGCCACCCCCAAATTGAGGATGGCTTTAAAACATTAAGTAAAGCCTTTACTATTTGCTGGTAAGGCTTGCTTTTAGATATTCACGATTCATGCGAGCGATGTTTTCAAGGCTAATTCCTTTCGGACATTCTACTTCGCAGGCTCCGGTATTGGTGCAATTTCCAAACCCTTCTTCGTCCATTTGAGACACCATGTTCATCACCCTTTCTTTTGCCTCTGGTTGACCTTGAGGGAGAAGGCTGAACTGTGAAACTTTGGCAGAAACGAAAAGCATGGCTGAAGCATTTTTACAAGAGGCCACACAAGCTCCACAGCCAATGCAAGTTGCAGCATCAAAGGCGGCATCTGCATTTTCTTTCCTTACGGGAGTTGCGTTTGCATCAATCGTGTTTCCACTTGTATTTACAGAAACATACCCACCTGACTGAATGATACGGTCAAAAGCGGAACGGTCTACCATTAAATCTTTTACTACTGGAAAAGCCTTGGCCCTAAAAGGTTCAATATAAATGGTGTCTCCGTCTTTAAAGGATCGCATGTGAAGTTGGCAGGTGGTAATGCCTCTTCCCGGTCCATGGGGCTCGCCGTTGATGTGCAAACTACAGGCTCCGCAGATGCCCTCTCTACAATCATGGTCGAAAACCACAGGTTCATCTCCCTTGGAAATCAATTGTTCATTCAGAACATCCAACATTTCAAGGAAAGACATATCAGGACTTACCTCGTCAATTTGGTAATCAACCATTTTGCCCGAGGCATTAGGTCCTTTTTGTCTCCAAATTTTTAGGTTTAATTTCATCGTCTTATGCTTTATTCGCGGTACAAGATTACTTGTATGAACGCGTTTTCAGTTCAACATTTTCGAATTTAAGCTCTTCTTTCACCAATTCGGATTCAGATGGCTTTTCATTGTAGGCCCAAGCCGAAACAAAGGTGAAGTTCTCGTCGTCACGCATGGCCTCCCCTTCTTCGGTCTTGCTTTCTTCACGGAAATGACCTCCACAGCTCTCTTTCCGCTCCAAAGCGTCTTTACACATAAGCTCACCCAATTCAAAGAAATCAGCCACTCTACAAGCCTTTTCAAGCTCTGGGTTCATTTCATTGGCAGAACCAGGAACTTTAACTTCTTTCCAAAATTCTTCGCGCAAAGCAGCAATTTCGGAAATGGCCTCTTTTAAGCCTTTCTCATTCCTAGCCATTCCACATTTATTCCACATAATCAAGCCAAGCTGCTTGTGGAAATGGTCTACAGACTTGGTTCCTTTATTCCCTACTAGTTTTTTAATTCGGTCTTGAACCTCTTTTTCCGCCTGATCAAACTCTTTTGAATCGGTTGGAATTTTCCCGGTTCGGATGTCTCCAGAAAGGTAATCTCCAATGGTATAAGGTAGTACGAAGTATCCATCCGCCAGTCCTTGCATTAGAGCGGATGCTCCAAGGCGGTTTGCTCCGTGATCAGAGAAATTAGCTTCTCCAGCGGCATAAAGCCCAGGCACATTGGTCATTAGGTTATAATCAACCCAAAGCCCACCCATGGTGTAGTGAACCGCGGGGTAAATCATCATTGGGGTTTCATAGGGGTTGTCATCGGTAATCTTCTCGTACATCTGGAAAAGGTTACCATACTTAGAAGCAACCACTTCTTTACCCAACTTGATCACCAATTCTTTATCGTTCTCGTTCAAGCCTTTCATATGGGCCTGTTCTTTTCCATAACGCTCAATGGCGGATGCAAAGTCAAGGTAAACGGCTTGCCCTGTTTTATTAACTCCAAATCCGGCATCACACCTTTCTTTGGCAGCTCTTGAGGCAACATCACGCGGAACCAGGTTTCCAAAGGCTGGATACCTACGCTCTAAGTAATAGTCTCTTTCTTCCTCTGCCAATTGAGTGGGCTTAAGTTTCCCGGCACGAATGGCTTCGGCGTCTTCTTTCTTTTTGGGAACCCAGATTCTTCCGTCATTTCTTAAAGACTCAGACATAAGGGTTAGCTTACTTTGGTAGTCTCCAGAAACAGGAATACAAGTAGGGTGAATTTGGGTAAAACAAGGATTGGCCATAAGGGCTCCCCGTTTATGAGCCTTCCAGGCAGCGGATACATTAGACCCCATGGCATTGGTTGAAAGGAAGAAAACGTTTCCATATCCTCCTGAAGCCAAAACCACCGCATGTGCAGAATGCCTTTCCACCTCACCGGTTACAAGGTTACGTGCAATAATCCCCCTGGCTTTGCCATCCACAATTACCACGTCCATCATTTCATGACGGTTGTACATTTTCACCTTACCCTTGGCAATTTGCCTAGACAGGGCTGAATAAGCACCTAATAATAACTGCTGTCCGGTTTGTCCTTTCGCGTAAAAGGTTCGGCTTACCTGTACCCCACCGAAGGAGCGGTTATCAAGCAAACCTCCATATTCACGAGCAAAGGGAACCCCTTGAGCAACGCATTGATCAATGATGTTTGCAGAAACTTCCGCCAAACGATATACATTGGCTTCACGAGCTCTATAATCACCTCCTTTAATGGTATCGTAAAAAAGTCGATAGGTTGAATCCCCGTCGTTCTGGTAATTTTTGGCCGCGTTAATCCCTCCCTGAGCCGCAATGGAATGGGCTCTTCTGGGCGAATCCTGGAAGCAAAAGGCGGATACATTATAACCCATTTCAGCCAAACTTGCTGCAGCAGAGGCCCCTGCAAGTCCGGTTCCTACAACAATCACGTCAATTTGGCGCTTGTTGGCAGGAGAAACTAAGTTAACGTTGTTTTTATGGTAGGTCCATTTATCCTTTAAGGGACCTTCTGGTATTTTGGAATCCAATTTCATGAATCTTGTTTTTTCAGATTAAAGGATGAAATGAATGTAGATCGGAATCAAGGCGAAAAGCGCCGGAATAATGATTCCGAACAATTTACCTACCGTCATTACGATGGGCATGTATTTTGGATGATTCCAACCCATTGAACGAAAGGCCGATTGAAAGCCATGAACAAGGTGGAAGCCCAATACAATCATGGAAATCACATATACTATGGTCATTCCTAATCCTGCGCTCGCATCTTGAAAGGAGGCAATGGTAAGTGTGTAAAGGTCTTTGACCTCCTCCCCATCAATCATGTAGGTATCAATTGGCCCCCAGTGCATTTTCGCCCAAAAGGCATTTAGGTGGAGAACAATGAAAACCAAAATTACGGTTCCCAAAAAGCCCATGAACCTAGAGTTCCAGGCTGAGTTTGCTCCTGGCTTATTGTAGGCATATTTCTGAGGTCTCGCCTTTCGATTCCGAATGGTCAAGACAATGCCATCAACCACGTGAAGGAGAATGGAAATGTAAGTTAGGTAAGAGAGAATCTTGACCACCGGATTGGTAGTCATAAACTTTGCATAGAGGTTGAACTGGTCTTTGGCCCCATCCTCAAGAGGAAGTAAGAGCTGTAGGTTTCCAGCCAAATGACCAACCAAGAACAAGCATAAGAATAAACCTGTTAGCGCCATCCAGTACTTTCTGGCCAGCGATGAATTAAAGAGTCCGGCAACTTGCGACATGATGCATGTATTTCAATGAAATTTTTTCGTGAGGGCAAATGTACTACCCCAAAGGTTTTCTGACAATTTGAAAACTAATATAGAACGATTCCACATTAGCCCCTTTAATTCATGTAGATACACCGGTTTTTACCTTGGAGACTTCTGGTTTACCACAGGGTTGATTCTGGAAATAATCGGTGATAATTCGGCATTGCGCCAAAGTCTTTATTAATTTGCGGGCAAGTGAAAAATTCAAAAATTTTCTATGAAATACCCTAGCATTCCCTCTGATCTTTTTATTTCCAACCGGGCCAAGTTTATGAAGGCCATGAAGCCAAATAGCGTGGCTGTTGTGGTTGCCAATGATGAAATGCCTCGTACAGGTGATGCCAATTACTCCTTCCGTCAGCATTCTGATATGCTTTGGCTAACCGGAATAGACCAGGAAGAAACGGCCGTAATTCTCTGCCCAGATCATCCTGACCCCTCAAGAAGGGAAATGCTTTTTCTACGGAAAACAAACGCCCATATTGCCGTTTGGGAAGGACATAAATACACGAAGGAAGAAGGAAGAGCTGCAAGCGGAATCCAAACCGTATTTTGGATGGATGAGTTTGAAGACGTGCTTCACAACACCCTCCTTTTCCAAAATAGTATCTACGTGAACCTCAATGAAAATGACCGGTTCAAAACCAAGGTTCACTACGCAAATTATCGAATGGCCCTTAAGCTTAGAAAGAAGTATCCCGGACATTCCTTTGAACGTACCGGTCCGATAATGATGCGCCTAAGGTCTGTTAAAGCCCAGACAGAGATTGACTTGATGCGTGAGGCTTGTAGAATTACTGAGCTTGCCTTTCGGCGGATTCTTAAATTCATCAAGCCGGGTGTTTATGAATATGAAATCGAGGCTGAAATCATTCATGAATTCCTTCGGAATCGAGCTACTGGTTTCGCCTATTCTCCGATCATTGCCTCAGGTAAAAACGCCTGTGTTCTCCATTATGTAGAAAATAAGAACCAATGCCAAGATGGAGATATGTTGTTGATGGATTTCGGAGCAGAATACGCCAATTACGCAGCCGACCTTTCTAGAACGGTTCCTGTGAACGGCAAATTCACGGATCGTCAAAGGGAAGTCTACAATGCCGTGCTTCATGTAATGAAAGAGTCTACCAAAATGCTGGTTCCTGGGAATAACCTCAACGATTACCACCGGATTGTAGGTAATTTGATGGAGGTTGAATTGATTAAGCTTGGCCTATTAAATGAGGCAGAAGTGAAGGCTCAAGACCCCAATAACCCGCTTTACAAGAAGTACTTCATGCACGGTACTTCCCATTATATTGGGCTTGATGTTCACGATATCGGAAGCCGCACCGAACCTTTCGAGGAAGGTATGGTTTTCACCTGTGAACCCGGTATTTACATCCCAGATGAAAACATCGGAGTACGAATTGAAAATGACATTGTTATCACCGGTGAAGGTCCTGTTGACCTTATGGGAAGTATTCCAAGGGAAGCCGAGGAAATTGAAGAGCTAATGCGTGGATAAATCCTTAATTTACGAAGGAAAGAAGATAAACTACCATGTAGTGGGTGAGGGACCAGTTCTTTTGCTCCTACATGGTTTTTTAGAATCTATGGGTATGTGGACGGCCTTCCTTCCAAGCCTTTCCAAATCCCACACTTGCATTTCCATTGATCTACCTGGTTTTGGGGGGTCAGATCCGCTTCCGCGGGAAGCTTTAATGGAGGACTTTGCAAAGGCAGTTTTTCAAGTTGTAGACGCAGAAGGGATTGAGAAATTCAGTCTATTGGGCCATTCTATGGGAGGGTATATTGGCTTGGAGATTTTGCGCTTAAGGCCAGAATCCATAGACCGGCTCATCCTATTTCACTCAAGTCCTTTTAACGATTCCAAAGAACGAGCCAATACCCGAAAAAAGGCTTTACGTTTAATTGAGAAAAAACCAGAGCTCTATATTCAACAAGCCATTCAATCAATGTTTAAGCCTGAGGCCAAGGAAAGGTTCAAGAAGGAAATCCTGGAAATGATTCAGGAGGCTAAACGCCTTTCCGTACAGGGAATTGCTTCCGGCTTACACGCCATGCTGAATAGAGAAAATAGATTGGGTGAGCTTGAAAAAATCGATGAAAGGGGGTTGATCATTTATGGGACTTTAGACCCAATCATTGATACCCAAATGATCATCTCCTTCTATTTGTATACAGATTTAGACATTCATTTAAGACCCCTATATGGTGTAGGGCATATGGGCCATATTGAGAACCCAGAGGAAGCATTGAAAGCAATTTGCGAGGGACTGGCTATTTCCGCATGATTCGGTAAGCGCCTCGAGTCTGATCTTTTGAGCGAAGAATTTCTAAGTGATAATAACCTTTCGGAAGGTCGGTAATGCTGAACTGTTTCTCCGTTCCCTGCTTAATCACCTGACCATTCATATTATAGAGGGTCCAAGAAATAGACTCCTCCGTGCCAATATTAATTCGATCTGAACTAGGGTTGGGGAAAATATTCACCTCAAAATCAAGCTCGTTAATTCCAATGGCTTGGATGTCAGAAACAATAACATCTTCGTTGTAAAACTCAATATTTCCTGGAGAAGAGATAATGGTAGTAGGCCATACAATGGTCACATTATCACCAGCTACAAAAGCCGGACGATCAACCGTATCTTCAAAGGCAAAGTACATTGAATCTCCTGGAAGCCAATTGGCCACGGGACCCGAACTTGCTACAATCTCATATTCACTTGGAAAGTCAACCGTGTCAACGGCGTAACGAATCAAAACCTCTTGGTTGATGGTGTCAGGCCCCATATTAACCAAGTAGAATGAAACATCTAATTTTTGACCAAAAGTCACAGAATCCGGAATGCCGATTACCCCTTTACTACCAAAAGCCAAGTTAACCTGCTGCCCGAAGGCTAAACCTAAACTTAGAATTGCGATTAGTAATGTGGTGTAAAATTTCTTCACGGCTTTAATTTCTTTTCTCGAAAGTACGTAGATGATTTGTAAATATAAACCAAAGGACGTACATTTCTTACGTATTCAACAAATAGTTAAATGCTGTACAAATTTATACAAAAGCTTAATAAAGAGGAAGTAAGACACTATAAACTTTGGTCAAGCCGCAGCCATGCTAAGGGAGAGCGCAAAGATTTGGTGCTTTTTGAGCGGATTCGCAAGGGTGAAAACGAAGATGAAGTGGAAAATCACCTCTCAAAAATCTGGTATGAGGGCAAAAAAAATGCGCTTTACCGATTAAAAAACAGGGTTCAACAAGACATAAATCAAAGTTTATGGCATTTAGAGCAGACCCAAGACCCTGAACTTCAAATTTGGCAATGGGTTGGAGTGGCCAGACATTGGTCTCAAAACCGAGAATATTCCCTGGCCGCTAAATCTTTGCAAAAAGCAAAACTTCTGGCGGAAAAGCACGAGCTCCTTGACTCCCTTCAATTGGTTTATGATGAATTGATCAAAACCTCACATCATGTAATGGATATTGACGTTGAAGAAATTGTTCGTGAGCGAAGGGAGTCTGCCAAAAAACTCAGGCTCTTGCGAGAGATGGACGATCTTCTGGCTCTAGTTTCTCAGCGCCTGAAAACCGCCCAAAGCTTTAGTACAGACAGCAAAGACCTCTACGACCAGCTTGATGAACTGGTTCAGAAATACCAAGGCATTCCCGACCTAGAAAACTCAAGGTCTTTTAGAACGCGAATGTTCAAAGCGGTTTCTAGAAGCCTCCTTCAGCAACATGCTTATGATGAGCTTTATACCTTCACCGAATCCTTTTTAAAAGAATTCAAGTCTAAAGATTGGTTTAAAGAGGGAAGGCATCAAGAGACCCAGATGCAAATGCTAACCTTTCTAGCCAATTCCGCCTTCCGCTTAAAGCGCTATGAAAAGTCATTGCAATGGGCCGATCAGCTTAAAAAGGTGTTTGAAAAATCTCCTGAACAACAAAGAGAGTACAAGTTTTACTATTACAATATCCGGGTTATAAACCTGAGCGTTAAAGACAAAGAAAAGGCTCTAGCAGAACTTGAGATTGCCGAAAAAGACCCAGTAGTTCAACAAGTAAATCACCTTGCCGTTTTCATTTATCTGAATCGCTTCCAACTCTTGTTTCAATTGGATGAATTCAAACCGGCCCTCAAGGCCATGCAACAATTGGTGTTAAACGACTCTTACCCACAATTGCCCTCCAGCTATCGGCTGAGAATTGCTCTTGGGGAAATCATTGCTAGAATTGAGCTTGAAGAATGGGAAACCATAGAATATAGACTTCCTCAAATAGAGCGAGACTTTGAAGAATCACTGAAAAGCAAAGAGTTTCTTAGGGAGCGGAAAGCCTTAAACCTATTCAAGGCCATTGCCAAGAAAGGAAGCTTTCATCCTCAACTTTCAGAAAACGCCAAAGGCCTTGAGTCAATGATTCAGGATGAAAAAGCAGAAGATATTGATGTTATTTTCTTGAACCCTTGGTTGAGGTCTAAGTTTGAATTAAGGACGGAAGATTAATTTCTCAACTTGGGTGTATCCGGTTTCAAGATCTTGAATTTGCAAGAAATAGAAGCCAGTTTCAAGTCCTGTACCTGAAATTTCAAAACTAGAGATTCCACTGGGGTATCCGCCTAGGCCCTCTTTGACTACCCTACCAAATGCGTCGATCATCCTCCAAGAAATCTCAGATGGGTATTGAAGACTAAGCTCTACCCTAAATTGGTCTGAACTTGGATTTGGGTAAACCCGACTAAGGTCAAAGGAAACCTCCTCAATCCCAATTTCTCTAGAAGTTTCTACACCCGGCTGACAATAAGCTCTGCTTAATCCTAGACTCAAGTCTTCAATGGTTAGGCATACCTCAAAGGTATCTGCATGGGTATAAGTATGGGCTGTATTATACAGGTTTGAATACGTACCATCGCCAAAATCCCAGGTGTATTTCAATTGAGAGGTATGGGTATTAGGAAAGCCGAGTCGAACGGATTCATTGGTAAACAAAATGGTGAAATTGCCAACATTCTTATAGGAAAACTGGGGCACCTCCTTAAAGTAAAGGGTATCAGCATAAACAGAAATGCAAAGACTGTCAACACAATAAGCCCCAGCTAAGGTTGTGTCCTCAACTTTTAGGCATACATCAAACCACCCTGTACTAGAAAAGGTGTGCGATTCATGAGCCGAGCCTAGATAAGAAACTCCGTCACCAAAATCCCAAGTATAAATTGCATTGGGTGAACCGTAATACGCCGCTTGAAACTCATAGCTCATCATTTCCCCTTGGCTTGAATCTGGCCATAGGATAAAATCTGCATCGCAAATACCGATGGATCGAACTTGGATTAAACTAGAGTCTACCGATTGACAACCGGTACTATCTTCTACCTCAAGCTTAACCCAATACCAACCTCCCTTGGCATAGGTGTGGATCTGCGTTGCACCAGTATCTAAGTTTCCATCTCCAAAATTCCAAACAAAACGTTCTCCTCCCGAACCAAGAGACGGGCTGGCGTCAAAGAAAATTTCCTGAGGGGTTTGGGCATAAATGGAATGAGTGAAAATGGCCTGGCAGGGGGTGGGAATGAATACATTCTTTCTCAGCGTATCCGTACATCCATATAGGGTGTCTTTCAAAACAACCTCAACCGTATAAAGCCCAGGGTTTTGATATTGGTGCTGAGGATGAGGAAGGAATGCGGCTCCTCCATCTCCAAAATCCCATTCAAACTGACTTACCAAGGATTGTCCCGTGCTCAGGTTTTGAAATTGAAAAAGGCCGTTGCCTAAGTATTGGAAGCTAAAATCGAGGGAACATTCTGCCTGATACTCTAGGGTGTCTAAAACTAAGCTTTGACAGCCGGTAGAGTCTGTGATTAAAAGTGAGATGGGATATTGGCCCGGGCCCGGGAATATTACATTAGAAACTTGTTGTGTGTTTGCTGTGGCGGGGGTTGCCGGACCCAAATTCCAGCTGTATTGGAATCCCCCGGCACCTTCTGCCTGTGCATTTAAATTGGCTGAATACGGTTGAGAACCATGGCTAGAATTGACCCTACCTTGACAGGGAATGTTCGGAACCACTATGGAATCACAAAATGTATACTGACAGCCCTGATTGGTTTGTACATTAAGACATACTGGATAAACGCCCCCTTTAAGGTATTGATGGTTTGGAGGATAAAGACCTGAAAATTGAACCCCGTCCCCAAAATCCCAGTCTGCTTGAACAATGCTGCCACTTCCTCCTGAATACACCGAAAACTTGTACAAGCCTCCCCCTTGATCTAGCGGCCTAAACAATGCATAACAAGAAGAATTGGGGGCCAAGACATGGGTTTTAACCAAGGCCGTATCGCATTGTATGTCAGGATAGGAATAAGAAAGACGGATGTCATAAACACCGGGGCCCGAAAAAGAATGCACTATGCTATCCCCGATTCCAGTATTGCCGTCCCCAAAATCCCATAGGTATTGACCTGGATTTCCTGGGTTCACTGATTTATTCAAAACCAATACCCGATTGTTTGACATGGGCAGAAGGTCGAAATCAACGTGGCAGGAAACAGGATAGTTAATTACCAAGGTGTCACAGAATGTTGATGAGCAGGAAAGACTATCGGTAAGAGTTAAGCAAACCGGGTAAGCACCTGGACCAGGAAAAGTGAATACCGGGTTTTCCTGATACGAAAAACTTCCATTGCCAAAGCTCCATTGGAAGGTGGCACTTCCGTTGGAAGTAGATTGATTCCAAAATCTAAATTTCTTCCACGAAAGTGATTGGGATGAAAAGCCTGCTGAGCAGTTTGGAAAGGACACGTTTACCGAATCACAAAAGCTAGCTGTACAAATGCCAGCTGAGTCTACCATATTCAGGCAAACCAAAAAGGAGCCTTCCGATGCATATCTATGTGATGAATTGAGGCCTGATCCCGTGGATCCATCCCCATAATCCCAGGTAAAACTTAAGGGATAATTGGCCGAATGAAGCCCTTGAGCAGAAAAACTAATAAGGTCAAAATTTGCAGAACTCGTAAAGGAGACCTGGCAATTGATGTTCGACATTACTTCTACCGAATCGCAGAAGTTACCTATGCAGCCATCCGGAAACACAGTGGTCAGGCAAACCTCATACTTCCCCCCGGAGGGAAAGGAAACCCCTTGGGGGTCCGCAAGACTTGAATCTCCTTGTCCTGGCCCGAAAGACCAATAATAATTGGTTCCTAAAGGGAGGGCAGGACTTAGGTTAAAATCTACTTCTAGCGGGGCATTGGAAGTATATGAAAAATCAATAGGGCAAAAGGCTGTGTCAAGGGAAAGGGTATCACAGAATCCCACCTGACACCCACCTGACTCAAAAACGGTCAGGCAAACTTCGTAATCGCCCGGCCCCGGGAAAAGATGTTGAGGATTTGGATCATTAGAGGTGGCCCCATCCCCAAAATCCCAATAAAAACTAGGATTGGTAAGTCCCGAGAAGGAAGACATAAATTCCCTTTTATACACATGGCTTGAATCAGTCATGACCTGAAAATCTACCTCACAGATTGAAAGATTCTGAGCATAGTAGGGTTGACAAATAGAGTCTTGACAATTTGGCCCGTTCAGGTTGAGGCAAATCCAATACCAGCCTGTATCCGGAAAACTAATCCATAAACTGTCTCCAATTCCAAGAAAGGTGGAGCCGTTCAAATACCAGCTTAGGCTATCATTTTGACTTAGGTTTAGACTTTGGTTGATCAGCAAGGCTTGATTTGAATCTTGGGGCTCAATGCTGAAATTCGGAATGCAAGAACTTGGGTTTTGAAATTCTACCACCATCTTTTTCATGGAGGAAGCAAAACATCCATTTGGCAATTGAACGGTAACCGCAACAAAGTAAACCCCTGAATCTTGAAAGGTATGTTTGGGCAGAGAGTCTGAGCTCAGAATTCCATCGTTAAAATCCCAGACAGACCATGACGTGTTTTGACTTAGCTCAAAATAAAAACTTGCCCCTGTTGGGTCAGAAGAATCTAGTCGGATGCTAAAATCAATAGAGCAGGAGGTTCCGGCCGGGTTCACATAAACAACCCCTTCGTTTGCCGGACCAGAACTTTGATTGAAATAAGGATAGACCCCCTGAGGAAGGGAGAACTGGTAAAAGGGGTTGGTTGGGGTGGTTGAAAAATTCGGAAAAAAGGGGTTTGGGTTTTTAGGTGCTGTGGTATTGAACCCTTTCACATTTTCAAAAACCACAGTATCCCCTTCTTCCACGGCCCAGTGTCTGGGGTGGTAGAAATCAAAAACCGTATCCCGAGAATACTCAACCCCAACCTTTAGGGTGTCTTTTCCCTGGACAAGAAAACTTGCCAAGGAGAGGAAAAGCATAAGGAAATAAATTCGCATGGGCGATTATCCACGGTTCTATGCATACAAAACACGTGAAAACCACCAGAATACACATACTAAGACAAGGGAAATCTTACGCAATCAAATCAGTCCGCGTCCTTATTCAGGAAAGGGTCCCAACCTTTTGCGGTGAGAGGAACTTCGGCTCCGTCACGGGTAACCAAAAACATTCCATCGGATTCGGTCATGTGTCCAATCAGGGTAAGACTTGGATTGTCTTTGATTTTGTCATGAGCTTCTAAGGGCACGGTGAACAAGAGCTCATAGTCTTCCCCCCCGTTGATGGCCATGGTGGTATGATCTACATTGAACTCTTCGCAAACTCGAATCACCTCAGGATCAAGGGGGAGTTTATCTTCAAAAATCTTACACCCTAGATTTGACGCCTTAGAGATATGAATCATTTCCGAGCTCAATCCGTCAGAGATATCAATCATGCTGCTCGGCTTTATGTCTAAGCCCTCTAAAATACCGCGCACATCCTTTCTAGCTTCAGGCTTTAATTGGCGTTCAAGCACGTAAGGATAGGCGGCCAAATCAGGCTGAGTATTTGGGTTGGCTTCAAAAACCGCTTGCTCACGTTCTAAAACCTGAAGGCCAATATAGGCTCCGCCAATATCCCCTGAAACCACAATCAAGTCATTGGCTTTGGCCCCTGACCTTTTTACAATTTCATCTTGATTGGCTGAACCAATAGCCGTTATGGAAATGACCAAGCCTGAGGTAGAAGAAGTGGTATCCCCTCCAATGAGGTCAACCCCATACTTTTCGCAGGCCAATTGAATTCCTGCATAGATTTCCTCCACCGCTTCGATGGGGAAACGATTGGACAAGGCCAGACTCACGGTAATTTGTTGAGGGAGGGCATTCATAGCGTAGAGATCGCTTAGATTGACAATCACCGATTTATAGCCCAAGTGCTTAAGTGGCACATAGGATAAGTTAAAATGAATCCCTTCCACCAGCATATCCGTAGTTACCACTGTGGATTTCCCGTTGAAGTCAATGACCGCTGCATCGTCGCCCGGCCCAAGAATACTAGAAGAATTCTTAAGCGGGAAGGCCTTCACCAAGTGGTCAATCAATCCGAATTCACCCAATTCTGAAATGGGTGTTCTTTTGGGGTTTTTATCTTCAAACATTTCCATGGCGCGAAAGTACCAAAACCTTAAGAACCCACCCAGTTTAGAAAAGGTAGAATCATTGGCTTTGGCATCTCAATTTTGTACCTTTGCAGCCTGATTCATCAGTATTTAGATTTAGAATAAATAAAAATATGGTTCGAGTAACAGAAGAAGCCCGAGATAAACTTCAGCAATTGTTGAAGGAGACCGGAAAACCGGAAGGTAGTTTCGTTCGGGTAAGCGTGGCCGCAGGTGGCTGTTCTGGCCTTTCCTACAAGCTCGATTTCGACCAAAAAGAGTTGGAAGACGATAAGTCGTTCGAAGACAATGGGGTTCGAATTGTGGTTGATAAGAAAAGTTTCTTTTATCTGGTAGGCACAACCCTTGAGTATTCAGGGGGCTTAAACGGAAAAGGCTTTGTTTTTAACAACCCCAACGCATCTCGAACCTGTGGATGCGGAGAAAGCTTCGCAGTATAATCTTGATTTCAAACGCCCTTTGAAGGGAAAACCTAGCATTTGAATGGCTGAAATGGCAGAAGAAGATAAGGTATTGAATGAGGTAACTCAGTCAGAATATAAATATGGTTTCTATACCAATATTGAATCTGACCGGGTGCCAATTGGCCTCAATGAAGATACCATTCGTAGAATTTCCGCAAAGAAGAACGAGCCTGAATGGCTTTTGACCTGGAGGCTTGAAGCCTATAAGCGGTGGCAAGAAATGGAAGAACCGGATTGGGCGAATGTAGATTACCCCAAACCCGATTTCCAGGCCATCACCTATTATGCCGCCCCCAAACAAAAGAAAAAGCTTGAATCGCTTGATGATTTGGATCCAGAAATGAAGGAAACCTTCGATAAACTGGGCATTTCATTGGACGAACAAAAGCGTCTTGCCGGGGTGGCTGTAGACGTGGTTATGGACTCCGTTTCGGTGGCAACCACTTTCAAGAAAAAATTAGGAGAGCTAGGGATCATTTTTTGTTCCATCTCCGAAGCCGTTCAGGAGCACCCTGAATTGGTTAAGAAATACTTAGGCAAGGTGGTTCCTCCATCTGATAATTTCTATGCAGCCTTGAATTCGGCGGTTTTCACCGATGGTTCCTTTTGCTACATCCCCAAAGGGGTTCGTTGCCCCATGGAACTTTCTACCTATTTCCGAATCAATGAAGCTGGAACCGGGCAGTTTGAGCGCACCTTGGTGATTGCCGAAGAAAGCTCTTATGTTTCTTATCTGGAAGGATGTACCGCTCCCATGCGCGATGAAAACCAGTTGCACGCTGCAGTGGTTGAACTCATTGCCATGGACGATGCAGAAATTAAGTACTCTACCGTTCAAAACTGGTATCCAGGAAACAAGGAAGGAAAAGGAGGGGTTTACAATTTTGTGACCAAAAGAGGCCTTTGCCATACCCGTAGTAAGATTTCCTGGACCCAGGTAGAAACAGGTTCTGCAGTTACTTGGAAGTACCCTTCTTGTATTTTGAAAGGAGACCACTCGGTAGGTGAGTTCTATAGCGTTGCGGTAACCAACAATTACCAGCAAGCGGATACCGGAACCAAAATGATTCACATTGGTAAAAACACCAAGAGTACCATCATTTCAAAAGGTATTTGTGCCGGCCACTCCAATGGCTCCTATCGGGGGCTTGTAAAAATGGGCAAGAAGGCAGAAAACGCACGAAATTTCAGTCAATGTGATTCACTTCTCATGGGGAACTCATGCGGTTCGCATACCTTCCCTTACATAGAAATCGACAATAAAACGGCTAAGGTTGAACATGAGGCCACTACCTCAAAAATTGGGGAAGACCAAATTTTCTATTGCAATCAAAGAGGTATCCCAACTGAGGAAGCCATCGCCTTGATTGTAAACGGCTATTGCAAGGAGGTTCTAAACCAATTGCCCATGGAATTTGCCGTGGAGGCTCAAAAATTATTGGCCGTTAGCCTTGAAGGATCCGTTGGCTGATCCATTGAAACTTTACAAAACCAGAGAACTAGTATAATGCTTACCATAAAAAACCTAAGAGCCTCCATTGAGGACAAAGAAATTTTAAAGGGAATCAACCTAGAAGTGAAGCCAGGAGAGGTTCACGCCATCATGGGCCCAAACGGGTCTGGAAAGTCTACCCTTTCATCCGTAATTGCCGGAAGAGAAGATTATGAAGTAACCGCAGGTGAAATGAATTTCTTAGGCCAAGACCTTTCAGAGCTTGACCCAGAAGAGAGAGCCCATGCTGGGATTTTCCTTTCGTTTCAGTACCCTGTTGAAATCCCTGGAGTTTCGGTAACCAATTTCCTGAAAACTGCCATCAATGAATCGCGAAAAGCAAAAGGCCTAGAGCCCATGCCCGCTAAAGATATGTTGAAGGCTATGAAAGAAAAGATGGCCCTTCTTGAAATTGACCGTTCTTTCTTGAGCCGAAGCATTAACGAAGGCTTCTCAGGTGGTGAGAAAAAGAGAAATGAAATCTTTCAAATGGCCATGCTCGAACCCAAGCTTGCCATTCTGGATGAAACAGACTCAGGCCTTGACATTGACGCACTGCGCATTGTTGCCAACGGAGTGAATAAACTGAAGTCTCAAGATAATGCCGTGGTGGTTATTACCCACTACCAAAGGCTTTTGGATCATATTACTCCTGACTTTGTTCACGTACTGTTGAACGGACAAATTGTGAAGTCAGGCGATAAAAACCTAGCTCTTGAACTTGAAGAAAAGGGCTACGACTGGATTAAAAAAGAACAAGCCCCCATCGGCTAAACCTATTTTATGGATTTAAACGGCCAAATATTAGAATCTAAATCTCAGCTTTTGCAAACAGCCAATGGTCACGATCAAATTCAAGATCTGCGCACCAAGGCAATGCAAGTTTTTGAGAATGAGGGGTTCCCTACCATTAAGCATGAAGAATGGAAATACACCTCTTTGGTGCCTATTCTTCGTAAGAATTATTCGCTTACCGCTTCCGCGGGAAAGGTGAGCAAGGAAGAAGTTGAAAAGTATAGCTTAAAAACCGACTCCTACCGATTGGTATTTGTTGATGGTGGTTTTTCGGAAGAACATTCTGACCTTGAAAACGCTCCTTTTACCTTTCTTACCCTTTCCAATGCCTTAGGGTCAAAGGAAGAAGCTTTAAACCTTTTCGGTAAGATTGCCCCCATCGAAGACCAAGCCTTTGTGGCCTTGAATACAGCATTTGCTCATCAAGGCTCATTTCTACACATCCCAAAAGGAACCCGTGTGGAAAAGCCCATTGAGCTGCTTTATTTCACCAGCAAAGCCCAAAACGAGGCTCCCTTTTTCCAAATCAGGAACCTCATCCTTGCTGAACAAGCTTCCGAAACTCAAATCTATGAGCGTCACCAAAACCTTGGAGAATCTGCAGCCCTTAGCAATGTAGTTACCGAAATCAAGGTAGAAAGAGATGCTATTTACGACCATTACAAGGTTCAAAACGACCAAAGGGATACTGCCCTGGTTGACAATACTTGGGTTGAGCAGGCTGAAAACAGTTTTGCCTCAGTAGACACATTCTCTTTAGGAGGAAGATTTGTTCGGAACAACCTTAGCTTCCTTCAAAGAGGTGAGCATTGTGAAAGCAAAATGTACGGGATTACTATGATTGGGGAAAACCAATTGGTTGACCACCATACCTTGGTTGACCATAAAGTCCCGAATTGCCAAAGCAACCAATTGTATAAAGGCATCTATACTGACAATGCTAAAGGCGTTTTTAACGGAAAAGTATACGTTCATTCTGAAGCCCAGAAAACAAATGCTTTCCAACAAAACGACAATGTTTTGCTTGACGATTTGGCAAGCCTAGACACCAAGCCTCAGCTAGAAATTTTTGCCGATGACGTGAAATGTAGCCACGGTTGTACCATTGGACAGTTAGACGAAGACGCCATGTTCTACCTCAAGTCAAGAGGCATTAGAGACAAAGAGGCCAGAGCCATGCTGCTTTATGCCTTCTGCATGGATGCCTTAGCTGGTGTAAAACTTGAAGAATTGAAGTCGAAACTTAAGTCTGTATTGGCCAAGAAGCTAGGCGTTGAACTTGATTTTGACTTATGATCACAAAGCCTGAAACAAAATTTGACCTTGAGGCCATTCGAAATGAGTTTCCCATCCTAAACCAAAAGGTGAACGGACAGGACTTGGTGTATTTTGACAATGCAGCAACCTCACAAAAGCCCAAAAAGGTAATTCAGGCCATTCAAGATTATTACCAAAACATAAATGCCAATATTCACAGAGGGGTTCACAAGCTAAGTCAACTGGCTACGGACGCCTACGAGGCTTCTAGGAAAACCCTCCAGGAGCATTTGAATGCCCGCTTTGCACATGAAATCATCTTTACCACTGGAGCCAGCCAAGGGGTTAACCTAGTGGCCAGAGCCTGGGGAGGAAAGTTTTTGAAATCGGGCGACATTATTTTGGTCTCAGGAATGGAGCATCATAGCAATATTGTTCCATGGCAAATCATTGCCCAAGAAAAAGGAGCCGAAGTTCTTCCCATTCCCATTTTGGAATCGGGGGAGTTAGACCTTGAGGCCTTTCACGAATTGCTCAAGAAAAATCCCGTGCTAGTTGCGGTGAACCATGTTTCCAATGCCTTGGGAACCATAAATCCCGTAAAGGAAATCATCAAACTAAGTCACGAAAAAGGCGCCTTGGTATTGGTAGATGGCGCTCAATCGCTTCCACATATGAAGATTGATGTGCAAGATTTAAATGCAGATTTCTATGTGGTGAGCGGACATAAAGCTTACGGTCCGACTGGATCAGGTGCGTTATACGGGAAAGAAGATTTACTCAAGGAAATGAACCCATACATGGGTGGAGGTGAAATGATTTCTGAAGTGAAGTTTTCAGGATCTACCTGGGCAGACCTTCCTCATAAATTCGAGGCCGGCACCCCCCATATTGAAGGAGGTATTGTGCTAGGAAAGGCCATTGACTGGATGAATGAAATTGGCTTGGAGGAAATTTCAAGGCATGAGAACGAGCTCTTAATTTACGCCCAATCCAAGCTGAATGAGCTGGAAGGTTTTAGACCCATTGGCCAAGCCAAGAATAAGGCCTCCGTTCTTTCATTCTTGATGGAAGGAGTACATCCCTACGACCTAGGAATGATTCTAGACCAATTGGGCATTGCCGTTCGAACAGGCCACCATTGTGCCCAACCGGTAATGGATTCTTATAAAATTCCTGGAACCATCCGGGCCTCTTTTGCGGTATATAATACCAAAGCAGAAATTGATCGATTTGTTCAAGGAGTTCAACAAGCCTGTGAAATGCTAAGATAAATGGAAAGCATTCAAGAAATACAAGAAGAAATTGTAGATGATTTTGCCCTATTTGAAGATTGGATGGGGAAATACAACCATCTAATTGATTTGGGTAAAGACCTTCCTGAAATTGATGACGCCTATAAAACAGATGATCACTTAATCAAAGGTTGTCAAAGCAGAGTTTGGCTTCACGCCGATATGAAAGGTGAAAAAATTCATTTCTCTGCAGATAGCGATGCCATCATTACCAAAGGAATCATCTCATTGTTGATCCGACCCCTAAACCATAGAAGTCCGGACGAAATTCTAAATGCCGATATGGGCTTTGTGGATGAAATCGGATTAAAAGAACACCTTTCCCCTACTCGGGCAAATGGATTGGTTTCCATGATTAAACAAATGAAAACCTACGCCCTAGCCTTTAAAGCAAAATCATTATGAGCACCGCAAATCCTACAGATGAAACCCTTCAAGCTATTGGTGAGAAAGTGGTGGACGTGTTACGGACCATTTATGATCCTGAGATTCCGGTTGATATCTATGATCTAGGCTTGATTTATGACGTTCGGGTTAGTGAAGAATTTGACGTGGAAATCATTATGACCCTTACTACGCCTAACTGTCCGGTGGCTGAATCCCTCCCCCTTGAGGTGGAAGAAAAAGCAAAATCATTGGACGAAGTTCGAGACGCTAAGGTTACCCTCACTTTTGACCCTCCTTGGGATAAAGACATGATGAGTGAAGAGGCCAAACTTGAACTGGGCATGCTTTAGATTTGTTCAGGTAAACCTGAATTCACCCCTTTCAAAGGGCCGATTAACCTAAATCGCCTCAAACCACTCCCCAGCAATTTTTAGATTTTTGCCCACTTAATGGGCTGAATATAAACTTGAGGTCGCCCTGAATGGCAGATGACCAAATTATTCGTACCGGCTTGGAACCCTTTCAAGTTTAGGAATCGAAAAGAAATAATGACCTAGGTCAATTTTATCCATTATTGAGAGTTAAATTCTCATTCTGGGAGAAAAAGGGAAGGACTCCTCCAAAACACAACCCGCGTAAGCCCCTGTATTTTAATTCGTTAAACTCATCTCTTGGTTTTGGCACAACAATAGCTTTAGAGAAACTGATTCAAATCAATTAATCAAATTCTCTCTTATTATGAAAAAGTTATTTACCCTACTAGCCATCGCAGCATTCGGAACAACGGCCATGGCGCAAACATCTGCCTCACATAC
>CAKZPI010000018.1 GCA_937139155.1 uncultured Flavobacteriales bacterium
GCAGGAGAAATTAATTAGCCCTGGTAAAAAGTGATAGCTTTCATTGAGCACTTTTGGACGGGGTAATGTGGGGAATGAGCCACAACGGCATGGCGCAATATGACACCCAGAAGTTCAGGGGTTTTCTACGGAGCTTAAGAAGTGAAGCAAAAGCGAAGGAGGTGAAATTATGACCTTATTAGATGTCATAAGGAATCCCTGGCCCTGGTACGTGGCAGGCCCGATGCTGGCGCTGGTGATGTTCGGACTAGTGTATTTTGACCGCACTTTTGGCTTTAGCTCAAACTTACGTACGATGTGTACATTGGCCGGGGCTGGAAAAGTGGCTGATTTCTTTCAATTCGACTGGCGGGCACAGAAATGGAACCTCATGTTTTTGGCGGGAACCATTCTGGGTGGATTTCTGAGCTACCAGTGGCTCATGACCGATCAAAAAGTTGAACTAAGTGAAGGAGCTGCACAATCCCTAAATAATGAACTGGGTTTCGATGGAGTGGCCGTGCAATATCTTCCTAAGGAAATTTTTAGCCCGGAGGCCATGCGTTCTCCTTCGGGTATTTTGATCCTATTGCTGGGTGGTTTACTGGTAGGCTTTGGGGCCAGGTATGCCGGAGGTTGTACTTCAGGACATGCCATTACGGGCTTGAGCAACCTTCAATGGCCGTCCCTGATTGCGGTGATAGGCTTTTTTATCGGTGGTCTGACGATGACATTTTTCGGCCTACCACTCATTTTCAATTAATTGAATTCACTAACAATGAAGTATATCAAGTTTTTAGCCTTGGGAGTAGTTTTTGGAATCATCATGGCCAAAGCACAGGTAATATCCTGGTACCGCATTTACGAGATGTTTCGTTTTGAGTCATTCCACATGTATGGAGTAATCGGTAGTGCCTTGGTGCTGGGGATCATTTTCATCCAGTTTTCAAAACGGAAAGGAATCAAAAGTCTATCGGGTCAGCCCATTTTACTAGCTGAAAAGCAAAAATCCATCCTACGTTATTTAATAGGTGGTATCATTTTCGGCTTAGGATGGGCTCTGTCTGGGGCTTGCCCGGGTCCCATGTTTGTGCTGCTGGGCTTTGGCTATGCACCAATACTCATCGTAATCATAGGGGCACTATTAGGTACCTTCCTGTATGGGCTGGTAAGGCAAAAGTTACCTCATTAAAAGAATCATGCCGGTAAACCTTGCTCTGGCAAAAATATTAGCAAGGAAAAAACTAAAAATTGAATAGTTATGAATATTAAGCAGTTTTATGACAAGCCATTGGCACACGCATCTTACGCACTGATTAGTGAAGGTCAAATGGCCATAGTTGACCCCGGGCGGGATCCACAGCAGTATTATGACTACGCAAAAGCAAGTCAGGCAGAAATTGTGGCCGTGTTTGAAACCCACCCTCATGCTGACTTTGTGAGCAGTCATTTAGAAATTCACAAGGAAACCGGAGCTACAATCTATGTAAGCCGCAAGGTAGGAGCCGATTATCCCCATCAGGGATTTGATGAAGGCGAACAGTTGCGCATAGGACATGTAGAGATCAAGGCGCTGAACACGCCCGGTCATTCACCGGATAGCATCACCATTATTGCCACAGACCCCGCAAAGGAGGAAAAGGTCGCATTTACAGGCGACACTTTATTTATAGGGGATGTAGGGCGACCTGATTTGAGAGAAGAAGCTGGAAAAATGCGCGCCAAGCGCGAAAGCCTGGCGGCCGATATGTATGAAAGTATTCATCAGAAGCTATTGAAATTACCTGATGACACCTTAATCTACCCTGCTCATGGAGCTGGCTCTCTTTGTGGCAAGAATATGAGCATTGAAACCTACAGCACCATGGGTGAGCAACGTGCCACCAACTGGGCCCTTCAGGATATGAGCCTGGAAGTTTTCATGAAATCGCTGTTGGAGGATCAGCCCTTTGTTCCCAAGTACTTCGGTTATGATGTAGACCTCAATAAGGCGGGAGCACCGAACTTCAAAGAGGGGGTTCATGGGGTGAATCAACTTGCCTCCTGGCAAGAGATTCCGCAGCACTCACTGGTAATCGATGCCCGAAATGAAGCTGAATTTAAAGCAGGTCATTTGGAAGGAGCTATCAATATCATGCATACCGAAAACGGCAAATTTGAAACCTGGATCGGATCGCTAATCGGACCTGATGAAAAGTTCTTCATCATTGCCGCGGATAAGCAACAGGCAGACGCAGTCATTGAGCGAACTGCTAAAATTGGCTATGAACTGCTAATTGCCGGGGTGGCCATTGCTACGGATGATATGCCGACAACCGCTTCTAAGGTGAATATGGAAAAATTCGCGAATAATCGGGGCGAATTCACCATAGTGGATGTAAGGAATGAGGCCGAAGCGAGTAATGGAAAGTACTTTCAGAATGCCATTGTAATTCCATTGCATGAGTTACGGGAACGTGCAGGAGATATACCTACCGATAAACCCATTGTAGTACATTGTGCGGCAGGGTTTCGTTCGGCAGCTGGAAGCAGCGTACTGATGCGAAGTTATCCCTCAGCTGAAGTGTTGGATTTAGGAGAGGCCATAAAGGACTTTGAAACACCCGAGCCAGTGCGGGCTTAAGATAAATAAAGGTTCTACCTGATGCCGGGGGTGAGAAAAACCGTTTGATCATCCCCGGTTTTTCTATACCCATTCTTATAGCTTTCTACCCCTATTTATTTTGATCCTACATATTGGATACAACATTATCATGTAAAGACATGAAAGTGCCTAAATAAGCATATAGGTAAATTTCATCTCAATCCTTGATCTCATTTTTGAACGCCTTTTAAGAATGAAATCAAGATGCAGCACAGCCATAGTCTCTCGTTTGCTACTACTGCTTCCGGCATGCTCGGAGGTCTTTCCCGAGCCTTGACGGAGCAATTTTCCAACACGACCATCACATTTCCTGGAGCCATTGACGTGGCCGCTTATGCAGTGGTCAGCGCCAGTGTAGGTTACTGCGTGAAAGTGACCATGGATCTCATCTCTGAGCGATTCCGAAAAGGGAAAGGTACGAAGTGAGAAGCATTGTAGCCATAGGACTTATAGGTGGACTTCTCTACTGGGGCAGCCGGGCATTCAGCGCCAAGCGATTGAGTGATAAATCTGTGGTGCGAACCCTGAATCCGCGTATTGCCAAGATCACTTTGGCAGGTGTTACCCTGGCAACGGATATCTACGTTGACAATCCTACAAATGGCAGCGTTCAGATTACCAAACCGGTAATCACATTCACCACTGGTGGTAAATATGTAGCATCCAGTGTTCCCACCCGCGATCAGTACACCATCGCTCCTTTGAGCCAAACTTCACTAGGTACGGCAAAAGTGGAAATCCCCTGGAGCGTACTCACTCCCTACATCTCCAATCTGGTAAGCCGTATTCCGGCTCTCGTTCGTGGTGGCAACACCAGTATTCAGTCTCTCAACCTGCCACTGGAATACCGCTACTCGGTGTATGTGAACGACATCTTTTACGAATCAACTCCTGGTCGACCAACGCTCACGGAGAATCACTTAACGCCCAAATCAAGTTATTTAGAGCACAGTTAAGAGGGGTGAATGACACCAAACTTTTCCTTTATCGACTCCAAAAAATCTTTGCTTAATTTGTCCTGCTCCCCATAAATTAGACCTGGTCCATTACTTTCAGATAGATATTAAGAATTTACAGTTGATTAAATCACATAAAATGATAAACCCATCCAAGCCCAATGAAACCATTTGTATGACGCTGATATATCTGCCTACTCAAGCAGGGGCGGTACCCACTTTTGTGGCCTTTGACCAGTATTCACACTATTGCTTTTTTGTGGAGACAGTAGAAGTGCTGAATGAGGCCGCTATGATGAAAGTCGTAGGTAAGCTGATGAACCATGAGGACTTTCAGCGAATCGACCATAAAGGCTTCAACTTGTTGGTAGATTTTGGTGAAGAGATACTGGAAGAACTCAACCTTATTGCACAAGAGCATGAGGGATCCGCGGTATATGAACCAGAGGTCGTTCAGGAAGCTACTAAAGAAGATCTTCAAGCCCTATTTGAGAATATGGGTAAAGGGTGAATGGTTATGAAAGCAAGAGTTGGGGATGACACACTTAGCTGAACACTCCCGCCTTATACTTCTAATTTGCCATATCGCTCAGACAAAACCTCCTTGTAAGCAGCTTTCATATCCTCGGACAGAAATGACTGATCAATCCAGCTGAATGCCTTTGGTTTGTTTTTAAGTATTCGGTTGAAGGTTCCTCTGATTTGTTTTGGGGTGAGGCCTAACCTTTCGCCTAATTGCTCAAAGTGCTCCCGCTGTAGTTTCTTTTTCTTTCCGGCTAGAGTCAGTGCGAGTTCTTCCTTATCTTCAGGAAAAACAATAGCTACATTTAACAAATCATAAGCAGGAGCAAGTCCCCAACCATTTGATGTTTCAATCAAAGAGAAATTCTTAAGGTGCATATCGTTGTTACCCGTCAGAAATGAAAATAGGCCCAGATCAAGGAAATAGGTTTTGTCCAGCAAAGTATTACTGGAATAGGTATCTAGGGCCTTTCCCACTTTTTCCATTGAGCTTTTATACTTATCAAAGGCCTCTGTGATTTGGAACATGTCAAGCATGTGGATCTTTTCACCATTGTCCGTACGATCTATTCGTTTGGTGATGTAACAGCCTTCCCCGGATGTCAATCTGATCAATGAAGAGGGCACCACCGGTATTCCAAAAGTTTCTGCTATGCGCATGGTGAGGTGCTCATTTTCGGGCATTTGTGGAAAACGGTCAGAAGGAGGTTTGAAAATATAGTTTCCCCCTAAAGCTCCTACAATGGTAAGTCTGGCATTTGCCTGATTTGAAGATTCTGCCACTAGCGACATGGATAACTTGGGTTGTACTCCTGGAACCGATACACTTCGCTCAACCATATTCTTAGCAAGCTCATCCATTTGATCTAATGAATACTCTATTTGAGGAGGGTTTGGAGTTCCAAAAAACTCTAAAGAGCACTTTTCATGAAAGTCTTTTTCACTTTCAATGGGACCATAGCAGTACAAACATTTATTCTCCATCTTCATTGAGTATTGGTTCAACACTCACCGCACCAATGCAATTCTGACAACAGGCCAGCAGCAATCCCATGCGATCATTCTTATTGATCTTCCAGCTTTTTGAAGCGATATCAAGTAGCCATCCTTCTGGAATTAATCCTTCAAAAAAAGGGAAGAGTCGTTTTTCTTTATAGGGCTCTGATGAAACAGGCATTGTAAAAGTGATGAAGTCATTAGGATGCTGATCAACATATTTCCTATCGTACTGAAATTCATATTCCCCATCGTTGGTTTCAGTGAGGATACCCGCCAATAATCCCTTGTATAGTACTCTTCCTTGTCTCATTCAAGAAGTTCTTTACTGTTTACAGGAGCCAGTTCATGGCCAAACATTTTGAGCACCAGGTTTACCTTTTCCATGTTGAGATTGGTTTTGCCCTGCTCTATTTTGCGCACAACAGTGAGTGCCACTCCAGCCCGCTCAGCAAATTCTTCCTGGGTGAGATTGACCTCCTTTCTACGTTGTTTTACAAATTCAGATAATCCCTTCATTATATGCTTAGAGATATAATTTTCTTCAAATATACCAAACTATATGTAAAAAGATATAATTCGCTTAAATAATTTCAAATTATATGCTTTAAGATATAATTTACGATTGGGTTGAAAATTGTCGGGGGTAGTGAAATGAACCCAAGATCACCACATTTAAATTGTGAAGTCGAGGATTTGAGTGTAAAACCCTCTCGATCGCTCCCTGGTTCCAATCTCCCAATTCCCAATTCCCGCCTCCCGCCTCCCGCTTCCCGCCTCCCGCTTCCCGCTTCCCAATTCCCGCCTCCCAATTCCCGCCTCCCGATTCCTGCCTCCCGATTCCCGCCTCCCGCCTCCCGCCTCCCGATTCCCGCCTCCCGATTCCCAGATTAAATCTATTGCCTACAGGTCATTCCTATTTCCTCCTCAAGAACTAACAACCATTCTTTTTTAGGCCTTATTGAACCATTAACTTTCCCCAAAATCTTCATTCACAAACATGTCATCAATAGCCATTGAAGTTCATAACCTTTCAAAATTTTACGGGAAAAACTTAGGCATCGAATCCGTCAACCTTTCCATCAACAAGGGTGAAATTTTCGGATTCATTGGTCCGAATGGGTCAGGGAAATCCACGGCCATCAGGGCCATGATGGGACTATTGATTCCCAGTTCAGGCCGCATAAATATTCTCGGGTTTGACGCCCAAACCCAAGGGGTTGAGGCACGGAAAAGGGTAGGGTATCTACCTTCTGAAGTGAATTATTACTCGGAAATGAATGCCCGAGAAATCCTTGAATACCACGCCAAAATATATAGGATTCCGAATCCTCAACCTTTAATTGAGGAGAAGGCTGGTTATTTTGAACTCGACCTTGATAAACCCATAGACGATTTAAGCTTCGGGAATAAAAAGAAATGTGCCATTATACAAGCTGTTTTGCATAACCCAGAGGTGCTGATTCTCGATGAACCCACTGGCGGACTCGACCCCTTGATGCAAAATCGGTTTTTTGAGCTTATGGAGGACTTAAACAACCAAGGTACCACCCTTTTCTTTAGCTCCCATATCCTCTCAGAAATACAAAGGCTTTGCGATCGGGCAGCCATCATTCAAAAGGGGAAAATAAAGGCAGTAGAAGACATTCACGCCCTCTTAGCCAAACAAATGAAAAAGGTGCGCTTAATTAGCTTAAACGATGAGGATTTTAATTTGCCTGAAGGGGCTGATAATTACCATAAAAGTGGACGGAAACATAACTTTGATTATATAGGTAAACCCGATGGTTTAATTCACTGGCTAAGTCAAAGAAATTGGCAGGATGTAAGCCTAACGGAACCAGACCTAGAAAGCATTTTTATGAATTACTACCAAAGGTGAAATGAATCGTATTGTATTTATAAAAGAACTCAAAAGAAACCGAAAAAACTTTGGTATCTGGACCGGAATTGTCCTTGCCTTTACTATGTTGATTCTTTCCATCTATCCAAGCTTTTCTGACATGGGGAAAGACCTAGTAAACCTTATGGCCAAGCTTCCGAAAGAATATGCCAGAGCCTTCGGAATGGATGAGGCAACCTGGAATAGTATCATAGGGTTTTACAGCACCTACTTCGGAATCTACATCACCCTATTAATTGGGATTTTCACAGCATCTACCGGGGCCACGATTCTAGGAAAGGAGGAAAGGGATGGAACCGCTGAATTCCTCCTGACAAGACCCGTCTCTAGGTCATGTATTTTTTATTCCAAAATGGCTGCTTTAGGAATTATGATCCTTTTGGTCTTCTTTATTCAAACCCTCTTTGCGCTTACCGGGATTTTGATATTCAGTGATTTTAGCGATTGGAGCATTTTTTGGGTCATGCAAGTGCATGGGTTTTTCTTAGTGACCCTCTTTACAGGGCTCGCCATTTTCATTTCCTCCTTCTTATCGCCAAAAATAAATTTTATGGGAATGGTAGTAGGAATGATCTTTGGAACCTACCTGGTCAATGCCATTTCAAAAACAGCCGATAAAATAGAATGGATCGGGTTTATTAGTCCTTATCACTACCTAAACCTTAACCTCGATCAAGGAAGTTTAAGCTTCAACCCTTGGGCATGCTTTACGTTTTTTTTAATCACCCTAGTCCTAACCGCATGGGCTAAAAAACGATTCCTGAAAAAGGATATTTTAAATTAAGGAATCCTCCGAAGAATCAAATTTAAGGTCCGTTTTCTGGTGCTGTTCTTGGCGCTAAATCAGGTGAAAAAATAAACCCAAAAAAAGCAAAAGCCCTGTTCAGGCCGATGGAAGCATAAACCGGGACTTTTGCAAATTGGCCGAAGCCATAGTAGAGGGTGTATAAATGAGGGTTGGTTAGACATTGCAAACATGTAAATCTTTAATGACAACTAAGGTCAAATCCTTGAAAGATTTATATATATTGACTTGATTTGTCTGAAAATCCACCTTAATGTACAATCAACATCGAATTTATCGAGTCTTTCAGCTCATTAATTACCTGAAAGCAAGACCTCCAAAATCGTATAGAAGTTTAGCCAATCTATTGGATATTACCGAAAGGTCTGTTTATCGATATTTAAATTTGCTGAAAGAACTTGGCTTTGAAATCACCAAAGACTCGTATGGGAAATTCTTAATTGAAGGTGAGGATCATGAAGGCATAACTTTTACCCAACAGGAGGTAGACTACCTTTCAAAAATTATTCACTCGGCAGGTAAAGAAGATGGAATGGCTAAGGCCTTGCTAGCGAAAATAGGTGCTCAAAAGGAGCAAACCGTGGCTGCAAACCATCTTTTCCAGGCACACCTCTCTGATTTAATCGAAAAAGTGTCGAAAGCCATATTGGAGGGTAAAAGGGTAGAGCTTTTAAAGTATTATTCGGCCAATAGTCAAACCATTTCAAATCGCTTAGTTGAACCTGTTCAGTTTACTGAGAATTATTCTTACTTATCGGCCTACGAGCCAACTACAAAAACAAATAAATTTTTTCGCCTTGAAAGGATTTCTGGGGTGGAACTCTTAGATCAACCCATTAGGTTTAAAAAGCATCATGAATTTCACGAACCCGATGTATTTGGTTTTCAGGGGAAATCATTGGATAAATGGGTGGAATGGGAAATGACCCTGAGAGGTAAGCTCTTGTTGAACGAGGAATTCCCGTTGAGTGAACCTTTAACCAAGCCTATTCAAGAAACCAATAAATACCATTTTAAAGCCCGAGTGGAAAGCTTTAAAGGTCCCGCACGGTTTGTAAGGGGTATCCAAGATGAAATTAAGGTCCTGGGGTCTAAGGCTTTTTTAAGAGAACTAAAGGTTTAGATTCGATTTTATTCTTTTTCCATTAAGGGAAGGCCCCTTTTCACACTTTCCTTTTACCAAGTAAAATTTCCGGGTTAACCCGAGAGTTTTGAGCCCAGCTTATATTGGCCTACCAATTTCTTTCCCACCTTTGTAGAATGAATAAGGAAGAAGACTTTCCAGAAATTATAGTTACTAGAAGGGCCGGAAGCAGGTCGATTCGTATGCGGTTTGACCAGAAGGGCGTTCTTAAAGTCAGTGCTCCGAAATTTTTGCCCAAAAGAGAGGTTGAGAGAACCATTTTTGACAATGAAGACTGGATCTACAAGCATTTTCAAGCATGGAAAGAGGAGAATCAAAAACGGAAACTCTTACCGGGGAAGGAGGTGGAGGTCTTAGGACGGAAAGTTTCTTGGCATATAGGGGACCGGGCTAGGGTGTTTGAGACCACAGAAGGAATTGAATTTTATTTTCCAGAAGAAGTTTATAATCAATCAAACCTCCCTGAAAAATCTTTCGAAAAGTTTCTGAAAGCTTGTGCTCAAGAGTATTTTGGATCAACTTGTTCTAAACTAGCCAATCAATTAGGTTTTAGGTATAAAAGCCTTAGCATTGGGTCTGCTAAAACCAAGTGGGGCTCCTGTACCTTTGATAACCGCTTGCGTTTTTCCTGTTATGCAGTCCTTTTGCCTGATGATTTAAAAGAGCACTTAATCATACATGAACTAGTACATACCGTGCATAAAAATCATGGCAAATTATTTTATAAATCCTTATGTGAAATATCTCCAGATGCCATGAAAAAAGAAGCAAAACTTAGAAAAGGAAAAATACCTGTATTTTAGCGGCCTGAAAGACCAACATGGGAAAGGAAGAAAAGAAGGTTGCCAAGCAGCAAGAAATTTTAAAAGCATTTTACCTAACGGTTCAAAGTCACGGTTTTGAAAACGCCTCAATGGCTAGAATCGCTGAAATTCTTGACATTCGACCTTCCCTTATTTTACACTACTTTTCAAGCAAGGAAAGCATGGTTGTTGCCATGGTTGACTCAATCATTCAACAGTATCAAGGTGATTTTCTCCCCTTAATTCGGAACATTCAAGACCCAAAGGAGCGCTTACGTAAATTGGTCTTTGGTATTTTCTCCTTGGAGTGGATTAGTAAGGTGGACAATGGTGTGTTTTACTCCTTTTATGCTTGTGGGTTCCAAAACCAGGAGATAAAAAATAAGTTTCAAGTTATGTATGAAACTTTCAAAACGATACTGGTAGAAGAATTACAAATGGGTCTTGATGAAGGGGTCATTAATGAGAACATTAACCCAGATCTTTTTGCTGATTTTTTGATTTCCATTCAGGAAGGAAATACCTATTACCAAGGGTTGATGAGAGGGAAAATTCGAGGAAAGGTAACCGCCGATCATCACATGGAACAAATTTATTTCCTTCTTGGCATATGACATGGAATGGTTTTTGAAAAGCACCATGTAGGAGGATTTTCCGTACATGTTCAAAACCAATGTCTACAATGACCTATAATCCCATTCATAAAAAACTTCATCTTGCCTTTGAGTCAGGACAAGATTACCCCCAGTATAGAGAGCAAATCAACTACCTATTGCGTCAAAACAAGACCAGCGGCAAGGACTCTACGGAAGAGTTGGTTCACTTTACCGCCCTGAATGTGCAGCGGATGAAGCGGCTCGACAAAACCATAGTTTTAAGCTCAGATTTAATTTCCAACCTGCAAAGCCTTAAAAAGTCTTATCGATTTCTAGTTGTTACGGAGGCCTGGTGTGGAGACTCTGCCCAAAACATACCCATCTTGGCCAAAATGGCAGAGGTTACTGACAAGATCGATTTGAAAATGATTTACCGAGATGAAAATCCGGAAATCATGGATGCCTTCCTAACAAAAGGGGCGCGCTCAATTCCTAAGCTTATTGCCATAGATAAGGAAGGAGCTGTATTGGGCACTTGGGGGCCCAGACCCAATCCTGCTCAGGAAATTGTTATCGCTTATAAGCAAGGGAAATATTCAGATTATGAAACCTATCAAAAGGAGCTTCAACTTTGGTATGCAAAAGACAAGGGGAAGACGCTTCAGAACGAGTTTATAGATCTCCTTCACCATTGGGAAAATAAGTCAATGGCCGTACCTTGCCCCCAAAGCACATAATCTATGATGGCATTGATATCGCCGGCTAAAAAGCTTGACTTTGAGTCGGATGTACCAAGTTTTCCAGAAAGCACACCTAAGTTCCTAGACCAAGCAGAGCCCTTGATCAAGAAAATGCGCTCCCTTTCTAAAAAGAAAATGGGTGAGCTTATGGATCTGTCCAAAGACCTGGTTGACCTAAATGCTGCCAGGTATGAGAACTGGAGTGCCCAAGACCATCACCTGGGGCGTCAAGCGGTTTTTGCTTTCGCTGGAGATGTTTATTTAGCCATGGATCCATACTCCCTCTCAGAGGAGGCTTTAGGCTACCTTCCAAACCACCTTCGAATACTTTCTGGCTTATATGGCATACTTAGACCTGAAGATCGAATTTTACCCTACCGGCTGGAAATGGGAACCCAAATTCCAGTTCGTAGAAGGAAAAATTTGGTGGATTATTGGAAAGACAAAATTGCCGGTGCTTTGAACCAAGAACTGGAAGCTTCTGGAGAAAATCTCATCCTCAATCTTGCCAGTAAAGAGTACTTCTCTGCCATCGACAAAAAAGAGCTGAAGGCTGATGTTTTGAACATCGAGTTTAAGGAAGAGAAAAACGGAAAGTTTAAAGTTTTCGGCTGGAATGCAAAAAGAGCCAGAGGAACCATGGTGAGATTTATGGCTGAAAACCAAATAAGCCAAGCCAAAGATCTAATGAAATTTGACTTGGATGGGTATGGCTTCAATGATTCTCTTTCGAAAGATAAAAACTGGGTATTCACCCGTAAATCCTAATCTTTCTTTTGACCAGACTGTGGAGGCTTTGACCCATCGCTTGGCCTGCGCTTCTTTTTCCGGTGGAAGTTTTTCTTAGGTCCGCCTGATTTCCCTCTATTCTTGTTGGAAAACCTCTTTTTTGAGTTTCCTTCAGATCTTTGATCTGAGCTTGAAGAATAAGAAGGAGTGGGGCCAAATTCTTCCGGGAGACTGGGTTTGTCAATTGCCTTTTCAATAAGGTCTTCAATTTGCTTAAAACCTCGAATCTCCTTCGGTGTAATCAGGGTAATGGCTTCCCCATCACGCTCAGCCCGGGCTGTACGACCGATTCTATGAACGTAATCTTCTGGGTCTCTTGGAACGTCAAAATTGACCACCAATTCAATGCTGTCAATATCGATTCCTCGGGCTACAATATTTGTAGCAATTAACACCTCAATCTTTCCCGTTTTAAAATCATGCATAACCTCTTGTCTATGCTCCTGTTCTAGATCAGAATGCATGATTCCAACCTTATACTGCATAGATTTTAAAGCTTGCCCAAGGTCTTTAACTCCTTGCTTTGTGGAAGCAAAAATCACCAAGCTTTTATAGCCTTGCCCTTTGAGCAAGTATTTAATGGCTTTAATCTTTTGCTCAGGGTAGGTCATATAAGCCGACTGCTTAATTTTTTCCGCAGGCTTAGATATGGCAATGCTTACTTCCGTAGGATTGGAAAGAATTTCTTTAGCCAATCTCTTGATTTTATCAGGAAAGGTTGCCGAAAACATTAAGGTTTGTCTAGGACTGGGTAAATGCTTCACAATCCGCTTAATATCATCAACAAAGCCCATGTCAAGCATTCGGTCAGCCTCATCTAAAACCAAGTATTTAAGGTTGGAGAAATCAACATAACCAAGATTCACGTGTTGCATCAACCTTCCTGGGGTAGCGATTAATATGTCGGTACCTTCGGTGATGGCCATTTTTTGCCGGTCGAAGATATTTGCTTGCCCCCCGCCATAAATGGCATATGAGTTCACATCAGAAAAGTACCCCAACCCTTCAACTTGAAGATCAATTTGAATGGCCAATTCACGGGTAGGAGCCAAAACAAGGGCTTGGATTCCTTTCCTTTGAGGCTTTCTAGAAATTAACTCCATCAAAGGGAGGAGGAAGGCAGCGGTTTTTCCGGTACCTGTTTGAGCGGACGCCAGTACATCCTTCTTCTCTAAAATTACTGGTATGGCTTGCTCCTGTACAGGAGTCATTTCTTCGAATCCTATGGAATCGATCCCCTCTAAGAGTTGAGAGGAAAAGTCTAACTTGTCAAATCGCACAAATAATCAATTTTGGTAAAAATAGACTTTTGATTATACTCACAGCATGAAAACGGAAAATAAAGAAACTTTGGTTATTGGCGCTTCTGAAAACCTAGAAAGGTATTCAAACAAAGCCATGAAAATGCTGAAATCTCACGGTCATTCGGTACTAGCCCTTGGAAATAGAGAAGGTGAGGTGGATGGAATTAAAATTCATAAAAGCGCAAATGAGAATTGGAAACCCCATACAGTTACCTTATACTTGGGGCCTCGAAACCAACCAAATATTTATCCACTCATAAAAAAAATGCATCCACGCCGCGTAATATTCAATCCGGGAACCGAAAACCCCGGCTTTGAGAAAGATTTAAGGGATTTAGGCATTGAAACCCTTGAAGCTTGTACCCTAGTATTATTAGCAACCGATCAATTCTAAGTTCCATGATTCGAACCATGACCGATTATGAACTGTGGATAAAGGGAAAAGAAGTTACCACAATCCTTTACACCACAACCGATTGCACGGTTTGCAAATCTTTTGCCCCAAAAATCGCAGAGCTCCTTCATGATATGGAGATTCCCATGCAAATAATAAACCTCCAAACAACACCACACTTTGTTTCAGAAGTACAAGTAATGGGGGTGCCAACCCTCTTGGTTTATTTTGATAGTAAGGAGATTATGAGGGTGAATGCTTATGTAAATCTAAATGAATTAAGGGATAAACTAATCCGCCTTCAAGAGACTTCAGGCACTATGAAAGCGGATTAACTCGTAATATTTAATCGAAACGAACCAATCAATTTTAATGAAATGAAAAGAATGCTATTGGCCCTGACCCTTTTTGTTATGGCCACCCAATCCTATGGTCAGTCTGAAATCGAAATTATTTACAAGCAAGACATCAAGTTTTTTAAGGGCGGGGTTGTTGACTATTATGGCTTAATTGAAGATAAATATCTAATTAGGGAAATAGACGGTTTGTCTTCAAGCCTTTCCTTAGTGAACTCTAGGAATAATAAAGTTGTTTCTACCTCTGAAAAGCTACACAAAATCATCGACGACAAATCTTCTATACTAGAAGTTTATACAAAAGATGACCGAATTTTCGGATATGCCTTAATTGAAGGCGAAAACGAAGCTGACCTTGCGTTTATTGAGCTTCGGGACAGAGGATTGAGTTTAGATAATTCCTATCGCCTTACCCATAACGGAGGTTATGATCTCGGATCCTTGTTCGGAAAGAGGAATTATACATATGAATTTAACCAAGAAGATAATTCAATTCTTATCGCTGGTTTAGATGTGAAGCGTAGAAAGGCAATTCTGCATGGAGCCTACGCCAAAAACGGCGAACTAAAATCGGAATATGATTACGAGTTCAGTCATAAAAATGAAAGCGTTAATGTCATGGATATTGCAAGATCTAAGCAGGGACGGGTAGCTGTTCTCATAGGTCTTCAAACAAAGGTCTCAAGGAAATTTGGTACTTATTCAGACCCAATGGTATTATTTTTTAATGAATCCGGCGCTCTTGAGTATGAAATGGTAATCCCTTCAGATGGAATTCATTTTCGATACAATATGGGGGTTGAGTTTTCTCCTTCCGGGGATGAAATATTTATTGCTGGTTTTTCAAACAAAGTAGGCCATGAGTTTATTTCTTCACATTTTATTTACAAAATGGATGCGTTTTCAGGAGACCTAGTAGCTAGTAACTTCTTTGAACATTCTGAAGAATTTTTGAAACAAGGTTTAAATGAAAAGCAAAGAGGCCGGTTCGATGTGAGAGGGGCTAAGGGGATATTAGCTTTAGGAAATGCAAAAATTCTACATAGACGAAGAGGACATGAGGTTCGGGATTTGGTTGTGTTAGAGGACGGCTCTTTAAGAATGTTAGGAGAGCATGAAGTTTTAATATCTGTGACTGATAGAAACGGTAATGTCACAAATTATTTCCATTCTCTTGACGCCTTTGTATTTGGTTTCACCAAGGATGGAGAATCTGATTTCATGACCAAAATTCCTCGTCATTACTTGTCGTATAATTACTTCAACCGATTCAATTTCCTAATTGATAAAGGGAATGTTCATCTTTATTATTCTGATGCTGAAAGTAATACAGACCCAGTTGCCAAATTTGGGGTTGACCAGATTACTGGGGGAAATCGAATTTTTCAGATTACTGTTGACTCCTTCGGAAATCCAAAAAAGTCAGCCTTAATGCCTTCAAAACTTGGGTCAGAAGCTTTAATCACCTCTGATTTAAGGAAGGTGAAAGGAGAAACTTATTTCTTAGTAATGGATAAGCACTATATAAAAGTTTGCAAATTGCAATAAGTATGTGCTTTTAAATAGACTTTACAAGTAAAGGCGACTCAAGGGTCGCCTTTTTCTTTTTCAAGGTTATTTTCTGGAAGATTACGTTCAGAATTTATTTGGCTTTTATTTAACACCAAGCATGCCCACCTCAGTGAAAAAGGCGTGTTTAATCGTTTATACACGTTTAATAAACGATTAATGTGACCAAGATTTCGGAATTTTGAACTGGGGCATGCGGGTAGCTGCCCCGGGCAGTTGGGGGTGGGTTGGTAAGGGAGTTTACCTTTCGTACCTTAGTGGAAACTCCTAACATGCATCGTTTCATCCTCCCCTTTATTCTCTCTTTAGTTTTCATAGCCTGCCAAGAGTCCAAGAAAACACAAACCAATTCAGGATTACCCTTGAATGTGGAAGCAACTTTAAAACATGAATTTCCTAATGCCGTTGAAATTGAGTGGGAAAAGAAGAACAAGCACTATGAAGTGGATTTGATTTCAGAGGGAGAATCCTTTGAAGTTGATATCTTATTCAATGGAGATTTAAGGAAGATTGAGAAAAAAATTAATGTGGATGACCTTCCCAACATCATCCTAAACCATGTTAATTTAAATTATCCTGGTTACTCCATTGAGGAGGTTGAATTCCTTAAATACAATGGAAACTCATTTTACGAGCTGGAAATTGAACCTAAACATGGGGTAGATGGTGAGGATATGGAAATTGTCTTTTCAAAGGAAGGTTTATACCTAGGTACGGAACGAGAGGTATTCAACAATTAACCCAGTTCATCCAATGCCTCCAGGATAATACTTGCTCCGATTTTCACTTCTTCGATACTCAGATTTAACGGAGGTTGAATTCGGAAGCAATGCGGAGATGAAAGGAACCAAAAAACCAAAAGGCCTTTCTCCCGTGTCTTTTCAACTAGGACTTGTACCTCTTCAGCGTTTTTAAGCTCCATGGCCATCATAAATCCTTTATGCCGAAAGTCACGAACCTTTGGGTGCTCAGATAATAAGGTGGCCAATAAATCTGCTTTCTCTTCAATTTGTTCTAAAATACCTTCATCCTCGAAAACCTCCAACTGTGCTAGGCCTGCTGAACAGGCCACAGGATTCCCTCCAAAGGTGGTAATATGGCCTAAAACTGGATTAAAGGTAAAATGACGGGTATTCTCTTCCGAGGAAATCATTCCCGCCAAGGGCAAGCCTCCCCCAAATGCTTTTCCCACCGTAAGTATATCCGGTACTACCCCGTAATGTTCAAAGGCAAAAAGCTTTCCTGTTCGCCCCATACCGGTTTGAATTTCATCAAAAATTAAAAGGGTTCCTGTTTGGCTGCATTTTTCGCGTAGTGCCTGTAAGTATTCTTTGCTTGGAATCCGAACCCCTGCATCTCCTTGAATGGGCTCAATAATCATCCCCGCAAGGGATTCATCAATGAGATCTAAGTCTTGAAAATTTCCAAACCTCAAGAAACGAACCCCAGGAATCAAGGGTCGAAATGCGTATTTCTTATTTTCATTTCCGCTTAGGCTAAGACTTCCTTGGGTATTACCGTGGTAAGAGCCAAGACAGGCCCCAAAATTGGGTCGGCCAGTTATTCGCTTGGCCAATTTCATGGCGGCCTCATTGGCTTCTGTGCCTGAATTGACCAAATAGGCTGAATTCAATTCCTTAGGCAATAAGGATTGGAGTTTATCAGCAAGGGCCACTTGAGGTGAGAAAATGTACTCTCCATAGGGCATCACATGCATGTACTGAGCCGCCTGTTCTTGAACTGCTTTAACAAGTTTCGGATGACCATGCCCTAAATTATTTACCGCTATTCCGGCCGTAAAATCAAGGTATTTTTTGTCTGTGCTATAAATCCAGGACCCTTTAGCTCTTTTTACCTCCAATTGAATGGGGTAGGGACTGGTTTGGGCAAGGTGCTTTTTGAACTTTTCAGATAAACTCATGGGGCAAAAATAGGGGCTTAAGAGCAAAAAAATCCGAACCCCAAAGGATTCGGATGAAAAGGGTTAAATACTTGAAAAATTTAACGGCTACGACCCCGCTCCCTATTTCGATCATGGTCACGATCGCGCATTTTTGAAATGAGCTCACGCTTAAATTGCTCTTCGGCCAGGTATAATTTCCCAACCTGAACCGGGCTCAATACAGAAAGAAATTTGGAATGGTATTTCTTTTCAATGTCAAGCTTCTTTTGTTCAATTTTGAACTTATCCTCCAGAAGCTTTTTCGCTTCCGAATCTTTAAGGTCTTCCTTTCTCCATGCTTTCATGAGCTTTTTGAAATCTTCCCGAACGGATTTCATTTCATCCTGCATTTCATTGTAAATCGGCCAAAAGACCTTGGCTTGATCGCTGCTGATTTCAACCTTGTCGGTAATAAATGCAATGCGCATGCTTTCAATTTTCTCATGGTGGTCATGATTTAAAGGCTTGGGTGGCCCTTGGGCAAATGCTGATGCCGAAAAAAAGGCAAGCATTAGTAATATTGCTGATAGTTTTTTCATGGTTTCAGGGGTTAAGTTCATCCATTATGTCTTCTGTATCAATTTCTAAAAAATATCCTTCGTACCCTAGATCTTCAGGATCCATTTGGTCAGAATACGCAGCTTCAATAAGCTCTGAGTCTAAATCATAAACTCCTTCCGATTGGAGGTAGCTATAAACAAGTTCCGATTGTGGTTGGGAGGAAATATTTCCCAATTGCAAACCAATTAAAACCGCTACAGCTGCTGCCATTCCTCCTATTGAACCAAAGCTTAACCATTTGATGCGGGTTTCCCGCCTAGGTATTTCTTTAAGTTCGTTTCCTAAGTTCTCAAAGAAACCATCCGGTACCTGATGGCTCAGTTTTTTGAATTCGGGAAAAGGATTTTTTTCAGTTTCCATACTTCTTTGATGCTGGGTTTATAAAATGGTTTAAACTGGATTTATTATTTCTTTGATCTTTTGCACTGCATGGTGGTAATTTGCCTTGACTCCTCCTTCAGATAAACCAAGCTCAAGAGCGATGTCTTTGAATTTAATTTCGTTGAAATACCTCATTTTGAAAACCAATTTTTGTTTTTCGGGCAAGGATTCGACCGCTTTCAAAAATTGAATTTCACCTTGATCTCCATCAAAATAAGGGTCGTTTTCTAGCCGATGTTCAAAATCTTCTATGCTTTCATGAATTTGATTTTTCTTAGACCTTAGGTATTGGAGCGCCTCGTTGCTCGCAATACGATAGGCCCATGAGTAGGGGGCAGAATCGCCCCTGAATTTTGAAAGGTTTTTCCAGATTTTCACAAATGCATCCTGCAAGACATCCTGACTCTCTTCATGGAAATGGAGAATTTTTCGAATCCTCCAATACAGTGGTTCCTTGTATTGATCAACCATCCTGTTAAAGGCGGTTTGAAAGTCTTTGGCTTCCAAAGCCTCAAGTATTTTCCCTTCGTCAAGGTTCATCCTACTAAGATGCATTTAATCTCAATTGGTTTAAACAAAAAAGGAAGGCTCCCCAGAATTGGGAAACCTTCCTTCAAAAAACTAAAAGTGAACCCTTACAACACTTGAAGTTTTTTGGTTTTTATTAAATCAGCCATCTCAAGTTCGATGATATAAAGTCCGGTTGGTAAATCTCCTAAATCAAAGAAGTTTCCGGTTGGAAATACCTGAAAGGTTTCTTGATACACCACCTGACCGGTTGTATTATAAACCCTTAGGGTAGGCAATTGAACCGGACTTGGATCTAGCCAATCAAGAGAAAAAGAGCTTGTGGTTGTTGGATTGGGATAAAGCTTCCAATCAAAATCAGACTTAATTTCTGAATTCGAAAGGGGTTCATCTTCTTCAATATCACCAAAAGACGCCGTTGACTGGTTTTGGATACCAGTATACTCAGTGGTTTGAGCGTAACTGAGGGTAACCCCGCACAGAAACGCAAGTAATACATACTTTTTCATTGGAACAGTATTTAGGTTATTAGGTTACAAATTCACGTTTGGGGTTGTGATGCACCTGTTCGGGTTTCCTAAACCTGTTCCTTTCCTTATTGAAGGGGTGAGCCTTCCTCAAGGAAATTCATTCAATATATGAGCGGTGTCTATCCTTAAGACAATATTATAACGCAGAAGGTTGCCTTATGGTATGCCTTATTGTTTTTTCTGAACCACGCGCTTAGCAGCCAGGGCAATGTGCTTTGCATCAAGGCCGTATTTTTCAAGCAACTCAGCAGGTTTTCCGCTTTCCCCGAATGAGTCATTTACAGCCACGTATTCTTGAGGTGCAGGATGATGTGTGGCCAAGCATTGAGCCACTGCGTCGCCTAATCCGCCAAAGCGATTGTGCTCTTCTGCAGTCACCACGGCTCCAGTTTTGGCCACAGATTGAAGAATGGCAGCCTCATCCAGGGGTTTGATGGTATGTATATTGATTACCTCGGCATCAATTCCTTGCTCAGCCAAAATATCTATGGCTTGAATGGCTTCCCAAACCATATGTCCGGTAGCAAATATACTTACGTCCGAACCTGACTTAAGATGCAGGGCTTTTCCAATTTCAAAATTTTGGTCCTCAGGTGTGAAGTTGGCCACCTTTGGTCTTCCAAAGCGGAGGTAAACAGGGCCCTCATGGTTGGCAATGGCTAAGGTAGCGGCCTTGGTTTGGTTAAAGTCACAAGGATTAATAACCGTCATTCCAGGAAGCATACGCATCAAACCAAGGTCTTCTAAAATTTGGTGGGTTGCACCGTCTTCCCCTAGGGTTAATCCGGCATGGGAGGCACAGATTTTCACGTTTTTACCTGAATAGGCAATGCTTTGTCTGATTTGGTCGTAGACCCTTCCAGTAGAGAAATTGGCAAAGGTACCGGTGAAAGGAATTTTACCTCCAATGGTTAATCCGGCGGCAATGCCCATCATATTTGCTTCTGCAATTCCAACCTGGAAAAAACGCTCAGGGTGATCTTTGGCAAAGGCATTCATTTTCAGTGAACCGGTAAGGTCAGCACAAAGGGCTACCACATTTGGATTGGTTTTTCCAAGTTCAGAAAGTCCGGCACCAAAGCCTGAACGAGTATCCTTATTTCCAGAATTGCTAAATCCGTGCATGATTAATTTAATTTTACGAGGGCAGATCCTCCTGCCGTTATGGAAAAATCTTTTTCTACTGTATAAATGGCGAGTTTTGAACTCTTGGGTCGAAAGACCACCTTATAGTTTCCTTGCTGCAAATGAATGCTTTGCTGGGTTCTATTATTGTCTAAATCACAAAGCCACTCAAGGCTTCCATCAGGCTCTTCCTTGAAAATAGACCCATACCCTGGAGAGGATGAGGCCAAGGTTACCAAGCCTGCTGGCGGAAGTTGAATGGTTGTAATGGCGCTTTGTTCAATTTTAACCCCCTTTTCGATGATTCTAGGCAGGCATAAAATTTCCAAATCATAAGTTCCTGTTCTATAATCCTGAGAGGTATTGAACTCTTGAACATTAAGGGTTTTCATTTTATTCCCTTGGCGTACAATGCATTTTATGGGATTTCGGTTGCTGGCTGAGCCGTAGGTTTTTAGTTGAAGGGTGCCTCGTCCGGCGTCAAGACCTATGGTATTATGTGTGCCCGCCACAATTAGGATGGAATCTTTACGAACAGGAGGCACGGTATGCACCACCAAATCATAGATCATCAAGGGGTCTAAAATCAGGGTATCCGGATTTCCGTATCGATTGATGGTGTGGATGAAGCTATATTTAGGAATACCAGAAACATGATCAAAAAAGGTCATGGCCACATTTGTTTCCGAGGGATTCCCTTCGTCATCGATTAAGTTAACCTGGGCGGTGGTATTGTTCAGGGCCTGAGAAATCACAATGCCCAAAACTTTTTGAAAGGTTTTTTCATTGGAGGCATCGTAAAAATTACCCACACATTTAAAGCTTTCCTTGTAGGATTGATCAAGGCCAACTCCAATTACGAAGGGCTTTAGAATCACCCCTCTTTTCTGAAGAGCCCTTGAAACGGCACAGGGATCTTCATCGCAAGCTTCAACCCCGTCGGTAATAAGAATGATGATGTTTCGAGCCTTGGGATCATCGGGAAAATCATTGGCTGCTCTTTCTAAGGAACGGGCAATGGGGGTGGTACCTTTCGGGCGAATGCTTTTCAGTTTAGCTTTCATCCGAGTAATATTATCCCTGCCAAAGGGAACCTCCAATCGGGTGTCGTTGCAGTCTTGGGGAGGTACCGGACTTTGATGTCCGTAAACCCTTAGCGCAAGCTCAAAATGCTTAATGGGAATATTATCAAGGCTATCCAGCATTTCATTCATCAAAGACCTTGCAATGTTGATTTTGGTTCCTGATTGCCAGGAAGCAAACATGCTTTGAGACCCGTCAAATACAAAGAGAATCCGGGTAACCGGAGGCTTGGGTTTTTCTGGGTTTTGCCCTTGGCTAACCAAAGCAAATCCGAAAAGAAATATGAATATGTAAGCTAGCCTATGAAGCATTAATAATCACCAAGGGTTTCCTCGAGTTGGGCTAGGGCCATTTCCAATTGTTCATCACTAGGGGCAATTCCATGCCATTCATGGGTTCCTTCCATGAAGTCAACACCTGCTCCCATTTCTGTATGAAGTAAAACCATTACAGGCTTTCCTTGACCGGTTGATGCCTTAGCTTTTTCTAAAACGTTGATAACTGCGGGTAAATTATTTCCGTCAGTTTCTTCAATGACCAACCATCCAAAAGCTTCAAACTTGTCGCGAATGCTACCCATAGGAAGCACATTATCGGTTGCCCCATCAATTTGTTGACCGTTTAAGTCAATGGTTGAGATTAGGTTGTCAACCTTTTTGGCGGAGGCAAACATGGCAGCTTCCCAAATTTGACCTTCTTGCAATTCACCGTCTCCATGAAGAGAGAAAACCAAAGAATCTTCTTTGTTTAATTTTTTGGTAAGTGCGGCGCCTAGGGCTACCGACATACCTTGACCCAAAGAGCCTGAAGCTATGCGAATTCCTGGAAGGCCTTCATGGGTGGTTGGATGGCCTTGAAGGCGGCTGTTGATTTTCCGGAAGGTTTTAAGTTCCTCCAAGGGGAAACATCCTGACCGAGATAAAACCGAATAATAAACCGGAGATATATGTCCGTTGCTCAAAAAGAAGAGGTCTTCTCCTTTTCCATCCATGGTGAAATTATGAGGATTGTGATTCATGATTTCCCCGAAAAGGGCAACAAAATATTCGGTACAACCAAGAGAACCTCCTGGGTGACCAGATTGAACGGCGTGAACCATTCGCACGATGTCTCTACGTACTTGAGAACTTAAGGCAGTTAATTCCTCGGTCTTAGTCATGGCATTAAGAATTTGCCGCAAAAATACTGCATTTCGCCCGGAACTCAGGAGGAATTAAGGCAGCTTTTCAACGTATTACCAACATAGAAAAATGGTTAAAACCTCCAAATCATTGAAACCGCCTGACCTTGTTGCCCCATGGGGTATTCAGGGTTAAAGGGCTCTGGATTGAGTAACGGGATTGGGTTCAAATTGAAATGTAAGGAATACCCATTATTTTGAATGAGTGAATTGCCCCTATACTGGTTCAAGAAAAATAAATAGCCAATTGTAGCGCCGGCTGCAGATCCGAGCCACATATAATTATCAGAATTTGAATCGTTTTCAGGAGAGACTATGTATCCAACGCCTCCTCCAATTAATCCAGAGGCAATGGTTCCTAAACAAATTTTCACCCCATCTGAACTTGAAAAGTCATAATTCTGGGCAATCTTATGGCCAATAACGACTCCCCCTAAAGTTCCTAAAGCAGTAGCCCCTGAAATTTGCCTTACAGATGCACCGTCTATGGTTTGAGTTATTGCCAAGGGCAGATAGGCGCCTAGTAATCCGGTTGCCCTAAGCATCATTGCGTCTCCTACCTTGTAATTTTGATTGTTGGCAAGGGCGCTTCCTATTAAGGTTCCGCCTATTGAACCTAGAATAAGACTGATTTCCAAATTGTCATTACCTCTTTCCTCGAAAAGTCCTAATCCACTTGCACCTGTAGATCCAGCAAGAATCCCGAAGTCACCCATGGCACCAATGGTTGATGCTCTTCCGTATGACATATTGGTTTTTTTGGCCCATTGATGGCATAAGAATCCCTCTCCAATGCTTAAACCTACACTCATAAGCACCTGACTCCGGGAGTCAAAGTTATCGCCTACAATAGACCCTAATAAAAATCCTTGTAAAATACCTCTTGATTGTCCGTAAAGGGTAAGAGAGGCCATCCCTTTGGTAAATTCCTTATCCCTTGTGTTCCTCCATGGAATTATGATTCCTGCTCCACCTACTACCATCCCCAAGCCTAAGGCCAGTTTTGGTTCATTCAATTCAAAAGCAAGAGGGGTTGAAATGCCATAGTAGATGCTCATCAAGGAATTTCCAATTAAAAAGCTTGTTCTACCCTCCTGGTCAAGGCCGTCAATTTTAGCTTGAGAATTTATATTAAGGGCAAGAGACCTCTTGATTTTGGCAAATTCTGAATTGGTTATTTCAAGGTTTACTCGATAGACTTCATTTTCCGGTTTAAACCGAATGTCAAGAGTAACCAAGCTATCATTCACCTTAAAGCAAGTTGCCTCGATTAACCCTGGATACTCATCAAAAAATGCTACTCCTTTGGCCATTTCTGGTTTTAGAGTGTAAACTTTTCCCTGAAAATCAAATGGAACCTGTACCATTTGAGCCTTTAGGCTAAACGAAATGAAAAGAAAAAGTATAAAAATCAGTCTTGTTTTCATCGCAATAATTTTAATGGTCTAAATCAAACATAAATGAATTAAGTTGAATGAATGTTCAATTTTTCCTGGGCGGTAAGTAAAATTCTGACTAGGGCGAGATTTCCACTTTTAAAGACCTTATCTTCGCGCCCAAATTTTTTCCTTATGAAATGTGGTATTGTCGGATTGCCCAATGTGGGTAAATCAACCTTGTTTAATTGTTTGTCTTCAGCCAAAGCCCAAGCAGCAAACTTTCCCTTCTGCACCATTGAACCCAATATGGGAGTGATTCAAGTGCCGGACGAGCGTCTTGAGAAACTGGAAGAGCTCGTGAAACCAGAGAAGGTACAGGCAGCCACCGTTGATATTGTTGACATTGCCGGATTGGTTCGGGGGGCTTCAAAGGGTGAAGGACTTGGAAATCAATTTCTTGGAAACATTCGTGAATGCAATGCCATTATCCATGTACTTCGTTGTTTCGAAAATGAGAATATTACTCATGTTGATGGTGATATTGACCCTTTGCGGGATAAGGAAACCATTGATATTGAACTTCAATTAAAAGACCTCGAAGCGGTTGAGAAAAAAATCGATCGCATGAAAAAGGTGGCGAAATCTGGCGATAAGGAAGCCATCAAGGCCATCGGAGTTTTGGAAACCTTTAAAAGCCACCTTGAAAGCGGGAAATCAGCCCGTACCGCTCCAGTGGAAGCTAGCCAGTTTGATTACGTGGCAGATCTTCATTTGCTTACCGTTAAGCCTGTGCTTTATGTATGCAATGTGGACGAGGCTTCGGTTAAAACCGGAAATTCTTGGGTAGCCAAGATTGAAGAAGCCGCCAAAGATGAGGATGCCCAGGTTATGATGCTTGCAGTTGCAACTGAATCGGATATTGCTGAATTGGAGGATTACGAGGAAAAACAAATGTTCTTGGATGACCTTGAGCTGGAAGAGCCAGGGGTGAGCCGATTGATTCGGAAAGCTTATGACCTCCTAAACCTTCAAACTTATTTCACGGCTGGGGTTAAAGAGGTTCGAGCCTGGACCATCAAAAAAGGAATGACCGCCCCACAAGCAGCTGGAGTTATTCATACTGATTTTGAAAAAGGCTTCATCCGTGCAGAAGTGATTAAGTATGAAGATTTTGTAAGCCTTGGAAGTGAGGCTGCCTGTAGAGATGCGGGTAAACTCAATATTGAAGGAAAAGAATACATCGTTCAAGATGGTGACATTATGCATTTCCGATTCAATGTTTAGCACTGATTAAATTCTTGTCATTATTTTCATCCATTATAAGCCTAAAGCCTGGAATTAGTTCCGGGCTTTTTGTTTTAAGTTTCTGAAATTTAGTGATTAACAGATTGATTCAGGATTCTGTTTGACATAAGATAGATGCTTATAATTTGTTGAAAACATCTTGATGGGGTGTCCGTCAGAAATATGCCTACTATGTACATTTGTGGAGAAGGCATAAATTATGGCAGAACAGTATACAGAAGACAGCATTCGGTCGCTGGATTGGAAGGAACACATCCGGCTTCGTCCTGGTATGTACATCGGAAAACTGGGAGATGGTTCTTCTCCGGATGACGGAATTTACATCCTCCTGAAAGAGGTACTTGACAATAGCATTGACGAATACGTAATGGGAAATGGGAAAACCATTGAAGTGAGTATTCGCGATAAGCAGGTTACCGTACGAGACTATGGTAGAGGAATACCCCTTGGAAAGGTGGTTGATGTGGTTTCAAAAATCAATACCGGGGCAAAATATGACTCTAAAGTATTTAAGAAATCTGTAGGTCTAAATGGGGTAGGAACCAAGGCGGTTAATGCCCTTTCCTCTGAATTTAGGGTTCAAGCCATTCGAGATGGAAAGGCCAAATTGGCCGTCTTCAATCAAGGGAATTTGGTAGAAGATCCTGAGGTTTCAGAAACCACTGTTCGGAAAGGAACCAAGGTGAGCTTCATTCCAGATGAAAGCATTTTTAAATCCTATACTTACAGAGATGAGTACATAGAGGAAATGCTCTGGAATTACGTTTACTTGAATCCAGGTCTAACCTTGGTGTTCAATGGTAAAAAGCTCTATTCTGAAAACGGACTTCGAGATTTACTGGCCAGTAAAATTGACGATGACATTCTTTACGATATTGTTCACTTACGTGGAGAGGATATTGAAGTGGCTCTTACCCATAGTAGATCGCAATATGGAGAAACCTATTACTCTTTTGTAAACGGACAGCATACCACCCAAGGAGGAACCCACCAAACCTCCTTTCGCGAAGCCATTGTTCGTACAGTTCGTGATTTTTACGGGAAAAACTACGATGCCTCTGACATCCGGCAAAGCATTGTGGCCGCTGTATCCATAAAGGTAATTGAACCGGTTTTTGAATCTCAAACCAAAACAAAACTGGGATCCTCAGATATGGGTCCGGGCCTTCCTACCATCCGAACCTTTATCAATGATTTCGTAAAAACGGAATTCGATAATTACCTTCATAAGAATCCGAAGGTTGCCGAACTCCTTCAGAAAAAAATCCTCCAAGCCGAAAAAGAGCGAAAAGATTTAGCCGGAATTAAAAAGCTGGCCAAGGAACGTGCCAAAAAGGCCTCCTTGCACAACCGGAAACTAAGAGATTGTAGGGTGCATTTAAACGATGCAAAAAACAATGACCGTAAGCCTGAAACTACCATTTTTATTACAGAGGGTGACTCCGCTTCAGGCTCAATCACCAAGTCAAGAGACGTAAACACACAGGCCGTATTTTCCCTTAAAGGAAAGCCCTTAAACTCATATGGATTAACCAAGAAGATTGTTTACGAGAACGAGGAGTTTAACCTCCTTCAAGCAGCCCTCAATATTGAAGATGGAATGGAGGGACTTCGGTACAATAATGTAGTAATTGCTACGGATGCTGATGTTGACGGTATGCACATTCGTCTACTTCTCATCACCTTTTTCCTTCAGTTTTTCCCTGAGCTTGTTCGGGAAGGACATTTGTACATTTTAGATACCCCTCTGTTCCGGGTTCGGAATAAACAGGTTACCAGATACTGCTATAGCGAGGAAGAGAAACGAGAAGCCTCCGAGGAATTAGCTAAGAAAGGTAAGGTTGAGATAACCCGATTTAAAGGTTTGGGTGAGATCTCTCCGGATGAATTCAAGCATTTCATCGGTAAAGACATCCGACTAGACCCCGTACGAATCGGGAAGGAGCTTACCGTAAGCAGCTTACTTTCCTTTTATATGGGTAAGAATACCCCAGACCGACAAGAATTTATAATCAATAATCTTCGGGTTGAAAAAGACCTAGTAGAAGACTTAAGGCCTTAGTTCAAACATGAGCGAAGAATCAAAAGAACCTCTAGAAGGCGAGGAAAGCAAACCACAAGACGTATCGGTTGTACATGTTGCCGGAATGTACAAAGACTGGTTTCTGGATTATGCATCTTATGTAATCTTAGAAAGAGCCGTTCCTGCTTTAGAAGACGGATTAAAGCCCGTTCAAAGAAGAATCCTTCACGCCATGAAGGAAATGGACGATGGGCGATACCATAAAGTGGCCAACATCATTGGTCAAACCATGAAATACCACCCCCACGGTGATGCCTCCATTGGGGATGCCTTGGTTCAATTGGGACAGAAAGATCTCCTCATTGACATGCAGGGAAACTGGGGGAATATTTATACCGGAGACAGTGCTGCGGCACCTAGGTATATTGAAGCCCGCCTTTCTAAATTTGCCCTTGAGGTAATCTACAATTCCAAAATCACTGAATGGCAGGCTAGTTATGATGGAAGGGGAAAAGAGCCCATTCATTTCCCGGTAAAATTTCCGCTCTTGCTTGCCCAAGGAGTTGAAGGTATTGCAGTAGGTCTTAGCACCAAAATCATGCCCCATAATTTCATTGAGTTAATTGATGCCTCGGTGAAAATTCTTCAGGGTAAAAAGGCAGTGATTTATCCTGACTTCCCAACCGGAGGAATCGCGGACTTCTCAGCCTATAATGACGGAAATAGAGGAGGGAAGGTTCGAGTTCGGGCAAAGATTAACATCCTTGATAAAAAGACCCTTCAGATCACTGAAATCCCCTTTGGAAGCAATACCACCAGCCTGATTGACTCCATTCTAAAAGCCAATGACAAAGGCAAGATTAAGGTTAAGAAAATTGAGGATAATACGGCCGAACATGTTGAAATATTGGTTCACCTTCCACCCAATATCTCACCCGATAAAACCATTCACGCCCTTTACGCATTTACAGATTGCGAAACCACAATCTCTCCTTTGGGCTGTGTAATTGAAAATGATACCCCTAGATTCTTAGGCGTTTCAGAAATCCTTAAGGAAAGCACGGACCATACCCTGGATCTTCTTCAGCGAGAGCTACAGGTGAAGTTGGATGAGTTTCAAGAACAATGGCATTTTGCCTCCCTTGAACGCATTTTCATTGAAAAGAGAATCTATCGCGATATTGAAGAAGCTGAAAACTGGGAACAGGTAATTTCCATTATTCGAAAAGGGCTTAAACCTCATGTAGGTCATTTACTTAGAGAGGTTACAGACGATGATATTGTTCGTTTAACCGAAATCAAAATCAAGCGAATCACCAAATTCGACCTGAACAAGGCTGAAGATAACCTGCTTAGGCTTGAGGATGAAATTGCTGGCATAAAGCACCACCTGGATAATCTGGTTACCTACGCCATTGATTACTTCAAAACCCTGAAGAAAAAGTACGGAGAGGGAAGAGAACGGAAAACTGAAATTCGAGAATTTGACCAAATCAATGCTCGGAGAGTGGCCATTGCCAATCAAAAGCTTTATGTAAATCGAGAAGAAGGCTTCATCGGAACCGCACTGAAAAAGGACGAATTCGTTTGCGAATGCTCTGACCTAGATAATATCATTATTTTCAGAAGAGACGGGGTGTTTCAAGTTACCAAGGTGGATAATAAGGTCTTTGTTGGAAAAGACATTTTACATGTTGCCGTCTTTAAAAAAGGAGATAAACGCACCATTTATCACTTGATTTATAGCAACGGTGCAAAAGGAGGGGCATATGTTAAAAGATTTGCCATTACTGGGGTTACCCTTGATAAAGAATACGATTTAACCCAGGGTGAAAAAGGTTCCAAAGTGCTTTACTTCTCGGCAAATCCGAATGGAGAAGCTGAGGTGGTAAGTGTGAAACTTAAACCTTTGCAAAGAATTCGGAAATTGAAATTTGATTACGATTTCGCTGAATTGGCCATTAAAGGTAGAGGGGTTAAAGGAAATAGACTTTCAAAATACCCCGTTAAATCCGTTGAACTTAGAGAAAAAGGGGTGTCTACCCTGGCCGCTCGAAAGATTTGGTTTGACGATACCGTTCAAAGACTGAACACCGAAGGAAGGGGTGAACTGCTGGGGTCTTTCTCTGGGGATGACAAAATCTTACACCTCATGGGATCTGGAGAATACCGGCTTAGTAATTTTGACTTGAATACCATATTTGACGATGACCTTATTCAAGTGGAAAAATTTAACCCTGAAAAACCTGCTTCCTGCGTTTACTGGGATGGGGAAAAAGAAAGGTATTTCTTAAAGCGCTTCCTTCCTGAAGATTCAGACAAAAAGGTAGTTTTCATAAAAGAGTCTGACCAAGCCAAACTTGAACTGGTCTCTACCCATGAAGACCCCTGGCTTGAATTGGTTTTCACCAAGCCGCGAGGAAAAGACCCCCGCCCCAATGAATACATCCAGGTTTCAGATTTTATTGCGGTTAAAGGATTGAAGGCCCAAGGGAATCAGCTTACCCCTTATCCCGTTAAGGAAATCAATTTAATTGAACCTGAATTTGAGCCTGTAAAGCCTCCGTCAAAACCTTCAGAAGATGAAACGAAAAACGATGACCCTGAAGGGGATGGCTTACAAGCACAGATTGAATTTGACGCCTAAAATGGCTATATTCGCGCACCTTTGAAATAACTTACTATAATTTTCATGAAGATTTTTAAACCATTACTCTCTGCCTGGCTGCTGCTTTTGGCTTTATCCCTGAATGCTCAAAACCATAATTTCACCTTGGTAGGGCATCTTGATTATACCCAAGATTTAAATGATATCTGGGGTCATGTAGATGCCACGGGCAATGAATATGCCTTGGTAGGAGCTAGAGACGGGTTCTCGGTAGTTAGCCTTGCCAACCCATCCACTCCGGTAGAAATACAGTTCTTTTCAGGTCCATCTTCAACCTGGAGAGATATTAAGGTTTGGAATAACCACGCCTATGTTACCAATGAAACTTCAAATGGTCTTTTGATTGTTGACATGTCAGGTCTTCCAGCTACAGCCGGAAACATGCCTTTTAAGTATTATACCTATGGCGGACAGTTAACAACCGCTCATAATATTTTCATTGATTCTGCTGGTTTTGCTTACCTGTTTGGGGCCAATATTGGTAATGGAGGAGCCTTAATCCTTGACCTAAACCAAGATCCATGGAACCCTACCTATAAAGGAATATTTGATGACTATTACCTACACGATGGAATGGTTCAAGGTGATACTCTTTGGGGTTCTGCCGTTTATCAAGGCGTTTTCTCAAAAATTGATGTGTCTAATAAAACGGCCCCAATGGCCATTGGAACCAATTCAACTCCGAATAACTTTACCCACAACGCATGGATCACCGACGATTCAAAAACTCTTTTTACCACCGATGAGGTTTCAGGTGGATACATTGGGGTTTACGATGTATCGGATATGAACAATGTTGTTGAACTGGATCGAATTCAATCTAGCCCAGGTTCTGGCGTGATTCCTCACAATGTTCACGTTTTAGGAGATCATATTGTAACCTCTTATTACCGGGATGGAATCATCATTCATGATGTAACTTATCCTTATAATGTAATTGAAGTTGCCCGCTATGACTCATCTCCATTAACTGGAAATGGATTCAACGGATCATGGGGTGCCTATCCTTACCTTCCTTCTGGCCTTCAACTAAACGCTGATATTGAAGGAGGCTTAGACGTTTTAAGCTCTACCTTCCCTAAGGCTTGTTACCTGGAAGGTATGGTAACCGATGCCGGAACTAGCGCACCCATTTCGGATGTAGATGTGATTGACCTTTCTGGTGAATTTACCGGAAAAACGGGTCTTATGGGTACCTACGCTACGGGAACCGTGCTTTCGGGGTCTTACGATGTGGTTTTTGACAAAGCCGGCTATTTTGCAGATACCGTAACGGTTTCTTTGAGCAACGGTGTGCTTACCATTCAAGATGTTCAATTGGTTCAACAAGCCAATTTTACCCTTACCGGGAAAGTAGAAGATGCCGTTTCAGGCCAAGGAATTGCCAATGCTGAGGTAGAAATTAAAGGGAATAACTTCCTGTTTAACGCTACTACCGATGCCAATGGGGACTTCCAAATTCCATCTTTCTATGCTGGAACTTATGAGGTGATTGCCGGGAAATGGGAATACCATACCAAGTGCAATAACCTTACCCTAACCCAAGGAAACAATGCTGTGATTCAACTTGATCCTGGATATAGCGACGATTTCACCTTTGATTTTGGTTGGACCGTTCAAACCAATGCCCTTTCAGGAGACTGGGAGCGAGTAGTGCCTGCTGGTACTGACCTGAATGGAGTGCCTATGAATCCAGGGGCAGATGTTTCAACAGATTGCAGCAATAAAGCTTTTGTTACCGGAAATGATAATTCTTCAGTAGGTAACGATGACATTGACAACGGAACAACCTTGTTGTTTTCTCCCGTAATGGACCTGTCAAGCTACCAAGAGCCTTATATAAACATGGACCTATGGTTTGCAAATGATGGTGGACAAGGAAGCCCGAATGATAGCATGATTGTGTACCTAAGCGATGGCTCTAACAATGTTAGGGTTGATTTCCTTACCGGGATCCAAACCTGGACCAGCAAAAGCTATAAGGTTTCTGATTTTGTAAGCAGCAATCAAATTCAACTAATCATCAGCGCCGGAGACTACGGTCCTGGGCATATTGCTGAAGGAGGATTTGACAATATGAAGGTAACCGAAGGGGCAGGGATTTCTGTGAACCCAGAGGTAGAAATTGCCACCTTGAATGTTTATCCAAACCCTTCAAATGCAGGCTTTACCTTAAACCTTCCTGAAGGGGTAGATCAAGCTCAATTATCTGTATTTGACCTAAGCGGAAGAATGCTCGGAACCTTCCTTGTAAATGAACAAACCTTTAACCTAGATACCGATTTAGCCCGAGGTGTTTACCTTTTAAGACTTGAGGGTCAGAAGGGAGATTTCCTAGGACAAACAAGATGGATTAAGCAATAAAGTCCTTCATATAGTAAACCAAAAAGCCTCTTCAAACGAAGAGGCTTTTTTTATGAGCTACAGGTGTGAGATTAATTGAAGGATGCTTTCAATGTCCTGCAAGTTTAAAACTAATGGGAATGGTATAAGTAAACTCAACGGATTCTCCATTAAGCTTGCCAGGTTTGAAGGTTTTCAATTGACGTATGCAATGTATGGCCACTTGATCTAAGGTCTCATGAACCCCTCTGGCAATTTCAATGTCCTTGACCTTTCCATCAACCCCAATTACAAAGCTTACATATACTTTTCCTTGAATTCCATTATCCCTTGCTTCAGAGGGGTAATAAAAGTTTGCTCTAATCGCCTCACTAATCCCTTGGTTTCCTTTCGGGTAGGCGGGTGCTTCATCTATCTTTCCTTCAAATAGATCTGGGTTGGCCTCTATGTACTCTGCTGGAATTAAGGGCAAGTATTCCTGTTCATTAGATTCTTGGGGTTGATTTGATTTTGAGCTCAGGTTTTTGGGTCCGTTGCAACCCATTACCAAAAAGCCCAGGACAAAAAGGATGTAAAGTTTCATGTTGATTGAAGCTTGTGTTTCTTGCCAAGTTTATGAAAAAACCTCCATTGGGTTTTGAATTTCCCTGACCGAGTTTAGAGTAGAATAGAATTATGGTTTTATTTTCCTTTCTTCATGGAATCAAAACTTTTTAGGCTTTCCTATGAAAATCCGCAAAATCACCTGGTTTGTAATTATTCTTCATGTCTTTTTGTTCCTGGGCATTTGGGCTAATAAATCCTTTGTACCCAGTACAAGCTATGAAGTAGGAGAAAAAATTGACAGCCTAAATGGAGTTTATGTCTATTATAACGGTTCGGTAGGAAATGTATCTGGAAGGAATACAGAAAGCGGATACAATCTTGGCTTAAAATACCAATGCGTAGAATTTGTGAAAAGGTATTATTACCAACATTTGAACCATAAGATGCCCAATTCTTATGGGCATGCAAAAGACTTTTTTCATCATGGACTTGAGGATGGCAGCTTGAATGGGGATCGGAATCTTATTCAATACCAAAATCCGGGCAGTTCAAAACCGCGGGTGAATGATTTACTGGTTTATGCCGGGCATACTTTTAATACCTACGGCCATGTAGCCATTGTTTCCAAGGTAATGGAGTCTGAAATCGAAGTGATTCAGCAAAACCCCGGACCACAATCCTCGTCAAGGGTGAAATATGCTTTAGTTTTTGAAGACAGAAAATGGAGGATAGATCAAAATCGAATTTTGGGTTGGTTGAGAAAGGATTCATAATGAATTGCAAAAAAAAACATGCTCCCTAATTAAAGAAAGCATGCTTATTTGATAAACCCTAAGGTTCAATTTTTTACTGCCGAGAACTCATAGAATGAGTGCTTATATGGCAGGCACCTAGTCAGCTTTAACCAGAACAGGTTTCAGCTTAATGATGTTTAATTTGTTCATCAGGCGCATCACCGGATAAACCGGATCAATCTCATACCATTTGTGAGCAAACTTAGGAGAAGCTGCTTTTGCATGGTGGTTGTTGTGATATCCTTCACCCATCATGAAAATATCAAAGGGCATAAGGTTTCTAGAATGGTTATCGCAGTCGTAGTTTCTATACCCGAAGGTGTGGGCAAACCAGTTTACAATGGCGCCATGAATCGGACCCATAATGAAGTGAACGGGTAGAAGCAAATACCAAGCCCAGTGCGGAGCAAAAATCAAATAAATGATTACATATACGCCACCCCATCCTAATTTGGTAATCCAGCTGCTTGCGAAATTATCAAACCAAGACCATTTAGGAAGATTGGTCTTGAAATTCGGGTTGTAATCATCCACTCCGTCACGAACCTCGTTGAACTTGTTATAAGTGCTTATCATCATTTGCCAAAAATTGGCTTGGATATAAGGAGAGTGTGGATCACCTTCTACATCTGTGTATTTATGATGTTGCCGGTGTAAGATCCCATAAGCATAAGGGCTCATATAGGATGAACCCATTGTGAAAAATGAGAATACAAAGAAGAATTTTTCCCAACCTTTAGACATAGTGAACTGCTCGTGGGCAGCGTATCTATGATGGAAAAAGGATTGTGAGAAAAGTGAAAGGTACCAGTGGGCAACAAAGAATAAAATAAGTACTAGCATATAAAAAAAATAGGGGGCAGAAGATTTAGGCTTCCGCCGAAAATATTAAGACTGCAAAGATAAGCTTTGTTTTGATTGAGTTTACAATTCTTTAGGTTAAGCTTGTAAAAGCTTAATGTACAAAGATATAGCTTATTAAAAATCCCAGAGCGCCAGCGAGAGGGATGAGAATCAACGGACTAAGCTTTTTAGGTCCAAACCGGAATATGGCTGTGAACACAAGGAGAACCCCTGAAATCCAGTTAAAATAGTTGTCATAGGCAAGTTGAATTAAGGCTCCGCCCATTAATCCTAAGGCGGCTGCATTGATTCCGTTTAGCAAGGGCCTCACAAAAGGGAGCTTCGACCATTTTTTAACGGCAGGAGCTAAAAGGCCCGCAAATACAAAGGAGGGCAGAAAAATGCCCAAGGTTGCCAAAAGAGCCCCCATAGGGCCTTTTAAAATAAATCCCACGAAAGTGGCTGTCGTTAAAACAGGGCCTGGGGTAAATTGTCCCATGGCAATGGAATCAAGCAATTGCTCTTGGGTCAACCAGCCCAATTTCCGAACCAGTTCATCCTCTAAGTAGGCAACCAATACATAACCAGATCCAAATAGGATGCTTCCAATTTTTAAGAAAGAAAGAAAAAGAGATTTATTGGTAAGGGCTGGAAGTACAGCCAATAAAGGGGCGAAAACCTGATTTGATTTTATCAATTTAGATCCAAACAGTTGAACCAATCCGGCAGCTAGAATTAGGTAAATAGGGTTTACTGCAAACAAAAAACCAACCACGGTTCCAATGCCTAAAGCCCAGGTTAAGGGTGAAATCAAGGCTTTTTTCCCCAATTTAATCAGGGCCTCTAAAATCACAATTCCCACGGCTGCGCGAAATCCGATTAAGAAGGTGTCGGCATCACCAAATTTTCCAAACTGAAGGTATAACCAGGCCACAAAAGCGGTCAACAATGCAGCTGGAAGAATGAAGGCTGCACCCGCTACAATCAATCCGGGGTAACCCGCCCGAACATAGCCACAGTGCATGGTCATTTCGGTACTATTGGGTCCGGGAATCAAATTGGTGGCTCCTACCAAGTCTAGAAACTCTTGTTTATCCATCCAGCCCCTTTTCTCAACCACCTCGGCCTCCATAACCGCAATATGAGCGGCAGGCCCTCCAAAGGCAGTTAATCCCATTTTGAAAAAAAGGCTTCCTATTTCAATTAAATGCTTCATTTAATCAATCCAATCTGCAATAAAAAGGTTCGTATTTCTTGTGTCTCCATTCTTACGGTTTGACGACCAAACCAGTTTTTTTCCATCGTGTGAAAACATGGGGAAACTATCAAATTCACCATCAAAGGTAATTTGCTCAAGGTTCTCTCCCGTAGTGTCAATCATGAACAAATTAAACGGGAATCCGCGTTCTGAGGCATGATTGCTCGAGAAAAGAATCTTTTCCCCGGAAGGGTGAAAATAAGGAGCCCAGTTGGCATTGCCAAGATTGGTAATTTGCCTTTGATTGCTTCCATCAAGGTCAGAAATGAACAATTCCATTTGGGTGGGTTCTACCAATCCATCCGCCAAAAGGCTTTTGTACTTTTTAATTTCTTCTTCGGTCTTGGGTCTACTGGCCCTCCATACCAATTTGCTTCCGTCTGGAGAGAAAAAGGCTCCTCCGTCGTATCCTAGCTCATCGGTAATTTGCTGAATATTGCTTCCGTCAATATCCATGGTATAAAGCTCAAGATCTCCTGAACGGTCAGAGGTAAATACAATTTTATCTCCCTTCGGACTAACCGTTGCTTCGGCATCATACCCCGGAGAAGGAGCCAGGGTATCCAAGATTTCCCCGTCAAGGGAAGCCACGTAAATATCATATTCAGGGTAAATGGGCCAAACGTATGCCCCGCCAGCCCCTCGTTCAGGCACGGCCGGACAGGTATCATGCACGGAATGGGTTGACCCATACAGAATGCTGGTATCACCTGGCATGAAAAAGGAACAGGTAGTTCGGCCTTTTCCAGTAGATATCATTTTAGGCTTTGATTCTAATAGGTTTTCATTTCTCCAATTAAAGGCAAAAATTTGATCGCAGTTCAAGCCCCAATCTTCGCGGCGGATTTGAAGAACCAAGGAGCTATCATCAAAGCTAAAATAGGCCTCGGCATTATCGCCTCCATTGGTTAGCATTTGAACATTTGCCAAATGCTTTTCTTGAGGATAAACAATTACCTCCTTTTCTTCTTTGGTGGCTCCAGAATAGGCGTCGGTTTTCTCTGCATCGTTTGAATTACACGATGCCAGGAAGAAAACGGAAAGGGAAAAAAATAAATATCTCACTTTGTAAATGGTTTACGGGCCTGAGCCACGGCGTTTAAATTTGAAAAATCTTGTTTTAAAAATTGGAAATGTCCTGACATAGCAATCATGGCTGCATTGTCTGTGCAATAGGCCATAGGAGGAATGTGGATGGTCCAGCCTAAACTTTCTTTTCGCGATCTCAGGGCTTCTCTTAATCCTCCGTTGGCTGAAACTCCTCCGGCAATGGCTATTTCCTGAATTCCATGTTCTTGGCTGGCTTTCTCCAGTTTTTCCATGAGAATGTCCACAATGGAAGATTGAATGGAAGCAGATATGTCCTTTTTGTTTTTCTCAACAAAATCAGGGTCTTTCTCAACTTCTTTGCGAAGGGTATAAAGGAAGGAGGTCTTCAGTCCGCTAAAACTAAAATCCAAGCCTTCCACCCTCGGCTTCCCGAAGGTAAAAGCTGAAGGGTTTCCATCTTTTGCGTATTTATCAATCAAAGGACCGCCGGGGTAGGGAAGTCCCATGATTTTTGCAGCCTTATCAAAAGCTTCTCCAGCCGCATCGTCTTTGGTTTCGCCTAAGATTTCCATTTCATAGGGTGAGTTTACCTTCACAATCTGGGTATGGCCTCCGGAAACGGTTAAGCATAGAAAAGGAAATTTGGGCTGACCATGATCATCAGGAGATTTCTTGATAAAATGCGCCAAGATATGCGCCCGCATGTGATGCACATTGATCAAGGGTATACCCAAAGAAAGGGAAAGGCTTTTCGCGAAAGAGTAACCCACCAAAAGGGAACCCATGAGCCCGGGCCCTTGTGTGACCGCAACGGCGTCAATTTCAGATTTCCGGATGCCAGCCTGTTTTATGGCTTCTTGCACCACAGGAATGATGTTTTGAAGGTGAGCCCTTGAGGCCAATTCAGGAACAACACCTCCAAAATTTTGGTGTACTTCTTGATTGGCTGTAATATTGGATAGTAGTACACCCTGTTTCAGCACCGCAGCTGCGGTATCGTCACAGGATGTTTCAATGCCTAAAATAGTTGTATTCTCTAATCTCATTCGGCTTGCAAATTTATACTTTTGGGCCATCATAATACCAATGCGCACACTTCGCTGGATATTTCTTTTCATTCTGGGCATTTTGCTCACTTTCGCGGTCGGATTAAACCTCCCTTCCGTGCAAAACCACCTTGCCAAAAGGCTGATGCACGGACTGGAACATGAGTATGGTTTGGAGGTAAGCCTTGAAAGTTTTCGAGTATCCTTTCTAAACCGGGCCTCGGTAACCGGATTTTTGCTCAAAGACGACTCCCAGGATACCCTTCTCTTTGCGGAAAGGGCGGAAGTGGCCGTGTCTGCCTGGTCGCTTTTCAATTCCTCCGTTGAAATTTCGGGCATTGGCCTATATCACCCCCACCTAGAGCTAAAAAGACTTGAAGGTCAAGAAGAGTTTAACTTTCAAAAGGTATTGGCCCAATTCAATAAACCGGAAGCTAAGGAAAGTTCAGGCCTAAAAATTTCCATTGAACAAATCAGCATGTTGCATGGCGACCTTCAATATTTTGATTACAAAGACACCTTGTTCAGAGCCCTTGAGCTAAAAGAAATCAACGCGGACATTGGAAATATCTCCTTCCATGATGAAATCGTGGTATCCATTCGAAGGTTGGAGTTTGAGGAAAAGTTAAAGGGCTTTAAATTGAATCGGTTTACCTCGGATGTTCAGTATGCACAGGACGAAATTTCGGTTCGGAATTTTTATTTGGAAACCAATCGCTCTGAAATTGAAATGGAAATCAAACTGGAGGAACGTGACCAAGCTTCGAAGTCTTTTTTAGAACGGTATGAGGGCACGGTAAACATCCAAAGCTTGGTGGTGAATTCGGCAGAGTTCAAGCCCTATTTTCCTCAAATACCTTTGGAAGAGGAAGTTCAAATTTCAGGAAGAATAAAGGGGGATATAGATCGATTTGAATCTGAAAACCTGAAAGTTAACCTAGGATCAAAAAGTCGATTCTCAGGAGAGTTGGTTTTGGAAAACCTTCTGAAACCAGATTCCATTTATGTGGATGCAAGAGTTTACGGCATGGTTTTGAATCAATCTGATTACCCCGGCTGGTTTCAAGCTGCTAGCGGCCAAAAAATGCCTGAGAATTTTGAAGGTCTGGGCAATTTAGTTTTTGAGGGTAGCCTAAAGGGCGGATTGAAAAATATTAAGACCGACGGAGCCTTGTCTACCAATTTTGGAAAGGTGGATATGAACCTCTCTTTCCAATATGATTCTTTGGTGGTTCAAGGAGAGTACCAAGGAGAACTTGCCTTAGAAAATGTAGAGTTGGGCTCCATTCTAAACAATAAGCAGCTAGGAAGGCTTAGCATGTATTCAACCGTTTCTGGTAAGGGACTGAATTTAGACCATTTTGAAACCGATTTGGAAGGAGAAATTAAATCCCTTGAGTTCAACGGCTATACCTATACTGGGGTTTTATTGGAAGGGTCTCTGGCTGATAAAAAATTCATAGGAGAGGTTAATGTTGAAGAAGAAAATTTAGACTTTGAATTCAATGGTGAGGCAGATTTTTCTGGAAGTCGGCCCATTGTTGATGCCACAGCTTATATTGATTATGCAGATTTATATGCCTTAAATTTCTACGAGAAAGACAGCATTGCCCGTTTAACCATGGCCGTTGACTTAGATTTTCAAGGAGGCACCCTAGACGAGCTTACGGGTAATATTACCCTGAGCAATACCAATATAGAAACCACCGAAAACTATTATTACTTCTCAGATTTAGTAGTAGAGTCTAGCCAAAAAGGAACCTACCGAACCCTTTCGGTTCGCTCAGATATGGCCACGGCCAAAATTGAAGGGATTTATAACTTCAGCGGACTGGCTCAGGCTGGAAAAAACATGCTGTCCACCTATTTCTCAAAATACCCGAAACAGAGGGTGGTAGGTCTTCAGCAGTTCAACCTTACTGCTGAAATCATCAACATTACCCCCATCACAGATATTTTTGCTCCCGAGCTTACGGTTGAGCCAGGGGCTGCCCTCAACGGGTATTTCAGTACCGCTTCCAATGAATTAAGATTAAACCTAAACTTACCCGGTATAAGGTATGAATCGTATACTCTGAGAAGGCTTGAATTGAATACCAATAGAATTTCTGAGGTTTTGATTACCGAAGCCGAAGTAGGCCAGGTTCTAGTGTCTAAAAAACTACAATTGGATTCTTTGGTGGTGAAAAACCAGCTTTGGAAGGATACGGCCAGCTTTGATGTTCAACTCATCCTCGATGATTATGTGGATGCAAAAACTAGGGTTAAGGGATATGCCACCTTACCAAAACCTGATCAGATTAAAATCCATCTGGATGAGGCGACTTCCAGAATCAATGAAGACCAATGGGTAATTCAAGAGGGGGGTGAGGTTCTTATTCAAAAAGATTCAATCTTGGTAGATGATTTCTTCATGGTTTCAAAGAACCAAATCATTAACCTAGACGGGGTCATTGGTCCGGATTACGACGACCGCCTGCGTTTAGATCTTGACTCGGTTGATTTGCTGATTGTTCGTCCTTATTTACTTGCCTCGGGCACCCACTTGAAGGGTTGGGCAGATATTAGCGGATCGGTGAGAGGCTTATCAGGAAAGGCCATTGCGGACTTGGTTGTGGTGGTTGACTCTTTGGAATTGAATAAGCAGGAAATGGGAAAACTAAACCTCATCACTCAATGGGATGCCAATGAGGAAAAGGTGAATATAGATGGGGCTTTGGTGAATAATTCCTTCGAGAATTTGGCGGTTCATGGAGCTTATTTTCCGTTTTCAACTGGAGAGAGTCTTGACATTAATCTAAAGGTGAATAATTTCAAACTCCAGTCAATTTCCAATTATCTGAAAAGCATTGCTGATCCCCTTTACGGGAAGGCCTTTGGTGATCTTAAAATTACCGGAACCCCATTGAAGCCAATGGTTAAGGGGGATGTGAAATTTCAAAAAGCCAATTTCCGGATTCCTCTTTTAAACGTGAGGTACAACATTGATGGAGAGGCAATTCTCCACTTGGAAAACGACTTCATTGAGTTCAGGCAGTTTAAACTTCGGGATCCAAATTCTGGAATGGCAGAAATTCAAGGGAAAATTTACCACAATAAGCTTAAAGACATTCGGCTTGACCTAGGTATTGTTACAGATTCACTGCTTTGTTTAAATACCTCACAAGGTAGTTCTGATCTTTATTATGGCTCGGCCATTGGTACGGGTAGAATTTCGGTTTCAGGGCCCGTCAATGACATCTATATGGGCATCGCCGCCAAGGCAAATAAAGGTACTAAGTTTAGCATCCCGCTTAGTGGTTATGAAAAGGTAGGAGAGCGGTCTTACATAAAATTTGTTTCAAACCTAGATTCAATCAATTCTTCAGAGGTGGTTGAAAAAGAAGAATACCAAGCGGATCTCACCGGAATCACCCTTGACTTTCAGCTTGAAGTGACCCCTGAATCTCAAGTTGAAATCATTTTTGATGAAAAGGTTGGAGATATTATTCGAGGAAGAGGATATGCCAACCTTCAGCTTGAAATTACGAGTCTAGGAGACTTCAATATGTACGGTGATTACACGGTTACCGAAGGAGACTATTTGTTCACTCTTGAAAACTTAATCAATAAAAAATTCAAGGTAGAGCCAGGCGGAAGCATTTCTTGGAATGGCGATCCGTATAAAGCCCAGTTAAATCTAGTGGCCGAGTACACCACCAGAACCTCCTTGTACAATCTTCAACTGGCCTCAGATACAAGCCGGGTAAAAAGAGACATTGAGCTAGACCTTATGGTTACCGGAACCCTGACTCAACCAGAAATCGCTTTCAACATCGACGCTCCGAATGCTCCAGACCAAGTTCAAAATGAATTGGATGAGCGCTTGAAGAATCAAAATGAAATGAATACTCAGGTGATTTCTCTATTGGTTTTGAATTCTTTCATACAATCGGGTACCGGACCAAGTTCTTATTTGGCACAGGCCGGTCAAGGTTTCCAGACCAATACCTACGAATTGCTTTCAAACCAAGTATCGCAAATGATTTCTCAGTGGAGCGATCGATTTGATTTGGGGGTAAACTATAGGGCAGGAAATGAGCGGCAATTAACCAGCCAAGAACTGGAGGTAGCCCTTTCTACTCAACTTTTTGATGATCGGGTGACCATTAATTCAAATGTGGGTGTTCCATTGGAGGAGTCAAACAATAATACATCTTCTTTGGTAGGAGATGTTAGCGTGGAGGTAAACATTACCCAAGACGGAAGGGTGAGGGCCAAGGCCTTTAACCGATCCAATGAATACGACCCCACCGATGAGCAAATTAATTACACTCAAGGGGTTGGTATTTTCTATCGAGAAGAATTTGATACCGTGGATGAACTCTTGAATCGCATGAAGGCTAGAAAGGCCAAACGGAAAAAGGCCAGGGAAGAAAACTAATCTTCTCCTTGGTTTCCTAGTTTTAAAGAGTGCCCTAATTTTTCTTTTTTGGTCTTTAAGTATTGAGCATTGTGCTGATTGCTTTCTACTTCTAGAGCAACATTTTCCACAATTTCCAATCCGTAACCAATCAGTCCAGCTCTTTTTTTAGGGTTGTTGGTGAGTAAGCGAATCTTACGAACGCCCAAGTCTCTAAGAATTTGAGCTCCAACCCCATAATCTCTTTCATCGCTGTTAAAGCCTAGGGCATGGTTGGCCTCAACCGTATCCATTCCCTCTTCTTGAAGTCTATAAGCTCTTAGTTTATTGATCAGACCAATTCCTCTACCTTCTTGGTTCATATAAACAATAACCCCTTTTCCTTCGGCCTCAACTTGCTCCATGGCAGCTTGAAGCTGATCTCCACAATCGCAGCGATTTGAATGGAAAATATCACCGGTTACACAGCTTGAATGAACCCGAACCATAACGGGGTCTGCTTCTTTCCAATCGCCTTTGGTTAAAGCCAAATGGGTCAATCCATTGCTCAATTGCTTATAGGCAGTCATTTGAAAAGTTCCGTGATCTGTAGGCATTTTCACTGACTCTTTGCGTTCAATCAAAGAGTCGTGTTTCATGCGGTAGGCAATGAGATCAGCAATGGAAATGAGCTTCAAGTTAAATTTTTCTGCAATTTCTTTTAGCTCAGGTAACCTAGACATGGTACCATCCTCATTCATGATTTCCACAATGAGTCCGGCGGGTTGTAATCCAGCAAGTCGAGCAAGGTCTATTGCCGCTTCGGTATGTCCGGTTCTTCTTAGAACTCCACCTTTTTTCGCCTTTAAGGGGAAAATATGCCCGGGTCTGGCTAAGTCGGTTGGCTTGGTATTCGGGTCAACCAAAGCCTGAACGGTTTTGGCCCGATCGGATGCAGAGATTCCGGTAGTAGTACCGTGGCCAATTAGGTCAACCGAAATTGTAAAAGGGGTTTCATGCATGGCTGTATTTTTTCCAACCATGAGTTCCAATCCCAATTCATCGCAGCGATCTTCGGGAAGGGGGGTGCAAATTAAGCCTCTTCCATGAGTGGCCATGAAGTTGATCATTTCAGGGGTAACCATTTCGGCGGCAGCCACAAAATCCCCTTCATTCTCGCGGTCTTCATCATCAACCACAATTACCACCTTACCCGCTTTAATGTCTTCTAAAGCCTCTTCAATTGTATTTAATTGTATATCGCTGCTCATGCTTTCAATTTTGGGCTGCAAAGGTAGGCATTTACCCTTGCAGAATTTCATTTAGGGGCTTAATTGCCGCCTCCCAAGAAAACTCCTGGTGTACAAATTTACGCCCCAGCTCTCCCTGATGTTTGATTTGATTCGGGTTTTGAAGCAATTTCTCTATTGCTTGGGCTAATTCATCTGAGGATTCCCCAATTGAAATGCTTGATTTAGGAGCCTGAAGGGCATTGTTTGCTAAGGGAGTAGTGATGCAAGGCAAACCAATGCTCATGGCTTCTAGAAGCTTGTTTTGTAGTCCGGTGCCGATTTTCATCGGAGCAATGAATATTTTGGATTTCCAATACGCTTCCCGAATATCATCCAACCATCCTGATATTACCACTTGATGAGAGCTCAGCTTCTCAACCCGTTTATGCGGATTGGCTCCGGCAATTAAAACCTTTGGCTCAGATTTTAATTTGGGAAGGATTTCGTTGACTAAGAATTCGGCCGCTAGAATGTTTGGGGGGTAGGACATGTTTCCAACGAAAACGAGATCAAAGGATTTTTCGATCCTAGGATTGGGATGAAAGAATTCAAAATCAACCCCATTTCGAACAATTTTAATTTGGTCTCGTTTCGGGTGTTGAATCAACTCTCTGTCTTGTTCCGAAATTATGGTACTGGCATCAAACCGGTCTAGTATTTTGGCTTCGTACCTCTGCATTCGTTTATACTCCATCCAAAGCAGGGGCTTTAAGAGTAGGTTTGATTTCTTGTACTGCCGGTACATGCCTTGAGAAAAAGTGTCTTGGTAATCAATCACCTTTCTAATTTTTAAATCACGAGCATAAGGTGCGGTACGGGGAAGCTGAAAATACGCTGTTTCGGTACCAAATTCCTTCAATAGTTTGGGTAAATCTTTGAAAAGTTGGGGTTGGAAAAAATAGCCAAGTTGCAGGGGTAATCCTTTGAAAAAAGCTTGGAACAATTGCCAGATTTGATTTGATTTTTGGAGGGGGTAGAAATGAATTTCTGAGGAAATCTTTTCAAGTTCTTGTATGTGCTCTGGCTCAGGTTTAGATTCGGTAACCGCGATGATCTGAACCTGATGTTCTTTTTGAAGAAGTCTGATCTGATGGTAAATCCTCAATTTATCGCCTTTTTCTAGGGGGTAAGGAAACCTTGATAAAATCACGCTAATCTTCATGCCTCTAGTATTTCCTTGTAAAATGAAACCAAAGATTTTTGGCATGCTTCCGGACCTAAATTTTTACGTGCCCAGGTTTTAAGACGGCGTCCTTTATCACCTCGTACATCCTCCTTTTTCCAGGCCTCTATCATGGCGTCGGCAAATTCTTGAGCAGTATTTCCAAGAAAAACCTCGTCTTCTCCCAAATCGGTTCCTTCCAATCCTTTTGAGGTACTCACAACCGGTTTACCCAGGGCGGCTGCCTCTAAGAGTTTGATTTTGATTCCTCCTCCGCTTTTAAGCGGAATTAAAGCAATTCCGTGCGACTGTATAAATTCATGAGAAGACTCAACCTCTCCCTCCAAGTTAATTCCTTTGAACCCCTTTACATCTTTTGGGAAATTCTTGCCAGCCAAGCTTAATTTAGCCTCAGGGATTTCCTTCAAAACCATTGGCCAAATTTCTTCGATCAGCCATTGAACTCCCTCCAAATTAGGTTGCCAATCCATAGCCCCCAGATGATAAAAGGAATTGTTTTTATAATCTGAATCCCCAAAAGTATCTTGACTGGGTAAGAGGGTGGTGGTGTGTTGAATTCCCAAATCTGAATACCATTTTTCATCCTCAAATTGAATGGCAATGATTCCGGTCACGTTTTTTGCAATTTCCATTTCGGCCTTCTTGATTTGCTTTGCCAAGAGGTTGAGATAGGGCTTTTTCAATCCTCCGGATGCCTCTTTAAGGTCAAACCAAATGCTAGCCTCTACATTATGCGAGCGATAGATAACGGGGGTTGAGGTAATTGACTTAATCCAATCTAGGTCTGCCAAAGAAAAAAGGCTTTCTGCATGGATGATGTCATAGGTGTTCTTTGAGGTTAATTCTTGAAACTGGGTCCTCCAGGCCTTAGACTTAAAGCGGTTAAGGTTGTACGATTTGTTCTGAATTAAAGCTTTTATTGCCGGAAAGGTTTTGACCCGGGTATCAATGGGGACTTTGTAAAAATTGAAGTTTTCATGATTAGGCCATTCTCCCTTGCCAGGATGCTTATGGGTGGTAAAAGTCAACAGGTCAACGGAAACCCCGGCATTGACCAAAGCCATTAGGCTTGATTCAATAGCCTTACAGCCCCCGTCAATAATGGGGTAGGGAGGCTTATGAGCAAGGAGTAAAACCCTCATTTCCGTTTTAATTTTTTGAAGAGCTTTTCAAAGAAAATTCGATAGGCTTCCGCAGACATAATGGCTGAATCTCGGTTGGTTTTATAGGTTAGAAGGAAACCAATGGGCAATAAGACCATACCCGGAAGCCACATGCCGAGCCAAGGAGACATCACCCCGTTTAGGGCCATTTTTTCCGAAATCATGGTGAAGATATGATAGACCAAGAATATACCCACAGCCACAACAAAGGGCATTCCGAGTCCGCCTTTCCGAATAATCGCCCCCAGCGGAGCTCCTACAAAAAAGAGAAGCAAGCAGGCCATAGAAAGGGTGATTTTCCGATGCCATTCTACTTCATGCTTCCAGATTCGTTCAATTCTCGATTGAAATTCTCGGCTTGAACTTCGGGTAAAAGCTTGGTTAGACCGGGCCAGGTTTTGCGCGGTTTCTATAATTCCTTTCCATCTATGCGACTTAAACTCGTCTAAGACCAAATGGTTGCTCACCTTAGGAGGGGAAGCCTCGAGGGTGTCAAGAACCTTGAACAGCTTTGTATCGCCGGCCATTTTTATACGTTCTTGGCTCTGGTGAACAAATTCCTTTTTCTTATCCTCAAATCTGGTTTGAAGCGAGTCAATGGCTTCTTCCAGTTGAGGGATATTTAGCATGCGATAGTGTTTTTTGAAAACATCCTCGTCAACGCGCTCCATTTGGAAACTTGAAAGGTCGAATCGAATCTCTTCCCTTTCAAAGGAAGTCCTTAGAAAAGGATATTTGGTTCCAGATTTTTTCCGGTTCAAGGGCTCTTCATAAGAATTGCCCTCAAAAAGGGTGAAAACCAAATACCGTTCATCCGGAGTTACCACCATATTACCTGACCTAGCACGGATTACCTTTTTGGCTCCGGCCCCCACCGTATGGTCGTAAATAATAATATCATTCAAGGTTTTTCCTTCATTTGTCTTTGACCCCACTTTAATAGAGTATCCATCAAGACCATGGTAAAACTCACCTTCTCGAATGTTCAAGGCAGGTTTATGCCTTCGAATGGAAAGCAAAAGGGTAGACCGTTTAAGGTTGGCAGCAGGAATTACATAATTGCTGAAATAATAGGCGCCAATGGTAATGAAGGAAACAAAAACAATGAGGGCAAACATGATTCTCAACAAAGAGTTTCCGCTTGATTTAAGAGCCACCAATTCATAATGTTCACCCATGGCCCCAAAGGTCATTATAGAAGACAGCAAAATGGCCAGGGGAAGGGCTAAGGGCACTAAGGAGGCCGAAGCATATACTACCAATTCAGCTAAGGTCAGTAAATCGAGCCCCTTCCCAACCAAATCATCTAGGTATTTCCATAAGAACTGCATGAGCAGAACAAATAGAGTAATGAAAAAGGTTGCTATGAAAGGGCCTATGAAGGACCGAATGATTAAGGCATGTAATTTTTTCAATTCAGCCGAATTTTGGTCCAAAGATAGCCAAGATGAACAAGGTGAGGCACAGTCAAGGGGATTTCCTGTGAAATCAATCTGAAATGGATGAAAAGTAAAAAGGCCCTTCTGAGAATGGAAGAGCCTTTAGAAAGATTTTTAAAGCCGATTAGGATCCGATGCTATGCATAAGGTCGCCAATTTGGCGCTCCCAAAGCAGCTTAGACTCTTCCATGTCGTCCTCGTCTTCGGCGAAGTCAGTTACAATAAGCGAAACGTCGCCGGTAAGCTCATCCAATTGAATTCGAAATTCAAAATAGGTGTCATCGTCGTAGTCTTCCCATCTGAATTTGATGTATTCATTGGGTTTTTTAGTCAATAATTCGGCAGACTGGGTAGAGTACTCCCATTCGAAGGTGTAAATCCCATCTCGGATGTTCACATCGTTGGCAAACCATTCAGAAAGACCACTAGGGGTGGCTAGAGAATTATATAGAATCTTCACCGAAGATTTCATTGGGAATTCAAGGGAGTATTTTATCATAATTTAAGCGCCATAACAGGGTTGGTACAATTTTTCAGGTGGGTAAGGTATAAAAAGGGCGGAAATAAAAAAATTGAGGCTGTGAATCAAATTTCAGAAAACCCTTGTTTGAAAAAAAAGACTACTTATATTTGCCGCCCCAAAATAATGGCGAGGTAGCTTCTCGTTTTGTTGCTACGCGCCGAACGAGACAGGCAGTTGGTTAGACTGTGAAAAATAATGGCGAGGTAGCTCAGCTGGTTAGAGCGTCGGATTCATAACCCGGAGGCCGAGGGTTCAAGTCCCTCTCTCGCTACACAGAAAGCCCAGGAAGAAATTTCTGGGCTTTTTTGATTTTCTTAAAAGGTGTCGGATTCCTATCCGCCTGAGGTGAACCTAGCAAATCTCGGTCTCGCTACACAGAAAACCCAGGAAGAAATTCTTGGATTGTTTCAATCATTAAAGTCTTTTAGAGAGTAGCTTTGACTTAAAACACTTTTTCTTTACGAATAACCCTACGGAAATCCTCCAAAGTAAATTCCTCAGTCACCAATCTTGTTTTCTAAGGCAATTAAACAACTTTGGTGGCTTGAGTGCCGAACTTGAAAATGTTGAGCATAGGAGTTTCGCTAGGTTATCATGGTAGCATGACAACCCAGTTCATTTTCTGGTTCATAATTAGAAAATTAGGGTTAGATAATTGGTTTAAAAGAAGGTTTTATAATTTAGCCCAAAGCGCATAGTTCAGGTTCAGGTCTCGAATGTATAGGGTCTCGTTGGTGTCAGGGCTGGCAAGGGCCGCTGAAGCTTTCAAGGTGAACCAAGTGTCCCAGTCGCCTTCTTCTTGATAATGTCCAGCAGCTCTGCTTACTTCAAAATGATTGAAGGGGTGGTTGGGTATGACATCAAATACTAATTTCTGAAAATTATTTACTTTGGGGTTATAGATTGATCGGTAAACTTTTAAACTAGCATAGTTATGGTTCCCTACACTGTCTAGGGATTTACTTGATATTAATTGAAACTCGCCAATCATTCGTGGTTGAAAATGTACTTCAGTCCAGGCGCCCACCGGCCTGTCAACAGCTCGTAAACCATTAATACTGTCTGCAGGCCAGTACATTGAAAACGTTTCTAGTCCGTTATATCTAAATCCGTGACCTGTAGTAACCGACCCAGGGTAACCACCCCAACCGCTTGGATGGTAAGGCTCCCTGGGCTTGTTCAACACAGTATCATTTACATAGGGCTTGGTTGACTCATACCAGGTGATGCTTTCTTTGTCTGAAAAAGTGGGTATGGGGTCTGGCTCTTTGTCTTTGCAAGAAAACAATAGAAAAAAAACTACCAAGGCTGCAAAGGCCAAGGGATTAATAGAAAAGTAAAGGGAAGTTTTCATGGGCCGGTTTTTAAAGGGTGAATCGGCCACAGAAGCAAAAATCAGTAAAGATTAAAGGTGAATTCTTCATGGTAGCAGATATGAAATTTCCTTTCAAACATAGAAAATTGAATTTAGAGTTCAGAATTAGGGTAAATCCAAGAAGTAAATTGGAATGGGATCAAAGGTTCACTTATCACATAATAAAAAGCCTGATGGAGCTGTGAATCTAAAGCAATAAAAAAAGTTGCCCCAGTTATGAGACAACTTTTTAGGTCAGGGTTTTCCAATAAAAATTACATAGGCTCTAAATGAAGTTCGGTTCCGTCTTCCTTGTTTTCAAGCCAAAGCTCATCTTTTTTCAGACGCAATATAATGTAGGTATTGTCTGCATCGTCATTTTCAAAGTCGAGTTTCAACTCTTCTTTGTCATTTTCAAACTCCCAATTTCCATCGGTTTCGTATTGAAAGGTGATGTTATCAGAGGTATAAACCGCCACCAGCCTCGCTGTATAATCTTCATTTAAATAGAGTTCATACTGGTCGTATTCCTCGGTTACATTTTCGCCATTACGTTCGGCTTTTTCGATTTCCCAATCGTTTTCAATTCGTTCTACCTTTGAGACAAAGGAAATAGCTGGTCCGTCTTCGTATTTTGAACATGAGGTCAGTCCTATTCCAATCAATATGGCTAGAGCAGTGTTTCTTAACGTTTTCATTTTCTTGTGTTTAGGGTTAAACTTTTTTAGGGTTTGGGCTAAACTTTTCAAGTCGCATGCCATTCGAGGAAAGAACTCTCTAAATCAATAGTAAACCCACTGATAATAAGGAGGTTGTATCAATAGGCTTTGCTTTTCCTGTTTAGGGCGGCCATGGTTGGAGGGAGTTCATTTGAAACTTGATTTTCAAATTGAAAAGGAATTCTAGGCGAAACTTGTTTACTTCGCGAGATGGAAAGGAAGGTTTTGTTTTTAGACCGAGATGGGGTCATCAATGAAGAAATAGGAAACTACGTATGGAGACTCGAAGATCTCCAGATTAATTTTGGCTTGGTAGAATCTCTTGCTGATTTGAAAAGGATAGGGGTTGACTTTGTGGTGATCACCAATCAAGGAGGAATTGCAAAGGGCCTTTATACTATGGAGGATGTGCGGGCAGTACACCAGAAAATTCAAGCGGAACTGGGCAGGCATGAAATTGAAATCCTTGATTTTTTTGTTTCCCCACACCATGATTTAATTTCAAATAGTCTAGACCGAAAGCCGAAATCTTTAATGATTGAACGTGCACTTCATAGATACAAGGTGAAGGCAGAGAATGCCCTTATGATTGGGGATAAGGATTCAGATGTTCAGGCGGCAAATTCTGCTGGAATTAAAGGTTTGAAGATAAAAGCAAATTCCGACCTTCGCGGCCTGAATTTAAGCCAATATTTTCTATGAATTTCATTCATAACGACGCATTAGTATCTTCTGAAGAATTAAGTTTCTCGTATTCAAATAGAGCCTTTCAGTACGGTGATGGGCTTTTTGAGACCATGATGTACTCAAATGGAGAAATCCTCTTTTTTGAAGATCATTATTTCCGCCTTATGGGAAGCATGCGGTTTCTTAGGTTTGAAATTCCAATGTCTTGGACCCCAGAGTTTCTAGAAGAGAAATGCAAGGAATTGATTCAAGCCAATCTTTGGGCAAATACCCATGTTAGGCTTAAATTAATGGTATACCGCAGCTCAGGTGGGAGGTATACTCCTGAATCAAATAAACCCGAATATGTAATTAGCGGAGAGCCTAGTAGCATTGCCCCTTATCCGGTTTATAATTCAGGGCTGGTACTCGATACTTTTCAATACCATCACAAGCCTTCTGGTCGATTGTCAAACTTAAAAACCATTGGTTCTGCAATTTATACCCTTGCCGGGATTTTCGCTCAAGAAAATGATTTGGACGAGGCCATATTAATCAATGAGAAAGGCAATTTGGTGGAAGCCAGTTCATCGAATTTATTCCTAATTCAAGGAAATAAATTAATAACTCCCCCTTTGGAGTCAGGATGTTTAAAGGGTGTATTTAGGAAAAACCTTCTTGACCGGGCAAAAGATATCGGCCTTGAGCCCATAGAAAAAGACATTAAGCCCTTTGATTTGATAAAGTCAGATGATGTTTTGCTGACCAATATGGCAAAGGGAATTCAATGGGTTTCGGGGTATAAAAAGAAGTCGTTTACTGGGGAAAAAGCGCGTGAAATTACTGAGGCGTTCTATGAATTGATCAATTCAAAAGAGGGTCAGACGGAGCATTAGCCCAAATTTTATATTTATCGTCCATTTGCAAAAGAGCCTTTCTCCAAAGTGCGTCTGGATGGTCTTGCATGAGGTCAATATTCGGTAAGTTTTCAACCACCAACCAAGACTCTTCTTTGATTTCACCCTCAAGTTGTTGCGACTGCCAACCGGCGTAACCCATAAAGAATCGCACTTCGTGGGTTTCTACTTCTCCCTTATCGATAAGCTCCATAAGGGCGGCTAAATTTCCTCCCCAATAAATTCCTCTAGAAATTTCAACAGAGCCTGGAATAACTTTTCCAAGGGAGTGAATGAAATAAAGGTTATCCTGCTGAACCGGTCCGCCGTAAAAAATAGGAGCATCAAAATCTGGAAAATCAGGAAGAAGATCGGTGAGTTGAACCGGAAGGGGTTTGTTGGTAATAAAGCCAATGGCTCCACCTTCTTGATGGTCAGCTATTAACACGATGGTTCGATTGAAAGAATCATCAATGAGTGTTGGCTCAGCGATGAGTAAATAACCTTTTTTAGAGTTCAAAGTCTTCAATTTGAGAGAATTACTTTCGGGTCTTCAATGTAAAAAATTTTTCCGCATTATAAAAAAGACCTTTGTTACTTTGCAGGATGAAAATGAAGAAACTCAGTGAAATCAGGGAGGAATATGCCCTACGGTCCTTGGAATCAAAAGATTTAGCAAAATTACCCATGGATCAATTTGAGAAATGGATGGAAGAAGCTTTGAATGCAGAGGTGAAAGAACCAACTGCCTTTCACCTTTCATCACTGGGTTTGGATGGATACCCAGATTTACGGGTGGTTCTTTTAAAGGAAATCAGGCCCGACGGAATTGTTTTCTTCACCAACTACCAATCTAAAAAGGGAAAATCCTTTGAACAATTGCCCAGGGCTGCCGCCAATTTTTTCTGGATTGAGCTTCAAAGACAGGTTCGTTTGGTGGGAGATATAGAGAAAATATCGGCCGAAGATTCGGATGCCTATTTTCATTCGAGGCCTTTGGCTTCTCAAATTGGAGCCATTGCCTCTAAACAAAGCGAGGAAATAGAGTCTAGGCAATTATTGGAAAAAAATTACCAGAAGGTGGCATCCGCTGGAAAGATCAAAAGGCCCGAACACTGGGGAGGGTACCTTTTAAAACCAAAAAGGGTAGAATTCTGGCAGGGTAGAAAGTCAAGACTTCACGATCGGTTTGAATATGCCTTGAATTCAGAAGGAGGATTTACCTTAAAGCGTTTACAACCTTAAGGTTTGGAGCAAAAAAAAGGCCGCCTTTCGGCAGCCTTTTGTTGACCAATTGATATTCAATTAGTTGATTTTGTCATTCAAGTCAGCTCCTGCCTTAAACTTCGCTACATTCTTAGCAGCAATTTTGATGGTCGCACCTGTTTGAGGGTTACGGCCTTCGCGGGCTGGACGATGAGATGTAGAGAAAGAACCAAAACCAACCAAGGTTACACGGCCTCCTTTTGCCAATGAGCCACTAACGTTGTCTACAAAAGAGTCAAGCGCTTTTTTAGCAGCAGCTTTAGAAATTCCGGCATCGGATGCCATGGCCTCAATAAGTTCAGCTTTGTTCATGATACATGCAATTTTAGGTTAAACAATGTTTTCAAAGCCCTACAAATATAGCCCAACAATAAGGCCAAGCAAGAGTCTGCTTGATTTTTTCTGCATTTTGTGAATAATTGAAGGTATTTTGTTGATAAACCCGCTGGTTTTTAGGGCTGAACCATTGTTTTTACTGGGATGTAGAGGGGGCTTCCAGCCATTTCCAGCCTGAATTTATATCCATTCCGTTCAAAATTTCCTGAGTTTTTAGGCGTTTTTTGCCCGGAATCTGCATTTCTAAGATTTCAAGACGCCCATTTTTGGCTTGTAAAAACAGGCGGTTTCCTTCCCTTATAAGGCCTGATTCAAGGTTTTTTCCTTCTAGAATCGGAGCTTCCGTTAGGTAAATCTTCAAATCCATTCTTTCCTTTTCTGGATTTTCTACGGGTAATAATGCGGCTGGGTAAGGAGAGAGCCCTCGAATGTGGTTGAATATTTTTTCTGCCTCCCAGTCCTTATTTATATAAAACATAGGCTTCCTAAGCTTGGGAGCCTTTTTAATCTGACTAAGTTCAAATTCTTCTTGGGGTTTCGGTTTTAGTTTTCCTTCCGCGAAAGCATTCAGGGTATCTACCAATAATGAACCTCCTTTTTCCATCATCCGATCATGCAATGAACCGGTGGTTTCCTTTTCTCCAATCCTCATTTCCTTTTGAAGTAGAATGGCTCCTGTATCAATTTCATGCCTGATCAAAAAGGTGGTTAATCCTGAATGAGGCTCCCCGTTCATAACCGCCCAATGAATGGGTGCAGCACCTCTATATTGTGGAAGGAGGGAGGCATGAAGGTTAATGGTTCCTAACTTGGGCATGGACCAAACGGATTCTGGTAACATTCTAAAAGCAACCACAACAAACACATCTGCCTCAAGCCCTCTAAGCTCATCTTGAAATTCTGGGTCTTTTAAATTGGTAGGCTGAAGAATTGGAAGGTTAAGGTCAAGGGCCGATTTCTTTACCGCCGAAGCCTGAAGTTTATGTCCTCTACCCGCCTTTTTGTCTGGGGCCGTAATAACCCCTACCAGTTCAAAATTTTCATGAATGGCAATCATGGAAGGAACCGCAAATTCCGGGGTTCCCATAAATACAATGCGAAGTTTAGTTTTCATTTGGCAAATGTAATATTTGGCCTTTGCCAAGGATGACTTTTTCTTGGTCAATTAGATTTCTCAGGCTTTGTCCGATGTTTGCATGGATGGATCTTGGGTACTTTTGAAGGAGTTCTTGACTGGAAATGGGTGAAGATTCTTTAAGGGCTTTTAAAAGCTCTTGGTCGAGGTTCTGGTAGGAATGGGCTTTTTTCTCCCTCACACACCAATCGCATATTCCACATGGGGCTGCTTCTTCTCCAAAATAGGCCACGATGCCTTGCATCCTACAAGAATCCTGGGTAAGGAAGTTGAGCATTGCCTCATTCCGGTCTTTGTACATTCTTTTCAACCAGATCAATAAATCCTTTTTCACCAATAAATGTCCCTTGGGCTCTTTGGCTTCAAGGAATCCAAGCAAAGGGAGGTCTCTTTTTTCAGAATAGTAAATGATTTCATCCTGATCAAGCTTCCGAAGCGCCTTGATAAATTCTGTTTTGGATGTTTTTAAAGCTCGGGCTAGCTTATCTTCTTTCACCGGAACCATGCTATCAAATATGCCGCCATAGGATCTAAGCAAAGCCTTTAGAATAATGTCCATTTTAGGAAACCGAACTTGGTAATCGTAAACCACCTCTCTACTTGCCCTTATCCTTAACCGGCTATGGGATTCTTGACTAAGCTCATGGGTAATAATGCCCTGTAGGGCTAATACTTGCATAGATCGGTTTACCGTTTCCTCATCCAGTTCATACCTCTTCATGAAATCTACCTGATCAAAGGGGTGATAGGTAAATTGACCACCCCCAACAGGGATCTTAAAATAGCTTCCTAAACATTCATATACCCGCCTAATCTCACGCATTTCAGGAATCTCAATTTTTTTCGACTCAATGCTTTTAAGAGTTGATGGACTCAATAGTAAAACTGCGTAGGCTTTTTTTCCATCCCTTCCGGCTCTACCTGCTTCTTGGTAATAAGCCTCCAGGCTATCCGGAGCTTGATAATGAATTACGGTTCGCACGTCAGGCTTGTCGATGCCCATACCAAAGGCGTTGGTTGCTAAAATGACCCGGGTTTTGTTGGAAATCCATTCATCTTGGGCTCTTTCCCTTTCCTCAGACTTTAGCCCGGCATGGTAATAGTCAGCTGAGATGCCCTCGTTTTGGAGGTACTCTGCAATTTGCCTACAAGCCTTTCTGGAACGGGTATAAACCACCGACGAACCTGGAACGGAATTCAGGATATGAGCAATTTCTGAATACCGGTTTTCAGTTTCCCTAAGGGTGAAAGAGAGGTTGTTCCGAACGAAACTCTTTTTGAGCACCTGACCAATCTCCAGTTGCTTGCATATATCTTCACAAACGGCAGGGGTGGCAGAAGCGGTCAATGCCAAAACAGGTACCTCAGGGTGAATTTCTCTTAGCTCTTTTATTTTTCGATAAGCCGGACGGAAATCATAGCCCCATTGGGAAATGCAATGGGCCTCATCTATGGCTATTAATCCGGGTTTTAGGTACTGAATCCTGGCTTTGAAATTTGCCGAGGCAAGGCGTTCAGGGGCTAGGTAAATGAAGTCGTAAGCCCCGGTCATCATATTATCAAGGGCTAAATTAAGCTCAGAGGCTGGCATGCTTGAGCTTAGGGCAACCGCCTTAATCCCTCTAGCCTGCAATTGGGCCACTTGGTCTTGCATTAAGGCAATTAAGGGGGAAATGACCAGGGTAGGACCCTCAAGCATTAAACCCGGAACTTGAAAGCAAATCGATTTCCCTCCGCCGGTAGGTAAAAGGGCCAAACAGTCTTTTCCTGAAACCACCGTTTGAATGATGTCTTCCTGAAGAGGTCGGAAGGCAGGGTAGCCCCAGTATTTTCTTAAAACTTCAATCGGACTCATGCTTGAATGTGGTCAAGGATGAATGTTTTTCGGTCTTCCAAGCTTCCCTTTGGAATGTCTAGCCATTTATAACCATATCGGAAACAGACGGTTTTTAAGGCCGCATAGAGCTTTTGGGCTTCTTCAAAGCTTTCCTTTCGCTCTGCGTCTTGGGTGTAGATTTCTTTCCATGGGGTGCAACCAAAAACTTGGGTTTCGTATCGGTGCTTGAGGGCGGCATCGTGAATTTCAGCAGGAATGGGCTGGCCTTTCACCAGAAAATAAGCCGCCAAGTCAGGAATGCCCCGATCATAAAATTGATGTTCTGCGGCATGGGTGGATTGATCTAAAATTCGCCGACTAAGTACTTTCAAACTAAATGCCTTCAAGTTTTTCCAGGGGAGAACTTCTGAATTTTTCGAAACCTCCTCCTGAATGATATCTCTTCCAATTTCATCAAAGACGGTAAACCCGTCTCCCTTTAGTGCATAAAGAAGACTTGACTTTCCAGAGCCTGGTGGACCCGAAATCAACCATTTTTTTGGGTGAATAACCTTTGTTTTACCAATCATTTCCTAACATTTGCAGGCTGAAACACGTATTTATTTAAAATTAGAAAATGTCATCAGAAGAAGATAAACTTAACCAACTCAGAAACCTGTTGAATGATGTTACCGAATGGCCAACCGTTTATATGTTCAAGTTCATTATCCCTGCTGACAATAAGAAATATGCTCAAGTAGAGTCTTTGTTTGGGCAAGATGCAGAAATCTACACCAAACAAAGCAAGAAAGGTTCCTACATTAGCTTTTCGGTTAAGGAAGTCATGCTATCAGCCGATGACATCCTGCACGTTTATAAGCGGGCCGGGGAAATTGAAGGGCTCATCGCATTATAAATTAGGGCTTGTAATACTTCTTCGCCTCGGGCATGAACTTGTTTAAGTTCTCAATTCGGGTATTATGCGCGGGGTGAGTGGATAAAAATTCTGGAACATTTGCTCCGCCTTGAGCGGCCATCCTTTCCCAAAACTTAGGGGCTTCTTCAGGATTGTAACCAGCCATTGCCATGAAAATCAAGCCCAGTTTATCAGCTTCGGTTTCGTGGGTTCTAGAAAAGGGAAGCATGACACCAACCTGAGAGCCAATTCCGTATGCCGACATGAATAGGTTTTTGGTTTGCTCGGGTTTTTCAGAAAGTGCTACATCTAGAGCAATTCCTCCAAACTGTTGCATTAAACTATGGGTCATTCTTTCGTTTCCATGCTGGGCGATGGCATGGGCAATTTCGTGTCCCATCACAACTGCCACCCCTGCGTCATCCCCGCAAATGGGCATGATTCCGGTGTAAAAAGCCACCTTTCCTCCAGGCATGCACCAAGCGTTTACCGTTTCGTCTTTGATCAAATTGAACTCCCATGAATAATCGCTGATCTCATCCTTCATTCCATTGTTTGACATGTACTGCTCAACTGCGGCTTTGATTTTGTTTCCAACCCTTTTGACCTGAAGAGCTTGAGCTCCGGTGGTAACCACTTGATTGGAGGATAAAACATCTTGGTACGAGCTTGAGCTAAGGCTATTCATTTGGGTAGAAGGAATCCAGGCTGTTTGCTTCCTTCCCGTTAAGGGAACCGTTGAACAAGCCACAAAAATTAGGGTGAACAATAAGGTAGGAATTGAGGTTTTCATGGGATTTAAATTTTATTTCGAAGCTAAAAAAAATCCCGGCAGTTTACCGGGATTCTCTTATTTGAAATTACGTTTAATCAATGACCGGGGTTTCGGCAATGTTTCGGAAAACCAAGCCTTCCTCTTCAAAATAATCAATGAGAATATTTGATTCGGGCTTTACTTCTCCCGCAAGAATTTTCTTTGAGAGAAGGTTTAGCACCTCTCTTTGAAGGGCTCTTTTCAAAGGCCTTGCACCAAATTGTGGGTCAAATCCTAATTCTGCCAAATGGTCAATGGCTTCGCGGGTTGCCTCAAGAGTTATGTCTTGGTTTGACAAGGTTTTCTGAATTTGTTTGAGTTGAATTTCTACAATCGAACGGATTTCAGTCTTGTCTAGAGGTGTGAAAACTATGATTTCATCGATTCGGTTTAGGAATTCAGGGCGTAAACTCCTTTTCAAAAGGCCGAAAACTTCGGTTTTGGTGGATGCAGAAATGGTTTCCTTATCCGCAGTTCCTAGTTTATCGTAGGCCGATTGAATGATTTCCGAACCAAGATTTGAGGTCATTATGATAATGGTGTTTTTGAAGTCCACCAACCTTCCCTTATTATCCGTCAATCTTCCATCATCCAAAACCTGAAGCAGGATATTAAATACATCTGCATGGGCTTTTTCAATTTCATCCAATAGGATTACTGAGTAAGGTTTTCTCCGAACGGCCTCCGTTAATTGTCCGCCTTCATCATATCCAACATATCCGGGAGGCGCTCCTAACAACCTACTCACGGTATGTCTTTCTTGGTATTCACTCATGTCAATTCGAGTCATGCTAGAATCGTCATTGAATAAGAACTCAGCCAATGCTTTGGCCAATTCGGTTTTTCCCACCCCAGTGGTACCCAGGAAAATGAAAGACCCTATTGGTTTTCTGGCGTCTTGAAGTCCGGCTCTTGACCTTCGTACTGCATCCGAAACGGCTTGAATTGCTTCTTCTTGACCGATTACTCGTTTGTGAAGCTCATCTTCCAAACGGAGTAGTTTTTCTTTCTCAGATTGAAGCATTCTAGAAACCGGAATTCCGGTCCAGCGGCTCACCACTCCGGCCACATCTTCAGAATCAACCTCCTCTTTGATCAGGATGTTTCCGGAGGCTTGCATTTCTTGAAGACGCTTCATTTTATCTTCAAGGCTTTCCTCTACTTCTTTAATTTTCCCGTAACGAATCTCAGCAACCCTTCCATAATCACCTTGACGTTCGGCTTGTTCTGCTTCCAGACGGAAGTTTTCCAGGTCTTCCTTTAATTGCTGGATGCCTTCAACTACCTCTCGTTCACCTTGCCATTTGCTTTGAATTTCTTGTCGATCTTCTTTTAGGTTGGCAATTTCTTCAGAAAGGAATTTGAGTTTTGTCTCGTCTTTTTCCCGCTTAATGGCCTCTCTTTCAATTTCCAATTGCATGATTTTTCGATCCAGTTCATCCAGACTTTCTGGCTTTGAATTGATTTCCATGCGGAGTTTGGAGGCGGCCTCATCCATAAGGTCAATGGCCTTATCAGGAAGGAAGCGGTCGGAAATGTATCGTTGGCTAAGGTCAACGGCCGAAATTATGGCTTCGTCTTTAATTCGAACCTTGTGATGGGTCTCGTATTTTTCTTTGATTCCACGCATGATGGAAATGGCCGATTCACGATCAGGCTCGTCTACAAGCACTTTCTGGAAACGTCGTTCCAAGGCTTTGTCTTTTTCAAAGAATTTCTGGTACTCATTGAGGGTGGTAGCACCTATGGCTCGTAACTCTCCTCTGGCAAGGGCTGGTTTTAGAATGTTGGCTGCATCCATGGCGCCTTCTCCTCCTCCTGCTCCTACAAGGGTATGGATTTCATCGATGAAAAGCACAATTTCACCTTCGGCATTAATAACTTCTTTAACCACCGATTTTAACCGCTCTTCAAATTCTCCTTTGTATTTGGCACCGGCTACTAAGGCGCCCATGTCAAGGGCGTAAATTTGCTTTGATTTCAGGTTTTCGGGTACGTCTCCTTTTACAATACGGTGAGCAAGACCCTCGGCAATGGCGGTTTTACCCACACCCGGTTCTCCGATTAAAATGGGGTTGTTTTTGGTCCGCCTTGAAAGAATCTGCAAAACTCTACGAATCTCTTCATCCCTACCTATTACCGGGTCTAATTTTCCGTCTTCCGCCATTTTATTCAAATGGTTGGCAAATTTTGAAAGGGAGTGGTAGGTTTCTTCCGCTGAAGCGGATTGAACCTTAGAGCCTTGTCTTAGTTCTTTTATGGCCGACATTAAATCTTTTTCATTCAGCCCCGAATCTTTTAAAATCTTACCTGCGGCATCTTTGATTTTGGTGAAGCCGAGAAGTACAACTTCAACAGAGACAAACTCATCGCCTAATTTTTTAGCATAATCCTGAGCATGGGCTAGAAGTTTTTGACCGCTCTGACTTAAATAAATTTGTCCGCCTTCAACCTTTGCAATGCTTTTCAATTCAGCTTCAACCGCCTTGGTGATTTGGCTTGAATTCATTCCTAGCTTTTTGAAAAGGAATGGAACGGAGCTTTCGGCTTCTAAAAGTGCCGCTAATAAATGGATGGGCTCTAAAGCTTGGTGCCCAAGTACAATGGCCTTTTGCTGGGCTTGCTGTAATAACTCTTGGGTCTTTATGGTAAACTTATCCTGATTCATTCTATGTTTTTTTAATCTCCTTCAACAAATTAAAGTCCAAGCCATAAATTCGGAAATAATGACATGAAAACAAAAGAAAATAGGGTTTTTTTAAGGGGAAATAAGACGAAATGTCAGTTAATCGTCGATGATGTTTGTAATAAGCCTTAGCTTATGGGTATGAAGTCCGGTGTCTACATTGAAAATGCCCTGGTGGTCAATTTTGTCGATTCTGACTTTTCCGGCGGCATGCATGATTTTATGGCCTTCAAGCATGATGCCTACGTGGATGATTCTTCCTTCATCGTTGTCAAAAAAGGCCAAATCACCGGCTTGGGCTTCTTCAATAAAGGAAAGGGTATGTCCTTGTTTGGCTTGTTGACTTGCATCTCTTTTTAGTCGGATTCCGGCGGATCGGTACACCATTTGGGTAAATCCGCTGCAGTCAATTCCAAGGGGGGTTCTTCCTCCCCAGAGGTAGGGGGCATTGAGGTAAAGTTTGGCGAAATGAATAAGGGCATTTCGGTCAATACGTGGAGAAAGGATTTCTCCGTCTATTTGGAATCTTTCATTTTTCCAGAAGAGCTCATTTCCTTTGAGGTGGGTGAGGGAAGACCCCAAAACCAGGGGGGTGAATTCTTGGTTTTGGTCAATGGCCATTGAAAAAAGATCACCAAGAATTGGGATGTTTTCTCCGGCCTTGAACCATGACTCGTCTGCTTCAGCCCATTGCTTGGTATCCATCCATCCAGGATAATCATCCCATAGGCTACGAACCCGGGTCCAGTTTTTTTTGACCTCCATGATGCGCACACCTTCTCCGAAAAGGAGCTGATTGACCATTTCGCTTCGGTCATCGGCTTCCTTACGTATAGGGGCACAGGCTACATGAATGATTCCGGTTTTCATTTCAGGGGCGAAAATACAGGAAATGCAAATTAAATTGTGGCCTTGTGGAAAACTGTTTCCGGCGAAAGCCAAACACCATTTAAGGGCGTTGAAATTCAAGGGGGTAAAACGAAAAAAGTCCCCTTGAAAGAATCAAGAGGACTTTTAAAAACTAGTTGGACCGGTTTAAAGCTTTTCAATCACAACCGCAGAGGCACCCCCTCCACCGTTGCAAATTCCAGCAACACCATATTTTCCGTTGTTCTGCTCAAGCACATTGATTAGGGTAACCAAAATTCTAGACCCAGAGGATCCAAGCGGATGACCTAGAGAAACAGCACCTCCGTTCACATTGGTTTTAGAAGCGTCAATTCCTAACAGTTTCATATTGGCAAGTCCTACAACGGCAAATGCTTCATTCAATTCAAAATAGTCAATGTCTGAAACGCTCAAGCCTGCTTTTTTAAGGGCAATGGGTACTGCCTTGGCAGGGGCTGTGGTAAACCATTCAGGACTCTGAGCTGCATCTGCATAAGATACAATACGAGCCAGAGGTTTTAGGCCAAGCTCATCTGCTTTTTCTCTGCTCATAACTACCAAGGCCGAGGCTCCGTCATTAAGGGTAGAGGCGTTGGCGGCAGTAACGGTTCCGTCTTTTTTAAATACAGGACGAAGGTTTGGGATTTTTTCAAGTTTCACATTCTTGTACTCCTCGTCTTCTGCCATAATAATGGGGTCTCCTTTTCTCTGAGGAATTTCAACCGGAACAACCTCATTCTTGAATTTACCTTCGGTCCAAGCTTTAGCAGAACGGTTGTAAGATTCAATGGCGAAATTGTCTTGGTCTTCTCTTGAGAAGTTTTCACCCTCGGCACAGGTTTCAGCGCAAACCCCCATATGTACTTTATTGTACACATCGGTAAGTCCGTCATTCACCAAACCATCTACAATTTTCCCATCACCTAAACGGTATCCGGTTCTTGCCTTCGGAAGGTAATAAGGCACTGAAGACATGTTTTCCATACCCCCTGCAATCACTACATCATTGTCGCCAGCCTTAATGGTCTGGGCGGCCAACATAAGAGCCTTCATTCCTGAAGCGCATACTTTGTTAACGGTAGTACAAGGAACATCCTCTGGAATACCCGCATTCATGGCTGCTTGACGTGCTGGAGCTTGTCCGGCATTGGCCTGAAGCACATTTCCCATGAAAACTTCCTGAATTTTATCCCCAGATAAATTAATTTTTTCAAGGGCACCTTTGATGGCGGTTGAACCTAGTACGGTAGCTGGAACATTGGCTAAACTGCCCTGAAAGCTACCCATTGGGGTACGAACGGCCGATACAATAACAACTTCTTTCATAAAAATATAAGCTATGAATTGGTCTATAATTTTCTTCGGCGAATGTATGGAAAAGCCATGAAGCGTTGAAATTCACTTAAACCCTTTATTTTTGAGCCATAGCCAAATACTATGAAGCGAATATTCGCAGCCATTATTTCCAATGCCCCCTTCATCACTAAGGGACTTATGTTTTTGATTTGCCTGGGCGGAATTGTTTTCCTTTTTCCAAGGCAAACCCATTTGGTATTAGAGTACCAAGAGGGTAGGCAATGGCTTTCGCCGGATTTGTTTGCCCCATTATCGTACCCTGTGCTCAAATCTGAGGAGGCTTTGAATCAAGAATCTGAAATTATTCGTCAGGCGCATATACCCGTGTATGAACCAAAGGAAAAGCCGGTTCAAGAATGGTTGGATTGTTTTGAAACGAAATTGGATGATCAATTGGAAATCATTCAACAAGATCCTTCTCTTGGAAGTACTTTTTATGCGCTTTCTTCCGATTCCATCCGAGAGGTTTATTTGAGTTCAGCCAGAAATTGGTACAAAGCCCTTAATGAGAGAAGCATTCCCACTCCCAAAGAAGATGGAAGCTCAGACAAGGGCATCCGAATTCATAAAGGCGGAGAGTTGAAATTGGTTTCTCCAAAGGATGTGGCCAGTTTGAAATCTGTGGTTCAGGAGATCTTAAAAAGGAGTGATAATGCCGAAAAAGGATGGGCATGGTTCTATCCAGCCTTAGCTCAATGCATAAATTATAACCTGGTGTTTTCAGATAGCCTAGACTCTCTAATTCTAGGTCAAACCTTAGACAAGTTGCCAAGAGCCCTTTCTTTGGTAAACGAAGGAGATTTGGTGATTCAAAGAGGTGAAATGGTTAATCAAGACAAAGCCCGAAGCCTTGAGTCTTTGAAAATGGCTTTGGCGGAAGAAACCTTGATTGATAAAAATTGGGTTTGGGCCTTCATTGGTCAAATATTACTCATCGGAACCCTACTTTTAATGCTGGCTATCTTCCTGTATACCAACCGGAAAGACATGTTTCACAACAATGCAGTGATTGCCTTTATTCTGGTAAATGTGTTTTTAATGGTTTTGATGGCGGCCTTGTTTTCACAGAAGAATCCAACCTTTTTAAACATTGCTCCTTTCTGCATTTTGCCATTGGTGATTCGCGCTTTTTACGATACCCGGGTGGCCTTGTTCATGCATATGATTGCCATTTTGATTGCTGGGTTTTTCGTGCCCAAAGGATTTGAATTTGTCTTTGTTCAACTATTGGCCGGAATTGTAGCTACCCTAACGGTTGTGAGCATTCATAAACGGTCAGATTTGTTCATGACGGCCCTGAAAATATTCTTAACCTATGTGGCGGCCGGAATTGGAATTTCCTTGATTCAGAATGCCAATTTAGACCAGAAGGATGCTACTGAGATAGGCCTTTTTGCAGCCAGTGCCGGACTGACCTTATTTGCCTTTCCCTTGGTTTACTTGTATGAGAAAATGTTTGGAATGGTTTCAGATGTTTCCCTTTTGGAGCTTTCTGATACCAATTCTCCGCTCTTGCGGGAGTTGAATGAGCGGGCACCCGGTACCTTTCAACATTCTCTTCAAGTGGCTAATCTAGCTGAGGCAGCCATTCAAGAAATTGAGGGAAATACCCTTTTAACCAGAGTAGGGGCCCTGTATCATGACATTGGTAAAATGTCAAATCCGCAATATTTTATTGAGAATCAGTCTTCTCAGGTGAATCCACACGACGAGCTTAGCTTCGATGAATCGGCCAAAATGATCATTGATCATGTGATTCGTGGGGTTGAGATTGCCAAAAAATATAGGTTGCCAGATCGGGTCATTGATTTCATTCGTACCCATCATGGTACCACAACGGTTCAGTATTTCTATCGGCAGTACATTAAAACTTTCCCGGAAGAAATGGTGGATAAGGACCGGTTTTCCTATCCCGGGCCCAAACCCTTTTCTCGTGAAACAGCGGTTTTGATGATGAGCGATGCAGTGGAAGCTGCCTCTAGAAGTTTACCCGAAAAAACGGCAGAAAATCTGGCGAAACTGGTGGATCAAATCATTGATAAGCAAATGGACGAGGGCCAGTTTGAACAGGTGAACATCACCTTTAAAGACGTTGAATTGATCAAAAGGGTTTTTAAAAGGAAATTGAGAAGCATTTACCACGTTCGGGTGGCCTATCCGGATTAGGCCTTGAGTAGAAGGTAAGACATGAAACCTCCCAAGATTACCGGATATGCAAAAGCCAAACGAACAATCCAGGCATGGAAGGTGTTTTTTGGATACAACGGGAAATGGGCAATGCCCACAAAAAGAGAAAGAATCAAGCCCCCAGTGGATAGGTATACAATGAAGTACTTGTAAATGTTTTCGGGTTCGGGTCCTAGGGTTTGAATTAAGCTGAGCAAGAGGATTCCATAATTCAAGATGTGCACCACAAAGGGAAGAAGAGGCTTTGACTCTATCTCAGACAAGGCCATGAACCATAAAACCGTGATTATGGCAACAATCATTAGCCCCGGAATCAATACCGGACTCACATAGGTTAAAAGTTCAATCATTTAATTGCCCCTTTTTCGGGCGAAATCTAAAGCTTTTTTAAGAAGGAAGCCTTATGGGTTTTGGGGATGAGTATGCCAAACTCAGTTTTTCCTGGCTTGGAATGAATTTGAAAACGAACGTTTAAAAGTTTGGCAAACTCCTTAGCTATGTAGAGGCCTATACCTGCCGAATATTTAATGCCCTCCGGTTGATTGTTCAGGGTTTTAAACTTTTCGAAAATTTCTTGGTGGTAGGCTTCTGGTATTCCAGGACCTTGGTCGTGAATCCAGATTTCAATTTCATGTTCAGCAATGATTTCAAGGGTAACCTTTGAGTTTTTCGGGCTAAACTTTATGGCGTTTAGAATTACTTGCATGAGAATTTCATGAAGTATGATGGGGTCAGAGTATATTTTCACATCCTGACTAGACATAAACTCCAATTCTACATCATTCTCATTGGCTCTTTGTGAAAGGAGGCGAAAAAGATCAAGTACAAGTCCGTGCAGCGAAAAAGGTTCTGGCTCTACCTCAGGAAGGTGTAGGTTGAAATCTAAAATTGTACTCGATTTTTCAGATACTTTTTCAATGCTTTCTACGGTTTCAAGAAGAATTTTTTTGAGGTTTCGCTCTTTTTCTGAACCGTTAAAATCGTAGCAATTTAAAAGGGTGTTTAATCGGTTAGCCGGAAGAATGAGATCTTGATCAAGTAGTTTTAGCAATTCTTCTCGGTCGTTTTTGAGTTCAGCAATTTCTTGGTTTGAAAAGGATTGAAGGTCAGAACTAATGTCGATTTCTTCTGAGAAGTCTTGAAGTTTAGAACGAAGCTGCATTTGATTTACATAGCCTCCAAGCCAATTGCTAAGACATTTTAAAAAGAATCGTTGCTTCTCTGAAAACTTACGAGGACTCTTATACAGGGCAGCAACCGTTCCGTATTTCACCTTTTTAGCATTAATGGAAGCCCCAAGGTACCCCTTGAACTCACCTAATTTATCGCTTGGGTGATCTACTACATTTCCAGCCAATAGCTGGTCTTGGTCTAAGATTAAATCCGACTGAAAGGTGACCCTGCACCAATGATTTTCTAGGTAGAAGTTGGTGGGTAAATCTTCAATTTGAGATTCACTGCTGCCCATTAGCACATACCTACTTCCTATGATTTGTCCGAACCGAACTGAATCCGCTTCTAGATATGCTTTAGAGAGATCTAAGGCTTTGATGAGCTTCCTAGGGTCAACCGAGGTTAAAAGAGATGAAACCTCGCCTAGGGCCTTCAATAACTGAGATTCTTTGCTTTGTTCTAGCTTATAAATATTCATCTTCCCCATCCAAATCTTGAATCACTCAAAGATGAGAATTGGAGCTTGAGAAATAAATGAGGAAATTCTAGTTTTCTTTGAAATGCCTGTAAGATTCGCTGATTAATCTTTGTAGAATTTCCTGATCTACATCGGCTAGCTTATTGATATAAAGGCAGGATTTACCCGTTTTATGCTTCCCTAGTTTTGACAAAAGTTCCTGAAACTTTTCAATCCCTGGAAGGAGATAAAGGCTGAAATTTTGTTTTCGAGGGGAGAACCCAACCTTCATCCAGTCACCTTCTCTTCCTGAAGCATATTTATAATGGTAAGATCCATAACCTACGATGGAATCCCCCCAAAGAATTGGTTCCTCACCGGTAATTTTTTGAATGATTTCATGCAATCCCCAGGCATCTTTTCTTTTGGTCTCAGGTTCAATGCTGTTCAAAAATGCCTTCACGCTTTTCTGACTAGGCTTGGTTTTGTTTTCAGACATGGTCAAATGGATATTGTTTTATCCGAAGGTAGAACATTCTTGGTTTTGAGCTTAAGCTTCTGCTTTCCCCTTGATCCGTGAAGAATTGCAATAAATCCTACCAGGCTCAGGCAGGGGAAAAAGAGCATCCACCAATGGTCAAAATTTGATTTCCCCAATCCAATCATACTTCCCCAGCTAATGGCTTCCGCCGGAAGGCCAATTCCAAGGAAACTTAAACTACTTTCAACCATAACAGCACCGGCAATTCCATACATGAAAATCACTCGTATTTGCGGCCAAAGGTTTGGAAGGAAATGGTAGAAACATTGACGAATCCAAGGGATTCCTAAACTCTTAGCGCTTAATATGTATTCAGAGGATGAGGTTTGAAGAACCTCGGCCCGAACATATCTTGCAAAAACCGTCCAACTTAAAAAGGAAATGGTAAGGGCAAGCTTCCACCAAGACTGCCCCCAGAGGCTTCCAACCAGTATTACCAGAATTAATCCGGGTACCGACTGAAAGATTTCAATGGTTTTGACAATGATAAGGTCCAGGGGTAAGCTTTTGGCTTTTTTCCCCGGGAGGAAAAAGGAGCCTAGCATGAGCATAAAACTAATGCTTGAAATCCAGTAGTATTCCGCGAAAGCGTAAAACAATGCAATCAGAAAAAATAAAGCGGCAAGAATCCAGGTGACCAGGCTGATCTTCAATCGATGATTCCCAAAATATCCGGATAAGAATCCAAGGAAATAACCCAAAATCAAGGCAGGAACCATGGAAGTTAATCCGATCAAGATGGCATAATTCAAGCCAGAAACAAGCCCGGAAAGAAGGTCTCTTCCCAATACATCCGTGCCCAGCCAATGGACAAAAGGACCTTGGTCTATGCGGCTAAATGGGGGCATTCCTCCTCGAGACTCTTTTATTCCCTTTTCGGGATGAAAGGGTAGGGGAGGCCAAATTTGTTTTGGGTAGGTTCTATAGGTTTGGCGAGGGTCTTTCCGAATGGGCTCATTCCATTTTTCAAACAAGGGGAAGGACCAACCCTGGGCGTCTTTCACCGCATAGGGCAATGGATTCATCCAAAGATTTTGTCCGAGGAAAAACAGCCCTAATCCTAGAAAAATCCAATACCGTTTACCCATGATCCATCCGTTTTAAGCGTGGGTCAAACCATTGATAAAGCACATCAGAAATTAGAAAGCCAACAGTTGTAAGTAAGGCCGTGATTAAAAACAAGGAGTTGATGACCGGGAAATCTCCATTTACCACCGATTGAAAGGCAAGAGAACCCAAACCTGGAATGGAGAAAAGGGTTTCTATGATCACTGAGCCTCCAACCAAGGCGGGTATGGATTGCCCCAAGGCGGTAATTAATGGGAAAACTGAGTTTTTCAAAACCTGGTTTCTAAACACCCTAGACTTCGATTGCCCCTTGGCTAAGGCCGTTTTTACATAGGGTTTGGTCCATTCTTCTTCGAGCTTGGCTTGATGCACATGAATCAAGAAAGCCAGGTTTCCTAAACTTAAACTGAGGCAAGGCAGAACAAAATAGGGAAGGGTGGAGGCAAGGGATGTGTTACCTATTTCTCCCCATCCCCCGGAAGGGAACCAATACAAAACTGATTTATTGGCAAAAACATAGAGCAAGCCCAAGCCAATGATGAATACCGGACTGGCGTAACTAAGGTAAAGGAGTCCGTTGCTAATGCGATTCATGACCCCTTTGGCAAAGAAAAGGGGCTTGGAAATCAGATAAGTAAGTAAGAAAGATAAGAGAATGGCCGAGGCAGAGAGCAGGGCAGATTTCTTCCATTTTTCTTGAATCAAATCCGAAACGGCCCTCCCGTCAAGGTATGAGAAGCCCAGGTTTCCTTGGAAAAGTCCCTTTTGTGAACGGCTTCCAAAAAGCCAGGCATGAAACCTATTATTCCATCCGTGAAATTGGGGCTTGGGAAATCCTGTGTTTTTATCTGCCTTTTGAAGGCTGATGTAAAAGGAAGGCTTGTCATAGCCCAACTCCTTTTCAAACCTCTCATACAATTCATCCGGATTTAAATTAGACCCTCCTTGATAAAGAGCTAGGTCTACTTTTCTCTGAACTGGATGGGTAGGCCAAACCGTTTCAAAGTAAAACCCTACCAGAGAAATGATGAGTAGGGTGGGGATAATCCAAAGCAAGCGTTTCAGGATCCAGAACTTCGGCATTAGGGCTTTTCAAGGGTTTTTCCGGGTGAAAATTCAGGATTTAATTTCATGGCATTGATCATAACCCCTGGTTTCTCAACGAATACCCCGGGATGTTGTAACCTTTTATGAATGGCTATTTTCCGTTGAACGGAATAAAGGAAAACATAGGGTTGAGTTTGGTAGATTTCCTTTTGTAGGGCGTGGTAGGCGGATTCAAAGTCTTCCTCATTCAAAGCCTTATTGCAAACTTGAATCAAAGAATCCGTTTTGGATGATCCGAAACCCGTATAATTTAATCCGCCATTATCATAACTACTAAGGCTCCAGAGCTGGCCTGGGTTTGAATAAGATGCAGATCCGCCCCAAGCTCCCATCATGGCCTCGAAATCTCGACTCATTACCTTTTCAATGAACTGGTTGAAAGAAACCCCTTCAATTTTCATGTCTACACCAACGGCTTGCATTTCTTCCTGGATCATTAAGGCAATTTCCTTCATATCATCCGAATTGATATAGGTGAAAGTAAAGCTCAGCTCAATGGGCTTGCCTTCTATTTCCTTTTCTCTGATTCCATTTCCGTCTCGGTCTCTCCAGCCTCCATTTTCTAGAATTGCAACCGCTTTCGCGGGATCAAAAGGGATGGGTTTGAGGCTTGAATTGAAAAACGGACTTCTGCTTGAAACATTGGTGATTTGACGGATGGCCTTTCCCGAAAGGAAGGTTTCCATAATTTCATCTACCGGTGTAAGGTAAGCCATGGCCTTCCGAACATTTGAGTCTTTGAAAACCTGAGTGAGTTCAGGCTTTGGCCTCATATTTAGAGCATAGTAGGTATAGGTGAATTGATCTACAAAATGAGATTCGTAGTTCTGGTTGAAAACCGAATCTGCTTGGAGCTGGATCAATTCTTGAGTACCCAGCCAAGTTGAAACATCCAATTCTTGGTTTTTCAGGGCCAGGCTAGCCGCTGCATCGTCGGGTATGATTTTGAAAATGATTTGATCTGGATAAGCCAATTCAAAAGGCTTGGTTGAGCCTTGGGTGAAATGGTTTTCTTTTTTCTTCAGCAAAATGTATTCGTCCTTTTTCCAATCGGTCACCTTATAAGGTCCGGCCCCATTGAATTTCTCCGGATTGTTGGCTTTGGCCGGATCGTTATATGTCTCAAACCAATTCACCAAATTAGAATCAGATTCGGTAGAGTTTAAAACAAGATCAGAGAGATTGTAGTTTCTAAGGATGTGTTTGGGGTCATGAAAACCTTCTTGCTGAATGTAAATATTCGAGAAAATGGCTTCGTTGCCCCGTTGACGGTTGAAGGTTTCTAATTTGAATTGGTAATCTGAAACCTTCTCAATGTCTTTGATAACGCTGGTATAATTCCCTTTTACCGAGGCATTATTGGTAAGGTGGGCGCAAACCGTTTTCACCGAGAATATTACATCATCCACGGTTAATCGGGTGCTATCATCCCAAATGGCATCTTCTCTCAAAGAGTATGTATAAATTGTGCCAGAGGTATCTACTTCTGGAAGGCGTTTGGCCAAATCAGGAACATAAACCAAATCTTTAAGGTCCATTCTAACCAGAGTTTTCTGGGTGTATTGAAAGACATAAGACCGGTTACCGGAGTTATTATTGGTAGGGTGGAGCCCGTCTGGGTCTGAAGCCAGGTGGACCAGAACTTCATTGGGGCTTTGATTCTTGTCTTGAACGCAGGCAAAAAGCGTAAGGCAGAGAAGGATAAAAAAGGCTTGGATTTTCATAGGATTGGAACTTGTTTCAAATGTAAGATTTGAAATGGTTTGTTCAAGGTATAAAAAACTTCAATTTCCTATTTGCGGTTTCCCTTACTTGTTTTACATTTGCCCTCCCTTTTCAGGGGATGTTCTTTGAACAGGAGAGGTGGCAGAGTGGTAATGCAGCAGATTGCTAATCTGTGAACGCGAAAGCGTTCCCGGGGTTCGAGTCCCCGTCTCTCCGCAAGACTAATTTGGCGATGCGGAAGACGGGTCATTCTTGGGTTTTCGATGAAAAACTTTGAATTTTTTCAAGTATGATTTGGGAAAAACAAGCAAAACTCGGTACTTCGCGCCCGAATTAGAGGGGCAAAAAGTTCTTTTTTATTGTGAAAACAATTTTCGGGGTGTAGCCCCGCAGTGGCGGGATAAACTTCGCCCGGATATCGCGTCTCGGTTCAACCGAGGAGGTCGCAGATTCAGGACTTAAAACAGAATCAAGTTCTTTTAAAAATGAAAACAATTTTCGGGGTGTAGCCCCGCAGTGGCGGGATAAACTTCGCCCGGTTATCGCGTCTCGGTTCAACCGAGGAGGTCGCAGGTTCAAGACTTAAAATAGAATCAAGTTCTTTTAAAAATGAAAACAATTTTCGGGGTGTAGCGTAGCCCGGTTATCGCGCCTGCTTTGGGAGCAGGAGGTCGCAGGTTCGAATCCTGCCACCCCGACGCTAAAACCTGCAGCCCTAAGGGTTGCAGGTTTTTTTGTTTTCATTTGTATTGGTCGCGTAGCTCAGCTGGATAGAGCATCTGCCTTCTAAGCAGACGGTCCCAGGTTCGAATCCTGGCGCGATCACGACGGAAACCTCAGTATTTGCTGGGGTTTTTTGGTTTTTGGAAGTTTTTCAAAATTGCTTTAAAATGAAAAACATGCCAAAACTCTGCCAAATGATTAGATTTGGCTCCGAACGTATGATAGGAAAGAATTACAAGCCCGCAGAGGTCCGGCCGAAGGCAAATAAAAGGGGAAACAAGCCCAGTTTGTACATCCAACTTGACTACATCCACCCTGAAACAGGAGAGTGGGTGCGAAGAAGATTTACTAATGGGCTGAATAGAATAAGGAGCTACAGAAAAAGAGAGATTGAAGCTTCTAAGCTTGCTGATTATTACAACCAACTTTTAGATGATGGTTGGCTTCCAGAACTAACCGAGGCCTATGAAAGAGGTAAGATGGAAAAAGTGAAACCCGATTACCTTTTTCCAAAATTGGATGAAATAGTGGCTTATAAACTGGCCACCTACAAAAATCAGAGCTCGGCAAGGAATGTGAAAAGCTTTGTTAAGCGGTTCAAAGACTACTTAGAAAGCCTTGGAAGGGATGATTGGGATCTAAAGGAAATAAGCCCAAGTCTTGTTTCAAACTACCTCGATAAACATCTTGTTCTTACCCTTTCCAATACCAGTAGGAACAATCATCACCGACAATTAAGGTCAATTTTTGAGCAGTTCAAGTTGGAAGAGTTGATTGAAAAGAATCCTTTTGACCACGTTAAAAAGCTACCTGAGTCAACCAGTAGGCACAGGGTGTACAAGAAAGAGCAGATTCAGAAGATAGGGGCTTTGGCCCATGAAATGAATCCTGGTCTGAAGGTTTTCATGCAGATGATTGCATACACCTTTCTCCGTCCGGTAGAAATTATTCGGTTAACCGTAGGGCAAATTGATTCTGAGGCAAATTTGATTCATGTTGATGCCTCAGGAACAAAGACCTCCTCTCGGCAGCCAGTACCCTTAGTAGCGGCCATACGAGACGCCATTGTTGAGCACTGTCAAGGCTTTCCAGATCACTATGCCTTATTTGGTTCGAACTTAGAACCTGCGGAAAAACCCTGTAATCAAGGATTGCCAAGTAAAAAGTTCAAGACAATCCGTGAAGAATTGGGTTTGGAAAAGGAGTATACCCTTTACGGGATACGTCATACCTTCATCTCAGACCTATACCATTCCTTTTTTGAGGAAACCCAAGACCATATGGAGGCCAAGAACAGGCTTCGCATGATTACCCGTCATGCAAGCGTACAAGCCTTAGACAAGTACCTAAAAGAAATTGGGGCGGATCAGGTAATCGATTATTCAGAAAGATTTACGACAAAGTTTTGACAAAAAGGGTCGGCCATACTTTTTTGCGCTTCTACCATTGACCCAAGACTTGATTAGGCTTACAACTAGCTTCCTGAAATTCCTCAAGATCTTGGATTAAAATTGAGGATGTTGAACTTAAAACCAAGATGTTGGCATTTGCAACACCGCACAACAATGATGCAATACGGTAAGGTTGAATTTGGAGATTGGTCAATAAAACAGGGGTGTTTGGCCATGTTGCACGGTGTTGACCTTGATTCTTCCAGGCTAATACAAGATCTTGGATTAAAGTGCAAGATGTTGGATTCTGCAACACCGCAACAACCGAGCAACGACCGGCGACAACGGTGCAAAACGGTAAGGTTGAGTTTGGAGATTGGTCAATGAAATAGGTGTGTGTAGCCATGTTGCACGGTGTTGACCAGGGTTCATCTAGGCTCCAAGATGTTGCATTATAATTCAATATGTTGAACCTAACTTCAGGATGTTGTCTTCTTCAACACCGCAACAACCGAGCAACACGTTAAGGTTGAGTTTGGAGATTGGTCAATGAAACAGGGGGGGGTAGCCATGTTGCACGGTGTTGACCTTGATTCTTCCAGGCTAATACAAGATCTTGGATTAAAGTGCAAGATGTTGGCATCTGCAACACCGCACAACAATGATGCAATACGGTAAGGTTGAATTTGGAGATTGGTCAATGAAATAGGGGTGTTTGGCCATGTTGCACGATGTTGACGATATTAAACATCCTTTTAAATAAATCGTATATATTTGGCAAGAACACCAAACCACATGCTGCTGAAGATTTTATCCATTCATAGAGCCTTTTTTCTTGTAACCTGCTGTTTCTTATCCCTATATAGTGTAGGGCAATCAATAAAACGGAGTTCAATAGGTGTTTTTGGGAATTCACAGACCTCGAATGGAGTTACCGTTCAAAGCATTGCCGGCCAATCTTCCTTAACAACAACCTTTCATGGGTTTATCCAACCCTACCAAAAGGTTAAAACTTTTGGAGAACGTGACATTCTTATTGCTCCAAATCCAACCTTTTCAACTACAGTTATAACTGGCGTTCTTAAAGGAGATATAATTTATGTCTCCAATTTATGGGGAGACCTGGTTAAAGTTCAAGAGGTGCGAAACTCAACCAACACAAATATTGATTTTTCCTTTTTTCCTTCGGGGGTTTATTTGATAACCGTTGAAGGAAGCTTCATTTACACGCCCCAGCGCGTCATTAAGCTTGATTGAAATTATGAAGACTTTTATACTAAGCCTTGCCTTAATTCTAACCCACTCAAGCCTATTTGGTCAATCACTTCCTCAAGGTATAAATTACCAAGCAGTAGCCATTGATAAGAATGGCCAACCCATCCCAGGTGAGGACATGTTTGGAAACCCAATTGAGGGGTCTGAAATTTTGGTGCGAATAAGCATTCTTCAAAACGGTCCAAACGGACCTGTTGCATATTCTGAAGAACACGAACTCCAGACTGACCAGTATGGGATGTTTAATTTGATTATCGGCCAAGGAAATCAATTATCGCCAAATGACTTTAACTCCATTACTTGGGAGGGGAAAAAGTTCATGAAAGTGGAATTGTCGGTAGACAATGATGGAAACTTTTTGCATTCAACCGTGCAAGAACTACTCTCCGTTCCATATGCGCTATTAGCTGAAAAAGCCCTTAATGTGGAGGATGCTGATGCAGATCCTAGCAATGAAATCCAATCCTTGAGCCTTTCGAACGATACGCTCTACCTTGAAGGGGGAGGCTTTGCTGTTTTACCTCCAGACTTAGTTAATGATGCTGATAGTGACCCGGGAAACGAAATTCAGGCTATTTCCATTACAAACGACACTGTTTTCTTAACCGGTGGAGGATTTGCTAAACTTCCAGGTGGATTTGATGGCGATTACAACAATCTAATCAACAAGCCTTCAATACCCGCTAAGACCTCAGACTTAACAAATGACAACGGGTTTATAAGTACAGAGGCTGACGGGGACCCAACCAATGAGATTCAGATTCTATCCGCTTCAAATGACACCATTTTCCTTTCCAATGGTGGTTTTGTAAAATTACCAGAAGGCTTTGACGGGGATTACAATTCATTGCAGAACAAACCAAGCATACCCAGCCAAACCTCGGACCTTGTGAACAATAGTGGCTTTATAACGGCTGAGGCCGATGGAGACGCAACCAATGAATTGCAGTTTTTATCGGTGTCAAACGATACCATTTATCTTACAAATGGAGGTTTTGTGAAACTTCCCGCAAGCTTTGATGGCGATTACAATTCCTTAATCAATAAGCCAACCATCCCTACTAACACTTCAGACCTTAATAACGATTCAGGGTTTATTTCGGCGGAAACCGATGGAGATGCCACAAATGAGATTCAAATTTTGTCCATTTCAAATGACACCTTGTACTTGAGCAGTGGCGGTTTTGCAAAATTACCTTCAGGTTTTGATGGTGATTACAACAGTTTGAGCAATAAGCCCAGCATACCCAGCCAAACTTCGGATTTAACAAATGATAGCGGCTTTCTTACCTCGGAAGGTGATGCCGACCCAACAAATGAAATTCAAACCTTATCAATTTCTGGGGATAGTCTTCTTTTGAGCTCTTCTACAGGGGTGAAGCTTCCTGGAGGAAACTTGAACTCACAAAATGTATGGACGACGGGCACACAAGACCCAAATGATTACGAGTATGGGGATATGTTTTACGATGCTAATTCGGGGCAAATTAAAGTTTGTGTTCCTTCTCTTAAAGATTCTGCTTCGCCTTTTTATACTCAAACCAACTGTTATGGGAATACGAGAACAATCCAGGATTCGGCTGCTTATTTTTCCTTTCAGGTGAAAGACTCTATAGTGGGGGATAGCTTTGGGAAACCTAATTATTGTAATTGGGGCCTTGATGACGATGAGGACAATTTTCTTGAACTTTACGAGTGGGATGATGTGGGAACCTATAATATCTTGACTGGTCAATTTGGCCGAACAATTGTTGCTCGGCCAGTATTGCTTCTTCCAAATAAAGTATATACTGTTGGAGTATTTCCAAGATCTGGAGCCCGGATTGGTTATATCCCCAAAAGCCAGCTCACAACCGATACGACCTTCTACAATTTTAGTTTTGCAAAGAGACGGTATAACGGAAGCTTATCGGGGCCTATGGAGAGCTCTAATAAGTTCCCAGGTACAAAAATTTTAAATTCTCATACGGGCTACACATTGTTGAGATTTTCTAGGCCTGACAAAGGATTTAGGGATTTTTAAAAAGATTTTTTTCTTCTATAACATGGACTAGCGCCTAGGGAGATTCTCCAAATGCCCAAATCAAGCTATTTTGGGCACAGTTAAAAGGGGTGAATGACACCAAACTTTTCCTTTCGCGACTCCAAAAAATCTTTGCCTAATTTGTCCTGCTCCCCATAAAATGGACCTGGTCCATGATTGGTCAATGAAATTCGAGCCAAACCGATAAAATTGACTTAACTTCAGCGTACACATCTGAGGAAAAGTTTCCCCCATAGTGTTACTAACTTGGTGATGGTCAATATTAGGTCTGTGGATTAGTCAAGCCTAGTAGAAACCGTTTAACCCGGTTAAGCTTTTCGAGGTCTGTTTTAACCGTGGTATAGTTTTCCTTTTTTAGTTTTTGAAGGTTAATTGCGAAGCATAGATTCAAAGAGTAGTTTACCCCTTCAAATAAATTATGACGACCAGACAACCAAGTTAAGTTCTCCTCAAACAAAGATTTTATCTCAGAATCTTCGGAAGAATCAAAATATGGCCTCCATAAGTTATGACAAATCCAGCTCAAAAAATGTTCATTCTGTATCCTCTGTTGTGAACTGGCTTTATAAAGCAGTGAAATACAATTGACATTTGAGTAAACCGCAAAACGTATAGTAGATGTAGGAATGTTTTTAGGTTTTGACTCTTTCAAATGGCCTGAATATAGGTTTAACCAGGTCTTATGTAGACCTAAGGCCTGCGCGAATAACCAATGTCCTTCCGAGTCATATTCTCCAAGGTCTGGTTTATTAACTTTTGGTAAATATGAAGCCAATATTTGCAGGGGCTCGCTTAATAAACTCATCTTATGGGAGCGGTTATTTCCTATTTCATCCACTTCAATCGCTTGTTCAATCAAAGAAGAGTACAGTAATTCCACAAGTTTTAAGTGATTGTAAAAAGGCAAATGGAACCCTTTTGAAATTCTATGGGTAGGATCTAAATAAGTTTTTAGGTATAGTGAGTCATGATTAGCGTTGGACTGAGCGTCAAGTATCATGACCTCCTGAATAACACTTAATAGGTCAAGCTTCAAATACTTTCCAACGTTTGGGCCTATCAATTCATTTAAAAAAGGGTAGCCCTCTACTAATGAGGATGAATTACAATGGGCTTTTAGCTCTGTATGGTAAATTGACTCCTCACTTTTCATGACCGTGAGTAACAAGCTTCTTAAATCCTCTTCAGTGGTAACCGACTTTAAATAACCTACAACTGTATGTGGTTTTAACTTGATTTGAAAGTTTAAGAACTGCTTGTTCATTATAAGCTCCTTATACCCATCCCAACCATTCTCAATTGATTTTTCTGAGACGTACTTATTGAACAATGTGAATGTCTCAACTGACGGCTGCGACTTAAAAAGTTCCATGAAAAAAGGCACTTTGGCAGCTTGGCGATTTCGAATTCCGAACTGATAATCAGCCAGCAAAAAACCTAAGCTTAAATAAAAAAGGCCGAAAGCCAGATTCTCCGGTTCAAAACCCCAAGAAACAGTGAAAACATTGAACCATGTGCATCTTTCTGAGATTGATCTAAAGTAAAACAGAATGGGCATCAGTAACGTAAGGTTGAGAACAAAGAAGCCCACCATAAGTCTGGAGCAGGTTAGCTGAAAAATTTTACGCTCATTTTTAGAAACAAGTGCAATTACCGCTAGGAACACCCCTATAATAGCTAGCCAGCTGTTTATATCCATCACACTAATTCTTCAAAAAAGTCACCTCACATGCCTTACAAACCCTTCTCTCTTGCACATACTCGTTAATATCAAACCAGCCGCCTGATTTTACCCAGATGTCTAAGCCTCTGCCCAGTAAAATCTTCCAACCGTTATTGAGAACAATAGACCGATCATGTATGTTCTCATCAAACTCGTGGGTAAAGGAAATGCCTAAGGGCTCTAAAGACATGGCCATTTGCTTAAAGGAGTCATTGGCATTTTGAACGTAATCTTCATTGTTGTTGGTTACCAAATGGAGCTTAACCTCTGCATCTGGCGACTTCTTCTCTGAAATCAATTTGGCCAACTCCATGAAATTTCGAAGCTGATACGGGAGCCTGACATAGGGATCCACAACCCTTATTTCTGTTGCCCCCAATAGGTATGCTCCAAACAAGTTATTGTATGATATCCCTGTTTGATTATCATAAATAATTTTCTGCCCTTCCTCAAGTTCTAATCCTTCACTTTTTGGTTGAGCATTTGTTTCTTCTGGAGCAGTCTCAAGCTCTAATTGTTGACCTTCCTTCGGCTTTCTTGAAGGAGCATTCCCAACCTGTAAAAGCTCCAAGGTCTCAACAAGCTTGTTCTCACCTGTAGATTTTATAGTATAGCTAAACTCCACCTTATCTTCCAAGAAGGTCTCGTCCATCTTCTCTAACTGCTGCTTGACTCTCTTGCGATTCTCAATAGCAAACTCCAACAACTCCTTTGCTTGCTCTTCGGTTATTTGGCCATGCGGATAAATAACTTTAGACAAGCCCGCATAGGTTTTACTTATCGAAGTCTTATCCCTTGTAGTTATGGTATCAGATAACTCAAAGAATTGGGTGTAATCATGACTCCTATCCTCCTTCCTTAATTCCTTTAGCACTTCCGCCAAGTAATCTACAATGAAGCCGTAATCTCCAGTAAACATCTCATTACGCAGTTTCTGAACCTCCCATCCTGGTAAGTAACCATGCATACGGTCTAAGAACGCAGTATCATAATAATCTTGAGGCAAGGCCTCAAACAAATTACTATGTCGCAGCATATATGGCACGGAATGATCCGTGTTTCCAACGAAGACCATGGAAGCAGATGCTCCATAAATTTGTGTACCCCTTGAAAAGGACTTATTTGCCATGTAGTTCTTCATGATGTCTACCAAACCTCGGTCTGTACGCTTAGTCTTTCCAGCAAATTCATCGTAAGCCACTACATCCCAATAACCAACAAGACCAATTTCACCTGTACTATTATTGACAAACAACTTAGCCTTAGAAACTTCACCACCTGAAATCAAGATGCCATGCGGCGATAATTCCGAAAAAATGTGTGACTTACCCGTACCCTTTGGACCCAACTCTATTAGGTTGTAGTTGTTCTCCACAAAGGGAACCAATCGCGTTAGCTGAAGAAGTTTTGAACGAAAAGTAAACTCTTCTGGGTTTAAGCCAATGGTCTGCATCAATACATCCATCCACTCCTCCTTTTCAAAAGAGGCTCTTAGTTCTTTGTACTCTTCTAAATCAACATTGGAGATTTGAATGGGCTTAATCTTTTCAACCAACCAAGGTGTTGCATCTTTCTCATCTGTATGAAAATAGCCTAGAGTTAAAATGCACCATACACCCTCTGAGAGTAACTTTTGATGCTCTTTGATAACAGCATCTCCAATAGGAACTCTGCTGAGTCCTATGTTCGCAAAACTGGCCTCATATTGATCCTTCTTATCGTTTAAGCGTACCGAAACTTTATCAATGATTCTATGAGACCCTTTCTCACGGGTCATGGCTTTTATTAGCTGTGCCTCATCTCGATGAACAAAATGCTTCGTTAAGATCTCCTTTACCGTTTCTACACCTTCTGCTATGGTTGCTTCATCATCTGTAGCACAATACTGACCCAACAAGTATTCTAATACATAGGTAGGAACAATGGCATTACCCTTTACCAGTTTGGTTAGGTCCTTTCTAACCACCTTGCCGGCAAAATGACGGTTTATTTTTTTGTCTAGCTCTTTCATATTAGAAGTCGTCAAAATCGTTAGTGAAGGAAATGTTTAGACTATAGCTGTGCTCAGCATAGGCCTTCCACTTATTGGAGTTTGCAACGGGTTCTTCCAAAACAAGGTTTACGCGCTGATTCTTATATTTACCACTAGCTGCCGCACTCAACTGAAACCTATGTTGTACCGACCGCTCTCTTTCAGCGCCTTCTTCAATATTAAAGTTGAAACTAAACACATCGCTAAGGGTGGTGCCATCCTTTGCTTTAATGCTAGCTCTAATCTGTCTTGGTAGGACTTTATCGTCTACAAGGTCTTTCTGAATAAAGGTAACCGCCAGAATGTTGGTTGTAATTTTATCGGTTGACTTAATCAACTCCACATCTACCAACCTGTTGGTATCCTTTCTTTTCTTGGTAACTTGTACCAAAGGCAAGACAATTTCTTGCAAGGATGCCCCACCATGCACAAATCTAGATCCTGCACCTTTTATCCTAAGTCTATTTATGCTTTTTGGCAGCAGAACCTCTGTCTCTGAATCTAGTCCCAAATCTTTCCCATTGAAATGCTTCACGGCCATATTCCCAGAAAGAATCTTACCTAAAACAAACCGTCTGTTCTCCTTCCAGATTTCTCCTTTAACCTGAGCATCAGAAAAATCACTGTCAGCTAAGGCTTCATTCTGGTAGATATAACCATGGTCTGAGGTAATAAGAATGTTGCTCCCATTTACATTGGCTATTTGCTTCAGCAAGCTTTTTAAGAAGCCTAACTCAGCCTCAACTGCTTGCGGAAGCTTACCTTCAGAGGTTTTATCATCTCCTGTTTTATCTATTTGATTGTGATAGATATAGATGAGATCATAAGCTTTAACAAATTCTCTACCCTCCGTAGCAGCGCTAAAATTCATAAACTTCTCGGCCGCTATTGCAGTTGCTCTTACACCTGAGTTTTTCTCCAAAACCTGAGACCTTCCGGGGACACCAGATGAAGACAACCCATCTACTAAAACTGTAGAATCTTTGGCTTGTATACTTAATTGGTCGCCTGGTAACAGGGACGCCATACCTAATTGAGTATACGAAGGTACACTTGCAATTAAGTAGTCTAGCTCTGCATCATAGCGCTGTTCAGATTTCAATAGATTGCTTAGCTCCCAACCATTCTCATAGCGTAAGGCATCTGAGATGACTACAAACAAACGCTGACCACGATCCAAAACCGGTTTAACATGATGCTGAAAAAAGCCTCTTTGGGAATGACTTGAATCTAAGGGCCATGCTGCAGTATCATCTATGGTCTGTTGCCATAAATCATTTGTTTCCAATAGCCAGTTGTTGCTGTAAGCCTTTTCAACTTTCTCATAAAGGGGCTTTAGAATGGAGTTCTGCTCGGCTAAAGTATGATGAAACAAGAATTTCCGGTAGTAGTAGTCTGCCTCAAATAAAGTAGACGCGTACTCATGCGCCCCCTCCTCAACACTATTGTATTTTCCTTTCTTGGTTTTCTGAATCTTGTCTAATAAGAGTCCGGCAAACTTTAGGGTTTGGTATATCTCCTTATAATCTTGAAACCAAAACTTGTTTTCCCTTTGCTTGATAGTCTTGCTTAGCCTGGCTACATCCAGACTGTCTGTAGTTAAGGATTGTACCAGATCTGCAATGACCTTCTGATCTATTTCCTGATAGAGGTCTTCCTCCAAAACAGCTTCAAAATTAAGCTCGTTTAGTTCTTGGCTGATGCTTAAGTCTTTTGAAATCTTGGCAGATAAAGCTCTAAAAGCATCCCGAAAGGAAAGTGAATCCTTCCAAAGGGATAATAGTACCTTGCCTTCATTTTGTTCTACCTCCCCTTGAGTTAAGCAGGAGTTTTTAGAGAACACCTCCAAGAGAAAATCATAAATGGTCGGAGCTTCACTTTTGTATTCAAACTTGGCTTTTACCTCCTTCCATAAGAACTCACTTAGCTGATACCTATCTAATGCCTTTTCAATTCTGTGATTTCCATCATTGAAGGCTGAAGCGTATGCTTGTAGAATGGTTTGAAGGTTAAGTACATTCAAATTAAAACATACGGCCAACATCTTATACCGAATAGATTTATCCCGTTCATCACTTGAGAGTAAATCCTTCAGTTTCTGTTGCCTTTCCTTGCTATCAAAGAACTCAATATGCTCCCTAACAAGACCTTTGAAGTGATAGGCTAGGCCTAAGTCTTGTAAGATGATGGACTCCCTATCTGAGTTAAAGACCTTCTGTGCCAATTGAATGTCTAATAGCCAGTTCTTCTTATATTCTGGTTCACCATTGGGGAAATAGAGTAGAAACTTTAGCTCCGTTTCATTCTGAATTCTGTGTTTCAGCTGAAACTCATTGTTGTTCACTTTAAGCTTTTCAGCACCAGCTAGATCTAAAGCTTCAAATTCTTCAGACAGATTTCCCTTTTCATCATACCAAAACACCACCTGGTGTTCTTGGAACAGGGCCTTAAGGGCATGTAATAAGTTTTCTTCGCTCATGCTGATTACCTTATTGTGCTTGTATCAATCCAATCAAACTTGCGCACCTTGTCTTTGGTCTTTTTATCATTGAGCCCAGGAACTAGTTTAACGGCCTTTCCAAACTTGTTGTAATTCACCAATACTCCATCATCAAGGTCTATGCTTATTCTGGCAGCCGCAAGATCAAATAGGATTTCCCTTTCGTACTCTTGACAGTCTTTTAGAATTTTCTCTAGCCTAGATATTTCTTTGGAAGCAGCTGTTTTCTCTGCTGCTGAGCCCGAAACCTTAAGGTGCTCTTGTTGCTGGATGCTGCTTTTAATCTTCTCAATAAACTCTCTTACGTAGTTGTTGAGAATATTGTTTAGCGTATCTGGTGTATAACGGTGTAAATAGATTAAGACATTAAAATGGCCTTCCGGCGATGAAAACATCCAATAAATTGGCCGTTTCTTGTACCGCTTAATGTGATCCTTGTAGAAGTCTTTGGTAAAGTACTTTCTTATGTCTTTGCCCAAGCATTCTTCTACAAAATCTAGGTTCTTTCTAAAGTTTTGTTCACCAAAACTGGCTTTAAGGAAGGTGTGGAAACGACCCACAATATCATCTTCAAACCACTCATCATCCAATACAGGAATAATATTGTCATCATCGGGCAAGAAACTTACCTCACTATCAGATTTACCAACTTTGGTTAGATAGTCTTGGATGGTTTCGCCTTGGTTAGCAAGAATTAGACCTTCTTTGTCTAATGAGTAGCGGCCGAACATGCAACCTATTGAATAACTTATAAATTTTACGACTAACTCAATTGTTTTAATCTCAATTTCATCATGGCATTTAACCGATTCCTCTTCTAGGAGAGATATTTCATTAAAGCCAACTTGTGGATCAATACTTTCTTGGAGTCCATAACCGTCAATAAGCTTCTTATTCAAATTTTCTTCTAAAGCTTTGGAATTATGTACTTTATTTAACCATAATTGTTTGAATAAGTCTACAGCCTCTTCAACGAAATCAGAGCCTTGGTTAATCAACGGATTCACCATGAAATCCCAAGAGTCCTCACGCTGATTCCAATCTTCCTTATGCAGCTGGATAAGATTATCCACTTCAATAAGGTCAATTTGTATAAATGGAAGTTGTTGAATTGTTCCAAATCTAAAGTCAAGCGTTGGGCAAACAAGCTCTAGCATTTGGTGACAAACTTTAGAGTTTAAAAAGGCTATGGTTTCTTTTAGCATGTCTTCAGAAAAAAACATTGTTCCTTTGCTATCAAATGCAAAACCTGGCTCGGTGTATCTAGCGGATAATGACCCACTGCTTAATGCAGAGAAAGTTCCACCTTGTTTTAATTGGAATGCGGAATTTCTGAATGATGAACCCTTGTAGTCTTTAATTAGCTCGCCTTGATTAGTCCAGTTTATTACAAAATCCCTATTCCCATACCATTTTCTATAACTACCTCCTTTGTTATATGGAATCCAAGGTTTCTTTGTTCCCAATTTTTCCTCTATAGTCTTAGTGTCAAATCGGCAGAATTCAACCTCAAACCAATACCTTAGGAATTTATTATTATTGGCAGTGGTCAACCCCTCTTTAAAGACTGTAAATTCAGATAAACTCTGGTTTTCCAGGCTTTTATGTAGATCTTCCTTTATCCAATACCCAATTACAGAGTTAGGAATCTTCAAAAAGTCTTTTTGGTTAGCACGGTAGAACCAGCCACAGTCTGGGTTTTGAATGGCTTCGAGGGTTTTTGTTCGCTTTAGATCAGACTTGTCAAAGTCAACTAATCTGATGTAAGCACCCTGGTCTTCAACCTTGTTATTCCAAAAAGTAAAAGAGGCATTTTGAACTACTTCACCTCCAATCTCAGGAAAGGTTCTTGGCCCTAAATGAAGTAGTGTATCAAAAAATGTATTCTCCATTAGTTTAGCTCTCAATTTCTCATAGCTGGAAAGGAACATCCAAGAGTGCTGGTTTATCATACCCAAGAATCCCTTGGGGTGGAGAACGGCTAAACCAGTTTCCATAAAGCAAGCCATAAGATCTGCCTTACTATCAGAATAATTGGTTTTCACGAAATCAGATAACTCCTTGTTTGCATTTCCACCACCCATATACGGTGGGTTATCTACCACACAATGATACTTCTGCGCCAATAGCTCTAATTGCCAAAGGGCCTTATGGAGCTGTTCTACTTCAAACTGAATAAATGCATCACCAGTCTCTTTCAACTTTAGAGAGGCCTCCAATACCTTGTGGATTTCTTCAATTGAAGCCTTGGGAATTATTAAGGATCCAAAGTTTGTGGCCTGTCGCATGTTGCCAAGGTCATGAATCAAGTCATCGGAAGGCATAAGGCTCAGCTTTTCAAAAACATCCTCAATCTCTTCCTCAGAAAGACGTAAATCCTGGTAGCACAGAATCTGTGGTTCTGGCACATTACCTTTTCTAAAGAATCTACGCTGGTACTCCCTTGCCTTCATTAAGACAGCCATACCTGCTAATTGAGCGGCACGTTCATCAATTTCAAAACCAAAGAGGTTTTTCTTAATGATTAGACTAGGAATCTCACTAGGGTTATAACCTTCTTCTTCATAAATCTTACTTAGCAGTTCAAAGCCATACACCAATATGTGCCCGCTACCACAGGCTTGATCCAATAAAGTAAGTTCTTCAGGTGAGTTCACTTTTAAGTAGTCCTCAGCCTCAGCAGAAGGTGACTCAATGTAATATGGCATATGATCTCTCAGTTTAGACTGAGGTCGGTTCTGTAGCCAAAGTTTACCCACTGTATTCTGCACCATGTACTCTACAATCCAGCGCGGGGTAAAAAGCTGGGTTGCGGCCGGAATGTCTTCTTTCTTCACCTTACTTTTTGCAGCAAAGACTTCATCCTTTTTTTCTGAGATGTAGAACTGATATAGCCAACCAATGATTTCCACTTCAGTGCAATCTTCAGCCGTCATTGATTCAACTACATCTGCTACAATGGATAGTTCTGAGCTTAGATCGTCTGGTAAAAGCAATTCTGTATAATCATTGATGCGCTCAAAAAGGAATGGAAAAACCTTATTCAAGTGGTTGCAGGCAGCAATTAATAGGTGCTTAAAAGCTTCATTCTGAGGATTCTTGCTTGCCAATTTTCCGTTCAAAAGGTCTCTAACTTTCCCCTGATCAATTTTTAAATCTGAAGGGATGTCGCCTTGCTTCGCTAGGTTTAAGATTTCAGGGCTGGTTTGTCCTTCAATTGGAGATAAGACTCGTACACCTAAGGGTTGGTAATCGTTAACATCCATGAAACGCAGGGCCACAAAACGATTAAACCAGGTATAGGCAACCTTTTCTATCAATTCATCTTCCGAGGAAGTATTCAGTGCTTGTTTAAGTTTCTCAACCTGCTCATGCCTTTCTCTAAGCTCTGGGGTATCGTTGTTGAGTGTGAAATCTAGCTTCGCCTTTACTTGCTCCAAAAGCTTTCTGCGGGTTTCTTGAGCAAACCTTTTTAATTGATTGGTGTTCATCTTAAAGCGTGATTCTTCTGTTTTTAGCAATTTGCCTTAGCAATTCTTCTTTGTAAGCCTCAATGTAGGCATCAACTTCTTCCTTAGTACGGATTTCGTCTAGGTGAAACTTCACTTTAACATTGCTTTGTTTAATGTATTCAGCTTTTGGCTCATTGGCCTTCATGCTGTATGACTGAATGTCGTTTAAAGCTTGGTTGTAGTTGTTGTGCGCTGTGTTTCTATAACTTCTAAGGTTGGCAATAAACCTTTGATTGTAACTATCTGAAATCATATTATTAAGCGGGTCTCTTACTTGTCGTTGTTGCTCTTCGGTTAATGATTTGAAATCCGCTCTCGCTTCAATTTTAGAAATGCAGTTTTTTATCAGCCTTAGGGTTTCATCACGCTCAGCTTCTATTTTTGCTAGCACTGCTTTTTGAAGGCTGGTCATGATTTCCTTGGCCTCCTTCATCAGGTTTCCTGCAAAAGGTTTAGGGTCTTTTTGTATTTCCTCTAAACGCTCAAGTTCCATTCCGCCAACAAACTCAAAATTAGATTGGTCGCTTTGGATGTAAGTATTGATCTCATCAAAGATTTTTTTCTGCTCCCCATTCCAAAACCTTCTAATTGGGTCTAATAGCTCCTCCTTTGGGTCTAAGATCTCATCTTCAATTTTATTAACCTCTGTAATCAGCTTGTTATAGTCCATGTTGGCTATCCGGTCTACGGATTTCGCCAGAGGCTCTAAAGCCGCTAAGAATGGGTAACTGCTTTTACTACCAATTAGTTGATATAGATTTCTAGATTCTTGCAAGCACTTTTCTTTGAATCCCATGGCTATATCCCGTGCATCTACTTCGCTGCATGGTTCATCAAAAAAGTCTTGATAAAGTTCCTTTAATGCTTTTACCTGTCGCTGATCAAAATCTATTTGAGGCTCAATTAAGGTATTAGAAAACATTCTGTTGTTCAGAAGATTGGTTAGGAAGTCTTCCTCTGAGAGTAGATTAGAATCTTGCTTTGCTTCAATTTTCCCTCTCTTGTAAAGCTTGGCTACTAGGGTGAAAATTGCATTCTGATACCAGCCGTAGGGGTTTCTACTAAAGTGCTCCTTAATGTCGTTTAGATTGGTTCGGTCGTTCTGCTTCCTTCTTTGAACAACATAATAATAGACTTCATTCTCGGCCTCCGATATGGTCTTATCATCTGCGCCAAATAAGTCATCGTTTTTAGACCTAATAGTGGTTTTAATGGTGTCTTCATTGTAATGGAGGCCACCTATCATGTTTAGGTTGGGGTAGGCTAACCTAACAAGGTCCTGAAAAGCATTAATCACTTTAGTCTTGCCATCAGCAGAGCTATTTACCTTATGCTCCGTTCCGTTCAAATATACTTCGGATTCAGCAAGTAACCTTTTAAGGTCATTAAGAATGGAGCGTTTACGATGTCCGTTTAACCTCCCTTTCTCGCGAATAATTAAACTGGTGGTTTCCTTATTAGAGGTTTTATCATTTTGCTTTATGTAGCGCTCTGTTTTTATGTAAAGCTTAATGTCTTCCAAGACCCTTGAGTTTTCAGGCAGGCTGAAAAGCAACAGCTTTTGATAACCCATGGTTTGGGCCTTATAAAAATCCTTCCTTCCATGGTTTGAATTATTTGGCGTTATGACCTCAAGACTAAGTTCCTTCTCCCTACCTATGGGGTTTCCGTCTATGCGTTTGGTAAACTCATAGTCCTGTTTGTTGTCAAGGAACCTTATTTTGGTATCACCAATAATGGAATCGAAAATAATTTCTCCAAACATGGTTGTGATCTCTGAGTCGTCTATTTCAACAGACTTAATGCTTTCTTCAATGTCCTTTTCGTCATCTGTTAGGAACTCAAATACCTCACCATTTCGTTGAATGTAGGTTTGATTTTCTAAGATGTTTAAAGCCTCTTTTACTTGCTCGTCATGTTTCTTCAGATCAACCTGGGCAGACTCTAGAACGAGTACAGAAATATTTCTAACGGTAGTTTTAAAGTTGGAATAGTATTTAATCAGGAATAAGATTTTCAGAATTCGAATTGCCAATGGATTATCTAGGTTCTTTTCAGCTAGGGTAATGGCATTTTGAATTTCACCACGTATGGTGGAGCGAATTCCTTCAAACAAGTAGTCGAAACTCACCAATGAATGCTCCTTTTCCGCCATTTTTTTGAGCACCTCTTGGAAAACTCCAAGCATGGATCTCTCACCAACAGAAGCATGTTTTCCCTGAAAGGCGTTGTGCTGTGATAGTTCTTTAATACACTGCTGAAACAGGTCGAACTGATAGGGTAAGAACGGATACTTATTTACAAATTCTTGTGCATCCTGGTATGCCTTAAACTGAACCCCAACATCTGAAAAAGATAAGACCGTTTCTAGGTTTGCTTTCTCTTTATTGAAGTAGCTACTAAGTTCTGAGCTTGCTTCTTTGGTTTTGGTTAAGAGTCTTTTTTCTATTACCTCATCAACATTAGCAGAAGTTAGTGGCACTCTGATTTTGAATCTCCCTTGAATTTTAGAGAAGTCATCAGATTGAGATTTGGTGTCGTCACCAACAATTTTCTCTAGACTTTCTTGGGAGGTAACTAGAATCCAAGCCTTGCCTTTACACTTGGTAGCTAAAGATTCTGCTATGGTTTGCAGGTTAAGCATTAGCTTAGTATTCTCGGCTATGTACTGTCCAACTTCATCCACGAAAAAGTTTAGCCTGAAGCCTTTTTCTTTCTTTTGAATGTACTCTTCAACCTTTTCGCAGAAGTCTTCAACGGAAATGCGGTTATCTTTGCGTAACGTATCTATAATGTCAATGTTATCTTCCGGTTTATTGCCATTTATACTAGCGAGTGCATTTGCAACAGCTTTCTTTGTTTTTGGCGCGAAATACTTCCTTCTTCCACTGGTCCAGTCTTCACCGGCTTCCTTTTCAAACAGCTCTTTGAATTGCTCGTAATTTCCTTCATTGTCTAACCAACGCTCAAACTCTGCAACATGTCTTTGAGATCCAAAGTAACCTTGGTGATCGTTAAGTACCTTGTAGAAAACGTTGAGCAAAGCATCTTCTTCACCTTTGGTTGTGATTTGTGCTTGCTGGTCAATGTTAAACAGAATAGACTCAGATGAAGTCTTAGTGGCTTTTATCACATCGGCTTTAAGCATAGCATCCGAATCAACCTTCGCGGCAAAAAGCTCACCTAAATGATGTCCGTTGTACTCTTTGTTTTCAAGGATGTAAGACAGGATTTTTAGTAGATGTGATTTACCTGAACCAAAGAACCCTGAGATCCAAACCCCATTCACGCCTGAATAATCGTTATAGGCCGAAAAAAAGTCTCTAATCTTTTTAGCAATCTCTTTGGTAACAACATACTCTTCAACCTCCTGGAGGATGTGGTCACGGTCATCAGCTTTAATAACCGTTTCAATAGCTCTAGTTATGTTCTGTTCAAATAGTTCCTTTAAGAGCATGGCTTAGATTTTATAATTGTCAATGTTAAATGCGCGGTAGTAGTTGTCGTCTTTCAGAAGACCAAAAAGCTGCAATGATTTCCCGTTATACCTGCCTGGGAAAAACATTACCGTTGGTGCTTTTTTAGCAATGTTTTGAAGGTTGTTCAACACATTATGTGAACGGAGAAAGGGAAAGCAGGTTCCAACTCCGGTTATGATGTAAATCTGGGCATTTGAAGAGTCGATCAGATCCTTAACCCTAGGCATAAATACCTCGTTAATTTCCAGTACGGACTGTAAGGCACTTTTGAACTCTTGTTTGTCCATTTCAGCCTCTAGGTTAAAGATCTCTCCTTCACCGAGGCTTTCATTTAGTAAATCCATAGAGATGTCATACAGATTCAACTCTAAGATTTTTAGTCCTTCATTTTCAAGCTTGTTTTTCAAGCCAGCAACAGATTTAACGATTTCCACCTGCTGCTCAGGGTTATAGGGTGAAATCCAGAAGGGTATCTCGCCACCAAGAGAAGCCCTAGTTAAGAAGGTTTTGGTTTTCATCTTTTCATAAAGATTCAGAAACTTGGTGGCTATGTTTTCCTTGTCCATCATTATTTCACGGCATGTTTTAGGTCAGTATCGGTTAGTAAGAATAGTTTAAGGTTCTCTGGCTTATCCTCAGCCACTACACGGATCATTTGTTCTGAAAGCCAGGGTTGCTTTATGGTCTTTGTGGTAGTAGAATGAATCATATCAGCTTCTTCAAGAATCTTCCAAACATGTTGAAAAGCTTTTTTACGTGTGCTATCGGCAAAATCCTCCAACTCAGGATGGAGCTCTGCTTTTCTATTGTAAAAGGTCAGGAGTTCGCCCTCCAAAATGTCATGATTGTAAACCAGGACTTTTTCTCTTAAAACCTCTAGGACAAAATCACTTAGCAGTTGATAGGTCTTACAGGTCGCTAAAAATGCAAGTTGCTTTCTTTCGTCCAAGCCTGAGTTTAAAAAAAGTTGTTTTTGATTTAGTGTCAAGTTGTTATACCGCTTAATCAATTCACTTAGTTCGCGTTTGCTTGAACCTTCGTTACCCTTGTTTAAGAGCACTTCAGCATTTACATAATTCATTGAAATCTGATGCTCAACTGCCCCTACATCTTTTATAAGTCTGGTAAAGCTATTTAGGCGCAAGCTGCACGCAGTAAAGGACAAGCTGTACTTTTTAGCCATGTGTAATAGCTTTTTTAAGTTGATCAATTCCTACCCCGAGAATCTGAGCCAGTTTTGACAAATTCTCTTCGGTTGGCAAAGCCTTTCCCTGCGCCCAATTGCTTAGTGTCACTTGACTTACTCCTAGCTTTTCAGCGATAAATTTCTGTTTTAATCCTTTAGACCTAATGATATCCTTCAGCACCTCTTTAATTTTTTTTAAAGCAATGCTGGCAATATAACTTTTATCGAAGGAATTGTTTATTAATCATTGGTGAATTCATCCAGGCGATTATGAATGTGCTCAACGGTTTCTAAAAATCGTTCATTTAAGATCTCCAAATCAAGGATAGACTGTCTCATATCGCTGATGTTTGACAAGATAATATGTTTGTTAGTCATGGATTCATCTGTTTGGTCCGCGTTATCACTTGCAGCCAAATCTAAGATAGGATCTAGGACTTGCTCTTGGTAAGCTTTTAAATCATCACTGTAAGAAGCGTCGCCTTTCCAGATGCCAAATAATCTTTCGAAGAATAAATCCACTGCCGTTTGTGATTTTTGAAGGTCATGCTCGAGGGCTATAGTATTAATGGAAGTATTCAAGGCTCTCTGCCAGGTAACCATTAAACGCTCTAGGTCTTGATGGTATAAATCCCTATTTGAATAGTATGAGTTATGAAGATCTCGGAAATTATATAATCGCTTAACTTCTAATTGAAAAGATTCGAGGTTGTCAGGTTTCAATGTGTTAAAAGCAGCATGGAGCTCTTTCAATTCTAAAGCATCTAATAAATAAAGCGGTTGTGGTGATTTCTTTTCTGGCTTAACTATGAATGATAAGCCCCCCGTTAGTCTATTAATTTCAACATCTGTCTGGCTTTTAAATTTAGGAACTCCTTCAATAATTGCCGTCTTAATTCCTTTGAAATAATTTACAAGGTCAGTTGCCGACTCCTTTTTCTTCCTTTTCGCGGTGAGTAGATAGAGTAACCAAGCGGTTAGAAAAGCCAGCACGCTTCCGGGGATTTCATAAATTACGTTGACTAGGAATTCTTTTATGGACATTCTTCTGATTGATTTTCAAATTACTTAACACTGATCTCAAGTTTCAAAACGAATTTAAGTCGTGATTATAAATTGATTCATGTTTTTCTCAAACCACTCAAGGAAAGCTAGGGACTGACTGTACACCTTTTCAACCCGGTCAGTTTGGGCAGAAAAACCTTTTTCATCTTGAAGTTCAGCTACTTTTCGCTTAATCAAAATAGAGTGATCTCGATGAGTTGTTGACATTTTCCCCGATTCATATTTGATATCAAATTCCGCATCTTTCATTGCTGCAGCCAATTTTTCTAGATCTATCCGCCCACCTTGTTTACATACTATGGTTAAGGTTCCGACCCTATTCTTACTCAGGTTATGCAGCACATTCATTCCATAGTTCTGCATAATGAATGGCTTAAAAGTGATCGTTAACGAAGAGCTTGTTAATTGCGCACCCTGTACAAGTTTATCAGTTATTTTAACTCCCAACTCTTGTTTCTCTAGAAACCAGGAGGTATACTCCTTGTAAAACCTAGTTTTAGGGGTATCAGATTCATTTAGTGTAAGAATCTGTCTTTGTTTTTCTTCGGTCATTCTATTCAAGTTTATTGGTTTAATCATTTGCTTCTCATTCTCCCAGTTCCAAACTCGGCATCTGTGGAATCGCCTTCCCGGCAATCCCCGAAAGGGCACCATGGAAGCTTCCAGCGTTGAGTTCTATTTTCTCTAACTGCTTTTCTCTTTTGTTCCAGATTCGTTTTATGGAGCGTTTCTCGGAATCTAAGTCTGCTTTCATTTCCGCAAAGCTTGAAAATAGGTTTTCTAAAATTAGTTTAAACTCATTGCTTGTTAGGTAATCGTAAAGCATCACCATTTTATCGCCCTTGTTTTCTTGGGAAACAACAACTTGATTCAGCTTCAGAAGCGTTTTCCTTAACAAAGGAGCTAGCAGTTTAAGATCGGAAATTTGGCAAATCCAGATACCATCTTTTTCTCCAACTGTGGGCATATCCTTGGGCATGGCTTCTGTAACTATAACGCCAATATCCGCACCTTTGGCCACCATATCTGCTTTGAATTTGGCAATCCAGGCAGGCTTAAATTCTTTGGTTCGTTTTGACTCGTAGTACATGGTTCCAATTGGGTTTCCTAAAGCTTTATTCACATGCTGAAGACAATCGGCACCATTGGCACCCTTCTTTATTTCCTCTATTTCATCTGTTGGGAAGGTAGCTTCTAGGTATTCCTCAATTAACAACTCCTGAGCTTCGCCCTGCAATTGCATCGAGCCTTGTTCCTGTTTGCGCTTCATTTCATTGGTAAGCTCAGTTTGCTGCTGCAGTTTGATTTCATACTCTTTGAGCTGTTGCTGGTATTTTTCTTCTGCCCGCTGGTTCATTTGTTTGCTCCGTTCTTCTAATACCTTGTTCAGCTTCTTTTCGGCTTCGTATTCAGCAGTTTCTTTCGCCTCATTGGCTAAACGCTTTAATCGTTCTGATTCCGCCTTAACTTTAGTTAGCTCTTTCTGGGCCTTGGATTTCTCAGCAAGCTCTTCTTTCAAGAGTCTCACCTCCTCAGAAGATTCTTCAATCAGCTGTTTTTTAATTCTATCCTGCATCTGCCTTTTCTCAGTCAACAGCTTTGCTTGAACGGCTTCTTCAATGGCTAAAGCTTGTTCTTTCTGCTGCTTTTTAAGTTCAGCTTCCTTTGCTTGAAGTTGCTCAGAGCGTTCTTCAAATGCTTTTTTCTCGGCATCTAACTTGGTTTGATAATCCTTTTTGTATTTTATCTCTAATTTATGAGAGAGCACATGGTTAACATCTATTTCATGGTCGCAATTAGGGCAATTAATGGTATCCATTTGGTTTATAATTTTGGGTTAATGGTTAATAACAGAGCAAAGATGAGTACCCACTACGCATTTTAAGTGCGTAGTTAAATGAAATTGATTATTCTTGATGCATGGGAGTTACAAAAGATGCCTTAGGAAGGATTAGAACCATAGATAAATGCTTGCAGAATAACCTGCGCAAATGGACATTGGAAGATTTGCGTCGAGCTTGTAGTAAGTACCTAATAGAAGAAAACGACAGACAATCTGAGGTAGCGGTGCGCACAACCCAAAAGGATTTGGAACACATGCGCAATGGAAAGTTCGGCTATGACGCACCTATTGAGGTCTATGAGCGAAAGTACTACCGATACACTGATCCTAACTTTACAATTTATGATCAGCCCATTGGAAAAGAGGAGATGTCCATACTTCGAGAGGCGATGGATGTTTTAGTTCAGTTTAAATCCTTCTCCTTGTTTGATGAGTATCAGGGTGTACTAAAGAAGCTTGAGGATAAGATTTTCAGAGAACAGGGAGCAAAACCGATTGTACACCTTGAATCAAATCCACATTTGAAAGGATTGGAATTTCTTGATACGCTTTACCATGGTATTTTAAACCGGTTGGTTCTTCGAATCAATTATCAACCATTCAATCAAAACTCACCATCGGAATGGGTTTTCCATCCCTTACTTCTAAAGGAGTATAACAATAGGTGGTTTTGCATAGGTCACTTAGACCAAGACGAACGAATTGCCAACCTTGCCATTGATCGAATTCAGAAAATTGAACCTGACTTTACTGTAGATTATGAAGATTTCGATTTTGATGGCGAGCAATACTTTAAACATGTCATAGGGGTGTCTGTGAATCCAGCTTTTCCTCCCAAGGACGTTTACATTAGTGCTGATGCTAATTCTGCGCCCTACATTGAAACCAAGCCATTGCATGCATCACAAGAGCTCGTTGAGCGATTTGAAGATGGAAGTTGTAGGTTTAAGCTTTTCATTCAACCCAACTATGAGTTTAAAAGCAGGATTCGTAGTTTTGGGGAAGGTGTTGCAATAGAGCGCCCAGCAGCTAACCAACAAGATTAAAAAAATAATATTATGGGAAGAGAAGTGTCCATTTTTGCAGATTACCATCAAAAGGAAAATTCCTTAACGAACTATTGTGGATTGTTAATGAAGCTCATTTATCAGGAAAGTCCTGGGAAATTTGAAGAGTTACTGGCAGCATTGGTATCCAGCGAAGCTGGAGTTAAAGTTGGCCCAAATTTCACCCAACAAACTAAGAAGGCAAATAGTATTCCCGATTTATCTATCGTTCAGAAATCTTTTTCAATATTCTTTGAAACCAAAACCACAGATTGGTTTTACGATGAGCAAATCGAACGGCATTTGGAAGGATTTAATAGCAAAACAGATCACAAGGTGCTTTTTCTTTTGTCAAATTTTGAGGAAGATGATTTAGAAAAGCGATTTCAGGACTCCATTCATAAGGCTAAGCATAAGGGTATTCACGTTCAACCGATAACATTTGAAGACTTAGTTGGTTCTATGGAGGTAGTTTGCGATACAGATTACCTCCTTGGTCTACTTGATGAGTTCAAGGTTTACCTAGACCGAAATGGTCACCTTCCTAAATGGAAGTATTTACTTGACGTGGTAAGTTGCTCAGGTACTATGCATGAAATTGACAATGAGGTATACATGTGTCCAGATACGGGCGGACCTTACAGTCATAGAAGAGCAAAATATTTTGGGCCTTATGCTGAAAAGGAAGTAAACCGAATATTTGAAATTAAGGCGGTTGTGGCGATAGATAAATGTTTGTCTAATGGTGAGGTAAGATGGAAAAATTCATCAATTGATGGAAAAGAATTGATTGAAGAAGCTAAACAAAAGATCCGATTATGGGAGAATCGTGTTGAGGAGAACAAGTCTTCCCCCTTACAGGTATTCTTATTAGGGAATGGTGTAACCACAAAATTCGAAAAAGAAACTTCTGGCGGCATGATGCAGTCGAAGAAGTATTTTTGGGATATAGCAATTGACTGCAATTCCTCACAGGATCTCGCCTCAAAACTTGATGGGAAGAATTGGGGTGAGTTTTCATAAAATTTTTCTCCGATAAGTGAAGCAAGCATTCTGAACCTATGAAATGGGATATCAATTTTAACTTAGGACCAACTAACTCAACCAAAGTTCAGCTTGTGCATTGGACCGATGATAAGGTTAAGAATATGCTTTACTTACAGTCTAGGTTAAAACTACGTGCAAAGGAGGTGTGACTTGAAAAGCCTATATACTAAGGCCGTATATGCCTTGGTTTAATATTCCGTTTAAACCTCTATTTTCGGCGCTTTTAATGTGTGTATTGGCCCATGTGGCCCTTTAGTTAAACGGATGATTTTGGTTTAGGTTTAAATCTGAATTGAGTTGGCAAAACGCTCAGCTGGATAGAGCACCTCGGCTAAGCCGAGGCGATCCCAGGTTCGAATCCTGGCGCGATCACCACGGAAACCTCGGTATTTGTTGGGTCGAATTGCAATTCGACCCGACCCCTTAATTCGACCCGACCCTTCAATTCGGCCCAACCATATGCATACCTTGGATATATTTCCCACTTAACCTACTGAGGAAGGTGCACAAAAAAAGCCGCCTCATTTAGGAGACAGCTTTATATTTTGAGTTTAAATGGTGCGTTTAGAAATTATCAGTAAGAATATTGATAATGTCAACAAGTGCCCAAACTCCACATCCACCACCAGTAAGAATGAACAGGATGTTCCAGCCTACGGGTTTTTTCTTGTACCATCTATGGGCAGCAAGAGGCCATAGAAGTACCCAAAGAAGAATGGTGATAAGTTTCTCATCACCCATATTAGGTGTTTTCTCATCCTTTACCTGATTTACGGTTTCATTTTTCTTCGTGTCATTTACTATTACCTCACCCCTTTCTTCAGTCGGATTATTGATATTATCAGATGCTTGCTCAGTTTTTTCCTTTTTGTCGTCTATTACAATTGGGAAAGAAGCAAATGTAGGCCCTGCAATAATGCTTAAGCCAAGGATTAAGGTTAATAAGACTTTTTTCATAATAAATGTAATTTAAAGTTAGATTTGCTAAACATATAAATATTTTAGAAATAATATGATAAGATGTATAGGCTGGTTAACATTATTTTTCATTCTGGTTTCTCAATTGTCTTATTCTCAATCAAATCCGTTTGAAATGTCTGGGGAGCTCCGTGGCGAAGGCCTTCGACCCATTCCCTACACAGTTAAGTTGTGGTCAGATGACCAAGGATTCCTTTATGGGAATTCATGGACCAAGACAGAAACTCAAGGAATGATTGTTTCAAAATTATATGGCCGATTAAATGCTGATGACTCCACCATTAGCTTTAGAGAAATTGGTAATGAGATTCAAAATGAACCTCATGATTCTGTAAGGTTTTGTTTTATTCATGTAGAGAATCAGAAGATAGTATATAAGAATGAAAATCTCATACTTAATGGAAAGTTTAAGGGATTATTCTCAACCAAGGACCTATGCGCTAGAGGGGAGCTTATTTTGGTTGGGAAAAGAAATCAATTTGATGCTTTCTTAGGTGTTGAAGATTCAACAAGCCAACAAGTTATTGAATTGCCAAAAGTAAATGTTCAACCATCTGATGAAGGTCCTTTACAATCTGGAGATGTGCTAAAGCTTGAAGTGTCGACTAATACTTTATACCTATCTATTTGGGATGCTTTTGATGAAGATTACGACCTTGTAAGAATTACTCTAAATGAGGTTTTGGTTGAAGATTCCGTTGCTATTTTTAATAAAAGGAAGAAGATGTCCCTAGAGCTTACTGAGGGGGTAAACCTTCTGCGTATTGAAGCGCTGAATGAGGGAGTTACACCACCAAATACAATGAATGCTATTATTGCTGAAGGCACGGTACACGAACATGAAATTGTTACAAAGCTGAGGAAAGGGCAGTTTGTTGAACTTCTTTTATATCTGGTTGATGATTAAAAAAGTCAAGTATTTTCTGGAGTCTAGAAAAAGACTAGTGGGCAAGTGTTTGTTAATTATTACACTCTTGGCACTAGCTATATTACTGGTTTTACCACCTACGTTTTTTGATGAAGGAGATAGCATATGTCTTTCCGTTGTTTTGTTTGGTAAAGAATGTTATGCTTGTGGCATGACCCGGGGTGTTCAGCACCTTATTCATTTTGACTTTACGGAAGCTTGGAGCTATAACCCTTTAAGTTTCATAGTTTTCCCTTTGGCCTTGTATATGATTGGTTTTGAAATACGAAAACGTCTAGCAATCAAGGATGAGGATAAATAAACTGGTTTTGACCATAGGTTTAAATTTTCCCCAATAAATTTCTGGCTAATAAGGCTTTGTCGGGCCCGACCCCTTAATTCGACCCGACCCTTCAATTCAACCCGAAAGAATCTTCGATTCTTAAAAGTGGTGTAGCTAATCCTGGCGCGATCACCACGGAAACCTCAGTATTTGCTGGGGTTTTTTGGTTTAGGTTTGAATCTGAATTGAGTTGGCAAAACGCGGACCAGGTCCATTTTATGGGGAGCAGGACAAATTAAGCAAAGATTTTTTGGAGTCGCGAAAGGAAAAGTTTGGTGTCATTCACCCCTC
>CAKZPI010000019.1 GCA_937139155.1 uncultured Flavobacteriales bacterium
TTGAGACGTTTAGTTGTTTAGTCGTTGAGATGTTTAAGTGTTGAGCTGTTTAGGCGAAGAATTTCAGGCAGAGTCAATACACCTAATACCAAGTTTCTAATTCGTGGTGCCTCAAAAAGCTGTTGGCTATTGGCTATTGGTTGGTTTAGGTGTAAAGATGTTGAATATCAGACTCCTAGTCACTAGTCACTAGTCACTAGTCACTCCTGTTGAGTTGTTGAGACGTTTAGGTGTTGAGGCGTTTAGGTGAGGAATTTCAGGCAGCGGCATATTCTCCGATTCCCGATTCCCGATTCCCGATTCCTGATTCCCGATTCCCGATTCTTTACCTTTGCCGCCCAAAACCAAGTCCATGATTCGTATTCACATTTCTCGCCCCAAGCCTCAAACCCATTTCATTCACTTCAAAATGGAGGTGGACAATATTGGGTCTGAATGGGAAGATTTTCAACTTCCAACCTGGAGGCCTGGGCGGTATGAGCTGGGCGATTTTTCAAAAAAAATTGGGGCATTCAAGGCCTTTTCTCCTTCCGGCGAAAGCCTAACCGTTCAAAAGAAAAACCACAGCCTTTGGTCAGTTGAAACCAAAGGAGAGGCTAAGATCATCATCAACTATACGGTCTATGGAGATGTACTGAATGCAGGCTCATCGTATTTGGATCAAGACTTGCTGTACCTAAACCCTGTCAACACCTTTTTCTACCGTCCTGATCAAGAAGAGGGGTATGAAATTGGACTTGATATACCTGCTGATTACCGAGTTTCCTGGCCTTTGAAGGAGGTGGATGGAATTTGGAAAGCTGCCGATAAGGAAGAACTCTTTGAATCGGTGCTCATGGCTTCAGAAGCTGTGAAATATGATTTTTATGAAGTTGAAGGCTACCGATTTCACCTCTGGTTTGTGGGCAATTCAAAGCCAGCCTGGAGGAAATTAAAGCGCGATTTCACTCGGTTTACCAAGGCGCAAATCAAGGCCTTTGGTGATTTCCCAGTACCAGAGTACCATTTTCAGTTTTTATGCCTGCCCAAGCGGTTCTACCATGGGGTTGAGCATACGGCCTCTACGGTAATAGCCTTGGGGCCGGCTGGTCAATTGATGAAAGGAGAGCGGTATGAAAGTCTATTGGGAGTTTCTAGCCATGAACTTTACCATACCTGGAACATCAAGCAAATCAGACCGGCCGAATTGTGGCCTTATGATTATACGGGTGAGAATTATACCCGCATGGGCTATCTAGCTGAGGGGGTAACTACCTATATGGGCGATGTGTTTTTAGCCCTTTCTGGGGTGTTCACCTGGGAGCAATTCAAGCAAACTCAAGAAGAAAACCTCCAAAAGCATGCCGATAATTTTGGGCGTTTAAACCTTTCTTTGGCCGATTCCTCTTTTGATTTATGGGTAGATGGGTATGAGCCCGGAATTCCGAATAGGAAGGTGAGCATTTATGCCGATGGGGCCTTGTGCATTTTTCTGATTGACAGGGCTATACGCAAGAAGTCAGAATTCAAGCAGAATTTTCATGACCTCATGAAGCGGCTCTACCATGATTTCCCGAAAAAAGGAAAAGGGGTAAGTGAAGCCGATTTTAGAGCATTGGCCATTGAGATGGGAGGGGCTGAAGCCGAAAAGATCATTGATCACCTGATGTATGGCACCGATGATTATAGCCCGTATTTGAAGAAAGCTTTCGCGGAAATTGGATTGAAACGGGTAGAGGAGGCCAATCCGAAACTTGACATGCGGCTCTTGGGAATAAAAGCTATAAAATCAAATGGTAAGGACGGGAAAATTGTTTCCAAAATGGCCCCGAATTCTCCGGCTGAAAAAGGCGGAATCGGTGTGGGCGATGAGATCTTGGCGGTAAATGGAAACAAAATCAAAACTTCCTTATCTGCCGCCCTTGAAAGTTTGGAAGGCAAGGAAGTAGCCTTGACTGTGAAAAACGCCTGGAAAACCCGAAATTTAGTCTTGAAACTCGACGGTAAATCATATTACCCCCTTCAAAAACTGGCTAAGATTGAACGGCCTTCATCTGCTCAGAAAAAAGCCTTTGAAGACTGGACAGGGATTGAGTTTTAACTAATTGTGGTTATAAGGGGTATTGATCGGTATTTCGCACAATGACGCAATAATGCCAAGAATATGGTTCTCATTTAGAAACTTACGAATAAGATTTAGCCTAATCTAAATTTTGTAGTACTAGGCTTTTCGTATCTATGAGGTTTCCATTAGCCGAAATGACCTTGACTTGGTAAACACCATTTGGTGTATTGGTTGGCAGTCTGAAGCTTTGCGCATCATTATTGGAAGAAGCGTATGAAGAAACCAATTTACCGCTTACATCAAAGACCATAATTTGATCATCTTTTTGAATTCCATCTATATAGAACTGCCCGTGACAGGGGTTTGGATAAAGGGAAAGGGTTGAAGCTTCGTGCAATTCAATTTGCCCTACAGAAGGGGTGAATGAACCATCTGAAGGCATTATAATAACTCGAAGGTCAGAGTATTGATGGTTTTTGCCGTATGTGTTTTGCGCCACAAAAATATAAGAAGAGTCATTTCTGGCGGTTCCCGTTAAAATTTGGGTACCTAGATAGGGGCCCGGATTTTGGCTAAGACAAGGGCTAGGTGGGTACCCATTGGGTTCAATACATTTGCTCCACAGCAATTGCCCTGAATTTGAATACTTGTAAATAGGAGAGCTTAATTTTTTAAAGAATAATTCGTTTGATTTAACCGGACTTCTTCCACTAAAAATCACCCAATTGCTGTCATTGTCCATGAAATAATTAAAAGCATTGCCATGCTCATTGTTTCCAGGGTACCTATTGCTAAAAAGGCAAGAATCGGTTGTGGGTATAGAAATATGCCAATTGTCGTACTGAAACAAGGTGTCGTATCGAACAAGGTGAAAATACCCTGGAGTGTGGCCGTGCAAAATCACATAATCCCCAAAATGACGTAGCCCGTTAAAAACAAACTGGTTACTATTTGGAAAAACAGGATTGTTGTAATTGAATGAAATGGAATCAATCACATTAAATGTTGAATCAAATTTTAGAATTCCTTTGAAAGGAGCTCTACTTGCAAAAAGTGGTTGTATATAATCATTTGGCTTAGCCAGAAAAAAACCCAATGCCGAAAAATTTGAATATAGCGTATCGACGAAATTTAATGTGCTGTCAAGAGTTAGGATTAGATGTGTTCCATCCGATAAATCAATACCAGTAACGGGCTTCTTATTAACGAAGCCTAAAAATGAAACGGTTCCTTGATTTCCTGTGAAAAAAGCCTTTGAGGAAAGGACTATAGGAGTCCCAAATCTATCAAATCGAATACTTCGATGGTTCAACTCAGTGAAATCATTTAGAGCTATCCACTTATCCTTTTGATATTGGATAAAAAATTATTATTTGATTGGCTGAGCCCTCCCCTAAAAAGGTGAAGGTTATTAAGATTTAATGAGTAATCCCTATTATGTGGATTTAAATATGTTCCAAATCCTCTAAAATAGATGTAATTATTCCCTGTAATAGTTTTGCCATCATAGCCCCTCCAATCGCAAGGATATTGCGCTTGATAGATTGATTCAGTTTTTTGAGCTTGGGAGGAGAAAACAAAGCCCATGATCATGAAAAAATGAAAGCATAACCTTTTCATGGGTTTATGAGTTTGAATGATTTCATTAAGACCCCATTTGTGCATTGGCCACAGGCCAAATATTCATCAACTATTTCCGTTGTGCAATCCATGTAAAATCCGGTATTTACTGGTAATTGAGCAAAGGCTTGATTAAAAAGACCAAAAGAGAAGGTGGTCAAAAAGCAAAGGAAGAGGCTGGCGAATTTAAACCTCAGAATTGTGGTTTGAAAATCTCTTTGTGCTACAAAAGGGGGGGGTAAATAATTCATAATGATAGGGTTAGCATTTGCGGTAACTCGAAAGTAGAAAATTATTCACGGTAACCCAAAATAAGAATGGCTCCAGTCCTCAATCCATACTTAAGAACCACAGAATATTGGCTTGGACAGGGATGGAGTTTTGAATGACCAAAACCAGTTTAGTTCAAAACCAATCGTTTGGTATGCCTCACAGACTCTGAACTTAGAACCATATGGTAAAGTCCGGCCGGCCATGAACTGGTATTGATTTCAAATTTGTTCCTGGTAAAGGCCTTTTGAAATAAAAGTCTTCCATTCGTATCAAAAACTTGAATTTGTCCAGGACTTAAATTGCCATTAAGCTTCACCGTGACCTGTGATTTAGCGGGGTTTGGGTATACTTGAAAACCTTCATTTGTAATTTCATGTTCTGGTAAGCTTAATGCCTGGTATGTACCAGCCGTATCCAAAACCAACACCCGAATCTCTGAATCTTCATTCTGTCTACCATAGGTTTGATAGCCTACAAATACATAGGCCGTGTCTGCCAGGGGCTTTCCATATCTTAGAGCACTCCCGTGATAGCCAGTATAAAAACCAGGGATACAAGCAGTAAACCCATTTACCTCCTTTCTGGGTTTTATGCATTGCTCCCAAATTAATTTTCCCTTTGGGTTGAATTTGAGTATTTTGCTGTTCAGCTTGTAATTCTCGGTGGCAATGCCGTCAAAACCCCATCCTCCCATGGTGTGTAGAACCCAATTTCCTAAGGGGTCTTGAAAGTATCTAAACCGGTCATAGGCTCTGCCGTAAGGCGAATTTGGGTACTTTATGTGGAAATAACAAGAATCATTTTCATACTCCACGTTGATGTTGAAATTCAGGTATTGCAAGTCCTTGGTTAGCGTGATGATATGGAAGCCAACATCTGAGTACCATTTTAGCGAAAAGAAACCTCCATGATCGTTAATACTAAACCCACGTGGGTTGATGCTGTCATTCAAACTAAGCAGGCCCAAGCTCTCAAGGGCGAGAATTACCGTGTCTTCAAAAATTAAATTGGAATCCAACGTATTAATTTCTAACCGCAGGGAGTCCTGATGAATTCGTGCCCAATGAATGGGTTTTGAATGCCCTGTTTGAAATAAATTGGCGAAAGCATAGGTGGCATTGGTATCAAAAGGAACTTCAGCCAAGGTGTCTTGAATCTTTAATGTGGAGTCAAAACCGACCAAAACAAAAGCATAGCCTGAAGGACTTATTCCTTTGATAATAGGAGCATTGTTATGGGCAAAAAATCCTTGGGGGTTTCCTAAGGTGTCTAGATTACCATAAGTGGTAGTGCGGATTGTCTGAGTTCCGTGGATTGAATTGTTGAGTTTAAGGTAATGGGTGTTTTCTGGGTCTGAACATCCTTGAAAGAATACCGAGTCATTTAAATACCGAACATACGTATCACAAAAATGCCCTGCAACAGGTTGATTTCTATGTAGATGAAAATTTTTAAGGTTTAGGCCGTACTCTTTGTCATAGAATTGCGATGTGGGTCCTCCGGATTGGAAATAAATCCAATCACCCTTGTCTTTAAACTTACTCAACCTTTCTATATCACATGGATTTGGCTTTGTGTAAAGGGTGTCCAGAATTTGACCAATGGCAAACGAGCTAAAAACTAGGCTAACTATAATGGTAACTTTGATTGATTTAGTGGTTAACATACTTCAACGATTTAGTTTCGTTACTCCCAACAATTCTAATGATATATATTCCCCCTGAATTGATGATTGGTTCAAGGTATAGTTCTGCTTTTGTTGAGCCCTGATAAATCAATTGACCAGAAACGGAATAAATGAAAACCTCATAATGATAATCACCATCTGAAGGAACTTTTAACATATTTCCCGTTGGGATATAGGCAATATACGGGGCATTTAGGTTATCATGGTCACTATATGGGTCGTCTTCCCGAATGAAACCATAAGGTACAATCTCCCCCAGACTATTCCAGCTCATGCCCAAAAATTCATTGATCCATGGGTTGCTGTGGCTCAAACCAAAGCCAGTACAAGATAATCTAGTAGAGTCGTTGACCGCGGTTTGATATTCTGCTTGGATGACTATTTCAGTATTGTTTATTTCATAAGAGCCCCAAGTATTCTGCATGTATTGGCCAAAACCTTTATCGGACCGAATTTTGACCGGACTTGCATTAGGACCATCACAACTTTTTTTATTGGCACCAGTTTCCCAAACATTGGCCAAAATCCTAAACTTGGTTGGGTGAAAATTATTGTTTAGGGCAGTCAATTCGCTGCATAAACGGTCCACTGCCTCAAAGGGGGTCTCCCCAAATTCAACCAGCGTAACAATGTCTACAAGTTCATCAATTCTATCTGCGGCTTCCTGCCTAGTCACAGTGTAAGTGAAATTTGTAATTGTGTCCGTGTTCGATTCGGTATCTACCTTCGCATAGTCTTCCAAAAGTAGAGGTCTATTTCCAATGCAAATCAACAATTCAATGGCCTCTAAAATATCCATGTGATCTTCAAATGCATCCCTGACATTATTATATAGGGGGTTAAATATATTTGTATCGTTCCAATTCCAGTATTCGTGCTCAACACTTATGATGTTAATCTTATTGGATACTGGATGTGCTCTGACTGGATTTACTAAAGTCACCCCATTGGCACTCTGCTTGTATGTTGGCATAATTATCCTTGCCGCTGTTTTTACGTATTCAGAAACCATAATTTCCCGCTCAGAAGCTGAGTCGCCAGGGTTCATGATCTGATTTAGGTAATTTTCAAAGAACAACAAAGTGTCGGAAACCCGGTTGGTTGAAAAAATGGGAGCCTTTTTACATAGGGTGTTTGGACTTGTTGCCCCGCCTGTAGTAAGCTCGATGAAAAACTTACAGGTTCGCTCAATAGGGTAATCATCAATCCGATCGATTACAAGGCCTATTTGAACAGGTCTCGGACTAGGGGGCAGAGATGAGCTTTGTTGAAAGGTGGTAAATTGAATTGCACCATAAAAATCATCAAAGGCATCTAAATACTTGATTTCGGAGGAATCGTAGGTGCAGTTTGTATTGGATGGCTTAATGAAATCTTGAAGGTCATAGTCGGGTAAATAGGTAATGTCCCGTTCGATCACAGCCTTAACAAAGCGGTTAAATAAGAAATTGTCGTTGTTGTCTACTCGGTCCAAGACCATCTCCCTAGAGCAATTCATATAAACACCCGTTTCTGGAGGACCAAATGCCTGCCCATTTGAAAATATGGTTGGTAGGCAAGCTAGGAGGCAAACGATGTTGAGTTTAATGCTATGAGTTAGCGAAGCCTTCTTGAAAAAAACAGGGGGGGGGTAAATGATTCATAATGATAGAGTTAGCGGTAATTCGAAAATAGAAAATTATTCACTGTCATCCAAAATAAGAATGGCTCCAGTCCTCAATCCATTCTTAAGAACCACAGAATATTGGCTTGGACGGGGATGGAGTTTTGAATGACCAAAACCAGTTTAGTTCAAAACCAATCGTTTGGTATGCCTCACAGACTCTGAACTTAGAACCATATGGTAAAGTCCGGCCGGCCATGAACTGGTATTGATTTCAAATTTGTTCCTGGTAAAGGCCTTTTGAAATAAAAGTCTTCCATTCGTATCAAAAACTTGAATTTGTCCAGGACTTAAATTGCCATTAAGCTTCACCGTGACCTGTGATTTAGCGGGGTTTGGGTATACTTGAAAACCTTCATTTGTAATTTCATGTTCTGGTAAGCTTAATGCCTGGTATGTACCAGCCGTATCCAAAACCAACACCCGAATCTCTGAATCTTCATTCTGTCTACCATAGGTTTGATAGCCTACAAATACATAGGCCGTGTCTGCCAGGGGCTTTCCATATCTTAGAGCACTCCCGTGATAGCCAGTATAAAAACCAGGGATACAAGCAGTAAACCCATTTACCTCCTTTCTGGGTTTTATGCATTGCTCCCAAATTAATTTTCCCTTTGGGTTGAATTTGAGTATTTTGCTGTTCAGCTTGTAATTCTCGGTGGCAATGCCGTCAAAGCAACATCCTCCCATGGTGTGTAAAACCCAATTTCCTAAGGGGTCTTGAAAGTACCTAAACCGGTCATAGGCTCTGCCGTAAGGCGAATTTGGGTACTTTATGTGGAAATAACAGGAATCATTCTCGTACGACACATTGATGTTCAAGTCCAGATACTGCAAGTCATTAGAAAGGGTGATGACATGGTAACCTATGGTAGAATACCAACTAAGGGAAAAGAAACTTCCGTGATCTTTTAAACTAAATCCATGTGGGTTGATGCTGTCATCCAAACCAGATAGTCCCAGACTTTCTAAGGTTAAACTTAAGGTGTCTTCAAATACTAAATTGGAATCCATAGCATTCACTTCAAGCCTAAGGGAGTCCTGATGAATTCGTGCCCAATAAATGGGTTTTGAATGCCCAGTTTGAAATAAATTGGCGAAAACGTAGGTGGCATTGGTATCGAAAGGAACTTCGGCCAAGGTGTCTTGAATTTGTAATGTCGAGTCGAAACCAACCAAAACAAAAGCATAACCTGAAGGACTTATCCCTTTAATAATTGGTTCACCTTTATGGGCAAAAAATCCTTGGGGGTTCCCTAAAGTATCTAAGTTTCCATAGGTAGTTGTCCGCAGGGTTTGCGTACCATGAATGGAATTGTTGAGCTTCAAATAATGGGTATTCTCAGGGTCTGAGCAACCTTGAAAAAAAACCGAGTCATTAAGATACCTCTTGTTACGATTACAAAAATGACCTGCCACAGGTTGATTGCGGTGCAAGTGGAAGGTTTTAAGGTTAATACCAAATTCTTTGTCATCGTAACGGGATGTTGGGCCAGAAGATTCAAAATAGATCCATTCTCCCATGTCTTTGAAATGATGTAAAAATTCATAATCACAAGGGTAAGGCTTGGTGTAAAGGGTGTCCAGAATTTGACCCGTAGCAGCGGTGCTTAGAAAAAAGCAAAGTAAAAAGATAGGACGGCTAATGACGATGACTTTAAGGAAGCACGACATGTAAACTAGCTTTTTAGTCTTTCGGAACAGCGAATGAAGAACGAAGCGAGGGGGGTAAATGATTCATAATAAAAGGGTTAGCGTTTATGGTAAACGAAAAGTAGGAAATCATCCACGGCCATCCAAAAAACAGGCTGGCTCTTGGCCTAAAACTAAGGTTAAAAGCCAAATAATTTTATTTTTGGACGGGGATGGAGTTTTGAATGACCAAAACCATTTTAGTTCAAAACCAACGCCTACTTCATCGCCACCCCAGAAATCTCCACGCGAACCCCTTTCGGAAGCCCTTTGACCGCAACGGTTTCACGGGCAGGGGCTTGGGCTTCATCGAAGTATTGGGCGTAAACCGAGTTGACCGTTTGGAAATCGGCCATGTCAGCTAAGAATATCCCGCATTTCACCAGGTCTTTGTAGTCAAATCCGGCTTCAGCCAAAACAGCCCCCATATTCTTCATGACCAAATGGGTTTCCTCTTCCAAACTTCCGTTCAACAATTCTCCTGTTTCAGGCTGAATGGCAATTTGACCACTTAAAAACAGTTAATTTTCAAATTGAACCGCCTGGGAATAAGGTCCGATAGGAGAGGGGGGGGCATTATTGAACTGGAATTTTCTCCGGGTGCTTTACCGACCACAATGATGGATAAGAGGGATCAGCTTAAAAATTAAGCATAAGGGATTCAATTTCATGAAAAAGCTGCCCCAATTTTGAGGCAGCTTCAATCAATTTGCTCTGGAAATGAGATACTTTATCGCTTTATAAACAGTGTTGACACTTCACCAATCTCAGGAAATTGAAGGAAGTATACTCCAACCGGAAGTTTAGCCAATGAAACGGTACCTTGAATTACTGTACCGCTTGCAACAGATTGCCCTATTGAATTTATCAAAATGTACTCCTGTCCGTTTAGTTCGGGAATAAAATGAATGTTACCAGACGTGGGATTAGGAAAGAAACTAATTGTTTCTGTTGTTTCAGAATGTTTGTTGGGAGAAGGAGATGCAAACCTGGAAGTTGTGCTGGTGGTTGTTTTGTATTCAGTTTGGTAAACCTTTCCGCCCGTTGCATAAGACATCGCTCCAGATAGGTAATAAGTGAAAGGCCCGTATTTGAGCTGGTCCTTAAAGACGCTTTCATCAAGACCTATCGCACTTGCTGGATTTCGGAATGCACTAACTGCCAGAATTGCAACAGAATCCATGGTCGAATTTAAAGTAAAGCCGTTCAGGGTAACGTTAGTGTCTCCGTTTAAAATTCTTAAGGCTTGCATCATGTTACTTCCTCTAGCCAAGCCAACTAGAGAGGTTATGTTCGAATCATTGGCGTATTTAAGGCTATCCAAAATCCATAAACTAGATGCAGTATAAAGTTCAAAATAAGAGCTGGAACCAAGGTTAACGGACTGAGATATGCTCCGTGTAGCTCTGCAAATATCAAGGGGCGCTGGGACACTTGATGGAACTAACGGAATTGGACTTCCTCCTGAGTTGGCAACTGTAGTAGAAGAATTACTTTGAAGGGTAGAATAAGTGATCTCTGACAAGTTTCCAGGTGAGTTAATGGAATATATCCCCGCATTTGAAAACCGTCCAACCCAGGTGTTGTATGAAGGGTTACCATTTCCCGATTGAGCCCCAATATATCCTGAAATGACTGACATTCCATTTTTCCCCCCGTTCATTCGATTATTACGCCAGGCGGTATTGGGGTTCACGTTGTAAAAGGAAAACCCACTTGTTAAGCCATTTGCATCATTACATTGAATGAGTGAATTGGAGCATGCATCAATATAAAACCCGTCAGAAACTGAAATTTCGCTTCCAGAAACATTGTTAAGGAGAACCTCCGAGTTATCTATGTTTTCAATTCTAATTCCAGAGCTTAAGGGCACCTCCCGTACATCTGTAATATTGTTCCTCGAGACACTTAGAGTACCATCAACTTGCCTTCCTCCCACAAGCTGGACTCCAATCCGAGGATTTTCAATGTTGTTTTCGGTAATGGAGATGTTAAAAATATTTGCGGTTTGCCAAGGGAAATCAGCCAAGGGATTGAATTGATGAATCAAAATTCCTATGGTTTGATTGTCTTGGAAATTGCCTAGGGTGCAATTGGTGATTTGATGCGCTGCCCCTATTCCGGAGATGGAGTGGATACCAATCGAACTTCCATTGGATCCTCCAAAACCAGAAAAACTACAGCCAGATATATTATTTTGGTCAGCCCCGGGTCCGGTATTAACAATCAACTCATTGTAAATTCCTCGTTCCTTAATGTTAGAAAAAACACCACCTGTAATAGAAACATTGCCATTAATAACCGCCACACCTGCATCGCAATTGGAAATGGTAAACGGTGAGTCTAGGATGGTAAGATCACCGGTACCTGGATTGTACGAATACGAACCTACAGCGGTTAGGTCTCCGTCCTCCGTTAGGTCTGTTCGTTCTATTAATATCGCGGTACCCCATCTATCAGAATAGAAATCTTCACTGCCCGAAAATTGAAAGTGATTTGCAGCTCGAATGCGGTTAAAGCTAGAATTAAAGCTGTTTGGTGTAAATACTATATTAACTTTTGTGGCATGAATTCCAATAGCCAAATCTGTCATTGTAACGGGTTCTCTAAATGTTACATCATTTGTGCTGCTTGGATTGGTTGACTCAATCATATAACCTACCGTAGAGTTTTTTCCTGCATAGGTGCCTGTTAGAGGTCCACCAAAAATTCGAGCTCCTGGTAGAGTTCCAAACTGAATTGGATTGATGGCTCGAATACCAATTAGGCAATTCCTGAAAATGTTTATTGCCCCGGACGTTATTTGAGGAGCAAGGTGATTGTTTCCTCCCTGACAATCAAGTCCAACAATCGCATCTTCAATAACTGATCCCTCAAACCTAGAAGGGTTGGCAGGAGAAAGGATGATTCCTTGCCACATATGTCCCGGGTCACAAGATTTGAATCTATTTTTTGTAGAAAGCAAGGAGCCGAATGTACTGGTTGAGAATTCTCCTACCTGAATTTTCCCATGGGGGCCAAACTCAATAGTACAATTTTCCATTATTTTAGGAATATCTATAATCCAGGTCCCGTTAATTAAAAGGTGCGCGCCATCAACTGGGGCAGATCCAAACGGCGAATTATTGCCAAATGAACTTGCATATTGGGGTTGAGTACTGTACGGCAAATAATCATCATAATTAGCAGGACTACACGCTGATTGTCCAGAGGACATAAAAAAAAAGAGGTTAAAAACCAGAAAGAATGATAGTGCTTTCTTCATAGTAAGTGTAAATTAAGGATTAGTGAATCGCATGAATGGTAAATTTTCGTTGTTGATTCGGCCTTTGATCAAACCGGTAGTTTATTTGGCCTGAGAATATGTTGTTCTTCCTAGGGGGCGACCAATTTTTCAGCTGGTAAAAGGGATAGGTATCGTAGAGTTGAAGCTTCCCCCACCGATCATAAATGAAGATTTCAGCCGATTCAGGAAGGCACGAGAATACGGGTACAAATGTTTCGTTAATCCCATCTCCATTAGGCGTGAAGGCATTAGGAATATAGACCTCACAACAGGCCTGGTTGCCCTCTACGTAAATGGAGTCTTTAAAAAGGCATCCATGGTTGATTACAGAGGCGGTATAAAGACCAGGGCTATTAAATGATCGAAAAGCATCTCGCACCCCGTCATTCCATTCAACGAGTTGATTTGGCTCTATTCCATAAATTCCAAACTCGTCTCCTCTATGCTCGCAAAGGTTAATGGTATCTGGAAGGCCTCCCAGGTCTTCGTGCTCAAAACGGATTTCGATGGTATCACGCACCGTAGCGCAAGTTCCTTTTCGGGTGGCTACGTACTGTCCCGGTTGCTTTACCCATCTAAACAAGGTCTTTGGGTGGTCTTCCCAATAAAGGGGCTCTCCAATGCCCAAATCAAATAGAGCTAGGCTGTCTCCAGGGCAAATGGCTGTATCCTCCGGTAGAACAAGAACCTCCCTTGGGTTAAGGCCATCAGGGTATTTGACAAAATTGTCAAAGGTCTGACGCATAAAAACTCGGTTAGGATAGTCCCATCGAAAACTGATTTGTTTGCTTTTATCGAAGGTGAAGTTGGTGTCAATCACAATAGGCTGACCGGTCACATTCTTGATGAAGCGCATCCTACCATCCCAAAAATCAACTTGAATTATATCCGTAGGATTAATAAAAACAAAGTCTCCAGGGATTCCTGAATCCACTACTGTGTTGAAATTGTATGGACCAATTGGGGTTTTGCTTTGCCATATTTCTTCAGGACTTGCATTATTTAAATCAAACCTGACCATTTGAACTCCTACATCGTAATAGTAGCCTTCCATTTGATTGGCAATCAGATAGCGATCATCGTGGGAGATTTTCATTCCATAGCCTCCTAGAAAGCCCGAGGTATCAATAGGTCCGGAGGGTGAGATTTGCCAAGTTGAGTCAACACGACCAGTTAGATTATTAAAGAAAAACTTATACATCTGACCCATTAGGGTGTGCAGGATGATGAAATCTTGCCCATGGGAGACTTCCATTTCACCAGCATCAAGTAAAGACGAGGGCAGGTTGACATGCGTGTAAACTGGAGGATGAATGCCAAGGGTGTCTATTTTGTAAGCGAAGAAGGTTTGGAAATCATCATTCAGGCCAACCAACCATTGGGTGCAGGTCGGGCCATTTACCAGGCTAATGAATTCGGAAAGGGTGTCTTGGGTGCTTAGTGGAATGTTTTTCACTGAATCGATGATTCCGCCCATTCCCTGGTCCATTCTCATGTCCAAAAGGGAGTGATATACGTGAAAGAAATACCTTTCACTGTTATGAAATACATGATACTGAAACGGATTATTTGGATTTGGGGTGGTAATTATTCCCTCGCTTGCTGATGGAAGAGCAAGGAATCCTCCCCCATTTTTAAGCCTAATATGATTCCGGTTGAAAATCTCCTGATGCCCACCATAAAAAAGTAAATCTCCTTTATAATCAGAAACGGACGTCTTGGCTTCATGTGCTTTTAATTTATAGCCAGAATACGGCTCAGGCACTCCATTGCTAAAAACCAGGCCATGACCATTATCAATAATCAAATGATTGTTCACTCCACTAGGGGTTTGCCCCCAAGAAAAAAGGAAGCAAAAAAGAAGGAGAATAGTAGCGGTTTCTTTTCTAATTGGCATGATTATCAATCAAATAAAGAGAATATAAAGGAGTTAAACAAGGTTTTGAATAAAAATGCCATTCTTACAAGTTAACCGTTCCAAAGCGCCCCATAGAAGGGTTTTGTGGTGGGAATTACAGACATCATTTTGCTGGAAAAGAGGTCGTTTTTCGCCAACTTTAAATTAGGATGAGTTGCCTAGTTCATCAATATTTAAACTAACCGATTCTGGCTCAAACCCAACCCCTGATTGAGGTAGCTGACAGTAACGTTTAGTTAGGTTCGTCGAGGCCGGATAGGCCCTAGGTTGATGGGGTATGCAAGAAAAAATGATAAAAGGAAAAAAGCCTGTCCTTTTGGGGTTGGTTGTCCAATTTCTACTAATATCCTTTTGGGAGAATTTTCTCGAAAGAGGGGATTGGTTTACCGAGTTATGCAAATGATTAACACGGTGCCATAAACTCCTTTACACAAAGCTCCTAGGCTTGGATGCAATTGAATTTCGCTCAACAGTTTTTCCAAAGCCTAATCCTTGAAGGCCACCCCTGAAATCTCCACGCGAACCCCTTTCGGAAGGCCTTTAACCGCAACGGTTTCACGGGCAGGGGCTTGGGCTTCATCGAAGTATTGGGCGTAAACCGAGTTGACCGTTTGGAAATCGGCCATGTCGGCTAAGAATATCCCGCATTTCACCAGGTCTTTGTAGTCAATTCCGGCTTCAGCCAAAACAGCCCCCATATTCTTCATGACCAAATGGGTTTCTTCTTCCAAACTTCCTTTTAAAAGTTCTCCGGTTTCAGGAACAATGGCAATTTGTCCGCTTAAAAACAGTTGATTACCAAATTGAACGGCTTGAGAATAGGGTCCAATCGGAGAGGGGGCCTTGGGGGTCAGGATAATTTTCTTCATTTGCAGAAATTTTGGTCCAATATACATGAAGATTTATCTGGTTGACAATTTTGATTCCTTCACCTATAATTTGGTTCAAGCCCTTTCGGTACACGCTGAAGTTCGGGTTCACCGAAACCAATATTGGCATGATGCGGATTTGGCTTGGGCCGATGGAATTGTAATCTCACCCGGACCAGGATTACCCGGCACTTCGGGCTTCCTTATGCGCATCGTTGAAACCTATTACGGAAAAAAGCCCATCCTAGGTATTTGCTTGGGCATGCAAGCTTTAGGTCTGCATAAAGGAGGAGAATTGATCAACCTCCCGAAAGTTCGGCATGGCTTGCAACGTAGGGTGGAAGTGGTGGAGCCTGGTTGTTTGCTCAACGAAATTCTAAAACCCTTTGAGGTTGGGTTGTACCATTCCTGGGCCTTGAAAAGGGTTCCATCCAATTTTACCCTTCTTGCCCAAGATGGAGCAGGCATTCCCATGGCCATGGAAGATCCTGAAAACAAAGCCTTCGCCCTCCAGTTTCATCCTGAGTCGGTCATGACATCCCTCGGACCCCGAATCATTCAGAACTTTTTGGATCAGGTAAGGGGCGTTTAGTTGTTGAGTCGTTGAGTCGTTGAGGCGTTGAGTTGTTGAGGCGTTGAGTTGTTGAGTTGTTGAGACGTTTAGGTGAAGAGTTTCAGGCAGAGTCATATTCTCCGATTCCCAATTCCCAATTCCCGATTCCCGATTCCCAATTCCCGATTCCCTGATGGTGGGTCAAATATCACCAGCAAACACCTAGTGCCCAATACCTATTTCCTAGTACCTCAAAAGGCTGTTGGCTTTTCGCTATTCGCTGGTTTAGGTGTAAAGATGCTGAATATCAAGCTTTCCAGTCACTAGTCACCCCTGTTGAGGCGTTGAGTTGTTTAGACGTTTAGGTGTTGAGTTGTTGAGACGTTTAGGTGAAGAATTTCAGGCAGAATCATATTCTCCGATTCCCAATTCCCGATTCCCAATTCCCGATTCCCTGACGGTGGGTCAAATATTACTAGCAAACGCCTAGTGCCAAATACCTATTTCCTAGTACCTCAAAAGGCTGTTGGCTTTTAGCTATTCGCTGGTTTAGGTGTAAAGGTGCCGAATATCAGTCTTTCCAGTCACCAGTCACTATTCACTCAGAGTTGATGGTTGAGAGTTGATAGAATGGTTTAGATGTTAAGATGCTGAATATCAGTCTTTCCGGTCACTAGTCACAAGTCACTCCAGTTGAGGGGTAAAAAGCGGTTGTTGGGATGATTGGTGCCCGGGGCAAGTACGAGACCCCTACGCTTTGTGGCATCGGTAGGCCTGTTAGAGGCGTACTCCGTTACTAGCGGAGCATTCTACTCAAGTGTGCCTTCGTGTTTTATTTTCTTTCGAGCTTAGGCAAGACATACTCTTTTGAAAACTTTGGATTAGGCTGGGTTGGTTGACTTGCAAATGTGTAGGACTATAATTCCGACTGATTTTCCGCCTTCATTTATTTGGGTTTCAAATTTTACAATAAGCAGTTATAACTTTTCGATAAGTTCGGTTTTTATTAGTTCGTAGGCTTCTGCTTGGTCATATTCAACTCCGGGTCTTAACAAAGCGAAAATATCACCTTGAAAATCGGGGTCTTCCAGTTTCTCTTCCATGTTTAGTAAATATTGTTTTTGGGTTGGAGGCTTTGCTATGGAGAATGTCATGTATTCTTTATAGCACTTTATTAGTGTATCAATATCCAGGTCCAATTTTGTGAGCGCATAATACAAGTCGAATAAGTCACGGCCTTTTTTCCTTTGATACAGTGCACGCAACTTGGTGCCCAACATTTCTTCGGCTTCAAAACCAATTAGTTTGCAAGAGCCTTTGGACCACGTGTTTTCTATAGTATGTTCTATTTTTTTATATCCTAAAACTGTAAAGTGCTCTCGGCAATTTATCTCAATTTTAAGTCTTAGGTTGATTATGGGTGGAATTTCAGATTCAAATCGGTAAACCAAGGTGTTGTTATTCGCCTTTTGTTTTACCGATGGTTTTCCCAAGAAGTCAAGTTGATTTCTAACTGCCGTAATAGTGTCTTTTATGGGTTCACTTTTTATTTGTACTAAGTCTATATCTTCAGAGTAGCGTACTTGCGGTTTTAGAAATATTTTGTGGAGTGCCGTTCCACCTCTAAAGGCAAGTCGTTCTTGTAGAAAAGGGTTAGAGAACAATTCCAATAAAGCTTTTTCAATGATTAAGTCTTGCTCCACTTGTGCATCTTCTGGCCAAGGTGCAAACTCTTTCCATTCTTCTATGTATAGTCTTGGTAGCATTAGAAGTCGAGGTCGGAATTAAGTATGACTTTCCATTTATTGTTCAGCTCGCCTTCACGATTTTTATGAGCTAAAGAGATTGGAATTTCTCTCAATGATTTTATTTTAATTCTTTTATAAAGAACAGAAGCAAGTTGTTCATTTCCCAACTGTTCTAGTAGGTATCCCAAGCGTTGCAATTCAGGGGCTTTTTGTCCAATGGCTGTTTTATTTAGGTCAGAAGAATTTATGCTTTCCACCAAATCCTCAAGGATTGGAATTATTCGATTAAGTCCACCGATTTTTTTATTGTAATGTACAAGGTCGAATGCGGTTAGGGCAGGAGATGATACATTGATATAGCCTGTTTCGGTTTTCTTTTGAATGATTTCTTCCTTCTGCCATTTACTTTTTACAAAAAAATGAATGTTCAGCTTTTTATTTTTAATACTTCGCAATGGTGGTTTCTTAGTCATTACCTGAAATTGCATTGGTTGCTGATGTCCAGCGCCATGCATTGCTGAAGCAGATAATAAACCAACATAATAGTCTCGTTTAAGGAACTGCATCAAGTCACCAATGAAGAGAGTTGGCGGAATCATTCCTCTTTTCGAATATTGTGGTGAAACAATTACATAGAATTCTTTGCGAACCTGGGCAAGTTTGTTCTTACTTTTAATTCTAAAGATATTTTGTAGTATCGCTTTTTCTGAGGATTTGAAATTGTTTTTCAGTTCATCCAAAGTCACAGCATATCTACCTTTCGATTGTATCTCGTTAAGAAAGTCCTCTATATAGTTATATGTAGATTCTTTTGTCATAAATGTGTTTGCACAAAGCTACACAATTCGTAGTAAATCGCAAACGCAAAAATAAGCTTGTTTCAATCGCGAGGTTAAATTTGGCTCTTTTGGAGACCAAAGGATCGACATGTGTTTCGTGGTAACCAAATGTGCTAAATGAGTGTTGGTTTTTACATTCTGACCAATGTCAATATAAAACACCTATAATCAGGTAGTTAATATTCCGATACCATTTGGTTTACTGTCAAATTTATCCATTTGTTTCTGTATTCTTTTCACAAGGCCGAGTTTTCTTTTTTGATCAAGAAGGAGGTGTTGAGTTGTCGGATTGTCGGAATGCTATTTTTAGCCGATTACTTTCTTTGGGCGCTCTAGTATATATCATTTACAGCCAGATATTTTATTGGTGGAAGCAAGCCGTAGCCATTTCGAAGCATGTTCCTGTCCGCCCGTGACTGCTAAACTATGAAGTTCTGCACTGTCCTCTAGTACGTTTCTAACCATGTGTCTGCCCAGCAAGGGCATCTTTACTTAGCAGAAATGTAAAGTAGTAATCTAAAGGCTGCAAAATACCTTTCGTTGGTGTAAAGGGCGACCTAAATGATGGGTTAGGGGACGGCAAGTACAAGACCCGTACGCTTGGTGGCACTTCGGTTGAACTCAGCAGACCTGTGAGAAACGTTCTCCGTTACTTTTAAGAGCCGAGCCGTCTACTCGGTTGCCAGCTTATTTTAGGAATTGTTGACCTCTAGTCACCAGTCACTAGTCACTAGTCACCCCTGTTGAGGCGTTGAGTTGTTGAGGCGTTGAGTTGTTGAGTTGTTGAGACGTTTAGGTGAAGAATTTCAGGCAGAGTCATATTCTCCGATTCCCAATTCCCGATTCCCAATTCCCGATTCCCTAACGGTGGGTCAAATATCACCAGCAAACGCCTAGTGCCAAATACCTATTTCCTAGTACCTAATGCCTGTTTCCAAATCCCTACCGATCGAACCACCCTTGTCGGCGGTTCAATTTGAGGTCTTGAAGAACGGGGGCCTTAACCCGAATGGTCAGCATATAGCTTTGACGGAAACCAAAAGGAATCCAATTGAAACTCATTTCCCAGCAATGGAGGTCTCTGAAAATATCAATGGAGGTATAGGTTAGGTCTCCATTTACAAAGTCATACCCTGAATTGAATCCAATTTTCCATTTCGGGGTTAGTTTTAGATCGCCAGAAAAGGTCAGAGATTGGGTGATGTTTGACTCTAGGCCGGGTTTGCTGTACCGAACCGTGTAAAATGCCCTCAAAGACCAAGGCACATTGAAGTCAACATAGGCCTCAGGGTTGTTGTTGATCATGTCTAATTCAGCTTCTGAGCCTTTTTCTGAGCTTTTCTTTTGATCACCCCCTTGCCTGAAATTAAAGGTAAGAGAGAAGGATGCATTGGTAAGCCGCCCAATGCGTTGGGTTTGGTCAAAGTACAGTTGGTTGATCCGGCTTCCATTTGAGTCTAGCTGGTAGGGGTCAAGGGTTCCGGTAAACTTAAAATCAACTTGTTTGCTAAGTCTTGATCTACCATTGAAACCTATATTCGACCAATTGAAATCATCAGCTGCAAGATTATACCCAGAAGAAACGGTAAAGGATTCTAGGAGTTTTATTTTCTTTTCTCCCAATCCGGTGGAGTCGTTTTGGGTTCTAACCTTCATTTCTAGGTTATTGTTCAAACTGAAATTAATTGAGCCTGACTCACCAGATGGGGGTCCGCCGTAGATTCCACCTTCAAAAATTGAGTATTGGCTTGTGTTTCCAAGAGAATCGGTTTGGTAGTTTTGATAGTACCCCCAGTTCTGCTTTGAAAAATCAGGTCGATACGTAAAAGAAACATTGGGGGTTAGTACATGTCTCAAGGCCTTAATTTTCCCTTTTTTGAAGCCCACCATTCCGTATAAACGAGTGGATAAGCCGGCAGAAAGGTTGAAATACCTTGCAGATTCAAATCCTCTAACCGTGTCTTGTTCAACCAAGGCAGAATTTGGATTCCATTCTTTGCGTATGCTTTTGAAGTACCAGAGTTCGGTATAGTTGGCCGATGGGGTCAGATTGAAATGGTTTAGAACTTTGAGATTGGTTGAAATGGGAAGGTTGTGTTTAACTCCGTTTTTTAAATCGTCTAATTTCCGCTCAAGCGGGATGGTTTCATCAAATAAAAGGGTGTCTTTACTAGAAATTCTATTTTGGGCATTCATGGAATAACTCACCCCAATTTTTTCATACCATTTTTGTTGTCCTACCTGTACCTTACGTTTAAATGGAAACTGTCTACTCATGGTAAAGGCCAATTCAGGAAGGCTCAAGTTAATGTCTCGAGTTTTGGTATTCTGAGAATGCTTAAGGTTTAAGGAAACATTGAATGGGGAGTTGGGTATGGCGTAATTGTAGGAAACGTTTGACTGAAGTGTATTGGTTAGTACATCATTTGGGTTCAGGGAATTGTTTTGCAAATAGGTAGAGGAACCTAGGTTTACATTGGCCGAAAAATTTGAATTTGGCCGGGCCTTGGGGTCTTGTCTATGTTGCCAACGCACGAAAAAATCTTTGGATTCTGCGTAATTGGGGAATTCAGGGTCTCCATCTTTCTGGATGGACCTTCCAAGGTTCAAGCTTCCGTTGTATTTGTATCTGACCTTGTAATTTGATTGGGCATTCAAGGCCCACGACCCTCTTGAATAAATATCCCCGCGAAGGGCCAAATCAAGATGGTCATTTATGGCCAAATAATAGCCCCCGTTTCGAAGGAAGTATCCTCTTCCGGTAGAGTATCCATAGGAAGGGAAAAGCACCCCTGAGGCCCGTTCATCCTCGGTGGGAAAAAAACCAAAAGGAATCACCAAGGGGGTGTAAACGTCTTGCAGAACTAGGTAAGCCGGACCCGTTACAATTTTCTGGCCGGTTATTATTTTCAGCTTATTGGCTCCTATGAAAAAGTGGGGGTGTTCAAGTTCACAGGTGGTGTATTTTCCATGGGCTATATAAAACACCGTGTCATTAACCTTTTTTACCCGATTTCCGTGAATATAGCCGTCTCCTTCCTGGGTGATTACCTGCTTAATTTTACCCTTTGACGACTCAAAATTATAGGTGATTTCATGGGCGTTATAGGTTTTACCACCTTCGGTAAATTTCGGTTTCCCTTGAATTTCTCCCAGGCTATCAGGCATGCCCGTTGCAAAAACTTCGTTGGTGCTTAGGTCAAACCGGATGTAATCAGCCTCCAACTCAACCTCACCGTAAATCACTTTAGCTTGGCCATAGAGGTGAATAAGTTTGTTCTGAACATCGGTAATGGTTGAATCTTGGGCAGACCTTTCAACCGTATAATCAATTAGACTTTGGTTAGCCAGGCCAAGGGAAGTATCTGATCTTAAGCTATCCTGAATCAGGGTATCTGCTTCAATGACCAACCCATTATTGGTTTGAACAGAATCTGTCTGAGCATTCGATGACCCGGGCAAAAGGCACGAAAATAGTACACATGCCGTTGTCAATAAATGAAGTAGGCCCTTGCCCATATCCTGAATTAAGGGGTTATTTTTGTAAAGCTACAGATTAAGAAACGCGCAAAACTAAGAAATGCACATGGTGGAGAAACGAGTCATAGCAGTTTTTCTTGTCACTTTGTTATTACCCTTGCTTGGGTTCATGACCAAAGCACCTAAAGAGGAGGGGGTGAAGAAGGTGGTAATTGATGCTGGCCATGGAGGGAAAGACCCAGGGAACCTAGGTACTGGAAGGTATAAGTCGCGTGAGAAAGACATTTCTCTTGACGTTGCTCTATTGCTGGGGAAATATATCAATGAATTCCTTCCTGATGTGGAAGTGGTCTATACGAGAAAGGACGACTCCTTTCCAGAGCTTTGGAAACGAACCACCTTGGCCAATCAAGAAGATGCTGATTTGTTTATTTCCATCCATTGCAACGCTTTTTCAAAACCAACGGCCAAAGGTTGTGAATCAATTGTACTTGGATTCAACCACGAGGAAAAAAACCTCTCCGTGGCCAAGAAAGAAAACTCGGTAATTTACCTTGAAGACAATTACGAAGAGAAATATCAAGGCTTTGACCCAAATCGTCCGGAAACCCTAATTGGCCTAGGGCTTTCTCAAGAGAAATACCTAGACCGTTCGGTGAATCTAGCCAAGAAGATTCAAGATCAGTTTCGAGATCGGGTAAATCGGGTAGATCGTGGGGTTAAGCAACAGCCTCTTTGGGTTACCTCTAGGGTTTTCATGCCTTCGGTTCTGGTAGAGCTAGGCTTTTTAACCAATCCCTCTGAAGAGGATTTCCTGAATTCTAAAAACGGGAAAGAATATATGGCGTCGGCTATTTTTCGGGCTTTCCGAGATTATAAAAGGGAGGTGGAAGCTGATCTGGGTGAGGTTAAACCTAAGGTGAACCTTGAGGAGGAGCCCCTTAAGTCTAAGTCAGACTCCATTCCGCTTAAAGAGGAAGAGGAGGTTCATGCTCATGAAGATACAGAGCCTAATGATTCAATATCAGAAGGGGTAGAATCAGAAGATGAAGGCGAAGAGGAAGTGTATTACACAGTACAACTCATGGCTTCTTCCTATGAATTAAGCCTAAACTCCGATCCGAGGTTCAGTAAATTATCGGGTCCTATTGACTATTACAAAGAACATGGCATGTTCAAATACACCTACGGAAAGGCTAAAACCAAGGCAGAGGCTTTGGCTTTGAAAGGTCAAGGAAAGTATGCTGGATTTGAAGATTGTTTCCTCATTGCTTTTAAAGGAAATGAGAAGATTTCTCTCAATGAAGCCAAGCGGCTTATGAGATAATTGCTATACTTGTGCTCTAACAGAAATTAACCGTTTTGACCATTAAGAAAGAACTTAAAGTTGGCCTTTTGGCCGTAGTTTCCATCGCATTGATTGTATGGGGGGTGAACTTCTTGAAGGGCACCAATTTGCTTTCGAAAGGCCAGGTTTATCATGCCGTTTACAGTAAAGTTGATGGGTTGGCAGGGGCAGAGCCTGTTTTGATTAACGGATTAAAAGTAGGGCAAGTAAGAACGGTTTCATTCATGCCCGACATGAGTGGAAGAATTGTGGTATCCTTTGCCATGCACTCTGATTTCCCCTTTTCAAAAAATACAGTAGCCCGAATTATTTCTCCAGACATCATGGGCTCAAAAGCTCTTGAGCTTGACCTAAAACCTGGTGATTTAGCGGAGTTTGGGGATACACTTCCTTCGGATATTCAGGCCAGCCTTACCGAAGAGGTTAACCGTCAGGTCCTTCCCATAAAGAAAAAAGCAGAAGATCTTTTAACCGAGGTAGACTCTGTCATTACCTACATCAAGGTCTTTTTTAATCAGGAAGCTAGAGATTATGTAGCGGAATCTTTCCACAACATCAATTCTACCTTCGTAAAAATCGACTCACTTACGGCTAGCCTAGACCGGGTAGTACGTGCTACGGAAACCAATATGACCAGCATTGCTGTTTCGGTTGATTCTGTAGGGCTGGTTGCAAGAAGAAATACCAGAGAACTGAACCGAATGGTAGATAATTTGGCAGACATCTCTGATTCATTGGCCAATGCTGACCTAAGCCAAGCCGTGAATAATTTCGCCAATACCCTTAGAGAAACCGATTCCATCCTTTCTTTTGTGAATACTGGAGAAGGAAACCTCGGAAAACTGGTTTATGATTCTACCCTTTATGAAAATTTAGAAGGGGCCACCAAAGAGCTTGAGCTCTTGCTTGAAGACATGAAACTTAACCCTCAGCGGTACGTAAACTTTTCTTTAATCGGAAGAAAACCAGAACCTTACGGTCCCGCCAAACAACCCTAAACCATGGGCATAGAGAATATTGTATTTCTACTTGTATTAATTGCAGCCTCTCTCTTATTTGCTAGAAATGTTCAACGCATAAAAAAGAACATAAACTTAGGAAGGGATATAGACCGAACGGACCGGAAAGGGGAACGTTGGAAAACCATGGCAATGGTGGCCCTTGGACAGTCAAAAATGGTTAAAAGACCGGTGGCTGGTTTCCTTCATATTTTGGTTTATGTGGGTTTTGTACTGATCAATATTGAAGTTCTTGAAATTGTAATTGATGGGGTTTTTGGTACCCACCGAATTCTATCCCTTTTAGGGGGTTTCTACGATGTTTTAATCGCCTCATTTGAGGTATTAGCGCTTTTGGTTCTCTTGGCCTGTGTGGTTTTCTTGATTCGAAGAAACTTGGTACGGGTTCAGCGGTTTTTCAAGCCTGAAATGAAAGGATGGCCAAGCTTAGACGGAAACCTGATTCTCATTTTTGAAATTGCCCTTATGACCGCCCTCCTTATGATGAATGGGGCAGATCAGGTATTGCAGGCTAGAGGAGCAGAACATTACGCCAGTGCCGGTTCATTTCCTATTTCAGAAGCCCTTTTTGGATCATGGTTTACCGGATTGTCCACGGAGTCTCTCATTTTCATTGAAAGGTTTACCTGGTGGTTTCACATTGTAGGAATCCTTGGATTCTTGAACTACCTACCCATATCAAAGCATTTTCACATCATTTTGGCTTTCCCAAATACTTGGTATTCAAACTTAAATGCGAAAGGAAGGTTTAACAATTTAGAATCTGTGACCAATGAGGTGAAACTCATGATGGACCCCAATGCAGATCCTTTTGCTGCCCCAGACCCCAATGCAGCGCCTCCTGAGCGATTTGGAGCTAAGGATGTTACCGATTTGAATTGGGTTCAAATTATGGGAGCCTATAGCTGTACCGAATGTGGAAGGTGTACCTCTGAATGTCCGGCCAACCAAACGGGTAAAAAGCTTTCGCCGAGAAAGATCATGATGGATGTTCGCGATCGGGCGGATGAAATTGGGAAGTTGAAGGCCCAAAAGCAAGAGGATGAAATTGATAAGAAATTTCTTCTAGGAGACTATATTACCGAAGAGGAATTATGGGCTTGTACCTCTTGCAATGCTTGTACAGAAGCCTGTCCGGTAAACATTGACCCACTAGGCATCATTCTAGATCTGAGAAGGTATTTGGTGATGGAAGAGTCTAAGGCTCCTCAAGAATTGAACTTAATGTTTGGAAATATTGAGAACAACGGAGCGCCTTGGCAGTTTTCAATGGCCGACCGTCTAAATTGGAAGGATGAATAAGCCAGATTTACGGGAGGTAGAGGTAGACGGACATAAAATTTCTCCGGTATTGCCCGAAGAAGTTAAAAATTTCTTGGTGGATATTGATGGTACCATTTGCGACGATATCCCCAATGAAGAACCTGAACGAATGGCTACGGCCCAAGTTTATGAAGATGCCAAACAAAGATGTAACCACTGGTTTGAACAAGGACATATTATTACCTTTTTCACATCAAGAACGGAAGACCATAGGGAGGTTACCGAAGAATGGCTAAAAAAGAATGGTTTTAAATACCATGGACTCTTAATGGGGAAACCTAGGGGAGGAAATTATCATTGGATCGACAATCACATTGTAAGGGCAACACGGTACGAAGGGAAGTTTTCCGATCTAGTACCCGAAACTCGAACAATTCAAGTATTTAAATAGGTATGAGTCAAGCATTACATGTGCCAACCATGGCAGAAATGGCAGCAAAAGGTGAAAGTCCGGAGGTTTTATTCTGGGTTGGTTGCGCTGGGTCATTTGATGACCGGGCTAAGAAAATCACCAAGGCCTTTGTTCAAATCCTGAATAAGTGCAATGTAAAGTTTGCTGTTTTGGGCACGGAAGAATCCTGTACAGGTGACCCAGCAAAAAGGGCTGGAAACGAGTTCCTATTTCAAATGCAAGCCTTTGCAAATATTGAAGTAATGAACGGATATGGGGTTAAAAAAGTAGTAACCGCTTGCCCGCATTGCTTTAATACCCTTAAAAATGAGTACCCAGAACTGGGTGGAAATTTTGAGGTGGTTCATCATACCAGCTTTATTAATGACTTATTCAATTCGGGTCGCCTAATTATTGAAGGTGGCAGCTTTCGCGGAAAACGAATTACTTACCACGACGCTTGCTATTTAGGCCGCGCCAACGGGGTGTACGAAGCTCCTAGGAATCTCATTAAAAAATTGGATGCCGAATTGGTGGAAATGAAAAGGTGTAGAACCAAAGGTCTATGCTGTGGTGCTGGAGGGGCTCAAATGTTCAAGGAGCCTGAAAAAGGAGACAAGGATGTAAACATTGAAAGAATTGAAGACGCTCTTGAAACCAAGCCCAATATTGTAGCTACCGGATGTCCGTTTTGCAATACCATGATGACCGACGGGGTCAAGAATAAAGAAAAGGAGGAAGATGTGAAGGTGCTCGACATAGTTGAAATGATTGCCACGGCTCAAGACATGCTTTAAGATGCGGATAGACTTTGAAAAAATGCCGGATAATGCCAGGCTTTGGATTTATCAGGCAGACCGAGACTTATCAGAACTAGATTCCAACAAAATCAAAGAGAAGCTCGAACCTTTTCTTGAATCATGGGCTGCCCATGGTCAGGAATTGATTACGGCCTATACCCTTAAGTACAATCGATTTTTAATGATCGCCGTTGACCAGGAGAGCATTCCTCCTTCAGGTTGCAGCATTGATGCCTCCGTTCGGGTAATTCAAGACGTTCAAAACCAGCTTAACCTTGACTTTTTTAATCGGATGGATATTTGTTTTAAGAACGAAAGAGGAGAGGTAGAAAGCTTGAAAATGAATGATTTCCGAAAAATGCTGAAAGAAATTAACCATCCTGAAAAACTTTTGGTTTTCAACAACCTAATTCAAAGCAAATCTGAATTAGATGCCTGGGAAGTTGAAGCTCAAAACAGCTGGCATAAACAATGGTTGTAAGGGTTTTTTAATCCTCTTTATCCAAAATTTCATCCCTGTTTAAATCCTTTTGCTCCTTATTTGGATCCAAGTCTTTTGGCTGGGTTTCAAGCTCTTTTGAAATTGGGTTTATGGGCTGGATGAAAATGTCTGATTTCTGATTGGGCTTCAACCAAATCCTCCATTCAAAGTTTTGCAAACGTCGGTCTGAAGCTTCTATGGAATTGCTGGGCTTTAATTGAGCATTCACGTCTTTACCGTAAACAATTCGGTCTAAATCTGAGTTTTTAAACCAAAGGGTCATTCGGCTGCTTTTGGCAAGATCTAAGCCTATAAATGACCCATCATCTTCCCGGGCAAAGAAAACAGATTGAGCGTTTCCTTCCACCAAAATTCGATTCAAGGTATTGTCTTTAAAATAGGCCTTCATTTCTCCACCTTGAATTTGATTAAAGTCATTCAAGGTATCCTTCGAAATTAAAATGGCAGAACTCACCATCTTCAACCAAGAGATTTTACCTTGATCAATCAAAGCAAACATGGTATCCGCCGTTAATTGTTGACCATCGGCCCAAACAATGGGATCTTCAATAAAATGCATGAGAGAATCCCGCTCAGACCAGTAAACCGTATCGGCTAAGCCTTGAAAATCAGATTGGTAAAATCTAACTTTTGGGAATGCATCGAAGGATTTAAAGCTTGAGTCTTCGTAGAAATGTAGGGAATCAGCGTGCATGAACAAGGAGTCATCCTCGGTTTGAATGGCCAGGTAGGCCCTTTCTCCAAAAATTCTGGAATCTTTGTCATTTCCAAAATATTTTCCAAAATCGCCGTAAAGAGAAATTCCCTCTAAGGTATCGTGGACAGTCACCTTTCGGTAGGCCTCTCCATAATTCCGGTTTCGATCGTAAAACAGGCTGTCGGCGTTCAGCCTTTGCTCTCCTTGAATTAGGCTAGCACCTTTGAAAAATGCAGAAAGGTTGGTTTTTGTATTGTAAAATCCTCTTCTACAAAGAATGAGGTTGGAGTCAGACTCTATCCTAGTTTCCCCGGCAAAGTCAGCCCGCTTGCTTCGGGTATTATACAGTAGGGTATCGCTGAAAATGGTGTATTTAGGGTTGACCAAAACCACAGAATCCGCAAAGAAGAATTGTTTTGATCTAGAGAAGTAGCTACCTCTTTCACTTCGTAGCCGATTGTCTTCATCCACAATTACCCCGCCATTTTGGTAATAAGCGTGTTGATTTTTACGGTCATAATCCAGGCGATCGGTTTCAAGGGTCATAGACTTATCTCGAAATCGCACTCCTCCGGTTACCAAAGCTTTTTTAGATTGGCCAGAATACTCTAAGTACTTTCCTCTTAAGTCAAGGGTATCTCCTTGTTTAATGCGAACATTTCCGAAAGCTTCAAGCCGATTTTCATTGGGGTAGTACCAAGAAGAGTCGCAATAAAGCTTGGCCCCTTCGTGCTTGAATTGAACATTTCCAATTAAGCGTTTCGCACCGTTAGGAAGGGCATTTCCTCCCAAAAGGGCATTGGCATTTACAATTTCAATCTTTGAGCCTTGTCCCATCGCCGTAAGGCTAAGGAAAATAAGACTAAGGACTAGAATTCTAGCCTGAAATGGAGGCAAGAAGCTCTTCACGCATTAGGGTTTGAGACCTTTTCGGACCAACCGATACAATACCAATTGGAACCTCAAGTTGATCTTCAAGGTATTTCACGTAATTCAATAAATTTTCAGGCATTTCTTTCCATTGGCTAAGCCCAGTTAAATCCTCGGTCCAGCCTGGAAGGCTTTCATAAACGGGTTCTAGGTTCTGAGGCTCAATATTATACGGAAGATAGTCGATGAGTTCGCCTTTGTATTTATAATGTGTACAAACCTTAATTTCCTCAAAATTGCTTAGTACATCGGCCTTCATCATCATCAATTGGGTAACCCCATTCACCATGATGGCATATTTCAGAGCCGGAAGGTCTACCCAACCACATCTTCTGGGTCTACCGGTGGTAGCTCCGTATTCATTTCCAGCATCGCGTAAACGCTGTCCGACTTCGTCTTCTAATTCAGTAGGGAAGGGGCCAGACCCAACTCGGGTGCAATAAGCTTTGAAGATTCCGTAAACCTGATCAATCCGATTTGGAGCAATGCCGAGTCCGTTACAAGCCCCAGCGGTAATGGTATTTGAGGAAGTAACAAAGGGGTAGGTTCCAAAGTCTATATCAAGCATGGCACCTTGGGCACCCTCAGCAAGCACCTTGGCACCTGAACGCATTTGTTGATTCACAAAATGCTCAGAATCAATTAATTTCATATCTCGAAGGGCATCAATGCTTTCCATCCATGGTCCTTCAAGGCTTTCAAGGTCGTATTCAAAGTCATAATTGGCTAAAATGGCCTTATGTTTTTCTACCAAGGCCTGGTACCTTTCTTGGAAGTCAGAAAGCTCAATATCTCCAACCCGTAATCCATTTCTACCGGTTTTATCCATGTAGGTAGGACCAATACCTTTTAGGGTAGAGCCGATTTTCATTTTGCCTTTGGCCTGCTCAGAGGCCGCGTCAAGCAACCTATGGGAAGGAAGTATAAGGTGAGCTCTTCTAGAAATTAGGAGTTTGGTTTTGAAGTCAACCTCGTATTTCTTGAGGTTTTCAATTTCCTTTTGCAGGATAACAGGGTCAATAACCACTCCATTTCCAATCACATTGAGGGCATCTTTGTGAAAAATACCCGAGGGAATGGTGTGAAGGACGTGTTTAATGTTTTCAAATTCAAGGGTATGCCCAGCATTCGGGCCTCCTTGGAAACGAGCAATTACGTCGTAATTACGGGTTAAAACGTCAACAATTTTTCCTTTTCCTTCATCTCCCCATTGAAGGCCTAAGAGAACATCAATCTGCATGATTGTATTATGATTCAGGTTTGTATTCGCAGTTTTCTTTAGCGCAACTGCCGTATAGGTTTAGTGCATGATGCATGACCCGAAAGCCAAGAATGTCTTCAACCGTTGCCACAGTTTGTTGAATCCTGGGGTCACAGAACTCAAAAACCCGATTGCAATCGGTGCAAATCATATGATCATGCTGCTTGTTTTGAAAAGATTTTTCATACTGAGCTTGCTGGTCGCCAAACTGATGTTTCCTCACCAAATTACAATCCAATAAAAGTTCAATGGTATTGTACAGAGTGGCTCGACTTACCCGGTAGTTTTTGTTTTTCATGTTGATGTACAAAGACTCAATGTCAAAATGTTCACCTTGTTCATAGATTTCCTTGAGAATGGCAAACCGTTCCGGAGTTTTCCGTTGGCCATTTTGCTCAAGATAAGCTTTGAACACATCTTTTACTGTTTCCTGTACTTCATTCATGGTTGGCAAAAATGAGGAAAATTGCGCTAAGGCTAAACTTATTTCCGGATTACTGAGTGGATTCCTTCAACTTGCTGTACTCGGTTCATTAAATCGGTCAAATGCCGGTTGTCATGAACCACCAAACTCAGTGAGCCTTCAAAGATTCCGTCATGGCTTGAAATATTGATGGATCGCATGTTAACGTTCAGAGTATCAGAAATTAATCGGGTAATATCATTTACCATTCCAAGTCGGTCATGGCCTTTAATCAGGATAAGAGCAGTAAAGTCTTTCCGTTTAGAATCTACCCATTTTGCTTTCATTAAGCGGTAGGCGTAATTTGAGCGCAACCGGATGGCATTGGGGCAATTGGTTTTATGCACTTTGATCCCAGAATTTATGGTTACAAAACCAAAAACTTCATCTCCTGGAATGGGGTGGCAGCATTTAGCCAAGGTGTACTCTAACTTTTCTTCTGACTCACCGAAAACCAATTGGTCTGGAAGGGTTTGTTTTGAATCTTCTTCATTTTCCGGTTGGTTTCCTTTCCGGTTGAAGCGTTTTTTGAAAATATTGTACCAGCTCTGAGACCTTGCTGATACATATTCTCTCAAGCGTTTATTGTCAATGATTCCAGTTCCAACCCGGTAAAATAGGTCTAAACTATTCTTGAGCTTAAAGAAAGCTTGTAATTCATCAATGGTTTTAGAGTTGAAAGGTATTTTAAGGTGCCTTAGTTTCCTTTCCAAGATTTCCTTACCCAGTTCTCCAATCCGCTTTTGCTCTTCCTTAAGTGATGATTTAATCTTGGTTCTGGCCTTTCCGGTAACTACAAAGTTTAGCCAATCTTCTTTTGGTCTTTGCTTATCAGAGGTAAGTACTTCTACTTGGTCTCCGCTTTTTAATTCACTGCTAAGAGGAACCAGTCGGCCATTCACCTTACATCCCAAGCATTTTGACCCTACCTCAGAGTGGATTTCGAAAGCGAAGTCAAGAGCAGTTGCTCCTTTCGGTAGGGTTCTTAATTCACCCTTTGGGGTAAATACGTAGATTTCATCGGCGTAAAGGCTTAATTTAACGTCATCTACAAAATCAATGGCTGATGAATCTGGATTCTCAAGTAAATCTCGAATTCTTCCAATCCAGTTATCCAGAGAATGAGCCTGGGTTTTTTCGTTGGCTCCGTTTTCTTTGTACCGCCAATGTGCAGCAAAGCCTTTTTCTGCAACTTCATCCATTCGTTCGGTACGAATTTGAACTTCCACCCAATGTCCTCCAGGACCCATTACTGTGGTATGCAAGGATTCATACCCGTTTGAGCGCGGGGTTGAAATCCAATCCCTAAGCCGATCTGGATTTGGCTTATAAAAGTCCGTTACAATGGAGTAGGCCCTCCAACAATCTGCTTTTTCAGATTCAGGGTCTGAGTCAAGAATTATGCGTACCGCGAATTTATCATAGACTTCCTCAAAGGAAACACCTTGCCTTTGCATTTTCTTCCAGATGGAGAAAATAGATTTCGGCCGGCCTTTAATATCAAACTTTAACCCAGCTTTTTCCAATCCGGAAAGAATGGGTTTGCTGAATTTTGAGATATAAGTAGATCGTTCCTTTTTAGATTCAGCAAGCTTTAAGGCAATGTCTCGATAAACCTCGGGCTGGGTATATTTTAGTCCGAGGTCTTCTAGCTCAGATTTAATGGCGTAGAGGCCTAGGCGGTGGGCTAGGGGCGCGTAGAGGAAAAGCGTTTCAGAGGCGATTTTCTGTTGCTTATGCCTTGGCATGCTGTCCATGGTTCGCATATTATGCAACCGATCAGCAAGCTTTATTAAAATCACCCTTACATCATCCGAAAGGGTGAGGAGCATTTTTCGAAAATTTTCGGCCTGGAGGCTAACATTGTGGTCAAAAACCCCAGAAATCTTGGTTAACCCATCAATGATTTTGGCAATTTTATCTCCGAAAATCCTTTCTATATCCTCAAGGGTAAAGTCTGAATCTTCAACCACGTCATGGATTAAAGCACAGGCAATGGACCGATACCCGAGCCCCATTTCTTTTGCAACTATCAAGGCCACGGCGATTGGGTGGAAAATATAGAGCTCTCCTGACTTCCTGCGCACGTCTTTATGCGCGTCCATAGCCAGATCAAAAGCCTTGCGTACAAACTTCTTCTCCTCCGGACTTAGCCTGTCTTTACTGGCCCTAAGGAGGTATCTGTATTTATTGAGAATCGACTTTTTTTCTTCCTCTACGTCAATTTCTGCCTTCATATTCTTGGTAAATCAAAAGAAGCCGTAATCAACATGACTACGGCTTCCGAAATATAATAGGAATAATTTATTATTTGGCAGGTAATACTTGGGTTTTCACATTTCCGAACCCAATTCTTACTCCATCTTTTTCACAATAGCCTTCCATGATTACCGTATCTCCGTCTTGGATGAACTTTCTTTCACTTCCGTCAGGCATTTGAAGGGGCTTGGTTCCCTTCCACGAAAGTTCAAGCATGGAACCATATTCTTCTGGATTATTTCCAGAAATGGTACCCGATGCAAGCATGTCACCGGCATTGATATTACATCCGTTCACTGTGTGATGGGCCAACTGTTGAGCCATGTTCCAGTACATATACTTGAAATTGCTGTGGCAAATAGGGTGGGCCTTGAAGGCATCGTTCTCAATGCTAACCTTAAGGTTTACATCAAAGGTTTTGTTTCCTTCGAATTTCAGGTAGTCTAAAACCTCTGGCTCTTGTTTTTCCCCAGGAATTCTAAAGGGATCAAGGGCATCTAGAGTTACAATCCAAGGAGAGATTGAGCTTGCAAAATTCTTCGCAAGGAAGGGTCCTAAGGGGACATACTCCCATTTCTGAATGTCTCTGGCCGACCAATCGTTGAAAAGGGCCAAACCGAAGATATAGTCTTCTGCCTCAGCGGTGGTAATTGAATCACCCAAAGGTTTTCCTTGCCCGGTAATAAAGGCCATTTCAAGTTCGAAATCCAATAATTTACAAGGACCAAATACTGGCTTATCAGCATCTGCAGGTAATTGTTGACCCTTAGGCCTGTGAATTGGGGTTTCTGAAAGGATGATGGAGGAAGCTCTTCCATGGTATCCTACGGGGATGTGCAACCAGTTAGGAAGTAAGGCATTATCCGGATCTCGGAACATGGTTCCTACATTGGTGGCATGTTGTCTGCTTGAGTAGAAATCCGTGTAATCACCAACCACCACGGGCATGGTCATGGCAATTTGATCTACCGGATAAAGGGAGTCTTTCAAGGCCTCCGCCCATTCCCCTTTATTGGCTTCGTCAAAAAGCTCGGCTAAACGGTCACGAACCGCCCTCCACGCTTTTTTATTGAGTTTCAAAAAACCGTTTAGATTCTTTTCCTCAAAAACATTTGATTCCACTCCGGTACCTGCTAAGGCTCCGGTTCTAGAAATTGCTTTGAGGTCAATAGCTGTATCGCCAATTCGGGTACCAATAACTTCCTCTCCTCGAGGAGTTCTAAAAGCTCCGAATGGAATGTTTTGAATTGGGAAATCGCTTCCTTCTGGAACCGGAACCCAAGATTTTCTGTTTGGATCGTTTGCCTTAATCATAATGAATGTTTGCGCAAAAATAAATTTATCTTCGCTGCTCCCAAAAATCTGGATATTATGCTTAGAGATGATCGCATTTTTGAATTGATTTCTGCTGAGAAGAACAGGCAGGTTAACGGTATAGAACTCATTGCTTCTGAGAACTTTGTGAGTGAACAAGTGCTCGAAGCCATGGGCTCAGTATTGACCAATAAATATGCTGAAGGATACCCCGGAAAAAGGTATTATGGAGGCTGTGAAGTGGTTGATAAAGTGGAAGATTTGGCCCGAGAACGCGCAAAACAGCTTTTCGGAGCGGAATATGCAAATGTGCAACCGCATTCTGGGTCCTCTGCAAATGCAGCCGTTTATTTAGCTTGTTTGAAGCCTGGTGATAAAATCATGGGCTTTGATCTTTCTCATGGCGGACATTTAACCCACGGGTCGCCCGTTAGCTTTAGCGGAAAACTTTACAATCCTGTATTTTATGGTGTAGAACCTGATACGGGGTTGATTGATTACAATAAGGTAGCCGAAAAAGCTCGCGTCGAAAAACCAAAACTCATCATCTGTGGTGCTTCCGCCTATTCACGTGATTGGGATTATAAAGCCCTTCGGGAAATTGCGGATGAAGTAGGAGCCTTGCTAATGGCAGACATTGCCCATCCGGCAGGCATGATTGCCACCGGACTTCTTAACAACCCCATACCGCATTGCCATATCTTAACCACCACCACCCATAAAACCCTTCGCGGACCAAGAGGAGGGATGATTTTAATAGGAAGGGATTTTGAGAATCCTTGGGGATTGAAAACTCCAAAAGGAATGGTTAAAAAAATGTCAAGCTTGATTGACTCTGCGGTATTCCCAGGGTCACAAGGCGGACCCCTTGAACATGTAATTGCTGCCAAGGCCGTTGCCTTCGGAGAAGCTCTTGATCCTAGTTTTAAGGATTATACCCTTCAGGTGCGGGAAAATGCCCAGGCCATGGCTCAATCTTTTGTGGATAGAGGCTATGGGGTGATCTCTAAGGGCACTGACAACCATTTGATGCTGATTGACCTAAGGAACAAAAACATTACCGGGAAAAATGCTGAGAATGCCCTTGTAAAAGCAGAGATAACCGTAAACAAAAACATGGTTCCTTTTGATGATAAGTCTCCCTTTGTTACCTCAGGTATTAGAATTGGTACCGCTGCCATTACCTCAAGAGGAATGAAACCTGAGGAAATGGATGAAATTGTTGGATTTGTTGATCAAGCAATCGCTTGCGCGGATAATGAAACCGAATTAAAAGCCTTGGCGGGTAAGGTTGAGAAGAGAATGAAAGATCTTCCGCTTTTTGCCTGGTAAAGGAATTAAATACTTTTAAACCAAGGAAGCCATCTCGAAAGGGGTGGCTTTTTTGTTGGTAGAAAATTAAGTGGGGTAGGGGTAAAAAAAACTGCCTCGGAGAATTCCGAGGCAGTTGATTATAAATTGAAAGGATGGTATTATCTATCGAGCTATGGATAAGTTTCGTACCACAGTTTGGTCTTCAAATACGAATCTTACTTGATAAATTCCTTGTTCAAGGTTGGAGGTATTCAGGCCAATATTGTTAACTCCAGAATAACCCCTTTCTGATTTTTGAATCATGGTTTCGCCTAAGATGTTGGTCACTTCCACATAAACATCACCTGCAAAAGGCAAGTTTAGCTCAAATCTAGTTTGCGCATCAGAAGGGTTAGGCATGGGCTGACTTACCATGAATTCAGGTAAATCTTCCTCCACAGAAATAACACAAGGATCTGTATATTCTTGGAAACAGAAATCGTCAATCAACCAACCTTCATCTTCAATGGTAACATCAGAAGCAAATCTGAACATGAAGATTACCGGCATGGAGTCAGGGAATTTAATCAAGTGACTTGAGTAAACATAACCCCCTGAGTTTCCACTCCAACCTCCAATGGGTGGAACCTGTGGAAGACCCGTTAACCACGGAGTATTAAACCAACCTGGCTCAAAGGCATATCCAATAGAATTCCATGAAAGACCTTGGTCTTGAGAGTACATAACCGTACCTCCATCGTGTTGCTTTTCTGTTTGGAACCAATGCCAGAAAGAAATTTCATAACAACTGGATGAATCTACCACAAAGAGTGGGGAATAAAGGGCCGAGGAATCTTTTTTACTATAGGTACCTCGAATACCAGTAGCCCAGCAATTGCTACCACTGTAAGGGTAATTTAGGGTTGGCTTCCTAGGGTCACCCATTTCCCAATTGGTTCCTGGTAAACTGTAATTGTAAGGATTTAAGGTGGCCCACCCGGGTAGGGTAGTGTCTTCAAAGTCATTACAGTAGGGAAGGGTGTTTACCGAGTCAAACACAACGGTTGTAGTACAAAGTGTATCGTCTTCCGTAAACCCATCTAAGGTATCGTTCGGACGAGATGTGTACATACAGATATCATGTTTTCCTTCAGTAGCATTCCAGGGCACAGAGAATGTATGCTTGTACACAGACTGGAAGGCTAGGGGCTGAGGCACAATTACCGTATCTACAACCACAAAGTTTCCATTATCAATGTCAAGTTTTACTACAAACTTACTTAAAGGAGCCACTCCAGAATTAATGATTTCAGCTTCCATAACATTAGGCCCTGGGAATACCAGACCACCTGTAATAGCGCTTACCGTTTCAGAGCCCGCAGAGTTTTGAATGGGTACAATCACACAGAAATTCTCAACGGCAACTCCATCCCCATTATTCACAGAACCATCCGAAGAGAAATTAAATCTAAACTGAATTCGGTCGCTTTGAAGGGCAATGGGGCCCAATGGATGGGAAACATGCATCCAACCACCTGTTGAGCCATCCCAACCAGGAAGACCGCTAGAATTAAGGGCAGTATTGGTATACCAATTCACAGAACCAATGCTACCAACACTTCCTAGAACCAACCAGGTTTGTCCGTCATCAATTGAGTAATCCACTCTCATTCCATCCCAACCAGATTCACAATCAACCCAAATATCAGCATGGAATTCAGGGTCTAAAGCTCCGGTTAGATCAAAATAAGGGGTGTATAAATTATCGTTGCTATTGTTAAGATAATTGGAAGTACGGTTGGTCATCCAAACATTTGGAGGCGTAATGGCGGTATTGATTGTACCTCCACCTGGAGTACCTCTTTCCCAAGTATCATTACCATCTCTGGCCTTCCAACCGTCATTGGCTTGATCAAAATCTGTACAATATTCAACCGGATGAACAGGAATGCCTGAAATCACTTCACAAATGGTGTCATTAAGCGCATTGGTATCAGCAGGGGAAACTACCCAAGTACAAATGGTATAATCTCCAACCGGTGAAGTATAAGGGGTTGTAAAGGTGAACAGGAAGGTGTTTCCTGAGGAAATAATTCCTGTGAATGGCTCAATTACTGGAGCACCACCATTAATAGAATAGGCTACATCTAAACTTGTGATGGTATCACAACCAGCATTTCGCAATACAACCTCAGGGTAGATGTCATCACCACCCGCAGATTGCCCAATTGGATTGTTGATGGCAAAATCTTCGGCATCATAAGGGGGTGTGTCTTCAATATTAAAGTCATCAATGGCCATATCAGAAATGGTTGAACCAATGGTTGTTCCACTGAATCGCACTTTTACAATTTGGCTTGCAAAATCACCTAAGACCAGTTCCACCTTTTGCCAACTAGTTCCTTGATCACCCGCTTGCGTCCAAAGGGTGGTCCATGCTCCAGATTGATCCAATACGTCAAAACTCAGAGTACCCATTCCGTTTCCACTCATGTGGTAGAAGAAGGTAACCTTAGGACAAACCAGTGTGCTCAAGTCTAAACAAGGCGAGAGTAAGTTTGAGGTGCCGTTGAAATAGTCATTGGCTTCAATGTAGAAATATTTACCTGCACCGCCATTGCCTGAGGTAGGCCCTGTTCCGAAGGATGGGGTAGAGCCTGTATGTACTCTCCAGTTTCCAAAATCAGCATCGTCTTGGAACCAGCCGTTTAATAAATCTTTTTCGCCAAGAGGAAAGGCGCTAAAGGTTTCATTGTAAGGTAGGCCTTGATTTACCAAGGTGATTGCTGTTGTATCATTGGCGTATATTACTGTGTCACCAGGGTGCATAGTAAATGCCTCAAAATTGAAGGTAGTTCCTGGAGCTGAAAGGTCAACAGGAATAGAGAAGGTGAAAGGAACAGTATCTCCTGGGTTCACCGTTGCAAATAAGGTATCAATGGTAACAGGGCCTCCATTGAACCTGTACCCAACAGGAATTTGATTCATTGGATTCAAACCGAAATTTGATAGCATTACCGAAACCGTTTCCGAGGCAGAAAGGTCACAAGCTTCTTCTCTAGGTGCGGTAATTTCTACCACTCCTGCATCAAAAGGCTGAGGCTCATAAATGTAAATGTCATCAATGGCCATGTCAGAGGTAAACGATGTACCTGTTTGGGCCCGGAAGCGAATTTTCACAACCTGTCCTGCATAATTTGAAAGATCAACAGTGGCCTTTTGCCAAAGGTTTCCTTGGTCTCCAGAAAGGTTCCACTCGGTATTCCAGGTACCGGTATTGTCTTGCACATCCAAGTTTAGGGTTCCCATGGCACTCCCATACATATGGTACCAGAACTCAATTTTGGGTACGCTGGCATTGGCAAAGTCAACGCATGAGCTTACAAAGCTCGCCACCTTATTACTTCCAGATCCAGAGGTTTCTGTGTAAAGGTAAATGCCTGAACCTGTTGTATGGTCGCCTGAAGGCCCAGTGCTTCCGGAGGTTGTTCCTCCTGAATGTACCGTCCAGTCCCAAGTATCATTGGTTGCTTGGGTCCAGCCGTTTTTAAGGATACCCGGGCTTCCTAAACCAAAGTTTTCAAAATCTTCCGTATAAGGCATGGAGATTTTATCGTTGCGAATAAAGAAGTCTAGGATGCTGTCGTTCAAGGCAAGGGTATCCAAAGCATGAAAAGCCCACACATCCAAATTATAGTTGGTTTGCCCTTGAGAATAGTCAGCTGCTTGGCTGAAGCTAAACAGAATCGTGTCCCCCGGGAAAACTTTCCCGTAAAGGGTATCATAAACAATGGGGTTTGAATTCAGTTGATATGCCAAAGGAATGGTGTCAATGGCTTCAGCACCTACGTTTGCAACCAAAACTTGAATGGTTTCAAAATCAGAAAGGGCACAGGGGTCGTTAGCAATTGGGTTCTCAATGCTCACCAATTCAACGTCAAAGTCTGCAGGTGGCCCTATGTTAATGTCATCAATGGAGAATCCATTGGACTGGTTGAAGAAGTCAGATCTAAATACGAACCGGAATTGAATACCTGAAATATTGCTAAACTCAGGCATTTTCAGCTTGGTGTATTGCCAGCCTTGAGAATTTCCTGACCAACCTGGCTTAGAACCTGCAGCGTTAACATTGTTGGGCATCCAGTTTTCACCAAGTGGGTCGTTCTTTTCTCCCAAAAGGATCCAGTTGGTGCCGTTGGTGGTATACTCAATATACATACCATCGGTATTGTTTTGAGTTTGGCTATTGTACCAGAAGGAAATTTCGGGGCTAAACACATTTCCAAATCCAAAAACTTGGGTGGTTAGCACTGAATTGGTGTTGGATAAGTAGGCAGCATCCAGGTCAATGTCCCATGAATTCGGCCCAGAATAAGGTACAAATCCAGCGGGAACGGTAGGGGTACCTAGCTCCCATGGAGAACCGCCCATTGTAGCCGGCATAAACGTGGAACCCGTATCAAAATTATCAAAATAAGGTATGGTGCTTCCATTTACCCCACTAACGGTCAGGCAAATGGTGTCATTAACTGCATTTGTATCCCTAGGCACATCGATATAGGCACAGAAGCTATTTGCACCCATTACAGCGGCGTAAGGACCAACATTATAAACCTTGGCGTCTCCAGGGAAGAGGGTATCGTAAACGGTAATTGATACAGGTGGAGCACCGTTTAGGCTATAGGAAATGTTTATGGTATCCAAAATTTCTAAACCGGTATTTTTAACCCTCAACCGTACAGAATCCGTTACATTGCCTAAGGCTAAGGCACCTGGATTGTACAGGTCGGTTAAAGCTCCGTCAAATGGAGGAGGTGGAATGATGGCAAAATCATCTACGGTTACCCCATCGTTTTGAAGGAAACCATTGGATGTAAACCTAAATCGGAAGAATACCGAAGGTTCATTGTCACAGTCGTCAAACTTGATACTTGCTTTCACAAAACCTCCTGAGTTACCGGTCCACGCGGGTCGTCCATTGAGACTTGGGGTATTGTACCAATTGGTTGAGTTAGGCGCTCCAACGGAACCCAAAACAGTCCAGTTTACAGAGTCGGTTGAATACTCAACCCACATTCCGTCAGAGTTTGCCTGGGTATTATAGTTCAGTTGAAATTCAAGGGTAGGCTCAATAACTCCACTAAAATTAAAAGCCCTAGTAGTCAGAGTAGTGTTGGCGTTGGGACCATAGGCTGTACCCGTATTCACGTCCCATGCGTCAGGTGCTGAGAAAGGAGCGTTGGTTGTACCGTAGGTTGGAGTCCCGAGCTGCCATTGGCTACCGTTTTGGGTGAATTCGGAGACCCAGTCAGATCCGTTGTCGAAGTTTGTGAAATAGGGTAGGGGAATGTTGTCAGGGAACCGGAAGCAAGCATAACCGGTTAATGGGTCAAGGCTTAGGTTTTGACAATTGGAACCGTCCCGGGCTACAATCTGGTAACAAACCGTATCTCCTTGGTTGATGGGAGGAAGATTTCCGTTGTAGGTATCTGGGTTGGTTTCAACTAGCCCCAAAGTATCAAACGGCCCTCCATTAATAGAGTAAGCAACAAACACAGTATCAATGCCTGAGTCATCGGTGGCAGTCACATTAAAATTAAAGGGCCCGGGGAAATAAACCAAATTCCCTGGTTTATTGTTTACCGTCATGGCCGGAGGGATAAGTTCACAAGGAGCAACCTCAATTTCAATATCATCTACCAACCAACCATAGTTATTGGCAGAGCCATTGAACTGCTTATCAATCAAGGTAAACCGAACCATTGCATTCTGTTTGTTCTCGAGGTATTTTGAGACGTCAAAAATTTCGTTTTGGAACCAAGAATCTTGAGGGGTAGCAAAAGCGTCTCCAGGTTGCCAAACACTAGAATATGATGTTACATTGAAGGAGGAGTCTTGGTTGATGGTATAATTTAAAGAGGCTCCGAAATAATCACTTCCCCCAATTTTGGTCCAAGTTTGACCACTATCAGGAGAGACCTCAATCATGGCCAAGTCAAAGAATTCAATTTTACAAACATGAGAGAACCTCAATTCAACGAAACTCATACCCGCGGTGCTAAAGGCGTCTGTCACCAAGTATGAGGTATCATCAATATTGAAGGCTCCTGTGGTAAATGATTGGGTTCCTGAGTTGGCAATTGAATCAACCAACGACCAAAGGTGGGTACCTGAGGTGGTTACTGAGTCTCCATTTGAAGGCGTTTCAAAATTCTCATGATAAACAACCGTTTGCGCGGAAGCGAAGGGCATAATTCCAATACCGGATAAGATTAACCCGAGTAGTGTTTTTTTCATAGGGCAGATTTAGTGTTTGACTGACTAATCCAACAAATATAACGATTGCATAATTGTTTCTTTATGCCCCATACTTGTGATAATCGTCAGGATTTTAAACCTACTTCACCCTAAGTGAAAACTGCTTATTTCCTTCTAAATAGCCCTCTAATAGGTCGTTAGCTTGAACAGGGCCCACTCCTGCTGGGGTTCCGGTGAATATCAAATCACCAATTTTCAAGGTGAAATACCGGCTGACATAAGATATCAACCGATCAATGGGGAAAAGCAGGTCTTTTGTATTTCCGTCCTGAACCAATTCCCCATTTTTCCTTAAGCTGAGCTGTATTTTATGAGGGTCTAGACTCTTTTTCTGAATGTTTAAAAATGGAGATACAAAGGCGGAACCATCAAAAGCTTTAGCCTTTTCCCATGGCAAACCTTTTGACTTGAGTTCTGATTGGAGGTCTCTGGCCGTGAAATCAATACCCAAACCAATTTCTTGGTAGTATTTATGGGCAAATTCTTCATGAATATGCTTTCCTAGTCGATTGATTCGAACCACCAATTCAATTTCATGATGTACATCCTTCGAGAAATCTGGAATGAAAAAGGGCATTTTTTTCGGAATCAAAGCCGTTTCGGGCTTCATGAAAATTACCGGATTTTCTGGAACCTGATTTCCCAGTTCCTTGGCATGATCTACATAATTCCTTCCAATGCAAATGATTTTCATGATTTGCTGAAATTTCTAAGCTTGATTCGGGTTAACACTTTTTTGGTATAGAGGGGGAAATCAGCGTTTTGAATCCAAGCAAAATAGCCTTGGTCTTTGAGCAATACATCCTCAACAACCTGCCCCTTGTACTTTCCAAAACTGAATATCTCTTTTCCTTCCTTATTAAACCTAAGAAAGCCAGCAAAATCAGCATACCCTTGACTAGGCGCAGAGAAGTCGGAAAGAACATTCATATTGTTCTCTAAATCTTCGTACCGGTCTAATTGAGATTTCAATACCTCGTAGGTGGCTATGGTATCCGCTTCAGCGGAATGCGCATTTTCTAAAGATTTATTGCAGTAGAACTTATAAGCAGCTTCAAGAGTACGGGGTTCCTTTTTGAAGAAAATGCCTTGAACATCGATTGATTTTCGGTTTCCCAAATCAAAGTCTATATCAACCCTTAGAAACTCTTCCGCTAATAAAGGAAGGTCAAATCTATTTGAATTGTATCCGGCTAAATCAGCACCTTGAATGAACTGCTCAATTTCTCTGGCCAATTCTTTGAAGCTCGGTTTGTCTGCTACATCCTCATTGCTGATTCCATGAATTGCAGTGACTTCTGGAGGAATTGGAATGCCTGGATTCACCCTCCAGGTCTTGAGTATCTCTTCTTGATCAGGGGTAACCTTTAGAATGGATATTTCAACTATTCGATCGGAAGCAACCTGGGTTCCGGTGGTTTCTAAATCGAAAAAGCAAATGGGTTTTGTTAAATTCAGTTGGGCCATAATTTTTTATTCTTCGGCAGCATCGGTTTCCACCATATCCTCTTCCTTAAAACCATGGGGAAGAACCACTCGTTGGGTTCCCCATTTGATTAGGCCAAAGGTCATGATGAGGCTGGTGATAATGACAGTGTACATTAAAATTCCCGGATCGAAATTATCTACTTGCATTTCATCCGGGATGGAGAAAAACAAGAGTATGGTAATCAAGCCCCTTGGAGCAATGAATAATTCAGGTAAAACGTCCTTTCCCTTTATCATCCGAAGAAAGAGGTACCGAATCAAATAAAAACTTGCCACCAAAAGCAAGGAGGTAAGGGCAACCTGCCAATTTAATAGGGTAGATAGGGTAATGGTAATTCCGAAAATCACAAAGAAGAAAGTTCGTACCACAAAGGCAGACTCAAGGCAGACTACATGAAAGTCTTCCAGCATATGATTGATCTTATCTCGTTTCAACCATTTCTTGAACGGACCCTGAAAAAAGAGTTCGTGGTTGTTCAAAATCAATCCAAAAATCAAAATGATGATTAATGAGCTCAAGCCTGATAGCTTCCCAATCGCGTAAAGCATTAGAAGAATGGCAATCAATAAGAAAAGCTTAACCTGGGTGGTGATATTTTGGAAAACCAAGATCAATCCATACGAAACGGCAACGGCTACTGTAATGGTTAGTACAATATTACCAAGGACTGAGGTTGCAATGGTGGTTGCAGATGCTCCTTCATCGGTTCCAATCAGAAAATAGAAAAAGAGGATACCTAAAATATCGGAAAAGGTAGACTCATACACCATGAACTCCTTTTTATCTTCCTTCAGGTTCACCACAGATGGGATGATGATGGCTGAGGAGAGGATGGATACCGGAATGGCGTAAACCAAGGATATCATTGGGTCTTCAATGATGAAATAGTTGATGATGAAAGCACAGGCAAGGGAAGTCACCACCAAGGAAATTAAGGCCAAGGAGAAACTCTTAACAATAAGCCCTGTTTTTTCTTTTGTAAGCTTTAGGTCTAAGGCGGCCTCTAATACAATCATAATCAATCCCACGATGCCCAGAACCTCAAGGGTAGGGAAGTAGTCTATTTCTGGAAGGCCCAAGTAGGTCATTCCCTGTTTGATTAAGATTCCCAATACAATCAGCATAAGCACTGAAGGGATTTGGGTTTTCTTCGCCAGGAGGTTGAAGAAATAAGACAGGATCACAATCACTGAGAAAGCGATCACTGTAAAATATGAATTGGATGCTAGTAACATAGTCTTTAGTTCTTCTGCTAAAATAGGCAGGAAAAAGAAAAGGTCGATGGAATATCCACCGACCTTTCAGAAAATTATTCACGGGTTTATTAAACCTCCCGATTTGGGTCAAAAGCCTCGCAATAATCGGCAAACCTTCTTAAGAAGCTTCCTCCTAAGGCTCCGTCAACTACGCGGTGATCATACGATAAACTGGCGTACATCATATGACGAATTCCAATGGTATCACCTTCAGGGGTCTCAATAACCGCTGGCTTTTTCTTGATGGCTCCAACGGCAAGGATGGCTACTTGAGGTTGATTGATAATTGGGGTACCCATTATGTTACCGAAGGTTCCAACATTGGTCATGGTAAAGGTTCCTCCTGAAATCTCATCGGGCTTAAGAGCGTTTTTACGAGCTCTTCCTGCCATATCATTCACCGCTTTTGTAATCCCAAGCAAGGATTTTTCATCGGCTTTATGAATAACCGGCACAATTAAGTTTCCAGAAGGTAGTGCCGTGGCCATACCCAAATTGATGTCTTTTTTCTTGATGATCCGGTTTCCATCTACCGATACGTTGATCATTGGGAAGTCTTTAATGGCCTTTACAACCGCCTCCATGAAAATAGGGGTAAAGGTGATTTTCTGACCTTCCCGCTTGGCAAAAGCATCCTTCACTTTATTTCTCCAGTTCACAATGGGGGTCATATCAATTTCCACCATTGAAGTAACGTGCGGAGAAGTTTGCTTAGACATTACCATGTGGTCAGCAATCAGCTTACGCATGCGGTCCATTTCAATGATTTCATCACCCCCTCCTACAGAAACTGCGGGTTGTGGAGCTGGTGCCGGTGGCGGAGTAGGAGCTGATTTTGCAGGTTGTTGTGCACTTGCAGGGGCTTTTCCTCGGTTTGCCACGTAATCAAGCATATCGTCTTTGGTAACTCTACCATCTTTTCCGGTACCTTGAATTCCTTCAAGTTCTGCCATGCTAATTCCTTCCTCTTGAGCAATGCTGCGTACAAGTGGTGAATAGAAACGGTCAGAGTCTGAGCTTGAACTGATTGGTTCAGTGCTTTGTTTTGCTTGACTTACAATGTCTTCTGCCAAAGATGCCGCTTCTTCCAATCCAGAAGATTCAGGGCTTGCAGATTTTGAGTCAGAAGTAGGAGTAGAGTCTGGGGCATCCCCATCGGTTTCAATAATGGCGATGGCTTCACCAACCTTCACTACATCATCTACTTCAAAAAGTTTTTTAACCAAAACCCCTTCTACAGGTGATGGAACTTCGGAGTCTACTTTATCGGTAGCAATTTCGAGAACGGATTCTTCTAGTTCAACTAGCTCTCCTTCTTCTTTTAACCATTGAGTAATCGTTGCCTCTGCAACAGATTCACCCATTTTGGGCATAATCAATTCTACTTGTGCCATAGATATATAATGCTAGAAAGGGTTTTTTAAGGTGGCCAAAGTTAAAAAAATAAACAGGGCCTAATTATAGGTTTCGCCACTGTTTCAGCCAAATTTTAAAATCATGCCCCGGCGAGTAATGCTTAAGGTAATCGCGTTCAAGGGGTTCCATATTAATTTTTACCGAATCAGGGTCTTTAGAATACTTCACATTGAGGATTCCCTCGCGCTTAATGCCAGAAGGAATAATTCGAGTGGAAACCAGTGTTTTACTTCCTAACAAGATTTGAAAGGTATGTTTAAAGGCCTGGCTTGGGTTTCGCTGCAGCGGAAGGCTTAGGAAGAGAATTGGCCAAATTAAAAGGTCAAAAATTCGCTTAGATCTTCTGCCGGAAGGGGTGTTTAATTGGTTGGCACCGGAATGGTATAGGTTGCCTGCTTCATCCGCCCGATCCGAACCAATTAAATAATCGGAATTTTTGGGTATGATTTTAACCCTAAGGTCAAGGGAAGACTGATCTTCCATGTTTTCAATGATTCGTCCGTAATCAAGGGCCTCGGCATCGTAAACCAATTCATTGATTTGATAAGCCTTGATCAAGGGAAAAAGTTTATTGAAATCACCAATAATTTGCGGATTTTTTCCACCTTCATTTTGGGAAACAAAGCCTAAAAACTCTGGTTGATAATTCACCTTTTGAAAGATGGCCTGCACATTTTCAATTCGATTTTCTTGGGTAATTATCAAAGACCGTGTTGAATTGGAACCGGCCAATTGGAACCTCAGAAATGGAATTTTATTCAAAATGATTCGGCTAAGAGGAAGTACCAATAAGGCCCAAGCCGAACCCAAGGCAATAAGGGCTCTTGAAAACCTCCAATCTTCGGGCAATAATCCATAACCAGCCAAAAGAATGATGGAGCCCATTCCAAGTCCGCGTACTAGGGTCCATAGCCTAAGGGGTTTGTCGTAACCTCCGGAGAAGAAAGCTGAAATAAGCCAGATCGCAATGTAGGCCGGAACGGCAATTTGCATGAATTCATCCGGATAGGTTCCGCCCTCTACATATCTATGGTTGTTTTCCCAGTAAATTTTAGCCCAATACATGCCTAAAGAAAGGAGTGCTGCGTCGAGTATGGGCAAGGAGAATAGGTCGAAAACCCTTTTAAATATGGATAATCCAGCCCTTAGGTTAATGGCCAGGTAAATGGCCAATGAATATAGAAAGCCTTGGGAGCCGTGAAAATGCTTTTTCGCGAAAATCTGCATGGCTTGATAAAAGACCCTTACGTAATTTAAGGACCCTCGCTTGGTGCTCTCCCCTTTGTAATGAATAATGGGTTGGTCAGGAAAATAATAGTTTTTATAGCCGGCCAATTGAATGCGGTAGGAGAGGTCAATATCTTCCCCGTACATGAAAAAGGTTTCATCAAGCAATCCAGATTGGTCCAGAGCCTCCCTGCGCATAAGCATGAAGGCTCCTGCTAAAACGTCAATTTCATGCACCTCATCCTTTGAAAGGTAGGATAGGTGGTATTTTCCGAATTTTTGTGAATTTTTGAAAAGGGAGCTAAGTCCAAAAATTTTATAGAAAGCCACCCACGGGGTAGGAAGACCTCGTTTGCTTTCAGGAAGGAAGTCACCGGTTCCGTCAAGCATTTTAATTCCTAAGGCTCCGGCCTCTTTATGATTCTCCATGAAATCCACAGTAGCGGCGAGGGTTTCAGGATGAAGAATGGTGTCAGGATTTAAAAGTAAAACGTATTCACCTTTTGAGGCCTTGATGCCTTGATTGTTGGCAACTGAGAATCCGGTATTCTTGGTATTTGCAATGAGTTTTACTTGAGGAAAATCCTTCTTGACCATTTCCAAGGAGTCATCCGCGGAAGCATTGTCTACCACCAAAGTTTCAAATTCAAAATCCGCCTTTGAACGAAAAACGGAATCAAGGCATTGGTGAAGGAAATACCTTACGTTGTAATTTACAATGATTATACTAAGCTTCACGATTTCAGGGTGTCAGCGTAAGGTAATCGGTTGGTAATGGATTTGCCCAAGGTGATTTCATCGGCATACTCCAATTCGTCGCCAACCGCAATTCCACGGGCGATGGTGGTGACGTTTAGTTTGTAGTCTTTGAGCTTATTATAAATATAGTAATTGGTGGTATCTCCTTCCATAGATCCGCTTAGGGCTAGGGTGATTTCCTCGATTTTCCCCTCCTGTATTCTTTTAAACAGGGCGTCTAGGCTTAAATCGTGCGGACCAATTCCGTCCATTGGGGAAATTAAGCCTCCCAAAACATGGTATTTGCCCCTAAAGGCTTGGGTGTTTTCAATGGCCAAAACATCTCGAATATCAGCTACTACGCAAATGTGGGCATCAGACCTAGATGGATTGGTACAAATGCTACAATGTTCTGAATCAGAGAGGTTTTTGCAAGTTTTGCAATACTTAATGTTTTCAACCAATTGTCCGAAACTATCCGAAAAGTGTAGGGCTTGATCTTTGGGCCATTTGAGCATGTGCAGAACGAAGCGAAGGGCAGATTTTCTGCCAATGCCCGGCAATTGAGCAAAGGCTTCTACCGCTTGATTCACGTATTTTGATCCGTAGTCCATTTTTGCAAAAATAGATTTTGTTTTGGGGTAATGTTCTTGCCGCGGAAGGAATTTCCAACCTCAATGGTTGAAAACTTAGTTCTAAGCTAGGTTATAAAACCCTGCCTTGCATCCTATATTGCCCAAAATTCTATCTCTATGAGTCCGGGTTGGGTATTTTTAACCATTGCTTTGTATTTCCTAATGTTGGTGGGCATTTCTTTTCTGGTAGGAAGGAAATCTGACAATGCTACCTTCTTCCTAGGCAACAAGAAATCTCCTTGGTTTGTGGTGGCTTTCGGCATGATTGGAGCCTCCTTGAGCGGGGTTACTTTTATTTCGGTTCCTGGCTGGGTAGATGGGGCCGAGTTCTCATACATGCAAATGGTATTGGGCTACCTTGCTGGATATGCGGTGATTGCCTTGGTTTTAATGCCCCTTTATTATCGACTGAATTTGGTCAGCATTTACCAGTACCTAGAGTCTAGGTTTGGCAGAAAAAGTTACCTAACGGGCTCAGGATTTTTCCTTTTGAGTCGAACCATAGGGGCCTCGTTTCGATTGTTCTTAGTGGCCAATGTTCTTCAAATCACCCTGTTTAACGCTTTAAACATTCCATTCTGGGTAACGGTTATGGTTACCATTTTGCTGATTTGGTTGTATACCTTCCGGTCTGGGATTCGAACCATTGTTTTTACAGATACCCTTCAGACCTTATTCATGCTGCTGGCTGTGGGTATTGCTATTGTAACCATCCAAAATAAAATGGGACTTTCCTTTACGGGATTGGTAGATACCATTGAAACTTCTCCATACTCAAAATGGTTTTTCTGGGAGGACTGGGGAAGTCAAAAGCATTTTGTTCGACAATTTTTTAGCGGGATGTTCATAACCATTGTAATGACTGGCCTTGATCAAGATATGATGCAGAAGAATTTAACCTGCCATAATATTAAGGATGCCCAGAAAAACATGCTTTGGTTTTCGGTTATTTTGGTGGTGGTAAACCTATGCTTTCTGAGTTTAGGAGCCCTTCTTTACCTGTATGCCGGGCAATCTGGTATTCAGGCAACGGGAGATGATTTATTTGCCGTAGTGGCTACCCAAGGAGACCTTGGAATGGTCTTGGGTATTTTCTTCATTTTAGGCTTGATTGCCGCCGCCTATTCATCCGCTGACTCTGCCTTAACCTCTTTAACAACAGCTTTTTGTGTTGATTTTTTACGGGTGCAGATGAAGAGCTCTTCTACCGCTATTCGGGATCGAAAGATGGTTCATGTTGGATTCTCGGTTTTGCTCTTTCTGGTGATTTTAGTCTTTAGCATGATCAAGGATGAAAATGTGATTTCTGCTTTGTTTAGGGCGGCTGGTTATACCTACGGCCCACTCCTTGGCTTGTATTCTTTCGGACTCCTTACCAAAAGAAAGGTATTGGATGATTACGTGCCCTTTATTTGCCTTGCTTCACCCATTATTTGGTATTTGCTCAACCTTCAGTTTCCAGAAACCTTTGGTTTTGAATTATTGATTTACAACGGAGCCACCACCTTTCTTGGCTTATTCTTAATTTCGAGGTCGAAATAATTTCTAGAATACCCTTTGGCCATGTATGTTTTTAAAACCCTTATTAGTTTTTTTAGAGACCCTGAGTATCGGTCTCTGCTTTTAACTACGGCCATTGTTTTAACCCTGGGCACGGTGGTTTATCATTATTTAGAAGAATGGACCTGGCTGGATTCTTTTTATTTTTCAATCATTACCCTAACCACCATAGGCTACGGCGATTTTTCACCACAAACCGATGAGGGTAAGCTATTCACCATCTTCTATATTATAATAGGAGTTGGAATTATCTTAAGCTTCATAAATACCGTTTACAACCATTACTTGAAGAACTCTAAGTACAATGGGAAACGGAAATATGATTCTGATTGACTAGAATAGGGTGTTTAGCTCTTGGTAGAAATAGGGCTGAATGGCTGCGGCTTGGTTTCCAACGGCATTTTTACCCCGCAAGGAGGGAACAGGATAAGCCTCTAAATCATGGTTTGCCTTGGCCGACCAAGAGTATATTTTTTCAAAATCTTCTTCATTCATGGGTTGGGTTAACCAATCAACCGCCATTTCATCTGAAATCATAAGGGGCATTCTCGGACCCTTCATCTTGGGGTTGTTGTGAATTTCGGCCATTTTTTGGTTCCCTTCAACGGTAAGAATTGCAAAGGTTTTCAGGCTTTCGCCGGATTCGTCCTCCCATTCATCCCAAACAACGGCTAGTTTTAGTCCCTCACCTTTGGCATTTTTAATTCGATGCGGGAAGGTTTTTTTATTGCGATGGTGGTGTTCAAAAAAGGATTCAACGGGAAGGATTCCTTTGTTTCCGGATTGGATGGCTGCGTAGGAAGGTTTTTCAAAGGCGGTTTCTGAACGGGCGTTAAGGGTGCCATTCCAGAGTTTGTGGGCTTGTTCTTTGTTTTCAACCCAATGAGGAATCAAGCCCCAGGTCATGGGCTCCAATCGTAATTTCCGATTTTTATACAGGATAACCCCTAATTCAGGATGTTGAAACCCGCTTAGGTGATAGTAATGGTCAGGACCATCCTGGTCTCTTTTCCGAATCCGCTCTAGGTCTTCCTCCAATTCTGAGACTTCCTGTTCAGGAGCCTTTAGTTTCTTGGCCTCCCGAATCAAGCGTTCATACCCATACTCTAAATCGTAACACATTATCCTCCATCTCCATCTTGATGAGCAAAGACTTCTTTCAATAGATCTGTAACTCGGGCCCCAGGATTGTTCCGAATCTTCGCTTCTTCCTGCGAAAGCAATAAGAAAAGACCTTCCATAGCTTCTTGGGTTACATAAGCCTCCAAATTCGGATTGATGTCATCGGTCATGGGCAGTCCGTTGTAAGTGGTCACAATCGGATTCCAATACTTGGTTACCTGAACCTTTTGAAGGGCCTGAGAAATAACTGGAAGGAAGGCCGCTTCTAATTTGGCCGAAGTTTTGGATTTTAAGTAAGCCGTTGCGGCATCGTCATCTCCTTTGAGAATAGTCAAGGCATCTGTGATGCTCATTTCTTTGATGGCATCCACAAAAATAGGAGCAGCTTTTTTGGAAGCCTCCTCGGCACCTGCGTTTAAGGTATTTACAAACTTATCTACCGTTCCGCCCATGCCCAAGGCTCTTAATTTGGTTTCTACATTGGCCACTTCAGGCGGGAAGGGTATTTTGATGAGCGGATTGTTTATGAATCCGCCAGAAGAGGAAGCAGAGCTGGCCGCATTTTGAATTCCAATTCTCAGGGCTTCTTTTAATCCCTCTCCAGCTTTTTCTTGACTTAAAGCCTGTCCTTGATAATCTTCAACCGCTTCTAAAACATCGTTTAGATTTACGCTTCCGCAGGATGGAAGCAGAAGACTTAAGCTAAGAAAGCCTCCTATAATGTGAATTCGTTTCATTCTTACGTTATTTGAGGTCTAAATTAAACCAAATGCGTGCCAGAATCATAACCATAGGCGATGAAATTTTAAATGGTCAAACCCTTGACTCTAATTCTCAGTGGATTAGCCTTAAAATGGCCGAGTTATCGGTTCAGGTGGTTGAAGCAACCGCCATTGCAGACACCAAGGAAGCCATTGTGAAAGCCTTGGATGAATCGGTGGGAAAGTACGATTGGATCTTTATGACCGGAGGCTTGGGTCCGACCAAAGACGATATTACCAAGTTAACCTTAGCAGATTATTTCCAGTCAGAAATGGTTTTTGTTCAAGAGGCATGGGATCACATCGTGGAGCTTTTTGAAAAGCGAGGAAGACCTGTAGCTAAAGCCAATAAAGGCCAGGCAGATGTTCCAGAGAAGTCTACCTACCTACCCAACCGGGCAGGAACGGCCCCAGGAATGTTGTTTGAAGAAAAGGGCAGTAGGCTGGTATCAATGCCTGGGGTGCCCTATGAGATGAAGTATATCATGCGCCACCACATTTTGCCCAAGGTGGAAGAGGAAATCAAGGGTAAAATAATAAACCGGCATTTCCGAACCGTGGGCATTCCTGAGTCAATTCTCGCTGATCGACTTGAAGATTTTGAGGAGAGCCTTCCTGAATTTATCCGAATGGCCTATTTGCCCAGTCCGGGGCAGGTAAAATTGAGATTAACGGCTCGCGGAGAAAATGGAGAGAATTTAAAGGAGGCCCTAGATCATGCTGAAAAAGAGCTTAGAAAGGATTTAGGAAACGATCTGGCAGGAAATACAGAGGCTCAGTTGGCCCATATTGTGGGCGAACTGCTGAAGGCAAGTGGAAAAACTTTATCGGTGGCAGAGTCATGCACTGGAGGAAGCATTGGTCAGGCATTGGTTGCGGAAGCCGGAGCCTCAGCTTTTTTTGAAGGAGGTGTAATAGCGTATTCGTATGCTGCTAAATCTGACATTTTAGGAGTAAACCCAGAAACCATAAAAACGGAAGGAGCCGTTTCAGAGTCGGTTGTAAAAGCCATGGCAGAAGGGGTGAGGGATAAATTCAAATCTGATTTCGCCCTTGCAACCTCTGGAGTTGCAGGTCCGGAAGGCGGAACAGAAGACAAGCCCGTAGGCACTGTATGGATGGCCATGGCTGGAGATTTTGAAACCGTAGCCGTACAACATCATTTCTTCAAAAATCGAAAGCTGAACATTGAACTTACCGTTGTTTCTGCCTTAGATATGCTGAGAAGGAAGCTGGTTTCGGAGCAGGAAGTAATCGTATGATGCAAATATTTGGGGGCAGAACGAATAATACCCTAGGCTGTTTATTGCTCATATTGGGTTTCGTATTCATGGGCATTTTGGCAACCCTTTCCTTCCTGGTTTTTAATTTTTTCTAAACCCGTTAAGAACTAAATAGGAGGGAAGGCCCTTAATAAAGAAGCCAAACCCTAAATAAAGGCTTGTTGAATTAAAATATATTTCAGACTTTTGCGCCCTTGTAAAAAGCAGACCATAATATTCAATCAGAGTCATGTCTAGAGTTTGTCAAATCACCGGAAAGAAGGCCATGGTAGGTAACCATGTATCGCATTCAAATCATAAAACCAAGCGTCGTTTTGAGATCAATTTGACCAAAAAGCGCTTTTATGTACCAGAAGAAGACAAGTGGGTAACCCTTCGGGTTTCCACCGCTGGAATCAAAACCATCAATAAGATTGGCATTACAGAAGCTCTTAAAAGAGCCAAGGCCAGCGGATTGGTTTAATTCTTATATTATTTACCGTCATCCCTTTAAGGTTGGCGGTTTTTTTTTTTGAAACAATCATTAGAACAATTATGAAACTAAAAGGATTTTTTGCGGCAGCCGTTGCCGTTCTTGCCCTAACAAGTGCTTGTAAAGAAGACCCAGTTGACCCATGTGCGGATGCAACTGTAAACTTTGACCTTACCGCCAATGATGGCATGGTTCACGTTCACGTTACTACCCCTGGTATTACCAATGTAAGTGTAGATTTCGGTGATGGAACCGTTGTTGATTCTACCCACGCCATGCATACCTATTCAAATGCAGATGCGTCTTATACCATCAAGGTTACTGCAAATGTAGGTGAGTGCTCGGTAATGGCTACTGAAACGTATTCTACTACCTTCGTTCCCTTTACGGTTGGGTATTTGTCTGTAGGAAACCAATCAAAGTATTTGGTTGAACTTCCTTCCTTCCAAATTACCGACACCATGGTAGTGGATGTAATTTCTGAGAACCTTGATATTTACAACCGTCGCTCAGAGTTTTTAGGAACTTTAGGAGGATTCATTGCTCCGGATACAAGTTCAACTCAGATCGTTGGAGATTCATTGTATGAATTTGATACCGATGAAACCTATATGGATGGAAGCATTGTAGTAGTTCGTGACTTGGAAGTTGGGGCCACTTGGAGCAATCCTCAAGACACTACAACCAGCTTAGTAGTTGCAACAGAAGAGCCAGTTAACCTTCCGATGGGAATTCTTCCATCTGTGAAAATTGCTCAATTCCGCTCGGACGGCGCAAGTCAAGATACAGTTTGGTTATTCTATAGCCACGACCTAGGATTGCTTCGCCAAGAAGCAACCATTAACGGAAATGCATTTACTACTTCATTGGTTTCTACCAATTTCTAGTAAACTTTAAATTATATCAAAAAGCCTGTCATTCCGACGGGCTTTTTTTTGCACCAATCATTTTGGACCTAAGCGGAAAGGGAAATAAAAACCCAGTTTCTTCTAATCTATATTTTATACCTTTTCCGGCCCATTTTAATTTATCTATGAAGAAAAGATTTGCCTTTATTTTCATCGCAATACTAGGCTTTACTGCGGTGCATGCTCAGAATTTCACAAAAGCTGATAGTTTACGAGGAATGCTTCGCTACGAGCGATCTTGTTACGATGTCCATTATTATGAATTAAACCTAGACTTCAACCTTGAAGAGAAGTTTATTTCCGGTAGGGTAGACATGCACTTCAATGTGAAGAAACCCACAAATCTTATCCAGGTTGACCTTTATGAAAACATGAGCTTAGATAAGGTGATGTGGGGTCAAATTCCTTTGAGTTTTAAACGTGAGGAAAATGCGGTTTGGGTTCATTTTCCAAACCCATTAAGTTCGGGATCGAACCAGAGCATCCGCATGTATTACCATGGGAATCCAACCATTGCTAAAAATGCTCCTTGGGATGGGGGTTTTGTTTTCAGCAAGGATTCCGAGGGAAAGCCTTTCGTAGGAGTGGCCTGCGAAGGGGATGGAGCGAGTTTGTGGTGGCCAAACAAAGATCACCTAAGCGATGAGCCCGATTCCATGCGTATCTCAGGAACCGTTCCCGAGGATTTAATGTTTGTTAGCAATGGAAACCTAGAGAGAACCCATTCATCCGGCGAAAGCCCAAAAAAGACCTTTACCTGGAAAGTAAATTACCCAATTAATAATTACAATGTAACCGCCTGCATTGCCAATTACGTGCATTTTTCAGACACCTATACCGGGGCCAAGGGCGCCTTGAAACTGGATTATTACGTGCTGCCTGAAAACGAGGCTAAGGCCCGAAAGCAATTTGAGCAAGTTAAACCCATGTTAGAGGTTTATGAAAAATATTTCGGTCCATACCCATTCTGGAAGGATGGTTTTGCCCTGGTAGAAACCCCTTATTTGGGAATGGAGCATCAAAGCGCCATTGCCTACGGAAACCAATACAAACCGGGGTATCTAGGAATGCACCCTCCCGGGGTTGATTTTGATTACATCATCATTCATGAAACAGGGCATGAGTATTGGGGGAATCACGTAAGCATGAAAGACATTGCTGATATGTGGATCCACGAGTCGTTCTGCACCTATTCTGAATCTGTTTTTGTGGAAGGTACAATGGGATATGAAGAAGCAGTGAAATACTTGAAGTATCAGATGAACTTCATTACCAATGCCTCCCCAATCATGGGCACGCACGGAATGAACCAGCCTGGAAATGGAACCGATATGTACTATAAAGGAGCCTGGATGCTCCATACCATTCGTTCGGTCATCAACAACGATGAAGTTTGGTGGTCTCTGCTTCGAGGAATACAAGATGAATTTGGGATGAAAACCGTTACCGGAGATGAAATCATTGAATACTGCAGCCAAAAAGCAGGAATTGAGCTCGATTACATCTTCTATCAATACCTGAACCGCCCGAAACCCCCAAGGCTTGAATATAAAATTGAAAAGAAATTTGGGAAAGCCATCTTGCATTTCCGCTGGAACGATACCCAAACGGATTTCGTGATGCCAATGGACTTACTGATTGATGGCGAGCGAGTTAGGATTCGGCCATTCACCACTTGGCAAAGCATTGAACTTAAGAAATCACAGGTGGATAAGCTTGCTTGGGATACCGACCGGTTCTATGTAAAGCCCCTTGAAGTGAAATAATTTTTTATTGGCTTGTGTAAAGCTTAAACATGTATTATTTTTGCAGCCTCAAAAAACCGATAAGCAATGGCGAAAAAAGGAAACCGGGTACAGGTGATTATGGAGTGCACCGAGCATAAAGATAGCGGCATGCCCGGAACCTCACGGTATATCACCACCAAGAACAAGAAAAATACTCCCGATCGTATGGAGTTGAAAAAGTATAATCCAATCTTGAAGCGTGTCACTGTACACCGCGAGATTAAATAAGGGAAACCATGGCAAAGAAAGTAGTAGCGACCCTTCAGAAAGGTGAATCAAAGAACTATACCAAAGTGATTAAGATGGTGAAATCAGAAAAATCTGGTTCATACGCTTTTCGCGAGGAAATGGTAACAAAGGATAAAGTGAACGACTTCTTCAGTAAGAAGTAATTTCATAATTGAACATTCTTAAAAAGCTTCTTTCTATCTTTGAAAGAAGCTTTTTTTATATCCAAAATCATGGGCATATTCGGATTATTCTCTTCGGATAAAAAGGAATCCTTAGACCAAGGCCTAGCCAAAACCAAAGAGTCGGTTTTTTCAAAGCTTGGAAGGGCTATTGCAGGTAAGTCAAACGTTGACGAGGAAGTTCTTGACAACCTTGAAGAGGTTTTGGTAACCTCTGATGTAGGGGTAGATACCACTTTGAAAATCATTGAACGGATTGAAGAGAGGGTAGCTAAGGATAAATACCTAGGCACCTCAGAATTAAATGAAATCCTTCGTGAAGAAATTGTCGGAATCTTGAAAGAATCTGGTCAGGTTGATCAAACCGCTTATGAGATTCCATCAAGCCATAAACCCCATGTAATCATGGTGGTAGGCGTAAACGGGGTAGGGAAAACAACTACCATCGGGAAATTGGCCTACCAGTTTAAACAAGCCGGTAAAAAAGTGGTCCTGGGCGCTGCTGATACATTTAGAGCCGCTGCCGTTGACCAACTCAGTATTTGGGCAGACCGGGTGGAGGTTCCTATTGTGAAACAAGGCCAAGGTGCTGACCCAGCTTCTGTGGCCTTTGATACCCTCCAATCCGCACATAATCAAAATGCTGATGTTGTTTTAATTGATACCGCAGGAAGGCTTCATAATAAGGTCAACCTGATGAATGAGTTAAGCAAGGTTAAAAGGGTTATGCAAAAGGTGGTTCCGGATGCTCCTCATGAAGTTCTACTGGTTTTGGATGGGTCTACTGGTCAAAACGCTGTAGAGCAGGCCAGGCAGTTCATTAAAGCCACCGAGGTGAATGCAATGGCCATTACGAAACTGGATGGAACCGCAAAAGGAGGTGTTGTAATCGGAATTTCCGATACATTCAAAGTTCCTGTGCGGTATATTGGAATTGGAGAGAAAATGGAGGACCTGCAGCTATTTAACGGCAGGGCTTTTGTAGATTCTCTCTTTAAGAATGATTAAGCAATGCGCACAAAACAATCGGAAAAAAACCATATCAATGTAATCACCCTGGGTTGCAGCAAGAATCTTTACGATTCTGAAGTACTTATGGGACAGCTCAAGGCCAATGGAAAAGCCGTAAGCCATGAGTCGCAAGACGAGGGAAATATTGTGGTAATCAATACCTGTGGCTTTATTGATAATGCCAAGGAAGAAAGCGTGAATACCATTTTAGAGTACGCTAAGAAAAAAGAAGAGGGGGATATTGATAAACTCTTTGTTACTGGTTGTCTTAGCGAAAGGTATAAGCCTGATTTAGAGCGCGAAATCACCGATGTGGATGCCTATTTCGGTACCCGCGATTTACCCCTTCTTTTAAAAGCCCTTGGGGCCGATTACAAACATGAACTTGTAGGAGAGCGTTTAACCACCACACCCAAGCATTTTGCCTATTTAAAAATTGCGGAAGGTTGTGACCGCCCCTGTTCTTTCTGTGCCATTCCGCTAATGCGCGGCAAACATAAATCGAAACCCATTGAAGATTTGGTTACCGAAGCCGAAAAGCTGGCTGCAAACGGAACCAAAGAACTCATCTTAATTGCCCAAGATTTAACCTATTACGGGCTCGACCTCTATAAAGAAAGGGTATTGGCTAAACTGCTTAAAGCTTTGGCTAAAGTTGACGGAATTGAGTGGATTCGCTTGCATTATGCTTTTCCAACTGGCTTCCCCATGGACGTGTTGGAGGTTATGAAGAACGAACCGAAAATTTGCAACTATATTGATATTCCGCTACAGCATATCTCAGACCCCATTCTGAAATCAATGCGAAGAGGAACCACCTTCAAGAAAACCAACGACCTTTTAAAGGCTTTCCGGGAAACCCACCCAGATATGGCCATTCGTACCACCTTGATTTGTGGGTATCCAGGCGAAACTGAGGAAGATTTTCAAATTTTGAAAGATTGGGTGAAAGAAACCAGATTCAATCGCTTGGGCGTGTTTACCTATTCTCATGAGGAAAACACCCATGCCTACAATCTTGAAGACGATGTTCCAGCGGAGGTAAAGCAGGCCAGGGTTGATGAAATTATGGAAATCCAACAGGGGATTTCAGCCGAGTTAAACGCTGCAATGGTAGGCAATACCTATAAAGTGCTTATCGACCGAAAGGAAGGAAAATACTTTGTTGGACGAACAGAATTTGATTCTCCTGACGTTGATAATGAGGTCTTGATTCCTGCCAATGAAGATACTTATCTTCGGCAAGGTGATTTTTACCAAGTAGAAGTTGAATCAGCAGGTGATTATGACCTTTACGCCAAATTGATTTCCTAGTATATGCCTATACATCCTCTTGAATTCAGTGAAACTCGGTCGTTTTCCAAATTAATGACTGATTATCTTCTTGAAGACGAAAGGGTTGAGGGTTTCATTCATCGGTTTCCTTCCGATGAAAATCTCATAAAACAACAGCAAGAAAAAGCTCAGCATCCCATCCACCGAAAGGTGCTTTGCAAAGCCTTAAAGAAGCAGTACTCTCAGTCAATCCCTACCTGGAAAGAGGAGTATCCTGGGCTTGAACAACGAATTGACGCTCTTGAAAGCGAAGGGGTGTTTACGGTGACCACCGGACACCAGCTAAACTTAGCAGGAGGTCCGCTTTACTTTCTCTATAAAATTGCCGGAACCATTGCCCTGGCAAAACGACTGAACGCAAAGAATCCTGGATTTAAAACCTTACCTGTTTTTTGGATGGCTACCGAAGACCATGATTGGGCAGAGGTGAATCATTTTTATTTCAAGGGTAAGAAATTCGAATCTAAAGACTCAATTCCGGCTGCGGTTGGTAGGGCTAAGGCAGATTTGGCAATGCCGGTTTTGGAGGAATTAAGGAAAGAATTTGGACACATTGAACAGATTCAAGAATGTCTTGAACGTTGCTTGGATGCCTACGCTAAAGCGGAAACTCTTGCCGATGCCACTCGGATATTGGTGCAGCAACTATTTGCCGATTCCGATCTATTGATATTGGATGCCGATGACCGAGAATTAAAGGCCTTGATGGTGCCCATGGTAAAGGAGGAGCTATTTGGCACCCGATCAGCAGACCTTATAGAATCTAAAACACAAGAGCTAGCAAATCGATACTTTGCTCAGGTAAACCCCAGGGAAATCAATCTATTTTATTTAGACGATCGATTGAGGGGGAGAATAACCGTTTCGCCGGATGGCTTTGAAGTGGTTGATGGACATATGCTTTTTGATCAGGAACAATTGGAGGATCTCATGGAAAATGAGCCTGAGAAATTCTCTCCAAACGTGGTTTTACGTCCTCTTTTTCAAGAGATGATTTTGCCCAATCTTGCTTATCTAGGCGGGGGAGGGGAGTTGGCCTATTGGATGCAACTCAAGCCTTTGTTCGAGCATTATAAGCTTCCATTTCCAGTTTTGATTTTGAGAACTTCCATGGTTTGCCTTTCTGAAAAAGCTTGGAGACGGATTCGAAAATATGATTTTAGACTTCGAGATTTATTCCTAGATCCAAACCATTATATGCGTAAATCCTTTTTTAACGAATCAGGTGCAGACCGGTCCTTGACCAAGGCAATGGATGATTTTCAGGCCATTTCTGATTATTTAAGAGGAACTGCTGAACGCTTAGACCCTACCTTGGTTCCTTCAGTAGAGGCTGAATTGGCCAAACAAGAACGCGGGATGAAACGGTTGCGGAAAAAGTTTTTCAGGGCGGTAAAACGGAGAGAGAAGCATACTTTTCAAAACCTTGAAGCCATCCGTGAGGAAATTTTTCCGGAGGGTGTTTTGCAAGAGCGTAGAGACTCGGTTTTTGACCTATCCTTGCATTTAAACCAAGAGATGATCTCCTTTTTGATTGAGGAAATGGATCCGTTGAAAAAGCGTTTCATAATTTTTGAACCCCTTCCGGTGAAGACCGAGGGCTAATTGTATTTTTGCCGCTAATAATTCATGGCATGCAACAAGAAATGATATTAATACTTGACTTCGGCTCACAGTATACCCAGCTAATTGCAAGAAGGGTAAGAGAGCTAAATGTGTATTGTGAAATACACCCCTATAACGAGATTCCAGAACTCAATGAATCCATAAAAGGCGTGATCCTTTCGGGGTCTCCTTCTTCGGTTCATGATTCGGAAGCCCCTGAACCAGATTTGTCTAACATTCTGGAGGAATACCCACTCTTGGGTGTTTGTTATGGCGCCCAGTTCCTGGCTCAGAAAAGTGGAGGAATTGTGGAAAGGTCTAAGGTTCGTGAATACGGCAGGGCCAACCTTTCAAAGGTGCACCCTGGCCATGAATTGACAAAAGGTATGCCCCTTGGTTCTCAAGTATGGATGAGCCATGGAGATACGATTAAGGAGGTTCCTGATTCATTTGAAGTGATTGCCAGCACCGAAGATGTGGCGGTTGCTGGTTACCAGGTTGTAGGTAAGAGAATTTACGGAATTCAGTTCCATCCTGAAGTATATCATTCTACCGACGGGAAAACCCTCTTGCATAATTTCGTGATTGGGATTTGCGGTTGTACCCAAGACTGGACCCCCATGTCTTTTGTAGAAACCACCGTGGATGAGTTGAAAGAGAAAATAGGAGATGACAAGGTGGTGCTTGGTCTTTCAGGTGGAGTTGACTCAACGGTTGCCGCCATGCTTTTGCACCGTGCCATTGGCAAAAACCTCTATTGCATATTCGTTGATAATGGTCTTTTAAGGAAAAACGAATTTGAAAATGTACTTGAACAGTACAAAGGATTAGGGTTAAATGTGAAGGGCGTTGATTCGAAAGAACAATTCTACACAGCCCTTTCCGGCACCTCAGATCCGGAATTGAAAAGGAAAGCCATTGGTAGGGTATTCATTGAGGTATTCGACCAAGAGGCTACCAGCATAACGGATGTGTCTTGGCTAGGACAAGGAACCATTTATCCAGACGTGATTGAATCTGTTTCGGTAAAAGGACCATCTGCTACCATTAAATCGCACCACAATGTAGGCGGGCTTCCAGATTTCATGAAATTGAAAATAGTTGAGCCCCTACGTTCCTTGTTCAAAGACGAGGTAAGACGAGTAGGGAAAAGCTTAGGCTTGCCTGATAATTTGCTTGGAAGACATCCTTTCCCTGGGCCAGGCCTTGCCATTCGAATTCTTGGGGATATCACTCCAGAAAAAGTGGCCATCCTTCAAGAGGTAGACCATATTTTCATTGAAGGATTGAGAAAGCATAATCTATACGATGAAGTTTGGCAGGCAGGAGCCATATTGCTTCCCATTCAATCCGTTGGGGTTATGGGGGATGAAAGAACCTATGAGCAGGTTGTGGCCCTTAGAGCGGTTGAAAGTACTGACGGAATGACGGCGGACTGGGTGCATCTACCCTATGAATTCCTAGCGAAAGTATCCAATGAAATTATAAACAAGGTGCAGGGTGTGAACCGGGTGGTGTATGATATTTCTTCGAAACCCCCGGCAACCATAGAATGGGAATAATGCGAATCAAACATCTTCTTCTTTTAGTTTTCCTTTTTCTAGGAACTCTGGGCTTTGCCCAATCCAAAAACTACCACATTCATGAGGTAGAGGCAGGGGAAACCTTGTACAGCATCGCCAGAAAGTACGAGGTTAAGGTTCGGGAAATCAAAAAACTAAATCCCGATTTAACCAATGATTTACCCATTGGCCACCGAATCGTAATTCCAAGACGCGGGAAAAAAGAAAAAGTTGAGGAAGTACGAGGTTATTTCGAATATCAGGTTAAACCTAAGGAAACCCTTTATTCACTTGCCAAACGGTTCAATACAAACATTCCTGACTTGATGGACCTCAATCCAGAATTAAAGGAAGGTGGGCTGAAAATTGGAATGATGCTTAAGGTGCCTTTGATGGAAGGCAATTCTCCCGGGCACGGAGAGGAAGAAAAACCAGGTGAAATCCTCAATCAAGAGATTTTACCCAGTCTGGATACCTTAGTTGAATCTAAAAGCTTTGCAATTCGAGACACGGTTAAAATAGCGCTCCTTTTGCCTTTAATGGCTGCAGAACACGACTCCCTTAGAAAGGCACGCCCCCTTGAAACCTTCATTAATCCCAATTCAAAAATCGGCCTCTCTTATTATATGGGACTAAGATTGGCCCTTGACTCCCTGGCGAAGTTAGGGCTTCATTCTAAGGTTTATGTCTTTGATACTGAGGGAGATTCTTCGAAGGTAAAGGAGATATTAAGAAAGCCCATTTGGGATGAAATAGACCTAGCCATTGGTCCGCTTTACGGCCACCTAATAGGTTTGATTGCCCCCAATTTAGCTTACCGCAAGATTCCTTTAATCAATCCTTTTTCCAGAAACGAAGAGCTTGCTCGAACACACCGTAACATTTGGCAATGTACCCCTGGATATTACCAGGAAGCTCAATATTTAGGAAGGTACCTTGGCTTCAATTATGACCCCGACCGTTTGGTTTTGGTGCACCAGAATTCAGGAGGAGATTTGGAGTATGTTCAGGCTTTCAAGAAGAATTTAATTGACCAAACCAGGGATACTTTAGACATTAAGTCATGGACCTTTGACAAGGATGTGGTTGGAAGGCTTTCGTATTCAAACATGCCACATGATACGGGAATGGTCTTTGTTTTAATTTCTACCAATCCGGCCTTTGTAACTGACTTTCTATCGAATCTTTCTACCCTAGATTCAAAAAGGCCCTTGGTTTTTACTTTCTCTAACATTGAGAAAATGAGAACCCTAGAACCGAGGTTATTGAATGTTCTAAGGGTTCATTTCACTAAGCCAGCCTTAGAGCAACCAAAGGCATTTGCAAAACTAGATGAACTGGCCATTCAGGCATATAATACACCAGCAGACCGATTCATGGCACTTGCTTTCGACCAGGTCTTATTCTTTGGAGAGGTCATTAAGGAGTCGAAATCAATTCAGCCTGCCTTGCACCAAAAGCCGCAGATTCATACTTATTCTGGCTTTTATTTCTTAGACCACCCAGGAATCGGGAAGGTGAATCAATTATTGTTTTTGGTGCGCTTTCATAATTTTGAAATTAAACGAGTTAAATGATTGGATACCAAGGCTTAATTAAGCCCTTTTTGTTTAGGCTTAAGCCTGAAAAAGCTCATTATTTCACCCTTTCCTTGCTTCGAAATACCTTGAGAATACCGGGAATGAAATCCCTTTTCACCTCAGCCTTCCGGGTAGATTCACCTAAGCTTCACCGCAAGGTTTTTGGAATTGATTTCCCAAACCCTGTAGGTTTAGCGGCTGGATTCGATAAAAACGCGGCCTATATGCATGAATTGCAGTACCTGGGCTTTGGTTTTATTGAGGTAGGAACCGTGACCCCAGTTGGTCAAGAAGGAAATCCCCAACCCCGACTTTTCAGGCTGCCCAAAGACGAGGCCTTAATCAACCGTATGGGTTTTAATAATGCGGGATTGGAGCCCATGCTTGAATTCTTAAAAAACCGTCCGAAAAACTTAATTGTTGGAGGAAATATTGGGAAAAATAAAATCACTCCCAATGAAAAGGCCGGAGAGGATTACGCCAAATGCTTTGAAGCATTACACCCATATGTAGATTACTTTACCGTAAATGTCTCCTCTCCAAACACTCCTAACCTTAGAGCCCTTCAAGAAAAAGAACCTCTAAAAGCTCTTCTTTCTGATTTGAAAGCTCGTAACCAGGAAAAGGAAATTCAAAGACCCATCTTACTTAAAATTGCCCCAGACCTCAATCATAGCCAACTTGATGACATCATAGAAATTGTTCAGGAAACCAAAATTGACGGGGTTATTGCTACCAATACTACCTTAGACCGAAGTCATTTAAACAGCTCAGAAGCTGAGCTCGGGTCAATTGGGGCTGGCGGGTTGAGTGGGAAGCCGGCTAGAGAAAAATCAACAGAGGTTATTTCTTACCTTTCAAAGCATTCCAATAAATCCTTTCCCATCGTTGGGGTAGGAGGGATTCACTCGGCCCAAGATGCTTTGGAAAAGCTAGAAGCAGGAGCAGATCTTGTTCAAGTTTATACAGGGTTTATTTACGAAGGCCCTTCCTTAATCAAACGAATCAATAAAGCCTTATTAAATGCATAAGATTCAAATCACTGAATGTCCGAGAGATGCCATGCAAGGCATTAAAGAGTTTATTCCTACCAATCAGAAAATCAGTTATTTAAACGCTTTATTAAAGGTCGGATTTGAGGTTTTAGATTTTGGATCTTTTGTTAGTCCCAAGGCCATTCCTCAGCTTAAAGACACGGCTGAAGTTTTGGGAAACCTTGAATTGGATAAAACCCAAACCAAGTTATTGGCCATTGTAGCGAATCTTCGGGGTGCGCAAGATGCCGCCAAGCATAAGGAAATTAAGTTTCAAGGTTTTCCGTTTTCGGTTTCCGAAACCTTCCAAAAAAGAAATACCAATAAATCTATTGCCGAAAGTTTAGAGCAGATTAAAGAGATTCGTGACATTGCTCATTCTGCAGATCAGGAGCTTTTGGTTTACCTTTCAATGGGCTTTGGTAACCCTTACGGGGATGAATGGTCTCCTCAAATTGTACTTGACTGGGCTGGAGAGCTTTCAAAAGCGGGAATTAAGTCCATGGCCTTGGCAGATACCATTGGGGTAAGCAATCCGGAGAACATTGACTTCCTGTTTAAAACCTTGATTCCAGGCTTGAACGATGTGAAATTCGGGGCCCATTTACATACTACCCCTAATACCTGGAGAGAGAAGGTTGAGGCTGCTTTCAATGCAGGTTGTTTCCGTTTTGACTCGGCCATTAAAGGGTATGGGGGCTGTCCTATGGCCAAGGATGATTTAACCGGAAACATGCCTACTGAGAAGCTTTTAACCTTTGCACAAGAAAAAAACCTAGAGTCAAGTGTGAATATGCTCCGTTTTGAGACGGCGGTAAATGAAGCCTTGCATACCTTTCCAATTTAAATCTATATTTGCCGCACTTGGTTCCGCCTGGGGCGGATGAAAAGGGAATTCAGTGAAAATCTGAAACTGTGCCCGCAGCTGTAAGCGGAATGCTTACCTCAATAACCACTGATTTGTTTCGGGAAGGGGAGGTAAGAAAAGCCGTGAGTCAGAAGACCTGCCAAGTTTAATCCAATTCAAGCTTCCGGGGTCAGAAGTTCATGGTTATGATGATTAGACTTACCTTCATTCTCTTTTCAGGGATAATCTTTCCTTGTTTTGGGCAAATTGATACCAATCATTTGCCTGAAGTTTCAGTGTCTGACACAATAGATTCTGAGAAAAATACCAATCAAAAAAACCTTTCCCTTTCCAATACAACGAGAGATAATTTAGGAGATGTTCTAAATGCTAGAACTCCAGTGAACATTCGAAAAACAGGACCATCTACCTATGCATCATTATCCTATCATGGCCTAAGCGGATCACAAGTTTCAAGCAGCTGGGAAGGAATCCCATTGTATAGTCCTAGCCTTGGGCTTCAAGATTTTAGTCTTATTGGAAATCGTTCCCAGGGAAGCATAAGCATCACCGATGGTCCGGCATGGAAGGGCTCAGGACAAGGGTATGCTGAAATCAACCTTCATGAGGCAAAACCTTTGGATTTGAAGAATCAAGCTTTTCTGAAATCAGAATGGTCAAGCTTGAATAATTTTTTCAGCTCAGGCCGGATTAATTTTTCAAAAGGGCATTGGGGAGCTTCTTTATTTTACGGTCGACGTAGGGATGAAAATAGATACTGGGTAGAAGATCGAACCTCCTTCACCGGTGAAAGATTCCTGCAAGATCATTTGGCTTTTTATCAAGATGAAATGGTTTTCCAGGTTCATCATAAGAAAGATCGACATGAAAGTCGGGTTTTGTATTGGTACCAAGATGGGTTTCGGGAATTACCTCCTTCATTGCTTAGTAGAGAGACCTCAGAATATCAAGAAGACGCATCCAATCGACTGGCCCTAATTCACAAGTATTCAGGAACCGTTTGGAAGCATGCATTCAAGCTGGCTTATTTTAACGACCTTAATGTTTACGAGGATTCCCTAAAATCCATTTACGGAAACCACCAAACCCAACAGGCCCATTTTATCTATAATTCGACTTGGGAAAAATCTAGGCTCAAGGTTGAGCCAAACTTTAGATATCGTTGGGAGCATGCTTTATCAACCAATCTTGGAAATGAGGCAAAGCTTTATCATCAATGGGCTCCAGGCTTAAACCTAGGGTACAAAATCACTGAGAAATTAGGTTCAAGGCTTTCGGTTCTTTACCCCATGCATTCAGAGTTTGAATCCCTTCCCCAGGCAAATTTCAACCTCTCTTTTGGTCATAAAAACTGGGTGATTTCGTCTGAGTTTGGATCGCATTATCGATTCCCAAGCCTGAACGACCGGTATTGGGAGCCAGGGGGAAATTCTGAATTGCTTCCTGAAAAGGGATTAAGTTCTCACCTGAAAATGAGCCGGAAGATGGAATTCAAAAATGGGCTTGATTTCACGGCCTCAACCATGGTTTATGCCCTTTGGGTCGACCAATGGATTCAATGGTCGCCTCTTGATAATCAAGCCTTTTTTAGTCCGCAAAACCTGAAAAAAGTTTTCAGTAGAGGGGTAGATTTGACCCTTAGATTGGAGTCGAAATCGTTTTATTTTCAGGAGGTTATTGCATTTAACCGGGCCGAAGCCATTGAGTCGGATATAGATGCTGACCCTAGTCTTGGGAAGCAATTGGTGTATCGACCCAGGTTTCAATCAAAAACTGAATTGGCTTATACCTTTGAGAATTTCAGAATCACGGCATTTAATCAATACCTGAGCCAAAGGTTTATTAATTCTGACAACCGTACTGCCTTGGAAGGGGTGAACCTAATTGGGGCTCAGGTTGCCTATGATGGATCTTGGTATGGATTGGAGTTTTCAGTTGAAAACCTATTGAATACCTATTATGAATTGCAAGTTTATTATCCCATGCCGGGAAGAGTATATCAATTAAAAATAACCCTTAACCCAAAATTTAAATCATGAGAAAATTCGCCCTTTTGGCTTTGCCCATTGCTATGTTTTCGTGTAAGTCTGACCCTGATCCCATCGATAATTCTGAAAAAGGTTACGATGAGAAAATATTAATCATGAACGAAGGGCAGTTTCAAGTAGGAGATGCAGATTTAACTGCCTACGACCCGGAAACCGGAAGTGTTGAACAGGCTGTATTCTTCAATAAGAATTCTGTACCCTTAGGCGACATTCTTCAATCAGGAATCACCTATGACGGAAAAACCTATTTGGTTTTGAACAATTCAGGAAAGTTGATGCAGGTAGATGCTGAAACCTTTGAATATCAAGATCAATTAGACGGATTAAACCTTCCTAGACATATGATCATTCATAATAACCAGGGCTATTTGGTTACCTGGGAAAGCTTTACAGGACCTGGAAAGCTTCTTAAAATTGACTTGAGTGATTTGAGCATTTTAGATTCTGTTCAATTGGGCGTTTTGCCTGAGGCCCCAGTTGTGATTGAAAATGAAATCTGGATACCCAATTCAGGCGATTCAACGGTAACCGTGGTAGACCTGAACATGAATGACACCACCTTGTATTTTGGGGCTCATGCTCCGAATTCAATTCAGGCATTTGGAAACCAAGTTTTAGTACTTCACCAGGGACGGTTATCCTTTTTCGGAACCCCAACAGATGCTGCCATGGTACGGGTGGATGCAGCCTTTAAAATGGCTAGGAATACGGTTTCCTGGGTCCATAACGATGCCACAGTTGGAAAGCTGGTTAAGGTAAATGAAACCCAAGCCGCATATGTATACAACGGAATAAACCTTTGGAATGTAAGCAACGATCAAACCGGAGCTTCGGGCTTTAGCTCAGAAAACATCTATGGTCTTGGTTATGACCAGTCAAAGTTTTACCTAGGTATTTCACCTGCTTTTGATCAAGCTGGATATGTGCTAATAGCCGATGAAAACCTGAATCGAATGGATAGCATTCCGGCGGGGGTGGGACCCAATGGGTTTATTTTTCCTTAAATTAAATAATCCCTTACCAATAACCTTTTGGTGATGGGTAGGAGGGATTCATTGAGCGGAAATTCATCTTTTGTTCGAACTAGGAATACGGCAGGATTGGGAAGTTCTGTCGTATTTTTAATTAAATCCCTTTTCATTTGAACCAAAGACCGGCTAAGGCCCCAAACCTCATCTTGTATAAACCAAGTTTGCAGGCTTCTATACTGTTCACCGGCCCAAGAAACCAGGCTATGAGCATATCTGAAAACCTGAACCGATCCCTTTGAGCCGGGCCAAAGAAAAAGGTATCCTTCTTTTTTATACATGGGTAAAACCCCAACCGATTCCACTTTAATTTGATCTTCAATCCAATCGAAGATTTCCTTTCCTTCCTCAATGGCGTCTTTAAGTTTGGGTTCGGCAAACTGCATGATTCTGATTACTTCCTCCATAACCTCATCATCGGCGGCGGTTTCTTCATATTTGATTTGAAACTTTTTTAAGTCGACTGAGTCAAGCCTTTTTGGAAAGGCATTTCTAAGCTTTTCTCGGCTTTCCATCAAGGTTTTAAGTTTCCGGTAATGGTCAACCAATTCGGCCATTTCAGGGTATAATTTAACCTCAGTAAATCTTGAGTTAACATGTTGAAGGTAAGCCAATAGGAGGTATTTTTTATACTCGAAATCATTCCAACCTTCGGTAATCCAATTTGGGGATAGCTTTTCCATAATGCCTGATTTAATCCTGTTCTTTAATAACGAAGGATAAGTTAATCGGATTGTCTGGAAAAGTCAAGGGGAGGAGGGGCTTGGGGTAAGGGCAAAAAAAAGGGCCGCAGAATAGCAGCCCCTTTAAAAGATTATTGGTCGAAAGCTTATTGAACGATAAGCTTTTCAGTTCTGAATTCATTGCCCATTCTCATTTCAACCAGATAAATTCCGGCGTCTAAGTTTTGGGTATTGATTGGGAATTCAAGAGATCCTGAAACGGTTCCGTAGTTTCTTCCAAAAAGCACTTGCCCATTCAAATTACGAACGGTGATTTCAACCTCTTGGCTCTGAACCGTAGTTTGAATCATGGATGTACCTGAAACGCTAGGGTTTGGATATAAATTGAATTCAAAATTTGATTCCGTTTCCGAAGAAAGTCCAGGAGTACCTGCTACCCCTTTTGTGCCTGCATTGTCAATTTCGTTATCGTCATTGATCAAAATGGCTACGGCGGTCATATTTTCAAGTGCCCAAGAAGCTTGTACGTCAACGGTGAAATTGAAGGTAAAGTTTTGTCCACTTGTAATGGAAGTAGGTAGGGTAGAACCATCATCGGATTGGGTTACATAGGTTCTTGCTACATCGTCATACACCATTTGTGAGGCAGGAACTGGGTTTGGAAGGTTTTCATAACCGCCCATTGGACCTTGAGCACCACCGGCAAAGTAATTGGCTTGAGCCCAGGTAGAGCCAGAGCCCGTTACATCATCTTCAATGAATACAAGGTAAACTTTCCAGTTTCCAGAAACGTTTTGTGTAAAATCTACATCCACGGTGGCGGTAAGTTCTTCATCAACTCCATCGTAAGAAATGCTAGGAGTAAGAACGGCACTAGGCAGGGTGGTGATTTCTTTTAGGAACTCACTTTCGAATCCAGAGGGGTCAAGAACCGCTTTCCGGTCAATAAGGCCAGAGGGGTATCCAGAGATTTGTGTTCCCATCCAGGTGTCATAAGAAGCAACTACCATTGGGTCGCCGTTATGTACAGCAATTCCTTGGAAAAAGCCTTCGTACTCTTCTGCCATATGGTCCATGGCAACAGCACCTCTAGGGCACCATCCACACCAGGTACCGGTTCCTTCTTCACCTACAACCATTTTGTTAAGAGCAGGAACAATAGGGTCTACGGAAATGGTTTTCACATCGTCATTTGGGTCACCGTCTTGCCCCATTCCGTTCACGTTTGAAACGGTTACGGTCATTGGGTTTGCTCCAGCAACCAGGCTGATGCTTTGGTTAAGGGTAACAGTTGTGGTAGCCAAAGAGGCTAAGTTTAAGCCTGAAACGGTTTGATTGATTACGTTTCCGTTGTAGTCAACCGATAGGTCAAAGCTAGAAATAGCACTGGTTCCAAGGTTTTTGATTTCAACCTCTGGGGTTTTGCTTTGTCCGGCAAGACCGTTAATATCTGCCACAAGGGTAACACCTGCATTCAGCGGAGGTAGATTATATGGGGTATAGTTCCACATTACATCATCTACATAGAATCCGCTGGCATTTCCAGAACCCTGATTGATGGGATAAATATCCAATGAGGCTACTTGGTTTTCAGGGTTTGAAAAAGACCCTTGAGATACGGTATCAATAAATAGCTCCCAGTCATTGACATTAAAGTCAACGTCAATTTTAAGATTGAACCAGGTATCTACAGGGTAAGTAGTGGTTAGGAAAACTCCCTGCTGATTCTGCAAGCTTAAATTTCCGGCATCGTCAAAATTAAAGTCGAGGGCCCAGGTCTGGCCAATGGTTGCATTGGCTTGAAGGTTCATGTAGGCCGCTTTTCCTGGCTCTACTTTGAAGTTCATTTCCATTGAAAACTGCCCGGTATTCATTACCTGGCCAAAGGGTAGAACCACATCTTGGGGTCCGCCATTGGCAGAGTTGGAAGAAAAGTAAATGGATTGAGATCCGCTGGCCGCATCGTTGGTGGTTACTTGAACATCTTCAGACCCCCCTACGGTTCCAGACCAGGTGGTCCAGGTGGGAGAAACTACTCCGATATAGTCGCCAGGACTATAATTTTCAAAATCATCGCTGAATTGGGCTGATGCTCCAAGAGCAAGGGCCAATCCGGCGCAAAGCGTAAACGTTTTTTTCATGGTATTATGGTTTGTTGCCGCCAAGGTAAGGAAGTTAACCAAAGAATGACAAAGATTTAATCGGTTAGCATACCTTATATAGCCATAAAATCAGGGATTTTGTTTTACTCCAATAAAGGAATGGGGGATTTTCATCACCTTTGATATATGAATGAACCCAAGATTATTGACTTTCCTGGCTTGATGGTAGTTGGGATGAATGTGACGGCTCCATTATCTATGGAAACTACTGTAAAACTATGGTCTGAATTCATGCCTCGAAAAAGGGAAGTCCGGAGTATTATAAGCCCAGACTTATATGCCATTCGAGAGTATCAAAACATGAACCCGGTGGATATGAAATCTGGAAATGTTAAACAATGGGCCGGCGCCCCAGTTAAAATGGAAGGGTTTGTGCCCAAGGGGATGGATCTATTGGTGATAGACCCGGGCCTTTACGCCGTATTCACCCACCATGGCAAATCAGACCGCTTTTCAGAAACGGTAGCATATGCCTTCACCAAATGGCTTCCCGAATCAGGTTATAAGCTTGATTTAAGACCTCATTTTGAACGTATGGGCAAAGACTACCTCGGGGCAGATAATGAACACTCAGTGGAGTATTTTCACCTACCCATTTCAAAGGTTTAGTCTCTTTCTACCTTATTGTCAACAGGAGGAATGGATTGCAAATAAGCAAAAATGGCCGATGCTTCCTTATCCGTAATTCGGGTATAAGGCATCATTGGGTAGCGTAGGGCTTCCCCATTAGGCCTTTGACCCGTTTTTAGGGTACGAATAAACTCTTCTTCAGTCCAATTGCCAATACCCGTTGGGTGTGGAGTTAAATTGGCGGTTTTCACTACCTCTCCTTCCAGGTTTAGGGGTGAGTTCCCTCCGGAAAGATACCCAAGTGTGTTTTCAGGGTTCAAATAATCAACCTTCTTAAAGTCAGGTGAATGGCAAGGAAAACAGTCGAGGTTAACTACCAAGTATCTACCCAATGCCACTCGGTCAGATGAGTCAGGAACTTCAATCTTCTCCTCCGGCATGGGGAATGGCTTCCAGGCTAAATTGCACAAAGCCTTTGTTAATATAGAGGGTTTAGACGGTATTGTTTCCACCTTTGCCGGAGCCACCATTCGATGGTTAGATTTTAAGAAAGCAATGATGCTTTCCATATCGTAATCAGAAATATGGGGCAATTTCACCATATAGGCTGGGGCATAATCACCATTCCTTTTAATGCCTGTTCTAAGCAGGTAGGCCAATTCAGAATCGGTATACTCGCCAATACCATAATCTGGGTCTTGGGTAATGTTGGGGGCATGAATTTCTCCAAATTCAGCTGGAGCATCTGTCATTTGTTTGCCCGTAAGTTTTTGGGTTCCCGGATTTAAATGGCAAGAAGCACAAAGCATGCCTACAAGTCGTTCACCTTGTGCAAGTTTTGCTGAATCAGGCTCTACATAATTTCTAGGTTCTGTGGTTTCATAGGAAGGGATTCCTTTGATTTGAACGAATGCCAAGAAACCACCTATAACAATTACCAATAGGCCAATGAGAATTACGGCCACTTTTAGAAATTTCTTCATAGCTATGAGCTTTGGGTTAGTGGGTTAAATTTATCAATTTTAATCCAATAACCACTTGCTAGTCAGAAATCAAAGCTTCAATCTTTCTTTTCAAAATTGATGAAAACCTCTTTTCCCATCCTTGGCGGGATGGAGTTATAGGCCATTTCCAGGGTCTTAATCTTAAAGTCTTGATTAAATAAAAACTGGTACTCTGCCGGGTTGCCACCGAAAGGAGGTCCTTGTTTTTCGTTTTGAAAGTGAAATAAGAGTCCAACCAGTTTGCCCTCTGGCTTTAGCAGGGATGCTACCTTTTGGGCATAGTCTTTCCTTAAGCTTGGGTCTAGGGCACAAAAGAAGGTTTGTTCCAATATCAAATCATAGGAACCCTGATGGTCAAAGAAGTTTTCATGAAGGAGGCGAAGGTTGTTTCCTGTTGAGCTTAGTCGATCTTTCAAGTTTTTTAATGGACTTTCTGCCCAATCTAGAACGGTGATGGATTCAAAGCCCATTTTTAAAAGCGCCTCCGCCTCATATCCATTTCCTGCACCCGGAATTAGGATGTTTAGGTTTTTCTTGTGGATTTGCTTTATGTATTCCTCTATGGGCCGGGAAGCTTTTCCAATGTCCCATCCTGTTGAGCCTTCCTTATACCGGTTTTCCCAAAAACTAGAATCCATGCTATTTAAGCTCCATTAAAACTACGTTTTCTACGTGGTGGGTTTGAGGAAACATATCTACGGCTTTAGACTTTAGAACTCGATAGGAATCTTTCATGATTTCTAAATCTCTGGCCTGAGTTGCAGAGTTGCAGGACACGTAAACGATGCGTTTAGGCTTAGCTTCTAATATTTTGTAAATCACATCCTTATGCATCCCGTCTCTAGGCGGATCAGTAACCAGTACATCCGGAATACCATGGTCATCAATGAACTCTTGATTCAAGACTTTTTTCATGTCACCCGCAAAGAATTCAAGGTTGGAAAGCCCATTCATTTCCATGTTTACCCTGGCATCTTGAATGGCTTCCTCTACGTATTCAATTCCGATTACTTTCTTGGCCTTTTTGGCTAGAAACTGGGCAATGGTTCCTGTTCCCGTATAAAGGTCATAAACCAATTCACTTCCGGTTAAACCGGCATAATCACGTACTAATTTATAAAGATTGTAAGCTTGGTCTGCATTGGTTTGGTAAAAAGACTTGGGTCCAACCCGAAACTTCAAATCTTCCATTTCCTCAAGAATATGGTCATCACCATGGTAAAGAATGGGATCAAGATCAGCCATTGAGTCGTTCACCTTAGGATTGATCACGTAAAAAATACTGGTAACCTCAGGAAAACTGGTACGAATAAAGTTCAGAAGTTTTTCTTGAGCCAGGCTGTCTTTTTCCTTGAACTGAACCAAAACCATAATGCCCCCGGTGCTGCTGGTACGAATCATAAGGGTTCTTAGCAAGCCTGTTTGAAATTTGGGATTGTAGAATTCCATTCCTTCTTGCAAGGCAAAGTCTCTTACCGCCAAACGGATGGAATTGCTGGGTTCAGCTTGGAGGTGGCATTCTTTAAGGTCAATGGATTTATCCCATCTACCCGGAGCGTGGAAACCAAGGGCAGGTTTCTTTTCAAATTCAATACCTGAGGCAATTTCTTCATCGCTTATCCAGGCTTGGTCTGAAAAGGAGAACTCCATTTTATTTCTGTAATAGTAAGGAGAGGGGGCAGGAAGTATGCTTTCATGTGACTCAACTTCAACCTTTCCAATTCGTTTTAGGTTTTGGGCTACTTCTTTCTCTTTGAAATGCAGTTGGTCTTCATAATTCATGAATTGCCATTTACAACCACCACAAACCCCGAAATGTATGCATTTAGGCTCTGTCCGACGGTTAGAAAGGCTGTGGAAGTGGGTGGCTTTGCCTTCATAAAACTTCCCTTTTTTCACCCTTGCCTTAACGTCGGCAACATCACCCGGTATGGCGTTCGAAACAAAAACAACCCTTCCATCTTCTGCATGCCCAACCGCTTTTCCTCTTGCTCCTGCATCGGTGAATTCAATTTTTTCAAGCGATTTTATTCGGTTTCGTTTCTTCCCCATGGTGTAATCAATTGGACTTAATGAAAACCGGAGGCAGACAGCCTCCGGAAAAAGAAAATTTAAAAATACTAATGCTTATTACCGTAGGTCAACGGATTCATAATTGGCGTATTCTGGATACCCCTTTAGGGTGAAAAGCTTTTGATCTAAGCCTTTGGCTTCCTTCAGGCTCTTAATCAAATAGCCGGTTGTGGTTCCATTCTTACCATATTCATAAGCATAGACCAAATCATTATTGCTGGCGTCAATGCCTACTTCAATGCGGTGGTAGGCTTTGTCGTTGGTAGAGCTAGGATACAGGATAATGCTTTGAACTTTTTTCCCGTTAACCGTTTTGGTTTCTCCCATACTTACTTTCATACCGGTTTCGTATAGGTTGAGCAGTGAGCTAGGTGAAAAACCTCCTTCCAGGTCATCCAAAGAAGAAATCATGACTTCGCCCATTTCCGGACTAACGGTCCAGAGGGTTTTTGAATCAGAAATTTGGTGGTATCCCATTACCTTAACCGAGTATTTATCTCCTTTTAATAGGGCAGAGCCATCATGTGATTCCTCCACGCCTGCGTCAACATTTTCAAGAGAGTAATTGAATTGAATTTCAACGGCCTCCATATTTTGCCATTTGGCAATGGATTCATCTAGGATAGCCTTTGCTTCTGGGTCGGTTTGACCGAAGGCTAGGGTAGAGGCCAAGATTAAAATTGAACTAAGATATTTCATGTTAGCTGTTTTTTTGATTTAGGTTTGTCAATAACTGTTCCAAAGCCATTTCATCAGGCACTAAAACTTGACGGGCTTTTGAGCCTTCAAATGGACCAATGATGCCAGCGGCCTCAAGTTGGTCAACAATTCTACCAGCTCTATTGTAACCAAGTTTAAGCTTACGCTGGAGGAGTGAGGCAGACCCTTGCTGGTGGATAACCACAACCCTTGCGGCATCTTCAAATTTTGAATCTCTCTCGTCGAGGTCAACGCCACCTGCTGAGCTTCCTTCGTCTTCACCCACATATTCAGGAAGGAGTAGGGCTTCTGGATAACCTTGTTGGTTTCCGATGTAATCACAAACGGCCTCAACTTCAGGGGTATCAATAAATGCACATTGAATACGAATCAGTTCAGACCCCATAGACAAAAGCATATCTCCTCTACCGATTAATTGATCAGCTCCACCGGTATCTAAGATGGTTCTGGAGTCAATTTTAGAGGTAACCCGAAAGGCGATTCGAGCTGGGAAATTGGCCTTAATGATACCCGTTATCACGTTTACCGAGGGTCTTTGGGTGGCAATGATAAGGTGAATTCCAATGGCACGGGCCAGCTGGGCCAGCCTGGCAATTGGGGTTTCCACTTCTTTACCTGCGGTCATGATAAGGTCTGCAAATTCATCCACAACCAAAACAATGTAAGGAAGGTACCTATGGCCATCGTTGGGGTTTAGCTTCCTGGCAATGAATTTGGCATTGTATTCTTTAATGTTCCGAACCATTGCATTTTTGAGGAGGTCGTACCGCTGATCCATTTCAATGCACAATGAGTTCAGGGTATTGATAACCTTAGAAGTGTCGGTAATAATGGCATCTTCTGAATCGGGAAGCTTGGCCAAGAAATGTCTTTCGATGTGGTTGAAAAGGGTCAGCTCCACTTTCTTAGGGTCAACCAATACAAATTTCACCTGGGATGGGTGCTTTTTGTAAAGAATGGAGGATAGGATGGCGTTCAGTCCAACCGATTTACCTTGTCCGGTAGCACCCGCCATAAGGAGGTGAGGCATTTTGGCAAGATCTGCTACAAAGGTTTCATTTGAAATGGTTTTACCCAGGGCTACCGGCAATTCCATGTTCGACTTCTTGAATTTCTCAGAAGCCAGCACGGACTTCATGGAAACCACATTGGGGTTGGTTCGTGGAACTTCAATACCGATGGTTCCCTTTCCAGGGATGGGCGCAATGATTCGAATGCCCAGGGCTGCAAGGCTTAGGGCTATATCATCTTCAAGGTTTTTGATTTTCGAAATTCGAACCCCTGCTGCTGGCACTATTTCGTAAAGAGTAACGGTAGGACCAACGGTAGCGTTGATTTTGGAAACTTCAATCTTATAGTCAGCAAGGGTATTGACAATTTTCTTTTTGTTTTCAGAAAGCTCGTCTTTGTTCACTTCAATATTCCCTGAACCGTGGTCGTCAAGTAATTCAAGGGTGGGTAGTTGATACCTAGAGAGGTCAAGGGTGGGGTCGTAATCGCCAAAATCTTTACGATCGGCTTTATTGTCTTCCACAATTTCTTCTTCCTTGGTCTCCTGGATTTCCATTTCTACCCCGGTTTCATCCTCCATGTTCTCGGATATGCTTTCTTGAGAATCAACCAAATCTTCCGTGGTTTTCAGAGAGGTTCGGGTAGTGTCAATGGTTTCTTTAGATCGTTCAACCATTTTTTCGGATTCCTCGATAAGGTCTTCACCATCATGCTTTTGCCTTTTTTGCTGTTGCCCCATTTCAAACTGCAGGTCTTCAGGGGTTGTAGCTTCAGGATATTTTGCGCCTATCTCTACATTTCCGTGCTCAAAATCTTCGTCATTTTCAGTGGTGGTTGCTTGAGGAAGGGGAGCTTTCCGCTTCAAGCTTTGGAAAAAACCACGGATCATGGCCGGACTAATTCTAAAGACGATGGAGAGGAAGGCTAGGCCCAGGAAAATAATGATTAACCACGAGCCAATGGGTCCGGCGGCTGAGACCAGCCAGTTTTTGCTTGCCTGACCAATGTAACCGGCAAAGGGAGAAGAATTCCACGCAAGTGCAGTAAATACAGGAAACCAAATTAGGTAGAAAATGCTGTGTTTTGTGAAGCGAATGAGGGAAAGCTTAAGTTTTTCTCCCAGCAATACCCGTAGGCCTAAAAGAATGCTGATGGCTGGTATTAGAATTGAAATCCATCCAAACCAGCGGTGAATGAACTGGTGAGCGGTTACGGCACCTAGTTTTCCAAGAAGGTTATCAACTTGGTATTCTGGGTCCTTCATTAAATCAAAAAAGGGTCTTGAAACCCAGCTTTGATCTGATTTCCAGTGGCTAAAATAGGAGATGAAGGCAAGGAGTAGGAATAGGCCTAGGAAAACAAGGAAAATTCCGCTGAAGGTTAAAAGGGTTTGGTTTTTCCAGAATTTAGGAATGGTTAAGCCCTTGGCTGCGGAACCTTTTTTATTCACCTTCTTTTTTTTGGCCATGTATGGGAGTTTTATGGGAGAGCAAAGCTAAATTTTTCTGGCTCAAAATCACCAGCACCCAAAAATAGAAAAGGCCACCATATTGGCAGCCTTTTCAATGAAATCTTTTGCAGGGCTTAGGCGTTACGACGCTCTTTAATACGAGCGGCCTTACCTTGACGCTGACGAAGGTAGAAGATACGTGCTCTACGTACCATACCTTTTTTGTTCACCTCAATCTTTTCAATGGCAGGTGAGGTGATGGGGAAAATCCGCTCTACACCAATTCCTGAACTCATCTTACGAATGGTAAAGGTTTCTGAGGTACCTGAGCCACGGCGTTGCAAAACAACCCCTTGGAAGAACTGAGTTCTTTCTTTGTTACCCTCTTTAATTTTGTAATAAACTGTGATGGTATCTCCGGCCTGAAATGCAGGGAATTCACGAGTTTCAACGAAGCTGTCCTGAACGTACTTTACTAAGTCCATGATCAATTTTTATTAGTTTCTCCTCTAACCAGCATTCTTCAACCCTTGAACAGAGGCTAATCAGATTCCGCCTAAGCGGCTGCAAAAGTAAGGCTTATCAACAAAAAATCCACAAATACTTTCTAAAAAAAACAATGAATCAAGATTATTTTCTAAGTCTCTTGATTTCAGAGACTAAAGAGATTATCTTTAGGGCCTGAATTGAACAATATATTTCCACTCATTTCATGAAATTATCAATCCTTTCCGGCATTGCCTTGGTGGTTTTGGCCGGAGTGTTTTATGCACACGCATTTATGGATTCCTCTGAAGAATCCAATCAACCTGCCATTAATGAGGGTCCTAAGGCTGCTCAAGTCAGTCCAAATGCCATGGTAACTGAACCTGGTGATACCCTTAATTTGGATAAGAATTCAGAATTGCAAGAGTAGGGGGGCACCCGATTTAAGAGGGAGGTCTTCCTAATTAAAAGCTGAATCTACAGTAAGAAAATATGCCTCAAACTGGTTTATGCCAATTTGGGGTATTTTTTATTCTAGTCCGTTGGGCCTTAGAAAAATCATACATGCATTAAAAACCAGTGGTTTAAATCTGAATTCAAAACCTGTGGCCCTGGTTTATTTGAACCGGGAAAAAAACCTTGTAATTCTTTTGCTTATCATACTTTTGACAAATAATCTAGAACATGAGAAGTTATTTGGGGAAAGTACTAAAGGGGATTGTTCGAACTCGAATTAAGTTAAGAGGAGAGGTGCCTGCTCTTTCTGAGTATAAGAAGGAGTTAAACCAAACCGGGGTTGAGATTCAACATTGGTTCAAGGAAGGACTTCTTTTGATACTGGGGGTGATTTCGGCCAGTTTTGGTTTGGGCGGATTTCTACTGCCCAATTCGTTTATTGACGGGGGCGTAACCGGGATTTCCTTAATAGTTACTGAACTCACCGGTATTTCATTGTCGATTTGGATTGTGGTCATTAACCTTCCTTTTCTCATTTTGGGGTTTAAAGTAATCAACCGTCGGTTTGCCATTCGGAGCATTGTGGCCATCATTCTTTTGGCCTTGGCGGTTCACTTAATTCCTCTACCTACCGTAACCGATGATAAACTACTGATTGCCGTCTTTGGGGGATTCTTTCTTGGGCTTGGAATTGGGTTGGCCATTCGAGGAGCGGCGGTTCTGGATGGCACTGAGGTATTGGCCATTTTTGTGAGCCGGAAGGCATCCATAACCATAGGAGACACCATATTGATTTTCAACGTGATGATTTTTTGCGTTGGAGCTTATGTTTTTTCGGTTGAGATTGCCTTATATGCCATTCTCACCTATTTGGCTACGGCAAAAACGGTTGACTTTGTGGTGGATGGTATTGAAGAATACATTGGGGTTACCATTATTTCAGAGCAGCCCGAAGAAATTAGAATGGCCATTATTGAAAAGCTAGGAAGAGGTTGCACCATTTACAAAGGGAAGAAGGGATATGCTCCTAGAGGTGTTGAGCTAAAGGACACGGATATAGTTTATACCTTAATTACCAGATTAGAAATGACCAGTCTTCAAACCGAAATTGATAAAATCGACAAGCAGGCTTTTACGGTAATGCATAGCATAAAGGATGCTAAAGGAGGTATGATTAAAAAACGGCCCATACCTCATTAAAGACTTTTTAGTATTGAGCTACCCTAGTATCAGGACCTAGAGAGCCATTTGACCAACATGCCTAATAAAACCTCACGATCTAGGGGTTTAGAGATATAATCAATAAATCCCTCTTGAAGAAAATAATCCTTTTCGTGGCTCAGGGCATAGGCTGACTGGGCAATTATTTTAAGGTCGGGATTTACACTTAGGAGTTGTTTGGTGGCTTCAAGTCCGCTTAATTCTGGCATCCGAATGTCCATGAGAATCAGGTCAATATCCTTTCTTTTTTCAACCATTTCAATGGCTTCTTTCCCGGTGCCTGCAAAGATCAATTCCATGGGAATGTCTTTGAAAAACTCTTTAAAAAGGTGGGTGTTGGTATGGTTGTCTTCCGCAATTAATATTGTTTTACCCTTGAGAACGTTCAGGTTTATGTCCTTTTTCGGCGCTGGTTTTGTGTTTGAACTTGCAGGAATGAAGGGAAGGTGAAATTCAAAAAGGCTTCCCATTCCGAGGCTAGAGTCAAGCCTTATGCTTCCACCCAGTAAGGTTACAATCCCTCTAACTATTGAAAGTCCTAAGCCAGTTCCTTCATGAAAAGATTGATTGGCATTGTTAATGAGCTGCTCAAACCGGTTGAAAATCACCTTTTGATCTTTTTTGGCAATTCCAATTCCAGTGTCGATCACAAAGAAGTGAATCCGGTCATTTTCAATTTTAAAACCAAATTCAATGGTTCCTTTTTTGGTAAACTTAAGGGCATTGCTGAGCAGGTTGGACAAAACCTGCTTGATTCGGTCTGGGTCAGATTCGGCAAATATGTTTTCACTGCCTTCCGGAAGATTCAAAGCCAAATCAATCTCCTCTTTTCCCTTTTGATTTTTGATCTCTTTAAAAACTAAGAATAGATCGTTCAGAATTTTATGAGGGGAGTAGGTCTCTTCTTTTATACTCAGCTGTCCGGCCTCAATTTTAGAAACATCAATGATGTCATTGATTAGCTGAAGAAGTTCTTTAGAGTTATCTTGAATGATGTTGACATACTGGTCACGTTTTGATTTGCTCAATCCTTTCCTTTTTAAGAGCTGAGCAAAGCCAACCACCCCGTTCATAGGGGTTCGAATTTCATGACTCATATTTGCCAGGAAGGCAGATTTCAATTTATCGTTTTCCTCGGCTTTTTGCTTGGCCTTTAGAAGTTCAATTTCAGCCAGCTTCTGACGGGTAACCTCTATAAACATTCCAACAACCTTATGAACGGGCTTGCCAGGAGCTTCACGTTTCGGGTAAGACCGGTCTCGAATATATTTTAGGTCGCCGTTTTTTGAATGGATGCGGATGATTTCGTCCACTTCCTCACCTTTCATCAAAGATTGACTTACTGAAAGCTTGAGTTCCCGATCGTCAGGGTGAATGATTTGGTGAATTTTTCCTTCCTCAATTAGCTCTTTGGCTGAATACCCTGTAATCCGCTCAATGGCCCCGAAAGACCAGTCTAAGCTCAAGCTTTGGTCAGGATTAATAAAATACGAATAGGTATAATCAACGGCTAGTTCGGATATTTTTTTGAACCGACTTTCGTTCTCCTTTAGTTTTTCCTCGGCCAGGGTCCTTTCATGAACATCTAAAATGGTTCCAAAAACAAGGTCAATATTTCCAGATGCATTTCTGTTTCCTTGGCCCTTAATGTGGCAATACCTTTCAGTTCCCCCATTTTGTTTAATTTTTACATCCATGTCAATGGAATCCCCTTGACCTGCCGAATTTTCCAAGGCTTTTTGAAAAGCTTTGAAATCATTTAGGTTGAAATAAGGTTTTAACGCATCCAGGCTTAGAGGATGCTGACCTTCAGGAAAATTAAAGATGAATCCTGCCCCATCTGACCAGTCGAGTTTTCCCTGTGTCGGATTCCAAGACCAATTGCCGATGCCTGCCTGCTTCTCTGCTTCAATGAGAAGGGTTTTGGTTTTTTGAAGGGCTTTCTCAGTTAAAACCTGCTCAGTTACATTTCTGGCAACCCCAATGATTCGGTAAATTTTATTGGACTCATCCATCAATGGAATAAGCTGGGTATTCAATATTTTGCTTTCCAGCTTATCGTCAAAAAAAATGGCCTTACGTTCTTTGAGGCACCTGCAGAGTTGGGCATTTAAAATCTTGAAAGACTCCTGGTCTAAGCATTGATCAACGAATTCACCTTCTTTTAATTTTCCAAAGGTCTCTTTCAGTTTTGGATTGGTTGCAATGATCTTAAACCGGTTTCCTTCCTCTACATTTAAAATGTAAATATGGTCATTGGTGTTTTCAAAAATCTGAAGGGTCTCCTGCTCTGATCCTTCTCCCGGAAACAGATTATTAGGGGTCTGAAATTCTAGTTTTTCAAGGTGTTCCTTTATTAACCCAGGCATTTCGTCAATTTTAACAAGGTGATTTTTGAGATTTGAACCTTTGGTTATTTTTTGGATTTCATCAAAACCTTCCTGAGAATCATGTATTAAGCTTAATCCGCCCAGGTCATTAATTTCCGCAAGGCTTAAAATTCCATCTTTCGCATTACCTGATAGAAGAACCCCAATCGCTTTTTCTTTTAATTGGTTTTTCATGGACCTGAAAAAGGTATTTATGGGAAATGGGTGGTTTTCATTTTCAGGTATAGGATTTAGAACCAAGCGAGCAGCCTCTAGGGTCAGTAGTTGGTTTGAAGGAGAGAGGTAGATTTTTCCAGGCTTAAGAGGGGAGTCATTCTGAATTTCAGTAACCTCCATTCTTGTGATCCTGGCCAAGGATTCTGCGGTAAACCCTTTACCTATGCCAGAGTACTCTTGAATAATAACAAAGGCAAGACCCATTAATTTAGGAAGGTGTTTAAAAAAATCTTCCAATTCATTCAGGCCATCTTTCGAGGTTCCTATTGCTATTAAAGGTACTGTCATGCGTTTATTCAAAGTTCCAAGGGCTTGCTATTAGAAGGGGGCAAAGATATAGGGTAATCAAATCGAAAAGCTGCGAATTAAAGGAAATAACAAAAAAGTTAATTCTAGTAAATCTGAATCTCAGATTAAGAAAGCGTTAAGAATTGAGGCCTTGCTTTTAAGCAGCTTGGCACTTCAATTGTCAAGAAGGTCAGGTCTTCTTTCCTGAGTACGTTGCAATGCTTTCTCATGCCGCCATTCTTCAATTTTCGGAAAGTTCCCTGAAAGCAGAATGTCCGGCACCTTTTCGCCCTTGAAATCGGCAGGACGGGTATATACAGGCGGGGCAAGAAGTCCGTCTTGAAAAGAGTCGGTAAGGGCGGAAGTTTCATCGTTCAAGACCCCGGGAAGCAAGCGAATCACAGCATCAGCTACAACCGCTGCGGCAAGTTCACCCCCTGAGAGCACAAAATCCCCAATTGAGATTTCCATAGAAACATACTTGTCACGGATCCGTTGATCAATTCCTTTATAATGTCCGCAAATCATCATTAGGTTGCCCTTCAGAGAGAGAGAGTTGGCAATTTTCTGATTAAAGGTTAGGCCATCGGGGGTTAGGTAAATGATTTCATCGTATGCTCTTTCCGCCTTGAGCGAATCAATGATGGCTGATAATGGCTCACACATCAATACCATGCCTGCTCCTCCTCCAAATTGATAATCATCAACTTGATTGTGCTTTCCTAATCCATAGTCTTTTAAATTGTGAAGATGAACTTCGGCAATTCCCTTGAGTTTGGCCCTTTTCAAAATGCTGGCCTCGAATGGAGAAGTGATAAGTTCAGGGAGTACAGAGATGATATCGATTCGCATGGGGCAAATTTAGGGTAAAATGAGCCATGTGTTTTTTTGAATCTAAACTTTATACTAGCTTGCTTGCATGGCTTTGAGAATAAAACCTTTAACCCCTGCTGATGCTCAGCATTACCTGAAGATTTACGCACCCTTCGTTAAGAATTCGCACGCCAGTTTTGAGTATGAAATTCCTGATTTATCTGAAATTAAAACTAGGATTGAAAGGGTAGGGGAGCGGCATCATGGTTTGGGCTTATGGAAAAATCAAAAGTTTCTAGGCTTTGCCTTAGCGGGGAAACATAGAGACCGTGAAGGTTATAAATATTCGGTTGAAACATCCATCTATTTCTCTCCAGAAGCTCGAGGCAATAAATGGGGGCATCCGTTTTATGAGTTTTTATTGGAGGGGCTTAGGTTGCAGGGCTTTTTAACCGCTGTAGCGGGAATCGCATTGCCCAATCCAGACTCTGTGGCCCTTCACGAAAACCTGGGGTTTCAAAAAATTGGAACCTATAAACATATTGGCTTTAAAGAAGGGAAATGGATCCATACCGAATGGTATCAATCTCATCTTTCTGCCCCTCCCAAACTACCGCCTAACCTCATTTCTAAAGAAGAGTTGTTTCAATTACCTCATTGGCAAGAAAAGAAGATTTTAACGGAGAAAATTCTCAACCTAAGGCTGGATCTTCACAAAACCCACCTTTGACACTTTGTCAGTCACTTGCTTTAAAATTCTATTTATCAGTATTGTTAACCACCTCAATTAAACTTAATATTTAAGTTGTTTTCGCTAATAAAATAAATCCGCGAAAGCGAAATCTCGTGGAGATAAAGGCGTACTTTTGCAGGCTTAAATTCAGTACATGGAATCAATTCGTAACATCGCCATCATCGCACACGTTGACCACGGAAAAACTACCCTGGTTGATAAGATTATTCACGCCTGCGAGGCGATGGACAGCCGGAAGGAAACCGGAGAGCTCATCCTTGATAATAACGACCTTGAACGGGAAAGAGGGATTACCATCCTTTCTAAGAATGTTTCTGTTCATTATAAAGATGTTAAAATCAACATCATTGATACCCCTGGTCACGCCGATTTTGGCGGTGAGGTAGAAAGGGTTCTTAAAATGGCCGACGGAGTTCTACTTTTGGTAGACGCATTCGAAGGTCCCATGCCCCAAACCCGATTTGTTTTAGGAAAGGCCATTGAGCTAGGACTAAAACCTATTGTGGTTGTAAATAAAGTAGACAAAGAAAACTGCCGACCTGAAGAGGTTCAGTCTCAGGTGTTTGACCTTATGTTTGCCTTGGATGCAAGCGATGATCAACTTGAATTTGATACGCTATTTGGTTCTTCGAAGCATGGCTGGATGAGTACCGATTGGAATCAACCAACCGATAACATTCTTCCTCTTCTAGATTCTATATTAGAAAACATTCCTGAAGCTCCTTTTCGGGAAGGTCCTACCCAAATGCAAATCACCTCGCTTGATTTCTCAAGTTTCGTAGGTCGGATTGGTATTGGGCGAATTTTTAGAGGAAAGATTCAAGAAGGAAAAGACTTCATTTTAATGAAATCCGATGGATCCAAGAAAAAGGTACGTGTTAAAGAACTATATGTTTTTCAAGGCCTTGGAAGACTTAGAGTAACCGAAGCTCGTGCCGGTGATTTGGTTGCCTTGGTTGGACTGGATGATTTTGAAATTGGGGATACCCTAGCGGATATGGAGGCTCCAGAGGCCCTTCCGAGAATTGCGGTTGATGAACCTACCATGAGTATGTTGTTCACCATTAACAATTCACCCTTTATGGGGAAAGAAGGAAAGTTTGTGACCTCACGTCACTTGCGTGACCGGCTTTTTAAAGAAACTGAGAAAAACCTTGCTCTTCGCGTGATTCCAACCGAATCGGAAGATAAATTCAATGTATACGGCCGAGGTGTTCTTCACCTTTCCGTATTGATTGAAACCATGCGTAGAGAGGGCTATGAGCTTCAAGTAGGAAAGCCTCAAGTGCTTTACAAAGAAGTTGATGGACAGAAATATGAGCCTTATGAAACCTTGGTTATTGATGTGCCCGAAGCTTCTAGCGGAAAGGCCATTGAATTGGTAACCCAACGAAAAGGTGATTTATTGGTGATGGAACCCAAGGGCGATGTGCAACATTTGGAGTTTGACATTCCTTCTCGTGGTCTGATAGGCTTGAGAAACAATATGTTGACCGCTACTGCGGGAGAAGCCATCATGAACCACCGTTTCAGAGCCTATGAGCCCTTTAAAGGCGAGATTCCTTCTCGTTTGAAAGGCTCACTTGTATCCATGGAAACCGGACAGGCTTTGGCCTTCGCCATTGACCGTTTGCAAGACCGCGGAAGGTTCTTCGTTGAGCCTGGAGAGCAGATTTACAAGGGTCAGGTGGTAGGTGAACACACCCGCGACAATGACCTGGAGGTGAATCTAATCAAGGGAAAGAAACTGACGAATATGAGATCCTCCGGATCCGATGATTCAGCCAAGATTGCCCCTAAGATTAATTTTAGCCTTGAAGAATCCATGGAATACCTAGGTGATGATGAGTACCTAGAGGTAACCCCTGAGAGCCTTCGTCTTAGAAAAATACCCAAGTAATTTTCAGGCCCTAGAAGTTTGTTAGCTAAACCATCTGGTGGGGTGACTAGTGACTAGTGACTGGTGACTAGGAGTCTGATATTCAGTATCTTTACATCTGTTCCAGCCAACAGTCTTTTGGGGTATTAGGAAATAGGTAATTGGTACTAGGCGTTTGCTGGTGATATTTGACCCACCGTCAGGGAATTGGGAATTGGGAATTGGGAATTGGGAACCGAGGTTGACTCTACTTGAAACTCTTCACCAAACAACTAAACAACTCAAAAGGAGTGACTAGTGACTAGTGACTAGTGACTGGAAAGACTGATATTCAGGGTCTTTACACCTTAATCAGCAATAGCGAATAGCTAAAAGCCAACCGCCAACCGCCTTTTGAGGTACTGGGAAATAGGTAATTGGTACTAGGCGTTTGCTGGTGATATTTGACCCACCGTCAGGGAATTGGGAATTGGGAATCGGGAATCGGGAATTGGGAATCGAGGTTGATTCTACCTGAAATTGATGACCTCAACAAGGGTGACTAGTGACTGGTGACTGGTGACTGGAAAAGCTTGATTTTCAGTATCTTTACACCTAAATCAGCCAATAGCAAATAGCGAAAAGCCAACCGCCAACCGCCTTTTGAGGTACTGGGAAATAGGTGTTGGGAACTAGGTGGTTTGATTCTACCCGAAATTGAACGCCTCAACACCTCAACGACTCAACACCTCAACGACTCAACGACTCAACGCCTCAACGCCTCAACAACTCAACAGGAGTGACTAGTGACTGGAAAATCTTGATATTCAGCGTCTCTACACCTAAACGACTCAACCATCAACTCTCAACCATCAACTCTCAACCATCAACCATCAACTCTCAACCATCAACTCTCAACCATCAACTCTCAACCATCAACTCTCAACTCAGGGGTGATTCGTGTTTGAAGTTCATCAACTCTTTCATGGTTCCGGACCCGAATAAACTTGGGATTTTCCGACCAAAATCATAAGAAATCCCAATTAACATTAGGAATTGTCTGATTAGCAGGGTTTATCTTGTGAACTACTAATCCTATGCTATTATGAAAGGTTTTTTAAGTCTGGTTCTATTTTCTATAATTTGCTTTCCTGGTCAGGGGCAGTCTATAGACACCAACGTTCGTTTCAGTACCAATCAAACTCACCTAACCATTTGGAATGGGGAGGAGTACCAGGCGATTTTCGTGAAAGGCGTTAATTTAGGGGCCGCAGTACCTGGTACTTATCCTGGGCAACTTGCCGCATCTAGACAGGAGTACAGCCATTGGCTGGCTGAAATGAAAGATGCAGGGTTTAATACCATACGCCTGTATACCCTTCATTTTCCTAGATTTTATGAAGTATTAGACTCCTTTAATCTGGCAAATCCAAACTCTCCCATCCTTTTGCTTCAAGGGGTATGGCTTTCTGAGTGGATTGATGGTTACAACAATGACTTGGAAATGCTCACTCAAAAATTCGAGACTGAAATTGAAGAAAATGTGGACGCTCTCCATGGCAATCGCAGCATACCCTTTCGATATGGTAAATCATACGGTGACTTTTCTACCGATGCCAGTGAATGGGTGCTTGGATGGGTAATTGGCAGGGAAGTTTATGGGCAGGAAGTTTTGAAAACAATTTCTGAAAATCCCAGCAATACTAGCTTTTCAGGAACCTATTTTAATTTACCCCAAGGCAATCCTGGTGAAGTTTGGGTGGTGGATAAATTAGAGCACTTAGTAAATTATGAATTCACTCATTATCAGGTTCACCGTCCTGTATCCTATTCGAACTGGCCAACCACCGACCCCCTAGAACATCCTGAGGAACCAAGTTATTGGGAGGATGCCATCGCCATAGACCTTAACAATATTGATGACTCAAATGCCCCTGGTGGATTTTTTGCTTCCTATCATGTTTACCCTTATTACCCTGACTTTATCTCTGACGACTCTGGTTATCAGCAGTCGTACGACGCCTATGGGGCTAATTCTTACTTAGGGTATATGGTTGATCTGAGAAATCATTACAACCAAGTTCCTCTTTTGATTGCGGAGTTTGGAATACCTTCAAGTTGGGGGGTTGCTCACTATGCCTCAAATGGAATGAACCACGGAGGGTTTACCGAACTTGAACAAGGTCAAGCCAACCTAAGGCTTTTACAAACCATCGATTCTGTGAATTGCGCCGGAGGGGTAATGTTTGCATGGATTGATGAGTGGTTCAAAAGCTGTTGGATTACTTCGAAACTGGATTATGAGTATAGCAAACGAATTAAATGGCATAACATAACCAACCCCGAGCAAAATTACGGTTTGAAAGCCTTTTCGAAAGATCCCGCCTTTGTTGATTGGGGAAGCTTCCCGAACACCGATCCCGTAACCTATTTAAAAGCAGGATCTGATTTTGATTACTTCCATGTGAAATTAGGACTTGAGTCTCCCTTGAATCTTCCGGATACTCTCTGGTTGGGTATTGATACCTATTCAGACTCCCTTGGTGAATCCATTTTGCCTTCGGGGGATACCGTTCAATTTAGAGCCGAATTTGCATTAAGAATCACCAATTATTCCGCTGAATTGTATGTCACTCAAGCCTATGACCTTTTTGAGATTTGGCATGATTACGCTGGTCCGGAGCAACTCTACCACTCAATTCCTACGGATGGTGAGCCTTGGCGCATTGTTCGATGGCGGAATGATAATGAACATGAAATGGTACAGTACATCGGTAGCCTAAACTCCAATACAACCCTTCAATTACCAAGCTCCCATGATGCAGTAACCATTGATAATGAGTACATAAGTATAAAAATACCCTACACACTTCTCCATTTTTCAGACCCCACCAATCGGGTGGTAATTCATGATAGCCGGGCAACCTCTGAGATTGAAGATCTTGAATCTGATGGAGTCGCTATTACCGTTTTTCACAACGGGGTAAAAACAGAATCGGCCTTCCGTTATTTATGGCCCAAATGGTCGAATACCAATGGACACTTTGAACGCTTCAAAGATTCCTATTATTTCCTTCAACTCATGATGCCTACCATCAACTCAAAAGCCATTCCCTTTGTGGATGAATTCATTACACACCCTGATTCAGCTATGGTGTCCGGACAAAATGTCTTGGACAACGATAAAGACTACGATGGGGGAAAGGTGGAAGCGGTTTTGCGTCAACCTCCCTCCAATGGAAATGTTTTTCTGAATCTTGACGGAACCTTTGCCTATTACCCCAACCCGGGATTTACAGGCTCAGATCAGTTTACCTACAGCATTTTTGATGGATACAGCCTTTCGGCGGAAGCTACGGTTCACCTGGAAGTTCCGGTGGCCCGAAATCCTTTCCTCATTCCTTTTGAAACACCGCTTCAGGTTCGGGTATTTCCCAATCCATCTTCAGGCAATATTACCCTAGCTGGGAGTAAACCCTTCGAAGAGGTCTACGTTCTTGATTTAAATGGAAAAGTAGTAGAAGTGATTCAAAAGCAAACTGACATCCTTAACCATGACCTAAACCACCTGCCAGCTGGGAATTATCTGGTTCAGATTCGGAGTGGTAGTGAAATCAAGGTTGAATCCATTCAGATTGTAGATTAGGTCTGGAAAATTTTCCGGGCCCACATTCTAAAAACCTTCAGCACCACAAATGCCCCATAGTACGTCCGGAAAATTTTCCGGACACCGCATCATCAAAGAAACCCATTTGCCCATTTCCTTTGGTTTATCTACCAGCAAGACCGTGGCCGAGGTGGGTACGGGTGAGACTAAGTCGTTTTATGGGATTTGGTGAAGAGATAGGTTTTTGCGTTTTTTCATCAAAACATCTAAGTTTGAGATGCTAACAATGGGTTATGAGGTGCTTTACCAATACCAGCCCATAAAACCGCTCATTTATGAACTCTTCATCCACACACACACACACACACACGCTAAGAATGAATGGCCATTCCTTTGTTTAAATCAATTCTGGCCTTTCGATTATTTTAATCCAGGCCATTTTGTTTGGATGGTATTTTTATTTCTAAGCGTATTTTCAAGTTTTGTTGCAGCACAAACTAATCCACCGGTGGCACCAAATCCACTTATTGGTATTTACATCAATTGTACCGAAGAAATTGTCGGTGAACTTGATGCTTCTGCAAATTTCACCCCAGGTTTTTTAACAAATAAATATTGGGCGGATTTTGATACCTCAAAATTTGACTACATCGTTGATCATGACTTAAGCCCAATTTTGGAAGACTTTTTTGACCCTTCTAAGCCAGAATACAATGATACTTCACGAATCGACGCATTGGATGTCTGGTACCAAGGGTTGAGATTAAGGCTTCCAAATGCACAATTTGGATTGGTAATTGATCAACGAGATGATTATCCCATCAACAACACAAATGATTTTTACCTAACCTTTGATGAGGATTTATTACCATCAATGGCATGTTACCTGCCATCAATAAATAGTCCGGTGAAAGCCTCCGATAGTATTCACCTGATTCATCAGAAGATTGTGAATGATTTCTTAAATCCTGGTTTGGATGCCGACTCCTTAACTTGGAAATATGCATTGATGGCAAGAACAGTGGCATTAGCAATATATGGCGAGTATTATATAAATTCTCCTGATTCCAACAAAAGACAATCTTCCGGGCAAGTCAGAGTTCGCAATTATGCAGCTGAATCCTTTGCTATGAAACAAATCAGCGTGATTAGTATTGAGGATGAATATTGGAATGCGGGGTCAGACTCACTTAATTATGTTCGTTATAAAAAGCATATTGAATTATTGGATGTAGTAAGGACATTAATCTGTTATTCCTATCGTAACATCCTATTAGAGGACTATGTAAATATTTCAAGTTCTATTGGGGAGTTAAATAATTTGAATACTCCTAAGGTCTCGAAACAAACACAAGCCAATGAAATAGATGCGTTGACTGACCGTATTGTTTACCCTTCTTTTGACAACGATCCTTTTGGAGTTGTTGATCGTGCTGGTAGGGACATGAGATTCTTCGGGAATACCTTAAAACCTACCGCATTCTTTTTTCTGAACAATATTTGGGAAGATTTTGTTGATGCTCCTAAGTATGATTGTTATGGGCAATTGGTAGGCAATCATGGGGTTGACATAGGGATTCTTGACTACCTTGTCAACAAGAACCAAAACCTACTAGGCTTTACATCAGAAACAAGATTTGAGTACCTCACGCATCCTGTAAATGTAGCAGCTCAGTATCCCAATTACCCCACTGGAAACCTTGTATTGCTTGGAACAGTGTTTAATGACCTTGCCCATTTAAGCAAGCACCCAGTTTACCGTTTAGATATTGATGAATTTCATGCTATTGAAGTTGAGTTTCATGGCAATGGCCAGGTAAGTGTTGCCTTTGACCAGGAAGAAAACGGTTCTTACAAAATTCAGATTTATTCAGTCACTGGAAACTTATTATTTTTCAATGACTCATACAGCTCAGGTGAATTGATAGATTTGGTTGATTTCACAAGTGAGTTTTTGATTTTAAGGTTTATGAAGAATGACCATTGGTTAACCCAGAAGTTTGTTCTTTCAAAATAGTTTAAAACCTAATTATGATCCATTCTACAGTTTTACCCCGGAAAGCTTCCTGGTTTGTGTTTAGCATAGTCTTTTCTGCCACCTGTTGCTGGCAAACGGTACATGCCCAAATTTTTGACACGGTTTATACACCAAGTCAACATGCTAGACCTTATGTATTTGCCCAACCCGATTCAACCATTATCGGCATGACGGTTCGTGGTAAAGACATATCACCTTCCTATTACAACGCCGTTTTTGATTTACAAAGTCTGTCCCTAACCCAGGTTTCGACTCCTTTTGCAACAGGAGATTATGGGTACCTGCATGATGGGAGTGTTTTCGTCAAGTACGGAGATGAGCATGAATCTCATTTCTATCAGTACCATAGTCCTACGCAAATTCAATACCTGAAATCTGAAAATTACACGGCCTGGGATTATTTCACCTTTAATGGGGAGTTAGTTGGCTATCTTTATGAAGAAACCTTAACAGATGTGATTGACCGATTTGTTTTATTGGACTCTAGCTTACAGGTTTCAGATACCCTTTTAACCTTAGATTCAGCTAGCATGCCATATGGAGGTGGTCCATATTCAGGAGGGTCGGGAACTGTTCAAATTGTTCACGTTTTTAATGATAAAATCTGGTTGTTAGGGTTCTATGGATACTTGAATCCATATAAAATTTGGCCTAAACTGATTGAATGGAGAGGAGATACCAACTTCACCATATTACATGATTTTGACACGCTAAATGGGAATTCATTGGGCAATTTCAAGTTGAGGAACAACCGCTTGTTTTTCATGGAATCCTATCCGGGTGGCTCTGAATTGCATTGTTTTGATATGAATTTTGACACCCTGTTTACCATTGAGGTAAACCATACGGGCTGTTACAATGGGGTGCCCAATTATGACATTGACAGGCAAGGCAATATTTTACTTATGCATTCCAACCCACCCATTAATGGCACAACGGTTCGCAATACCACCCTTCAGAAGTTTGGACCAGATGGTACGTTGCAGTGGATACGTTGTGTAAAACCAGAAGGTATGCCAGATAGCTCTGCCAAGGTGGTAACCCTTACCAATGCCATACCTATGGGTGATACGGCCTACGCTTTCGTAGGAAACAATTATTATGAGGTTTCAGATGGAAATGATTCATATGGAATCCGGGTGCTTATTTTAGATACGGCAGGAACTTACCCCCATACCTTGGGCACTGGGGAACTCTCCGTTACTAAAGGGGCGTTGTTGTTTCCGAACCCAGCTTCCTCAAACTTAACGGTTCGGTGGTCGCCAGATTGGAAAGCGAAAGGAATACTTTCTATAGTCGATGTGCAGGGCAATGAATTGAAAAGGCTTCGAATTGAACAGGGATTAACAGAAACCCAACTATCCATTGGTGACTTTCCTAAAGGAATGTATGTGGTGAAACTTGTTAAAGGCCAGGATGTATGGTCGGATAAACTTTTGGTTCATTAAAGCCTAAAACCAGTCGGAAAGGTTGGGAAGACGGGCTGGAGGGGGAGGTTCAAATAGGAACCTTATGCCAAGGCTTCTTCCAGCCAAACGGAGTCTAAGGGTAGGTGGTTTTGAGGTTGGAATGTGTTTTAACCATTGATTTTGAGCAACACCACCATGCTGCCCCGGGTTAGGTCGTTGAACAGAGCCAAAGCGCAATAGGAATTCAGGAAAGCGAAGTAAGGTTCAGGAGACATACAAACTCGAATCGCTCAGACTTGTTGACGAAAATATTGCCGAAATAACGACGGAATAATAACTAACTTGTAGCTGAAGAATTGATTAAAAACCTGTCAATGCACCAGCAAAACAAGTCCATATTACACCTTGACCTGGATACCTTTTTTGTATCCTGCGAGCGTTTGCTTGATTCCCGTTTGAACGGAAAACCTGTGCTTATTGGGGGAACCACCGACCGGGGGGTAGTGGCTGCCTGCAGCTATGAAGCTCGAACCTTCGGGGTACACTCCGCCATGCCCATGCGCTTAGCCCGACAGCTTTGTCCGGAGGCCATCGTGATTCGCGGAAACAGCGGAACCTACAGCAAGTTCTCTGATATGGTGACGGAGATCATCAACGAATCAGCGCCCTTGTATGAGAAATCGTCTATTGATGAGTTTTACTTGGATGTGAGCGGAATGGACCGGTTTTTCGGAACCTACCGTTGGGCTCAAGAACTCAGGGAGCGCATCATCAAAGAAACCCATTTGCCCATTTCCTTTGGTTTATCTACCAGCAAGACCGTGGCCAAGGTGGGTACGGGTGAGGCCAAGCCCAACAACCATTGCCTCATCCCTTTCGGGGAAGAACCGGGCTTTTTAGCTCCCCTTTCGGTGAAGAAAATTCCCATGGTAGGTGATCAAACCTACCGCAAGCTTCGAAGCATGGGGGTGGAGAAGGTCAAAACGGTTCAGGAAATGCCCATGGAGCTCATGGATCGGGTATTGGGTAAACCCGGAATTACCCTGTGGAAAAAAGCCAGAGGCATTGATCAAAGTCCGGTAATAGCCTACCACGAACGAAAATCCATCTCCATTGAACGCACCTTTGAAAAAGATACCGATGATCAGATCAAGCTCAAGAGCATCATCACAGCCATGGCTGAGAACCTGGCTTTTCAACTTCGAAACGGAGACAAGCTCACCGCCTGCGTAACCGTACGCATCCGCTACGCTGACTTCCAAACCTACAGCAAGCAACGTAGAATACCCTATACCGCCACCGATCAAAAACTAATTCAGGTGGTACATGATTTGTTTGATCAGCTCTACGATCGCCGTATATTGATTCGATTGGTAGGAGTGAGGTATAGCCATTTGGTGGGTGGGGGATATCAAATCAACCTCTTTGAAGACGATGAAAAAATCATCAACCTCTACCAGGCCATGGACAAGATGCGCAACCGGTTTGGACAAGATGCTGTGAAACGCGCCATTGCCATGGGATCCCGCGGAATCGGACGATCAAATCCCTTCAACGGCCAACCGCCTGTCATTCCGGCACACCGGAGAGGGTAGGAGGAGCCTTTGTATTAGGTACTAGGTACTAGGGATTAGGTACTAGGAACCTTCAGGGAATCGGGAATTGGGAATCGGGAACCGAGGTTGACTCTACCTGAAACTCTTCACCTAAACAACTCAATAGGAGTGACTAGTGACTAGTGACTAGTGACTGGAAAATCTTGATTTTCAGCATCTTTACACCTAAATCAGCCAATAGCTAAAAGCGAATAGCCAAAAGCTGCGTGGGGTATTAGAAACTAGGTAATAGGAACCTTAAACTTGCCAGAAAATACGGCATCAACAGCTAAACAACTCAACGACTCAACAATTCTATCAACCATAAACCCTCAACCATCAACTCTGAGTGACTAGTGACTGGAAAGTCTTGATTTTCAGAATCTTTACACCTAAACGACTAAACACCTAAACGACTAAACACCTCAACGACTAAACACCTCAACGCCTCAACGCCTCAACACCTCAACGACTCAACACCTCAACACCTCTATCAACTATAAACGCTAAACCATAAACTCAACCCAAAACCCCATCCGAATCCTTTCGTACATTCACCCCATGAAGCAATTTACCGCATTCACGCTTTTCATCCTTCTTTCCATTCAAGCTTGGGCACAAGACACCATACCCTTTAGAGGGGTTTTCGTAAGCCGGATTGAGCAGGAATTGAATACCCAAGAAGAAGTCAAAGACTTTGTGGATTACATGAACCGTCACGACCTAAACTCCGTGATGGTTTATGGTGCATCCGGACGCAGTACAAATTCTCAAGAAGCAGCCCGAATCTTCAAAAACAGGGTTTCCCAACTTAAACCGGAAGTCACCTGGGTGGCAGTGAGTCAAAGTGAAAACGATTTGATACGCGCAGAGGGATTTTACGATCCGTTTGATGCCTTCATGCTGGAATGTGAGTGGTGGGTGAAATGGTTTCCTACCTACCGAGCATTCAAGCGAAAAGTAGAGCATATTCAGCTCATCAAGCCCGAAATGGATGTATGGCTCTACATTGGTTGGTTAAAGAACCGCATCCGCAAGGCAGAAAAACAGGCCGAACACCTGGTGAACTATGCTGATGTGATCTGCATTCACGATTACGAGGAAATTCCATCCCACGACTTCATTCAAGAACGCCTTGAGTTGATTGGAAAGGCGGCTGAAAAGGCGGGGAAAAAGGTGAAAATCGTAATTTTATTCAGCGCAGAAAAGAAGTTTTCCTCCAATGCCCTCATTCAAAACAAATACCTAGACGTCTATACCAACGTCATCTACGGAAGCCAACGGGTCAACGCTGAGGCCTCCTGGTTAAGCTTCATTGATTTTCATGGATTCTCTGTGTTTTCCTACAATCGGAGGCATCAGTAGAAATACAAAAAATAGTTGATTGATATTTTGACCCTAGATCCTTCACTATTGCCAAGACTTTGGGTTCAATGTAGGCCTCACGTAATCATGATTTCTGTCTAACCCTTTAAAGTTGATTTGGAGGATAAAACCTTGTCAAGGAAGTTTTCCAAGACAAAATCTTTCTTTTTCAGGTTATTAAATAATCGGCTTTAAAATCCTTCAGACAAGGTAGCCAAGATGGCTTTTAGGTCAACACCTTCTTCAATATTAATGATCTTTAAATGCCTAGTTTTAGGGTCTAGCAAATAGAAAATTTTCGGGTTAAGTTTTGGTGGAGAATTCAAGTTTTGAACAACCTTAAAGGAAACCATATTTATCTGGGACTGAAAGGAATTAAGTTGTTTTTCTGATAAATAGTGATTTACGATTTTTTCAGGAAGATCAGGATGAAAGGCAATTACTTGGTGAATTAAACCAGAATCTTCAAGGTGCTCAAAGAGCCGTAGAAAATAAACATCACACAGGGCACAGCCGTCCGGTTGAAAATAAAGGAAAACCACCGGAATTGTATCGTTAAATTCTTGGTGTAAATCAACCGCCTCAATTGTTTCCAAAAAGAAATCTGAATCTTTTCCTGACTTTATTTCAGAAGAAGGGAAAAGCAGGAAGCTAATTAAGAGCCACTTCATTTAGAACTAAGTTTGCATTTTCGTCCTTGGTAAAGTAGTAAACATGGTCATTCACTCCAATGGGGAAGCCACTTTTTTGAAAACTAAGGCTCATTTTCTGTCCAGTCCCCAAATGACGGATCTGATAGGCATGGTTAGGGTCTGCCGAGTATGGGTTTCCAAGAATCGAGTACTCACTGGTGCCAAAGGGAATTTCTTGAATAGGAGGGTTTTCGTTAAAACCTTCCTTTAGGTTTAGACAAATCATGTTATTCCACCTAAATCCCGTTGACGACGGCCAAAGAACACTATAATAAAGTGTATTTTGATAATTCACCATCGAAGAGGATTCACAGAAATAAACAGTGTCTAGGGAATAGGCGTTGTTTGTCTTTTGGTAAACCGCAAGTCCAGGAACTTTTCCATTAATATGGCCATTTGCGTTTCGAATGCTTAAAGGAATTAAGACCTTATTTTCTTCAATCCAAATAGAGGAATTGAATGAAGGATAGGTGCCCGGAGGCAACGAATCTACCCTCAATAAGGATTCAAATTGGATTTTATTTGAATCTTGATCATGAATACTTCCTAGACCATAGATATAATTGAACCTGCGATAAACATTCACCGTGTCGTTTTCAACCACAGTGTCCAATTGAGATACACCCATAGAAAATATAATGCTAAGTTCATTAGCTGTCCGTGGATAAATACTGCAAATCCCAATCATGGATGATGCAATACCTGAAATTGATTCAGAAAACTCATCAGTATTATGACTTGAACTTTTTATATAATCATTGTACAAATCCTCTAGGGGTAAAGATTGCTTTGTGATTACCTTGGTTAGGTGTTTTTTTTGCAAATCTAGAAAGCCAATTTGGTTTGATTTTTTGTTTAAGAAAATTAATTCTCCATGGAGGTGGTAAACATGCTTAATGTTTCCAATGTTAACCAAATTTTCCTGGCCACTAACCTTGTAGGTTTCAGTAACCCAATTGCTAGGAAGAAATAGGGAGGCTAAACTACTGATGATAAGGATGTTAATCATGTCTAATAGCGTCGTTCATATTCTAGGTTTACCCCATAATTGGTACAATTACTATTTTGAGGTGAAGCCTGAGCGTGTCCATAGGTTTTTAACCATTTGAATGGCACAGCCTCAGGTCCTGCAGGAAGAGCCTTGACAAAGTAACCATCGGTATAGATAGTGGTATCATTCGTGGATATTGAGTCTTCTTCAAATAAAATTGGCTCTGACCATGTTACAATAATAGCACAAATTGAGTTTGGGTCTGGATCACAACCAGCGGAACCGTCCCCACAACTGACAAAAATTCCAGGTATGACCTCTGTGGTCTTTATGGGATCCCTCTGATTTGAATTGGAATGAGGTAAATTGGCATCCGTTAAAATTTCATCTGTTGACTTTGTCATATAATCATAGTGGGCCTCGTTATACGGATTCGTGGTTTCACAAGAAGAGTGCCCAATTATTATAAGCATCAAGATGGTTGAGATAAGAACGGTCTTAAGAAATTGGTAAATATTCATGGCTAGTTTACGTTTGGGGACAAATCTTTTTTTTTTTTTTTTTGACAATTCCTAACGAAAACAAATATTATTTTATCGCTAGAATAAAATGGCTGACCTTTGGCTTGATACTCAAGACTTTCTACATTGAGGATTCAGTTTTTAATGGATTGCCATTATTCAGGATTAGGTAATCATTCTCATTGATAACATTCATTCCAAATTCCCCAAATTCTCCAAATTCACAAGGACGTACACAACGAAATTTCGACCTACACATAAGGCAGGGTGATTTTAGTCGTTGAGAGAGGTTTATTAATCGTTGAGTTGAATAGTTTCAGTGAAACTCAGGTAGTCATATAAAATGATGTTCTACATCACGATTTCTCCGACGATTCAGCCTGAGCCTACAACCACCAGTTTATAGTTGAGGGTTTATTGTTTAGGGATGGTTCAATTGGTGCATTTCAGCCAGGGTCATTACGCCTAATACCAAGTTCCTAATGCCCCTTTTAACCACGACGGACACGACGAACACAACGAAGGTTAGTGAAGCAATGACCAATTCGTAATGAATAAAGGTCTTCGCGCGAAGAACGCAAAGACGCAAAGAACACAATGCGATCACAATTAGGTGTGATTTTCCTCGATTCTTCCGGCGATTCAGTCGGAGCTTATGACCGTTACAAAGCTTAATCCACCAGGGTTACTTTAATTACCCGTTTGCATTGCACGATTTCCTTTTTTGAAATTTTGCCCAGTACACGAAGGACCCTGGATTTATCGATGGTTCGAATTTGATCAATAACAGCCCAGCCCATTTTGCCCTGGTGATGAATTTTCACCCAGGTAGGATAGGGCTTACTGGTGGTGGTCATGGGGGCAATGATGATGGTGTTCAGGTTATGGTTGATTTCATTCGGAGAAATAATCAAACATGGCCTAGTCTTTTTGATTTCGCTGCCTTTGGTTGGATTGAGGTTGACCAAAACGATATCGTATTGGTTTATTCCCATTCGTCAAAGTTTTCGTCTTCAAAAACCTCGTCCATCAACAATTGATCATCACCTTCTGAATGCATCTTGGCAAAGGCCTCGTTCCATCCTTGACGCGGTTTATCAATGGGTTTGATGATGATTTGACCCTTTTGAAGAATCAATTCCACCTTGTCTTTAATGTTATACCGTTCAAGCAAGGCCTTGCTAAGCCTCAAACCCTTCGAATTTCCGATTTGAATGATTGAAATTTCCATACCCATGAATTGTAATTACAAAGTTATTACAAAATATTGAAACATTGGTCTTGTGAAGATTAGGCCCCAACGAACTCGACGGAGGGTAGTGAACAGTGTTCAATTAGAAATGATCAGTGATTTTCGCGCACTTGCCCGACCACATGGGCATGGAGATGCTAAGGATGCATCGTAAACTGTTAAAAATAAACAGGTTTGAAGGGTTGAAAAAGAAATTTTCTACCAGCGATTGGAGCTACCGCATCAAATGAATGTACCCAGTTTTTTCTTTCCAGATGCCAAAACGTTCTTTGGCTTTGACGGCAATAAAATAGACGCCTTCCGTGCATTCTTGTCCATTGGGGTGGGTTCCATCCCAGGTGTCTTCCATTGAATTGCCTT
>CAKZPI010000020.1 GCA_937139155.1 uncultured Flavobacteriales bacterium
GTTTACCTCTCCTTTGTTTATTCATATGCACTTCAAGGACAGGAAGAGCCTTTTAACCGAAGAGATACTTTAATCATTTCCTATTCTACCGACTGTGGCGAGACCTATACTCAACTCCCGGGCTTTTATTTATCGGAGGCCGTTCCTTCAACTGGGAACTTTGTAACTCGACCTCAAACTCAAGGGGTTTATACCCCCGTTGATAGCACAGACTGGTGCTTTGAAGGTCCTTATGGAGCGTCTTGCTTTGATAGTGTTTTGGTCCCAGATTTGGCTGGAGCGGGTGATCAAGTGAAGGTGAAGTTTACCTTGTTTCATGGTTCCCTAGCTCACCTGTGGATGGACGACATTCGCATCGATGGTTTTGCCAATGAATTGGAGGCAGGGTTTTCCGCAGATCCAACCGTTACCTGCCAGGGAGCCCCCGTTCAGTTTAACGATGAGTCGGCTGGAAATGCTCATACCTGGGAATGGTCTTTTCCGGGAGGGAACCCTTCCAGTTCTACTCAAGAAAACCCAGTAGTAACTTATGCAAATTCAGGTCTTTATGATGTTCAGCTGATTGTTTGCGACACGGTTAACTCAATCTGTGATACACTTTTAATCACCAATTATATTCAGGTAGCTCCTAACCTGAACTTGCCTTATTCTCAAGATTTTGAATCAGGGGTGTTTACAGACTGGACACCCACGAATCCTGACGGTGACATAGGTTGGGACATCACAAACACTGCAGGAAATAACCCTGGTAATAAATCCGCCTTCATGGATTTTTACAACTATACCTCAGTAGGGGCGCAGGATTTCCTAACCTCTCCTGGTTTTGATTTCTCCCCCTATGATTCGGTTTTTATGGAGTTTGATCATGCATATGCCGCTCGCCAAGCCGGAATAAACCAAGAGGATACGCTTCGGGTTCAGGTTTCCACCAATTGTGGTTCTACTTGGCAAACGGTGATAACCCTAGTTGAAGATGGCAATTATAGCTTTGCTACAGCTCCTGAAAACGCCCAAGAGTTTAGTCCAACAGTACCGAGCGATTGGTGTTTTGAAGGTAATGGATCGTGCAATAAACTAAATTTGAGTGCCTTCGCAGGATTGGGTGGGGTGAAAATTCGTTTTGCCTCTACCAATGCTAATGGAAACAATTTATACATAGATGATATTTTCCTTTACGGGAATGAAGATGCCGTGCCTGAAGCTGATTTCGTGGCAAGTCCAAGATTCATCTGCCCAGGGGATTCCATATTGTTTATCAGTAAATCTACCGGAAACCCAGATCGGTATGAATGGACCTTCCAAGGAGGAAGCCCTTCTATGGACACCCTAAACTCACAAGTTTGGGTAACCTACGATTCCATTGGTAATTTTTCTGCCAAGCTTTATGTAGAAAACGGATTAGGCTCTGATTCAAAGGCTAGGTCTGCTTACATCCGGGTAGGAGATGGAATTAAACTTCCCCTTGTGGAGGATTTTGAAAACAATGACCTCCCTGATCAAGGTTGGATTATTGAGTCTGATGATGCAGAAAAGTTTACCGTTGTGACCACGGGGGGTACAAGTCCTGGTGATCAGTCTTTGAAAATGCCTTGGTTTGGATATGCCAATTCTGGAGCTAGAGATTACTTGATATCTCCTCCCATGGATTTTGGAGATTGGGACTCGGTAAGCTTCACCTTTGAGCACGCCTATCAACCAACCGGCACAAACTCTTCTCCAGACACCCTAATTGTTGAAATTAGTACAGACTGTGGTGACTCTTGGATGCCCTTAAAAACCTTCGTTCACACCGGTCCTGGAACCTTTGGAACCGTTGCATCAGGAACCACCGAGTTCACTCCTCAGCAAGCAAGTGATTGGTGTTTAGCAGGTACCATAAATACTCCATGTACCTATATTGACTTGAACAATTGGATAGGAGGTAAAAAATTGAAAGTCAGGTTTACAGCCATCAATGGAGGTGGAAACAATTTATTCCTCGACAATATTTCCATTACTGGGCATTATGTTGGCTTTCCTCCTGAAGCTTCATTCGTGAGCGACTACCCCATTGCCTGCCTTGGCGAAGCGGTCCAGTTCTATGACACTTCAGAGAACGAGCCTACCTCATGGGAGTG
>CAKZPI010000021.1 GCA_937139155.1 uncultured Flavobacteriales bacterium
AAATTTGACATCAAACCAAAAGACATCGGAATTTTAAATACCTGATTACAAGTATTTTATGTTTACGTTAGTCAGAAAAAAAAGACAACGGACACATTGACAATGACGACTGAAAGCAGAAACGTTTGGACTCATGCCAAATTTAAGAAGGGACTGACATGACTTGACCATAAGTTCAAATGGTTAAGATCAACTAAGACTTAAAAAGTGGAAAAGAGAAAAATCCCCAGCTTCGCATTTTTGAAAATTTCTGCCAGCGCACATTGCACACATTTGCAAAGCCGCGCAAGCCAACGCTCAACCAAAGCTTCGCAAAAGAGTGCAATTCTGCCGAACGCAAGATGAACAAGTACATACTACATATAAAAAACATGGTTTGTCCACGCTGTATAATGGCGGTGAAGGACATTTTCAACCAACTCGAAATACAATATCAAGATGTTCAGTTAGGGCAAGTAATTGTTTCAGATCAGATAGATCAGCACAAACTGCAATCACTTGACGGCATGTTAAATGCGTTGGGATTTGAGTTGCTTGAACCAGGAAAATCTGCCTTGATTTCACAAATCAAAAGCGTGATTATTGATCAGGTGCATCATAAAAAAGAACCGCTTTCCATCAACTTTTCTTCTTTAATTTCGGATAAACTGCACCATGAATACGCATACTTGAGCAGGCTATTCTCCTCCGTTGAAGGGATCACCATAGAGAAGTTTATTGTCCTTCAAAAAATTGAAAAAGTCAAAGAGTATTTGACTTACAACCAAATGACTTTATCGGAGATAGCCGATGAAATGAGTTATAGTAATGTAGCTTATCTTTCTTCTCAGTTCAAGAAAGAAACGGGAATGACCCCTACTCAATTCAAAGGTCAAACGAGCCACCACAGAAAGCCTTTAGACAAGCTCTAAGCATAATTTCATAAACCAAAGTCAATATTGTGTAATGATCTAAGACAGCTGATTTCTCAATTTTGTGGTTTCAAAAAGAGATAAACAATGCATAGCAAAACATACAAAATTGAAGGAATGACCTGCGGTGGATGTGTAGCAAGTGTGAAAAAGCAATTGCAGACAGCTTCTGAAATCAATGAAACTCATGTCCAGCTCGATTTCCCACAAGCAAAGTTGCATTTCAACAGACCCATTGATATTGAATCTCTAGAAGCACTTGTCAAGAAAGCGGGAAATTATTCCATATCTGAAATACCTTTTTCAAAGGAAAACACAATAGATCAACTGCCCAATAAGTCAATAAGCACGTACAAGCCGCTATTGCTTATAGTTTCATTTATAGCAGCAGTTTCAGCACTAGCACAATTCCCTTTCGAATCATTTTCAACAATGCTATGGATGCGTCATTTTATGGCGGGCTTTTTCATTGCCTTCGCCTTTTTTAAACTATTAAACCTAAAAGGCTTTGCAGACTCCTACAAAATGTATGACATAATTGCTGCTAGATGGTCGGCTTGGGGATATATCTACCCCTTCGTGGAATTAACCCTTGGAGTTTTATATTTAATTAACCTGGCACCACTTGCAACGAACATCAGTACTGCCATTATTTTAGGAGTAAGCAGTATTGGAGTTATAAAGAGCAACCTTGATAAGAAAAAAATCAGATGTGCCTGCCTTGGTGATGTATTTAACTTACCCATGAGTACTGTAACCATTGTCGAAGATTTAACCATGGTAGGAATGGCCGTATTTATGCTTTTTAGTTACCAAATCTTGTAAACCAAAGTCAAAATTCTGTAAAACACTCAATTTGTAATTTCGTATCTTTGAAAATCTTGAAAAAAGTAATTGCCATATCACTCGCTTTACTCATGTTGGTTTCCAACATTGGTTTTGCTATGAATACACATTTTTGTGGCGGTCAAGCGGTAGAGACTACTTTTACCCTGGGCTTAGGAAATCCTGACTGCGGCATGGAAGATATGGAACAGGAATGCGAGAACATGCCATCTGAAGAAGAGCAGATTAAAGCTAAGCCTTGCTGTGAAAATCAGCATCAAGTAATTCAAACAGATGACATTGCAAAAACTCAGCCCTCTACATCTGTAGTTAATCCTTTTTTCTTTGCTGCCTTTGTTCAGGTTTTTATACAACCTCTGTTCTTTGTTGAAAAAGGGCAATCACTATATTCAGAATATCCCCCTCCCTTCTTTGAAAGAGACGTTCAAGTTCTTTTTCAAACCTTCTTGATTTAAGCCATTAATACAATTTGATGCTCTCGGTCAATAGATCGCTGAGCAATTTGGCATTTCTTGCCATTGAACATTCCTTTTCTGTTCAATCAACATCAATTGTATTATGCTTAATAGAATCATTAAATATTTCTTGGAGAACAAGTTGGTTACTGTTCTTGTCCTTACAGGTTTTGTGGCCTGGGGTATCATCACCGCACCTTTCGGTTGGCAGGTGGGCGTTCTCCCGTCTGACCCTGTACCCGTTGATGCTATACCTGATATTGGCGAAAACCAGCAAATCGTATTTACCCAATGGCAGGGTCGATCACCACAGGATATTGAAGATCAAATCTCCTATCCTTTAACCACCTACTTGCTCGGAATACCTGGTGTAAAATCCATTCGTAGCTCATCCATATTCGGTTTTTCAAGCATCTATATCATCTTCTCGGAAGATGTAGAGTTCTATTGGTCACGCTCCCGTATCCTGGAAAAACTCAACTCCCTACCGTCAGGATTATTGCCTGATGCAGTGCAACCTGCCTTGGGGCCTGATGCTACCGCTTTAGGTCAAGTATATTGGTACACCATCGAAGGAAGAGACAAAAACGGCAACCCAACAAGTGGTTGGGACTTACACGAAATACGTACGGTTCAGGACTTCTATGTGAAGTATGGACTTAATGCAACAGAAGGAGTTTCAGAAGTAGCTTCTATTGGTGGATTTGTGCAAGAGTATCAAATAGACGTGAATCCTGATGCACTCAAAGCTTACGACATCCCTTTGCACAGCGTAATGCAGGCAGTTCAAAAATCGAATAAAGATGTAGGGGCAAAAACCATTGAGATCAATCAAGCCGAATATTTGGTTCGGGGATTGGGCTATGTCAAGAAAGTGGAAGACATAGAAAAGGCAGTAGTTGCTGTGCAGGACAATGTGCCTGTACGAATAAAAGATATTGGTGTGGTTTCGCTTGGCCCTGCTACACGCAGGGGCTTGCTCGACAAAGATGGGGCAGAAGTAGTAGGCGGAGTAGTTGTGGCACGCTATGGCGCCAATCCTTTGCAGGTCATCAACAATGTAAAAGAGAAGATAAAAGAAATAGCACCTGGGCTTCCGAAGAAAACTTTAGCCGATGGCAGAGAATCTCAATTAACCATTGTGCCCTTTTATGATCGTTCGGAATTGATTTACGAAACCTTAGGCACCCTAGAAGAAGCCATTTCACTGCAAGTACTCATTACCATTTTGGTAGTAATTGTAATGGTGTATAATCTTAGGGCTTCTTTTCTCATTTCGAGCATCTTACCTATTGCTGTGCTCATGGTATTTATCGCCATGCGATACTTTGAAGTGGATGCCAACATCGTTGCGCTATCGGGTATTGCCATTGCCATTGGTACCATGGTGGACTTGGGTGTCATATTATCCGAAAATATAATCAAACACATTGATGAAGCCCCACCTGAGCAGAAACTAATTACCACTGTATATAATGGTGCATCGGAAGTCTCTACTGCCATTTTAACAGCAGTTTCTACCACCATTGTGAGTTTCATTCCTGTATTCACCATGCAAGCTGCCGAAGGAAAGCTATTTGGGCCTTTGGCCTTTACCAAAACCTTTGCCCTGATTGCTGCACTGCTCGTGAGTCTGCTAATCATGCCTACTCTGGCACATTGGTTTTTCGGGTTCAAAATCAAGAACAATCTGCTCAAAAAGTACGGTAGCTACACACTTCTCATCATTGGGATAGTAGCACTGGCTTTTGGTCAGGTTTGGGGTGGAGTGATGCTATTTCTCTTTGGTGTAATAGGCATTCTCAAACAATTCTTAAATGCCAACAGCAGGAACTTTCCGAAACCCGTTCTCTTTTTATACCAATACGCAGAGTTAATCATCGTATTAATAGGCGTTACCTGGCTCTTGGCAAAATTCTGGTTACCACTGGGGGCATCAAAGTCTCTCCCCATCAACTTCGCATTTGTAGCCATTTTAGTAGCTGTAATCTTGGGCAGCTTCACCCTATTAGAATATCAATACAAAAGGATTTTGCATTGGTGTATTGATAATAAAATCAAGTTTCTCCTTATCCCCACCTTGCTCATTTTGTTGGCTGCGAACATTTGGTTAGGTTTCAACACCGTTTTTGGTTTTGTTTCCAAAGGATTTGAATCGGTAGGCTGGAACATCAACAAGTCCAAAGTTTGGTCTGAATTGTCGCATACCTTTCCAGGAATTGGCAAGGAGTTTATGCCTTCGCTCGATGAAGGCAGTTTTCTACTCATGCCCACCTCTATGCCCCACTCAGGTATGGAGTACAACCGCAGAGTAGTTGGTCAGTTGGATATGTTGCTAACCAATATACCTGAAGTGGAATTGACGGTAGGTAAATTAGGACGGGTAGAATCTGCTCTTGACCCTGCACCCATTTCGATGTATGAAAACATCATCAATTACAAATCCGAATACATTCTCAACAAAAAAGGGCATAGACAAAGGTTTAAAGTAGGTGATAACAATCGCTTCATCACCGTTTCGGGTGATACCCTGAGAAACCAAGAAGGTCTGAAACAGGGAATTGATGCCAGCGATTTAATTGCTGATGTTAATGGTAAATACTACCGTAATTGGCGTGAACACATTCAATCACCAGATGATATTTGGAATGAAATTATAAAAGTCACCAAGATTCCAGGGGTTACTTCAGCCCCTAAGCTTCAGCCTATAGAAACGCGGTTGGTAATGCTTCAAACGGGCATGCGTGCTCCTATGGGAATAAAAGTTTATGGCCCAGACCTGAGAACTATAGAAGACTTTGGCTTGCAGCTCGAAAGCATATTGAAAGAAGTGCCATCGGTAAAACGAGAAGCCGTCTTTGCCGACAGGATAGTGGGTAAACCTTACCTACATCTAAATATAAATCGCGATGAAATTTCACGCTATGGGCTAAACATAGAAGATGTCCAACAGACCATCGAAACCGCTATTGGTGGTATGAAGATTACCTCAACGGTAGAAGGACGTGAGCGTTTCCCTGTCAGGGTTCGCTATCCAAGAGAACTTAGGGATGACCCTTCGGCCCTTCGTAAAATTTTAATGGCAACACCTACGGGTGCGCAAATTCCACTATCACAAATCATAGATTTTGAGTACGTACGGGGGCCGCAGGCTATCAAGAGTGAAGAAACCTTTTTGGTTGGTTATGTTCTGTTCGATAAAAGCGATGGTTTCTCTGAAGTAACTGTGGTAAATGATGCGCAGCAAGCTATTCAGAAAAAGATAGATTCAGGAGAATTGACAGTTCCTTCAGGTGTGAGCTATAAGTTTTCGGGAAGCTACGAAAATCAGGTCAGAGCTGAAAAACGGCTTTCCATCATCGTGCCATTGGTTCTGGGAATCGTTTTCTTAATTCTCTATTTTCAGTTCAAATCTGTATCCACATCCTTCATGGTGTTTACAGGTATTGCCATGGCCTTTAGTGGTGGTTTCATTATCCTATGGCTATATGGTCAAACATGGTTTGCCGACTTTGCCATATTCGGCACCAATTTCAGAGACCTATTCCAAATCCACACCATTAATCTCAGTGTGGCAGTTTGGGTCGGTTTTATAGCCCTATTTGGTATCGCTACCGATGATGGCGTATTGATGGCTACTTACTTAGATCAGAGTTTTAAGCGAAACAAAACAGATCATCTAAAAGGCATTAGAGCTGCCACGATAGAAGCAGGACAAAGAAGGATTAAACCTGCGGTAATGACTTCTGCCACTACCATTATTGCCTTGCTGCCTATCCTAACTTCAACAGGTCGCGGTTCTGATATCATGATACCCATGGCTATACCAGCCTTTGGCGGGATGCTATTCGCAGCTATTACTTATTTCATTGTTCCTGTGCTTTACTGCTGGAGAGAAGAACGCAAAATCAAAAAAGCTCAATCATGAAGAAATTTATCTTGATCCTATTCACTGCCTTGGGCTTTCACTTATCAGGAAATGCTCAAACACTAGAAGACTATTTCCAAATAGCCGCAGAAAATAACCCTGGGCTTTTGGCTAAATACAAAAACTTTGAAGCGGCTATGCAAAGGGTCGCACAGGTGAGCAGCCTACCTGATCCAAATTTGTCTTTTGGTTACTTCATCTCTCCTGTTGAAACCAGAGTTGGCCCTCAACAAGCCAGATTCTCTTTAACACAAATGTTTCCCTGGTTTGGAACGCTAAGTGCCCAAGAAAATGCTGCTTCTCTACTGGCTGAAGCAAAATATCAGGAATTTCTGGATGCTCGAAACAAGCTCTATTATCAGGTGTCCGCCTCCTATTATCCGCTCTATGAACTAGAAAAGCTGATTTTGATTGAAGCAGAAAATCAGCGCATTCTATCTTCTTACAAGGAGATAGCAACTGTTCAGTTTCAAAATGATAAAGGGTCTATGGTAGATGTGTTGCGTGTAGACATCATGTTAAAGGATGCAACCACTGAACTATCCATTCTCAATCAAAAGAAAAAGCCTTTGGAAACCCGCTTTAATAAGCTTTTAAATCGAGATGAAAACGAATCTATTGAAATAATTGACACGCTTGTCTTGAAAGAAACCACACAAGAATTTAGAAAGGATTCATTGTTGGTTGCAAATCCCTTGCTTGAAGAATTGAATCTGAAGGTTCAAGCAAGCCAAGCCCAAGAAAGAGCGGCAATCAAGCAGGGATTGCCAAAGTTTGGTATTGGTTTGGATTATGTAATTGTAGGCGAACGTACTGACATGGCTCTGGAAGACAATGGTAAAGATGTATTAATGCCTATGGTCACCATGAGTCTACCCATTTTTCGTGGGAAATACAAAGCTGCCCAACAGGAAGCACAATTGATGCAGGAATCCTATGTGCTTCAAAAAGAAGAATTGTCTAATCGGCTTATTAGCTCCTTTGAAATGATTTGGTTTGAGATTCAGAAACAGCTTGAACTCATTGAATTATTCGAAGAGCAAATTCAGGAATCAGAGCAATCCCTAAATCTGCTTTTCTCAGCCTACAGCAACTCGGGAAAAGAATTTGAAGAAGTCCTGCGGATGCAACAGCAAATTTTAAAGTATCAACGGATGAAAGCCACTGCCCTCTCGGACTATCATATCGCTTTGGCTGAATTGGACTATATCACCGCAAAAACGAAATAATTATGGAACATAAACACGAGCATAAACAACAAGAACACTCACACAATAATCATGATACGCATGGCGGTCATCATGCTCACCATGCCCACATGATAGAAGACTTCAAAAAGCGCTTTTATATCAATACTGCGCTTTCCATACCTGTTTTGGTCTTTTCTGAAATGATTCAAGACATACTGGGCTTTTCGATCAGTTTTCCAGGCATGGGCTATGTAGCAGCCGCTTTAGCAACATTCATATTCATTTATGGTGGTTGGCCATTCCTTAAAGGATTGAAGGATGAGCTTTCTGAAGGCGGTCCTGGTATGATGACATTGATTGCCATTGCCATTACCGTAGCATGGGCTTATAGCACGGCAGTAGTATTCGGGCTGGAAGGTAAAGTGTTCTATTGGGAGCTAGTTACGCTAATTGACATTATGCTTTTAGGACACTGGCTAGAGATGCGTTCCATTATGGGAGCATCTAAAGCGTTGGAAAAATTAGCTGAATTGATGCCTTCAGAAGCTCACAAAATAGACGGTGACAATATTCATGACGTGAAAATAAGTGACATCAAAAAAGGTGATCTGATCCTGATTAAGCCAGGAGAAAAAGTGCCTGCTGATGGTAAGATTGTAGAAGGAGATAGCGAACTAAACGAAAGTGCCTTAACAGGAGAAAGCAAGCCCGTTCAGAAATCTAAAGGTGATGAAGTCATTGGTGGGGCCATCAATGGAGATGGAAGCCTAAAGGTGGAAGTTAAATCTTCTGGTAAAGATAGCTACCTGAACAAGGTTATAAAACTGGTAGAAGAAGCTCAGCAGACCAAATCAAAAACACAGAATTTGGCCGATAAAGCAGCAGGATGGTTAGCCTATATCGCCATCGGTGTTGGAGTAATTACCTTCATTGCGTGGGCTTTCTTCAGCTCACAGGGAATGGACTTTGCACTTGAGCGCATGGTAACAGTGATGATTATTACTTGTCCTCATGCTTTAGGTTTGGCTGTACCCTTGGTGGTAGCCATTTCAACTGCGCTATCGGCCAAAAATGGATTGTTGATCAGAAACCGAACGGCATTCGAAAATAGCCGCAAAATAACGGCTATCGTATTTGATAAAACAGGAACACTTACGGAAGGAAGTTTCGGAGTAAATCGAGTCGTCTCACTAGCCAATAAATCAGAAGAAGATTTGCTTTCAAAAGCGGCTGCTATCGAGCAAAGTTCCGAGCATCCCATCGCCAAGGGTATTGTTAAAGAAGCTAAAAGCCGTGACCTTAAACTACCTTCAATTTCCGATTTCGGTTCCACGAAGGGAAAAGGCGTAAGTGCAAAAATTGAAGGGACAACTTATCAAATAGTGAGTCCTGGATACCTGAAAGAAGAAGGTATAGGCCTTCCTAAAGAAGCCAACTCAGACAAGCCTGAAACTGTGGTGTTCATTCTCAAAGAAGGCAGCTTGATAGGTTTCATCGCATTGGCTGATCAAATCAGAAAAGAAAGTAAATCCGCTATTGAAACGCTTAAAGAAAAAGGCATAAAAGTATTAATGGCTACTGGCGATAATGAACAAACCGCCAAAGCAGTATCAGACGAATTAAACCTTGACGGGTATTACAGTCAGGTACTGCCACATGAAAAGTCTGAACTGATTGAGAAGCTTCAAACGCAAGGTGAGTTCGTTGCAATGACTGGCGATGGAGTAAACGATGCACCTGCCTTAGCCAAAGCAGATATAGGTATTGCCGTGGGTTCAGGTACAGATGTAGCCGCAGAAACAGCCGACATCATTCTTACCGAAAGCAGCCCATCCGATATAGCTACTTTGATTCTGTTCGGAAGAGCAACCTATAAAAAAATGGTTCAGAACCTCGTTTGGGCAACTGGCTATAATATAGTGGCTATTCCACTTGCAGCGGGAGTTCTATTCTATCAAGGCATTATGATTAATCCCGCATTAGGTGCCGCTCTCATGAGCTTAAGCACCATTATTTGTGCCGCAAATGCGCAGCTTCTGAGATTAAAATTTAAAAAAGACTTACAATGAAACAGTTGAATAAAACAACCCTAATTCTAGCACTGAGCACACTTGTGATAGGTGTCATAATGGGCTGGCTGATATTCGGTCGCGCCAATACGAACGTGATTAACGAAGTTGGCCATGCTATTGCTGAAGATACCGAGACCATATGGACCTGTTCTATGCATCCACAAATCAGAAAAGGTGAGCCAGGCGATTGCCCTATTTGTGGGATGGACTTAATTCCGTTGGAATCGGAACAAAACGAAGAACTAAACCCCATGGCAGTAAGTATGTCTCCCACAGCTATGCAGTTGGCGCAGGTTCAAACGCTCACGGTGGGTAAGGGAAGTGTCACAAAATCCATTCAACTGAATGGCAAAGTGCAGGAAGATGAACGATTACTGCATACACAATCTTCCCATGTATCAGGTCGTATCGAAGAACTAACTGTAACGTTTACAGGAGATTTTGTGTCAAAAGGTAAGATCATTGCAAGGCTTTATTCGCCCGAATTAGTGACAGCTCAGGAAGAACTTCTCGAAGCACAAAAAATTGCCACGACACAGCCTGCTCTATTCAATGCAGCCAAGGAAAAATTAAAGAAGTGGAAGCTCACAGATAAGCAAATAGATCAGGTGCTGACTTCAGGTCAGGCTATTGAGTCATTTCCTATTCTTGCAGATGTATCGGGATATGTTACTGAAAAAATGGTCAACCTTGGAGATTACGTAAGGCAAGGTGAACCCATATATCAAATAGCAGATTTATCAAAAGTCTGGGTATTGTTTGATGTGTATGAGACGGACATGGGTTTTATAAACAAAGGGGATAAAGTCGAATACACTATCCAATCAATACCAGGTAAAACATTCAGTGGTACAATCAGCTACATCGACCCTGTAATAGATCCCAAAACAAGAGTGGCTAAAGCAAGAGTAGAACGAAACAATGCCGACTTAATGCTAAAGCCTGAAATGTTCGTCAGTGGAACCGTAGAAGCAAGTACTTCAACAAAGAAGCCATCATTGACGGTTCCAAAATCAGCCGTTATGTGGACAGGCACTCGTTCTGTTGCTTACGTCATGCAAACCAGCTCACAAGGCGTTAGTTTCATAATGCGAGAAGTTACGCTAGGTCCCGAATTAGGAGATAGTTACGTAATTGAGTCAGGTTTAGAAGCTGGGGAAGAGATTGCAGTTAACGGCACCTTCAGCATTGATGCAGCAGCACAATTAGCTGGTAAACCAAGCATGATGAACCCTCAAGGCGGGGTAGCTATGACAGGGCACAACCATGGTGGTCTAAAAAATTCTGCAATGGAGAATAAGCCCTCTGCCATTAAGAAGACTTCCTTATCTACCTCTGCAAAAAAATCCATAGAGCCTCTTTTCGAGTCTTATTTTAACTTCAAAACTGCCCTTGCATCTGACGATTTTAAAAAAGCAAAGCAATCAGGCTTGGCACTGAAGTCTGCACTTGCTAATGTGGATATGAACCTTTTCAAAGGCGATGCTCATGCTGTTTGGATGGAATTATCATCTTCCCTGAAAAATTCTTTACAACACATTGAACACCAAGAAAACATAGCCTCACTGCGAGAAAGCTTTATCCATATTTCAAACGGGATGATAGCAATTGCGGAATCTTTTGAACCCAATTCATTTCCAATTTACATTCAGCATTGCCCGATGGCAAACTCAGATAAAGGTGCAGATTGGCTGAGCCGAGCAAAAGAAATACGAAACCCCTACTTCGGTGAGTCTATGCTGACTTGCGGAGAAGTAACGAAAGAAATCAACTAATTATTCACTTCAAATTCAAATACAATGAAATCAACAATTCAGAAATTCAACACAAAAACAAATAATACGATGATGAGAACAATTCTTGCACTGCTTGTATCCATCGGGTTAACAGCCACCCTTTATTCTTGTGATAACTCGCAGAAAAGCGATGAGAAAAATAAAACAGAGCAATCCACAGTTGATGATGTTCAAGCTTCTGGCGTATTAGATAACTATCTTAAAGTGAAAGATGCCCTCGTGCAATCTGATGGATCAGCAGCTGGCAAAGCGGCAGGGAAGCTTATACTGAGCATTCCTGATGGTCAAGATGAACTAATGAAAAAAATACGCTTTGATGCTCAGCATATAGCAGATACAGAAAATGTAGATCACCAACGAGACCACTTCAATACCCTTTCAGACAATATTTACAAGTGGGTAAAAGAATCTAATGTAAATGATCAAAAGCTATATAAGCAGTATTGTCCGATGGCATTCAGCAACGAAGGTGCCTACTGGCTCAGTGCCGAAAAAGAAGTAAACAATCCTTATTTTGGCGATAAGATGTTGCATTGTGGAAGTGTAAAGGAAGAATTGTAAGCCAACGCAGAAGTCACACACTTTGGCTGGCAGCTCAAAGCCAGCCGCAAACCAAAGCCAGCCAAAGAGTGTGACTACCCTGCCCGAAAAAAAGAAATTTTCAAAAATGCCCCACCCGCGACTAAAAAGAACACAGCAATTAAATGCCCCGACAAAAATGGACTCTTAACCTACTGAAAATGTGAACAGAAAAGAAAAAACACGATGCCCCAACAAGGTATAAAAAACATAGGGCAGATAAAGGTTTCAGTGAGATTAGTACTTTTAATAAACATTCTGCTTGACTGACAGGAAAGTGGTTCCAAAAGCCCAACGATTTTTTATACAGAACGTTGGAAAAAATATAGCATGACTAGAGCATTACTGTTTTTATGCGGAAGCATTCTTTGGGTTATGACCACCTCTTGGACTGATAGGAACATTCTTGAAATAGTAATCAACCTAGACAATGAAGTTCTTTTTGAGTCTGAGTTAACAGAGATAGATTCGATTTCAAGAAAAATCATTTATCATCTTAAAAGTGATAATCCTGGCTTCCCTACCCGAGAAACAATATACATTGATGGCATTGGTAAGGTTAAGTCCTCATTAGCAGTTTTCCATTTAAGGGTTAGCAATCAGACCTGCTATGGATCATATATTCAGGTTCAGGATGAAATTGAATCCGGAATAAACCAATTGCGGAACGAGGCTTCAATTAAGCATTTCGGGTTAAAACTAAGCGAATTGTCTGATTTACAACTAGAAAAAATATGCCTCATTTACCCATTAAGAATTTATGAGAATGATGAGATTTTTGAATTTTTTAAATAGAAACTGAACTTTTGCCTAATCGAGTAGACGGCTCCGCCACTAAACAGTAGCGGAGTATACCTCTCTCAGGCCTGCTAAAGCCACCAAGCGTACGGTTCTCGTACTTGGCGGTTCGCCAACCATCCCAACAACCGCTCTTTACAACTCAACACCTCAGTAGGAGTGACTAGTGACTAGTGACTGGAAAGTCTGATATTCAGTAACTTTACAATTAAAACAACCAATAGTGGTTTGAGGTACTTGGAACTAGGTACTAGGAAATAGGGGGAATGAGCTTACCTGAAATACACCGACAAAACACCTCAATAGGAGTGACTAGTGACTAGTGACTAGTGACTGGAAAGCCTGATATTCAGTATCTTTACTATTAAAACAGCCAATAGCGGTTTGAGGTACTTGGAACTAGGTACTAGGAAATTGGTAGGATGAAACTGCCTGAAGTTGAGTATTTTAACACATCAAACACTAAACAGCTCAACACCTAAACGACTCAACATCTCAACACCCCAACACCTAAACGACTCAACATCTCAACGCCCCAACAGGGGTGACTAGTGACTAGTGACTAGTGACGGATGTCCTGAAATTGAGCATTTTAGAATCTCAATCACTAAATGATTCTCTCAACCATAAACTCTCAACCCTCAACCCTCAACTCTCAACCCTCAACCCTCAACTAAAAAACCTGAGTGACTATTAACTGGAATGTACCGGTGCAAAAAATCATGGACAAGAATTTGTCGGCCCCCCGCTTTAAATAACCAAGAGCTTGCATTACTTTTGAAACCTAACCTCAAATAATTTAATTCCTCAGCCATGAAGTACTTGAAATATATCCTCGGTTTATTGGTCCTTTTACTTATCGGATTTTTTGCCATGGGCCTAATCAAACCTGAAATATCCTATGAATGTGAAATCATGGTTGAGAAACCCACTTCGGAAGCTTGGGCGGTTTTAGAGGATGAAAGCCGAATGGGTGAGTGGATGCCCGGTTTTCAGAAAATTGAACATATAAGCGGAACCAAAGGCTCTGTTGGAGCAGTTTCTAATGTTTATTTTTTGCAAGATGGAAAGGAAACCGTCATCAAAGAAACCATAACTGCCATCCAGCCCAATGAGTCTATTTCCATGCGTTTTGAAAATGAATTCATGAACATGGACTATAAAATGGTGCTCAATTCGGTAGAGGGAAAAACCAAAATCACCACCACCACAAGGGCCGAAGGGAATGGTTTAATGTCTAAATCCATTATGGCTGTGGCTGGAGGGTCTATTAAAGCGCAAGAAGAATCCAACCTGGCCAATCTTAAAAAGACCATCGAAGAAAATACCCGTAATTATTCCCAAGTTCAATGAAATCTTAAGTCTGTAATAGGTTGATAATTAGACATTTTATTTTGGCTTAGGTTTTTCGAAGTAAATGTTTTCAAAAAGTCCTGCCTCTTGGTCACACCCAGACTCTTTGATTTGCGTAGGGTCTAAAGAATGGCCTAAACAATAAAAACCAATGAATACCTTCGATCGAAAGCAGCACTGGGAAAATATTTACCAAAACAAGGAAATGAAGGAGTTTAGCTGGTACCAATCCAAGCCGGAGACTTCCCTGAACTTCCTTAATGATTTCAACCTTCCCAAAACCGCAAAAATCATCGATGTTGGTGGGGGAGATGGGTTTTTGGTGGATTCACTTCTCGACCTAGGCTACCAAGATCTTACGGTTCTAGACATCTCAGCCCATGCCATTGAAAGGGCTAAAAAACGATTGGGCGATCGAGGAAAAAAGGTGAAATGGCTGATTTCCGATGCCACAAATTTCAAGCCCAATGAGAAATATGATTTCTGGCACGATCGGGCGGTTTTTCACTTTTTAAAGGATGAAAAGGATGTTTCTAGCTACTTAAAAACGGCCAAAGAAAGTCTTAACCCCAATGCTTTTTTGCTCATGGGTACCTTTTCAGAAGAGGGTCCGGTAAAATGCAGCGGAATCGAAATCAAGCAGTATACTGAAGAGGCCCTGACTAATCTCTTTACCGATTCCTTCAAAAAGCTAAACTGCATAAGGCTTGATCATAAAACTCCTTTTGATACCCTGCAAAACTTCCTCTTTTGCAGCTTTCAGAAAATTTGAGAAAGGGATTTACCTTTGAGTTTTCAATGGTTACAAGGGTGAAATAGCCCATGTAATTCAAATCGAAATTTTTCGAAACTTGTTGATTTCTTCCTCCTGCTCGCGGCACAATCTTGAGGGGTTCTGCGTAATTTTAACCACTCAAAACTCCTCAGGCCATGTTTTTAATTTACGATACGGAAACCACGGGATTACCCGATAATTTCAATGCTCCCCATACCGATACTGACAATTGGCCAAGGCTGGTTCAATTGGCATGGCAACTTCACGATGAGAAAGGGGAGCTCATCCGTGCCGAAAACCACATCGTTCGTCCTGACGGGTTTACCATCCCTTTCAATTCGGAGCAAATTCACGGCATTTCCACCGAAAGGGCTTTAAAAGAAGGGAAAGAACTTCAATCGGTTCTCGATCAATTTGAAGCCGACCTTAAACAAACTGAATTTGTTTGTGGCCATAATTTGAGTTTTGACAATATGGTCATGGGGGCCGAGTATGTAAGAACAGAAACCCCCACGGTACTACTTGATCTTAAGGTGATTGATACCAAGGATGTATCTACAAACTATTGCGCCATTCCAGGCGGAAAGGGGGGTAAATTCAAATGGCCAACCCTTACTGAACTTCACGAAAAGCTATTTGGGGAAGGCTTTGATGCAGCTCATAACGCAGCTGCTGATGTGGAGGCCACGGCCCGATGTCTTCTTGAATTGGTTCGGATTGGAGTTGCGGATTCCAAGGTTACCGGAAAATCAAAAGAATTTCATCAAGCTTTTAAGGAGGCCAACCCAGACCCTATTGAGGCGATTGGTCTTGCCGTTAAAGCCTATCATGAGCCCGAGCGCACACAAACTCAGGGCAAAGGACTCGATCTTGAAGGGGTTGAAATTGACCACCTTGAAGATGTGAACTTCGTCCACCTTCACAACCATTCTCAGTACAGCATCCTTGAATCAACCATTCAGGTTCCTGACCTGATTAAAATGGCAGGTAAAGCCAAAATGCCAGCGGTTGCCATGACGGATATGGGCAATTTAATGGGCGCCTTCCAATTTGTTTCCGCCGCCAAGGCATACAATGCAAGCAGTGAGCATAAGGTGAAACCCATTGTAGGTTGTGAATTAAACCTTTGCAAAGACCGACATAATAAATCGGTGAAAGACAATGGGTTTCAACAGGTTTTCCTGGCAAAAAACAAAAGAGGTTATCATAATTTAGCCAAACTTTCTTCAGCGGCCCATATTGAAGGGAAATACTATGTGCCGAGAATTGACCGGGAAATATTACTTGAACTTAAAGAGGATATCATTGCCCTTTCTGGCGGATTGAGGGGAGAAATTTCAAGTCTAATCTTAAATGTTGGTGAACACCAGGCTGAGGAGGCTTTTCTTTGGTGGAAAGAACATTTTGAAGATGATTTTTACGTTGAACTGATTCGCCATGGTTTGCCTGAAGAAGAAAGGGTGAATGAGGTTCTCCTTAGTTTTTGCAAGAAGCATGGGGTGAAATACTTAGCCACCAATAATTCTTTTTACCTGACCAAAGAAGATGCCGATGCCCATGATGTTTTGCTTTGTATAAAAGAACAGAGAAAAAAATCTGAGCCCATTGGTAGCGGAAGAGGGTTTAGGTATGGCTTCCCGAATAATGAATTCTATTTCAAGTCTGCCGATGAGATGAAAAAGCTCTTTGCAGATTTACCTGAGGCCATTGAAACCACCATGGAAGTGGCAGATAAGGTTGAAGAGTTTGACCTTGAGCGGGATGTACTTCTTCCTAAGTTTGGCATTCCTGAACAATTCCTGGATCCGGAAGACGAAAAGGATGGGGGCAACCGGGGTGAGAATGCCTACCTAAGGCATTTGACCTATGAAGGGGCCAAGGAAAGGTATGGAGAAGAGCTTTCAGAAGAGGTTCGTGAGCGACTGGATTTTGAGCTTGAAACCATTGAGAAAACGGGGTACCCAGGATACTTTTTGATTGTTCAAGATTTCATAGCCGAGGCGAGGAAAATGGGGGTTTCTGTTGGTCCGGGAAGGGGTTCAGCTGCTGGTTCAGCCGTGGCCTATTGCCTTTGGATTACCAATGTTGACCCCATTAAGTACGATCTGCTTTTTGAGCGTTTCTTGAATCCGGAAAGGGTTTCTATGCCAGATATTGATATTGATTTTGATGATCGGGGAAGAGGGAAGGTTATTGAGTGGGTTGTAAATAAATATGGGGCCCAGCAGGTGGCTCAAATCATTACCTACGGCACCATGGCTGCTAAGTCTAGCCTAAGAGACTGCGCTAGGGTATTGGAGTTGTCGCTTCAAGATGCCGATGTCTTGGCCAAGAAAATGCCAGATATTAAGCTTAAAAAGCTATTCTCTTTAGAGGAAAAGGAGTTGAAGGAGAAGGTAGGCGATGGTTTTGCAAATGCGCTTGAAATAAAAGAAATTTCTAAGGGCGACGCCTTGATTAGCCAAGTGGTAAACAAGGCCAGAACCCTTGAAGGATCCATTCGGAATACGGGCATTCATGCCTGCGGGGTAATCATTACTCCTTCAGACATTCGAGAACACATTCCGGTGGCGGTTTCTAAGGAGTCTGAACTTTGGTGTACCCAGTTTGACAACAATGTGGTTGAATCGGCGGGGCTTTTAAAAATGGACTTCCTGGGCTTGAAAAACCTTACCATCATTAAGGACGCCATTGCCCTAATTAAAAACCGACATGGATTTGAAATTGATCCAGATGAAATACCTCTCGATGACCCTGCAACCTATGAATTATTCCAAGCCGGTTTAACCGTTGCCATATTTCAATATGAAAGTCCGGGAATGCAAAAGCATCTCAAAAACCTCAAGCCGGATAAGTTTGAGGATTTGATTGCGATGAATGCCTTATATCGTCCGGGGCCCCTCCAATACATTGATGATTTCATCAAGCGTAAGCATGGGCAACAAGAAATCCATTACGATTTGCCGGTAATGGAAAAGTACCTGAAAGACACCTATGGAATTACGGTGTATCAGGAGCAAGTAATGCTGCTTTCTCAGGAATTGGCCGGGTTCTCAAAGGGACAGGCGGATGCCCTAAGAAAGGCCATGGGGAAAAAGAAGAAGGATGTACTGGATAAGATGTACCCGAAATTCATTGAAGGCTGTACCGAAAGGGGATTCCCGGAAGATAAGGTTGCCAAGATTTGGAAAGACTGGGAAGCCTTTGCATCCTATGCATTTAACAAGTCACATTCAACTTGTTATGCCTATGTGGCCTTCCAAACGGCTTATCTAAAAGCCAATTACCCAGCAGAATACATGGCTGCTGTGCTCACCAACAACATGAACGACATCAAGGAGGTGACCAAGTTCATGGAGGAGTGCAGAAACCTGAACCTGGATATTTTTGGTCCTTCTGTAAACGAATCCGCGTACAATTTTGCCGTGAACAAAGATGGGCAAATCCGTTTCGGCCTTGGAGCCATCAAAGGGGTAGGGCAAGGAGCCGTTGAAAACATTGTAGCTGAACGTGAGGCCAACGGGCTGTTTGAAGATTTCTTTGATTTCTTGAAAAGGGTAGACCTGAGAACGGTAAACAAGAAAACCCTTGAGTCATTGGTTATGGCTGGGGCATTTGATGAATTTGAAGGCATGCACAGGGGCTTGTTTTTTCACCCTGACCCGAATGGAATTACTTTCTTAGAGCGAGCCGTGAAATTTGCTCAGGCCTTTCAAGAGCTTAAAAACGCCCCCCCGAATCTTTTCGGAGAGGCCAGTGAGGAAGGAATCGAAAACCCTGAAATACCAGTAGTTGCTCCCTGGGATAAAATGTATGCCCTGCAAAAGGAAAAGGAATTGGTAGGAATTTACATTTCGGGCCACCCCTTAGACGCCTTTAAATTCCACATCAGCCACTTCTGCAATATGCCCTTGAAAAACCTCGATTATGATGCATTTCCTGAACTGAGCAAAAGGCCTAGTTTGAGGATTGCGGGGGTGCTGACCTTCGTGCGAAACTCAATCACCAAGAAAGGAGAACCTTGGGCTGAATTTACCTTAGAAGATTTTGACGGTAGCTTCACATTTAGAGCTTTTGGCAAAACCTATGGCATGGTAAAGGACTATTTGGTGGAGGGAGCCTATCTGTACATGGTTGTAAATGTGGCCTTCCATGAATACAGAAATCAGTATCAAATCAACATTAAAGATGTGATGCTTTTGTCAGAAACCATGGACAAATGTGCGAAGAGCTTTACGGCAATCCTGTCATTAAGTCAGCTTACCAAAGAGACGGTAGCTGAGTTGGATGAGGTTTTTAGAAAATACCCAGGAGGTAAACCTCTGAAGATCATGGTGTACGATAGGGTGGAAGGCGAAAAACCTCAAGCATTAGAAATGAATTCAGGCAAGGTACAAGTTCGAGTATGTGAAGAGCTGGTACGTGAATTGCAGGAACTAGATTGCAATAAATTTCGTTTTAATTAGTATTGGGTAGATTCTTATTTTTGCCCAGAATCTGAAAATCAGAAAAAGTAAATTTTTATCATGGCAGTTGAATTAACAGAAAGTAATTTCGAAGAACTAGTAATAAACTCAGACAAGCCAGTTTTGGTTGACTTCTGGGCAGAGTGGTGTGGACCTTGTAGAATGGTTGGACCCATTGTTGAAGAATTGGCTAAAGACTTTGACGGAAAGGCAGTTGTAGGAAAGGTGAACGTAGACAGTCACGCTGGAATTTCTGGAAAATATGGAATTCGTAACATCCCAACCCTTTTGATCTTTAAGAACGGAGAGGTAGTTGACAAGCAAGTAGGAGCGGTTCCTAAGCCGGTTCTTGCTAAAAAGCTTGAAGCTCAATTATAATTTATATCCGCTTTCGCGGGAAAAGGCCGAAGTTTTTGCTTCGGCCTTTTTATTATAAGGAGGTTTGGCGGCAATCCTGCCATGAATCCTCCGTTATTGCTTAGCTTAGAGAAAAACACCGAATATGCCCATTCAACAAGAGCGATTTGAAGCCTTTGGAAGCCTTGAAATGAAGGCCAAGCAGGTGGTGGAAGGTTTTATAACCGGTCTGCATAAATCTCCCTTTCATGGTTTTTCCGTTGAATTTGCTGAGCATAGGCAGTATAACCCAGGTGAATCAACCCGGCATCTTGATTGGAAACTTTATGCTCGTACCGAAAAACTTTTTACAAAGCGGTATGAAGAGGAAACAAACCTTAGGTGTCAACTCATCCTTGATACTTCACCGAGTATGTTCTATCCGGAATCTAAACGGTTAAAGGAAGGCGAGTTTTCAAAGATTCAGTTTTCTTGTATGGCCGCAGCTTCCATAATGTACCTACTTAGGTTGCAAAGAGACGCTGTGGGCCTTTCCATGTTTGATGAGCAGGTTCATACCCATACCCCCGTACGGTCTACCCGTGGACACCATAGAATTTTGAATGAAAGTTTAGAAAACTGGTTTGACCAAGTTCATCCCCCGAAAGGGAAGGGAACTCAAACAGCGGAAAACTTACATCTATTGGCTGAGCGCTTGCACCGAAGGTCTTTGGTGGTAATATTCACAGATGCCTTTGATGGAATTGAAAATCCCGACCCCTTGTTTTCAGCCTTGCAACACTTGAGGTATAATAAGCATGAGGTAATTCTATTCCATGTTCGGCATGATGGAGAAGAATTAAATCTTGAGTTTGAAAATAGGCCGTATACCTTTATTGACCTTGAAGGGGGAGAGAAAGTAAAGCTTAATCCGGATGAAATTAAAAAGGCTTACCAAGACCGGGTGAAGTCTTTTGAACATGAACTAGACCTTAGATGTGGGCAAAATAGAATTGATTATGTTCCTTCTAATGTGGCCGCTGGCTTTGAACAGATATTACTACCTTTCTTGATGAAAAGGCAAGGCCTCCATTAATTTGTAATTTGATTTTCTCCAATGAAAACCTATTCTGACAAAACGATCTTAATTGCTGAAGACAATGAGGTTAGTTTTTTCCTTTTGAAAGAAACCCTAGAGCCTATTAAGATTAATGTTATCAGGGCGGATAATGGTTTGGAGGCGGTTCGCCTTTTTAAAGAGGAGGACATTGATTTGGTTCTAATGGACATCCGAATGCCTTATTTAAATGGGATGGAAGCTTTGGAAGAAATTCGTAAGATTTCAGCTGAGGTTCCGGTATATGCTCAAACGGCTCAGGTTTTTCCTGAAGAACATTCCAAATACAAAGATTCAGGCTTCAATGGGGTGATTTCAAAGCCAATTGATTTGGAGATGATTCTTGAAATCCTTGAAAAGGAATTAGGTTAACCATGAGATTTTTATTTCTATTGAGCTTCTTAATCTTAGGAGCCACAGCCAATGGTCAGCTGGGTATTCAGTTTCAGTATCTGAACAAGGCAGATACCCTAATCATAAAGAAAAGAGGAATTGAACCCAATGCTTGGAACCTCGTCATTGAGTCTTTCGGTAAGGAAGATCAATACCCCTTTTCCTTGAAAACCCATTTTGTTCTAGAAGGGGATACTTTTTATGAATTTAGCACCGTTCCAGGCCCTGGAAAACATCTTTTACATCAATATTTCCTAGATTCTAGAGAACAGTTAACCTTGTTTTCAAACCTTCACGACCGAAGAAAAGGAGAAATTTACTTAGACTCTGCCACGGTTTATTTTGAAAAAGACGACCGAGTGAAATCACCGAAAGCTGTGGCTTACCATGAATTTCCCGGAGATTTATGGAGGAGTTTATCCGAAGTAAATCTTGATTTTAACCATGATTTTAAGGGCTCTCAATATTTAATTCTTGGGCTTACCGAAGACTTTACCCAAAGCAAATTGGTTTTAGAATTAAGCTTAAATGGGGTTAACCTTGAAGGGGAAGAAACGGGATTATTAGAAATAAAGGTTCAAGGAGATATTCTTGAATTGAAACGGAGAATTATCCGAGTAGAAATTCCTGGCTTGGAAAACTTAAAGTCTGGATCTTACCAATTAAAGATCCTACCCGTTACTGAGAAAATAGGGGTGCATGGCGTAGATTTTATAAGCATTAGCAAATGAAAATAAAATTTATATGGCCCTTTTATGGTCCCGACTCAAAGCAAACCGCAGAACATCATGCCGTTCATTTAAGGGACTTTTCCCAAAAGCATAAGCTAGACGCAGAGGTAGGGGTAGAAGGGCAAAATCATGCCCAGCATCAAGCTTATTTGATTTCAGATGAGGAATACCTGCCCTTGATTAAAAACTCCTTACGACCCACCCAAGCATTCAGGGTTTAGGTTTATGTATACTCATTCAAAGCCTTGAACAAGACTTCTTGCTCAATGGGTTTAGGAATTACCATATTACAACCTGCCTTGGTGATTCTTTCCCTTTCGTTTTCAAGAGCGTAAGAGGTTTGAGCAAGGATTGGAACCACGGCGTTTAATGAGCGGATGGCCTTGGTTGCGTCAATTCCATTTAAAACAGGAAGCTTTATATCCATCAAAACAAGATCCACTTTGTTGGCTTTAAACAAAGATATCGCCTCACTTCCGTCTACGGCATGCAGGATGTTTACATCAAACTGCTTGAGAATTTGCTCAAGTAAAATAAAGTTATCCTCTTCGTCCTCACCAATCAAAATGGTTTTTCCTTTTAGCTTCGATTTAAGTTTAGTTAAATCAACCAAAGACCCATTATTTGTTTTAGTCTTAGAGTACTTAATGGGTAATTTGATGTTGAATATTGAGCCTTTACCAGGGCTTGATTCAAGTCTTATTTTTCCTCCCAAAGCTTCTACCAAGCCTTTGGTGATGGCAAGGCCTAATCCGGTTCCTGTGGCCAAACTTTGGTTTTCAACTTGGTAGAAACGCTTGAAAATATTCTCTTGTTCAAATTCGGGGATGCCAATGCCTGAATCCTTTACTTGAATTTCCAACATAGACTCTGAAATGGGTTCACAGGAAAGTTCAATGTGGCCTGAGTCAGTGAATTTACCAGCGTTGCTTAAAAGGTTATTCAGAATTTGAACCAGCCTGTTTTTGTCGGCTTCAACAACTTTACTTTCCAAAGACTTATGAACCTTGAGTTTGAAAACCAGGTCTTGTTTATGTGCAAAATTATTACGTTGAGCCTCAATCGTTTGGTCAAATACCTTGGCCAAATTAAAGGTGGTGAGCATGAGTTGAATTTCATTCGCCTCAATTTTTGATATATCTACTAAGTCATTGATAAGACCGAGTAGAATTTGGCCTTGCTGGTTAATAATCTCCACATACTTGCTTCGCTTTTCATCAGGAATATTATTCTGCTTAAGCAAATGGGTAAAACCTATGATGGAGTTCATAGGGGTTCTTATCTCATGACTTAAATTGGCTAGAAATGCTGATTTTAAGCGGTCAGACCTTTCGGCTTTTTCAATGGCAACCTTAATGGCTTTATCCGCTTTCTTGCTCTCGGTAATATCCGAAAGGGTTACCGCAAATTCTCCTTTTTTGGGTGCGAATATATTGGCGGAAACCCACTGTTTCCCTTTTGGAAGATAAATTTCTAGTGAGTTTTTTTGAAGGGTATTTGCAGAATTAAAGCATGCCTTCAGAAACTTCTCATGATTGAACAGAGCTATATTTTTCAGTTCAGCAGACTTTTTCCCCATTAGGTTACTACGGTCAATGCCTGTGAAAAGCTCAATATTATTATTCACATCGATAATTACCCAGTTGTTGGAGTTCACTGCTTTTGCGTGAATGAAACCTTCTGACATGGATTCGAACAAAAGCCTTAATCTAGACTCATTTAACTCAATCAACTCCTGCTTTTTCCTAATTTCATCGGTATCCATCACCATGGCGATGAGATGGTTATTATTACCTTCCGTCTTTTTGTTAAAAGTTAATGTAAGGGCGCCCCAAGCAAATTTATTTCCACCCTTCAGAAATTTAAGTTGACCAGAATAGGTGTTGATTTTACCTGCAATAAGTTTTTCGAATTTTTCCTTGAATGCATCTTGGCTATCAGGATGAATGATTTCTTTTAAATGGGAACCGTTCAATTTTAATTTGCTCTGACCTGTGAAATCCTCAAAGGCTGGGTTCACGTTCAAGAATTCCCCTTCAATATTCAGGGTGCTAATGCCAATGGGTGAATTATCAATGACGGATGAAAGTTCATTCTTCCAATCCATCAAATCAGCCTGGGTGTTTTTCAGCTTTGAGATATCCGTAAGAGTGGCTACCACTCCATTGATGATTTTATTGTTGGTGATGAAAGGATTGGTTCTGCATAAAAACCAATTGCCATATATGTCTTGAATCTCAAATTCACTTACCTTAAAGCTATTTAAAGCCTGCTTGATGTTTGAGGTAAAAGTCTTTTGATCTGAATCATTAAAAGAGGATGCGAAAATTTCAATGGGCCGGCCAATGTCTTTTTCTTGAAGTTTAAAATGGCGGCCGATGCTTGGGGTATATTTCCGGATGCAAAGGTCTTTGTCTAAGAATAAGGTGGCTATATTGTTTGAGTTCAGCAGGTTGTTGATGTCGTTGTTCAACTCACTTAATTCACGGTTTTTGAATTGAAGCTCGGTATTAACCGTATACAGCTCTTCGTTAACCGATTGAAGCTCTTCATTGGTGCTCTGAAGTTCTTCATTGCTGGCCATTAATTCTTCATTGCTGGCCTGAAGCTCTTCGTTTGAGGTTTCCATTTCCTCAACCACATTCTGCAATTCATATTGTGATTTTTGAAGGCTAGACTCTAAAAATTCAATTTGATTTTTTGCGGATTCGGTTAAGTCTTCTAACCTAACTTCCTTTATCTTGCTGGCTTCGGAGATTCCAGACTTGAGAATTTCTATATAATATATATTGGATAGGTAAAGGGTATCTACTACCTCAAATTGCAAATCAACTGGGTCTTTATCCTTGTCGAATTTGACTCCTGAAATCTTTAAGGCCGTTAACTCATCTTCTACAAGTTTTTGAAGGGAGGTCTTTATAAGGGTAATTAATGACTTATACTTTAAGTTTTCTAAGCTTAGAGAAGTAACTCCAGCTCGTACCTGGACCAAATCTTCAAACATACCACTTAGGTAAAGTATTTGGTTTTGCTTATCAATGAAAAGAGAAGACTTAACCTCTCGGTCAACAATATACTTGGTGAAATTAGACTCTGCACTTACCCTTTTCGGACGGATTGATTGAAGTTCAGGTAAATCTGAAATTTTATTTTTCAAGGCCTTATACCGGTAGTTTTGATCTCTGATTGAGCCCGGTATAACCTTTTCAGAGGAAATGTTTTGGTAAATTCTCCACTTCTTGTTTAAGGTGTCAAAGTATTTTTCGACAGGACCGAGGGTCTCACTGTTTCCTAAAAACAAATAACCGTGCAATTTCAAGGCAAACTGGAACATGGCCAAAACCCGTTCTTGAGCTTCGTTTTCGATGTAAATCAAAAAGTTTCTACAGGTAACAAGGTCAACCCGAATAAAAGGTGGGTCCTTTAGCAAGTTGTGAACTGAGAAAACTAAATTATCTCTAACAGATTTTACAATTTCATATTTCTCCCCAACAACATTGAAATATTTCCCTAAGATCTCTTCGGATATTTCAGCCATAGAGTTTCTTGAATAAACCCCTTGTGAAGCCTTTTCAATGGCTCTAGGATCCACATCCGTTGCAAATATTTTAAATCGATAGTTCTTTCCAATTTTTCGAAGGTGCTCATGAATTAATATGGCCAGAGAATATGCTTCTTCTCCGGTAGAGCAGGCGGCGACCCAAATTCTAATAGGTTTTTCAGGGTCTGGTTCACCGGTGAACATATTCGGAATAACCTCCGTCCTTAAAATCTCATAAGCTTCTTTGTTTCGGAAAAAGCTGGTTACACCTATTAAGAACTCTGACTTTAATAATTGAACTTCGTCTTCATTTTTTTGGATGTAATCGAAATACTCGCTTAGGTTTTTATTCTTGGTTGCCAAGAATCTTTTGGCCAGCCTACGTATTAAGGTATTCTTTTTATAGGCATGAAAATCAATTCCTTTTCCTTTTCGAATATGGTTAAGAAGAATCTTAAACATATGGTCTTCGCTAAGCCCATCATAGTCTAATTCATTAAACCGCTCTTTGGTTACAATGATCCTGTGTATCTCTTTTGAAATTTCTTTGGGGCTTAACATGAAATCTACAAGGTCAGTATCCATAGCCGCATTCGGCATCCCATTAAACTGGGCGGTTTCTGGATCTTGTACCATTATGATGCCTCCAGTTTCCTTAATGGTTTTTATTCCACGTGAACCATCCGTTCCCGTACCAGAAAGCACCACCCCAATGGCCTGCTCTTTAAACTCCTTGCCTAAACTGTGAAAGAATAAATCAATTGGGAAATTAAGGCCATGGTTTTTAGGGCGTTCTAAGAGCTTTAATTTCCCGTCTTCAACTACCAGATTTTTCTCTTTGGGGTTGAGGTAAATGGTATTAGGCTTAATGGCCATGCCTGATTTGGCCGTATAAATGTCTAAATGCGTATGCTTGCTCAGCAATTCACTCATTAAACTCTCAAAATTCGGGGAAAGGTGTTGAACAATAATGAAGCTACTATTCAGGCCTTTATCAATATTGTCAAACACTTTTTGAAGTGCATCAAGCCCCCCAGCTGAGGCTCCTATGCCAATAACATAATGCTTTGAAATGTCTGCCATTTCTAATTCTTTGCGGTTGTTTGCAATATAGGGTTTTGCTCATTCTATTTTTTCACTTAATCTTTTGCATTTAACAGGGAGATAAAAAAACAGGCTGTTTCTTATTAATCTGCTCGTTCATTGCAATCTAGGGAAATTTAAAGCCTAGTTTATCATACTTTTGGGGCCTTAAAAATACCGTATGAAAGTTTTCCTTACCCTGATGGGAGTAGTTTTTGGCTTAAACGCCTTTTCGCAATTGCAATACTCGGTTTCCTTAACCGATGTAGAAAAGGATGAAATCCAAGTAATCCTATATCCTCCAACGATTCAATCTCAAGAAATTGAATTTTGCTTCCCAATGACCATTCCAGGTACCTATGCGGTTTTGGATTTTGGAAGGTTCATTTCCAGCTTTAAAGCCTTTGATCAGGAAGGAAAGAAGTTGAAGGTTAAAAAATCGGGTAAAAACTGCTATCGAATTCTAAATGCATCTGCCTTAGCAAGAATCACCTACCAAGTGGAGGATACCTGGGATGCCAAAAAGAGAAAAAACAAGGTATTTGAACCGGCCGGAACCAATTTTGAAGATTCCAAAAACTTCGTGTTCACAAACTCTGGAGTCTTTGGTTTTTTCAAAGGAATGGAGGATGTCCCGGTGGAATTAACCGTAACTCAGCCAGAGGGTTTCTTTGGTTTAACCGCCATGCCAACCAAAGTTTTAAGTCCTACTCAACAGGTATTTCAAGCCCGTGATTACCATCAATTGGTAGACTGCCCCATCCTGTTCTTTGAACCCGATACCGCCCAATTTAAGGTGGGTGACTGCCAAGTAACCATTGGGGTGTACCGTGAGAACGGTGAAACAGGAATGGCCAAAGCCATTTACGAATCCATTAAACCCAGCATGGAGGCAATCGAAGCTTTTGTGGGTGATCTTCCGGTTGAAAATTATGCCTACCTGGTTTATGCTCCTGATTTACGAGAGGTGGGCGCCATGCTCAACGGTACCAGCGATGCGGGTCTTTTGAAAAAAGTTTGGACCATCTTGCCCTTGATCGGGAAGGGGTTTGGAGCCTTGGAGCACCAGAACTCATCGCTTTATTACATGCCTGAATTTTCAGACTCAAATTTGGTAGGCGATATGGTTGACGTTGCCATTCATGAATTCATGCACATCATTACCCCCCTGAACCTCCACTCTGAATACATCGGCGATTTCAATTATGCCAATCCCCAAATGTCAGAACACCTTTGGCTCTACGAAGGGGTAACCGAATATTTTGCGGGAATCATTCAGCTTAAAGGAGGCCTGATTGATCTTGAGGATTATTTCAATGTAATGCGGGGTAAAATTCGCCAGGCCCAATCCTATCCTGATGATATGCCCTTTGCGGAAATGAGCCGAAATGTATTTGATAAACCGTATAAGAAACAATACACCCAAGTGTATATGCGGGGAGCGGTAATGGGTTTGATGCTCGACATTGAAATCATGCGCCTTACCAATGGAGAGAAAACACTGATTGATGTTCTCTTTGAATTGATTGAGGATTTTGGAATGGAAAAAGCCTTCAAAGAAGACGAAATTGTTCCGGCCATGGTTTCTAAAGTGCATCCTGATTTACAGAAGTTTTTTGACAATTATGTTTACGGAACCAAACCCTTAGACATTAAAGAATCAATGGCTTACGCCGGAATAGATTATGTTGAGGAAAGGGAAGAAAATGTGGCCATGAACCCGGTTACCGATAACGATGTTAAAATCAATGCGGTGAACATTTTTGAATGGGTAACGGTTCGAAAAGTAGGGAAGGAGGACTGGGTTGGTTTCCAGGAAGGAGATCAAATTCCGACGGATTACATGTCCTATTTCAAAACCGAAGAGGGCGATTACCTACCCGAAGGCACAGTGGTGAAACTTCCCCTTATTCGCAAGGAGGTGCAAACAACCTTGGATGTTCCGGTGCGCTATACCTCAAAAACCATTCGCCATGAATTCAAGGTCATGGAAGAAATGAGCCCAGAACAGGAAGATGTTTTTGAGGCGTTAACTGCGAATTAGGCGAGCTGAATCATCAGTATGGACGGCGAATTGTTTGAATTCTAATGGGGCAAGATTTCCATGTGTTTTGGGACTTAAACTTTCTGTGATTTCCCAGGCCCATTGAAATTCAATATATTTCCAAAAGAATTCAGGCATAGCCGCTTATGGTGAGGTTGGGCTCATAGCCAACCCCTCACTGACTCAAAAGATTGTACCCTTCATGCGTTTCATCCTTGTTTTTATTTGGGGTCTTTATCCTTGTATATCTGTTTATTACCAGATAAACAATAATATCTGCTTAATAACAGATAATTACTAATATCTGCTTATGAGGAGATATTTCAGGGGAGCTTTTAAACTGAGAAGGACTCCGACGATGACTTCGTAATGTCAATGACCGAGATCGGTGAATTTCTTTGTAAAAATCTCATTACCTGAATGCTAAACTTCCTGATTTGCCCTCTTTCACCTTTTCGTCACCCTGAAAACGGCGGTTGAGCTAAGAAATAAGGACTTGAACCTTGGGTTTAGCGAGGGTAAAAAAGCAAATTAAGCTTACAGCTCTTAATTTCCCCAAAATGCAATGTAGTTTTACATCTTAAAGTTTAATGGGAAATTTAAACAACTCATTGGAAAACCTTCCAAGTTCTTTAGCGCCATCACCTGGGATCTACCTAAGGAGTATAGATGTTTCGTTTATTTCGTTTATTTTTGTAAAAACAGGCATATAATGGCAAACTATCAGGAATTTACAAAACCTTCAAAGGAGGATAGGCGAGTTGCCTTAGAATCATACGATGCTTTAGCTGCGGTTATAGAAAAGCTTAAAGAGGAGAATCCTGAAATTGAGATTGAGGAGACTGAAGAGCGTATTAAAATTCCAATTTCTGCATTAAAACTGCTTTCCAAAATTTTAAAGGTAATGAGTGAAGGCAGGCCTTTTTCCCTTGTGCCCTTATCGGCAGAGTTCACAACTCAAAAAGCGGCTGAATTTCTAGGATGCTCCAGACCTCATGTGGTTAAATTGCTAGAAGAAGGTCAGATTTCTTATACAAAGGTAGGAAGGCATAGACGAATTCTTTTTGAGGACTTAGCTGCCTATCATAAGTCGATGAAACAAGTCCAGCGCACAGCAATGGAAGATATGATGAAAAAGGATGAAGAATTAGGACTTTATGATTCATAGTGTTCGGTTTACCTGTGTGCTGGACACAAATGTTATTTATCCTATAGAAATTCGGGATTTGATTCTTTGGTTTGCTCATTTTGACCTGTTCACTCCAAAATGGACTGAGGAGATTTTTTCTGAGCTCGAAAGAGTAATGAGAGATAAGGGGGTTACAGAAAAAGACATCAAAAAAAGACAAGCCATTATGAATAAAGCCTTTCCAGATGCTTTAGTTCTAAATTACCAAGGCCTGATTTCTAGCCTAAACCTTCCCGACCCAAATGACCGCCATGTTCTTGCTGCTGCAATAAAAACCAATGCAAATTTGATCATTACTAGCAACCTGAGGGATTTTCCAGATGCAGTTTTAAGTAAATATGGCCTAGCCGCAAAATGTCCAGATGATTTTCTTGCAGATATCATTGACCTAAATCCAGCACAGGCGGTAAAGGCATTCAGAGCCTTAGTACTTAACAGAAGAAACCCTGACCTGGACGAATATCAAGTTTTGGATCGATTGAGAAAGATAGGATTAAGAATGACCGCTGATTTCCTGCATTCGCAGATTTAAGTTGTTTGCATTGCCAAGAAATTGGGCTTTTTTTGCTTCGACGCGGTCTGGACCTCGGCTGAGCAGAGGCAAGCTAAGCCTCGAACTCGCGACCCTCTCGGCTGAGCCGAGATAGGTATTCTAACCAACTGAACTACCGGACCAAAATGTCAAAGCTATTAGAGAAGCCAACTCCGATTTTTATCGAGACTCGAACTCGCAACCTCCTCGGCTGAGCCTAGGACCAAAGTTTTGTGCATAAAAAAAGCTCTAAGGCAACACCTCAGAGCTTTTTTTCTTCGTCGCGGTCTGGACGAGACCTCTTTTTAGTGAGATAAAATACTGGTTTTCAGATTGTTGTAAACTCATAAAAAATTGCTGTGTCTAATTTGTGCCCTGGAAGTTCGATTTGGGCAAAATTTTTTTGGGATTCAAACTTTGTACTTTTCCCGGAGGTTTACCAGAACATCATCATCCCAGTTGCGGTCAAGCTTTGATTTATCAAGCTCTTGAAGCTCTTGGTCTATCATCTTTGAAAGACGATAGGTCAAATCCTGCTTTTGTATGAACTTCCTTCTTAGGCGTGATCGCCTAATTCTATTTGCTGCCATCCGTTTCCTGATCCTCATCTTCCATGTTTTTTAATTCTTCGAATGCAGCGTCTAGGGCGTTCCGGAACCTTGGGTTCTTAATTTGATCTTTCTTAGAGGTTGGAACCTCTATTACAAACCTTATGGTGTCATTGTTTTTTTGGTCATCCTTACGTCCTAAACCTGGTGGGGTCTTTCCGCTCCTATAATAGATTTCGTCAACCAGGGCATCAATGCTGTCAAACCCAAATAGCCGGGCCGCGGAAACCAGCTCATCCAGGGTAAAGGTTTGCCGACCTTTTTGGTTGAAACTATAAATCGCGTGCTTGGATAAATTCCAAGATTCTGCTAAGGCTTCCCGGGTATAGCCACGATCAATTAGCATCTCTACAAGTATGTGTCCGTGTGTCTTTTTTTCCATGGTGAAATTTACCGCCAATACTTTTTCATTGGAAGGGAATCAGTAGGTTAATTACATAGTTAGTTATTGAAATTACCTAATTAATTATGTTTTTTTCATACGTTTGTACTATTATTGCCATGTATTTATACTATTTGCATACTATTTTAATACCAAAAACAGTACCACAATGAGCAACGTGATTGACCGCAAGTTTATCCTGGACAACCTTACCGATGAGATTCGCGAGAAAGCCATGATGAAATTTGACATCTCTAAAAACACCTTCTATCGGAAAATTCGCCTTGAAACATTTGACCTAGATGTTGTCGAATACATTCTTGATGAAATCGACAAAAAACTCAAACTCCGCGAGGAAAGAGCTGCACGAATTCAACAAAGAATCGAACAGTTAAAGGCTTAATTATGGAGTTTTCAGATTCAGAACTAAGAACAATGGGGAACGCCATTATTTCCCATAAAAAAAACCTGGAACTCCAATGCTTGATGATTGATGAAATGGATTTGCCTCCTGATTCAAAATCCATACTTCAGGCTTTTACAAAACAGGAATTAACTAAGTGCAATGGGTTGATAATGAAACTCAGTTCTAAGGTGCTTCTTCGCTTAACCGATTAACCTTTACCGTATGAATACCAATGAGCTTGTAGATCTAGTCTTCAAAATGAGGCAAGGTCAAATTCAAATTAAACTTGGCCATGGAACCCTTCAAACAATTCACCAAACCAAACGCTACGAAGAAAAAGTTGACAATTATTTAAGGAAAGCAAAGCAGGTAAACGAAACATTGCAGAACAGTCAAACAAAACTGTTATAATATGTACATAGATCCTATCATTGCTAAATCCATTAAGGATGCGGCTGACATTGAAAAGGTTGTTAGAGGTTTTGTGGACTTAAAGCAAAAAGGATCTTCTCTTGTCGGAGATTGTCCAACCTGTGGCTCCAAAAACAAGCTATCAGTATCAACTGAAAAGAACATTGCAAACTGCTTTAAGTGCTTTGATAAAGCGCTTGGACCGATTGACTTCTTAACCGTAATAAAGGGAATGTCATTCCCCGAAGCATTGCAGTATTTAGCAGACCTTTATCACATCCCAATTGAACAACACCCTGAACCACCAAGAGGTCCTAAACAAACTCGAAAAAAGAAAGCTTCTTTCCGCGACCAGCAGCTTAAAGAAAGTGGTATTGATCTTCATGGAGACAAAGTCAAAGTACCTACACCAGATGGGCATATTGAAAAGCACGTTTTTGAATCAGGAACAGTAAATGAGCGCTTTGACAAGGTTAAAGGAGACGACCTAATCATTAATTATTTCGACCTGGAAGGGAAGCCGGTCAAGTTTTTTCCTAAAAACAAAAAAGGAACCCTTACCAATACGGCTAAGGACTATTATCGCATTCGATATGCTTCCCCTGAGTCTCATCCCAATAGACAAGGCAAACCCACCAAATACCGTTCTCCCTACGGCAGCTCACCAAGGGTCTTTATTCCGGAAATAATTCGAAGGAAGTACGAACTAGGCTCCCATGTTAAAACCCTTTTTGTTACCGAAGGAGAGAAAAAAGCATGGAAAGCCTCCGTTGAAGGAATCTTAACCATTGGACTTTCGGGTATTCATAATCTTGCTAATAATGGGGAGTTCCCGAAAGAACTTGAGTTGATCATTCTCAAATGCAATGTTGAAAAAGTGGTATTCCTGGTTGATAACGACTGCTTCGATTTGGGAAAAGACCTTGTGGCTAAAACTGATTACCGGCCAAGGTCATTCTCTAAGGCAGTTGAGAACTTCAAAGATTACTTTCGTTCACTTTCTGGCCGAAGCATTTTTCTAGAAATCTTTTTCGCACACATCAATACAGATCTTCAGGACAAGGGGATTGATGATTTACTGGTTGGTCAAGCGGCCGGCAAGGCACCTGACATTATTAAGAAACTGAACGAGCAGCTTGAACTCCCGATGTTTAAAGGTGATTTCATTTCTGGACATAAAATCACTCAATGGAGCAGCTATAAGGTTCGATCACTTTGGGGGCTTTCCTCAAAGGAAGAGTTTTACAACAAACACAAGTCGAAATTAAAAGATGTTCCAGAGTGGACCTTCCGCGGCAACCGCTATCGTGTCGAAGATCATGAAGTTGTTCTAGCAGAACCGTTAACTACCTCAGAACATTTTTGGACCGTTACCAAGGTTAAAGGGGATAACTTAAGATACAGCTTTAGATATACCGGTCTGCTTGAGTTCCTTCGAAATAGAGGGTTTTGGAGATTGTCTCTTGATCAGAACACCGGAGAATTCCTATTTGTGCGAGAGCAAGATCGGATTCTTGAAGAAGTTCGTCATGATCAAATTCGAGACTTTGTTGTTGATTTTTGTGAATCCGTTGGTTATGACGAAGTACGAGAAATGCTTTATAGGGGTGGCAGAAAGTTTATTGGTCCTGAGTCTCTATCGCATTTAAAATACCTTACCCTTAATGTAGTCCAAAATACCGATGGACTACAGTATATGATCTTCAGAAACCAAAGCATCCAAGTTACCAAAGATCGATGTGAGCCAATTGACCCCAAATCTATTGATGGCCACATATGGAAAAAACAAATCAAACAGTTTGACCTAAACCTCACGCCGCCCCTCTTTGATGTTGCACAAGTTGATAAGTCAACCTTAAATGGTCAAGCTGGAGACGCTAAAAGGTATTTCCTGATTCAATGGGAACAAGCCGGTTACAAATGCGATTTCGCCCAGTTTCTCATGAACACCTCTAACTTTTTCCATGACATTGACCGAAATGTAGAGAACCTGAATTACGAACACAGAGTTTACTGCCACACACATTTTTTGTCCAAAATCACCGCACTTGGATACTTTCTTCACCGCTACAGAGACTCATCTGTTGAAAAAGCAGTTGTGGCAATGGATGCCAAACAAGGAGAAATTGGTGATTCAAACGGAAGATCCGGAAAGAGCTTGTTTGGTGAGGCTTTAAGCCAATTACTGAACACCGTTTACATCAATGGAAAAAAAGACAGACTTCATGAAGATCGATTCATATGGGAGGAAGTAAATGAACGGTCAGAGGCAATCTTTATTGATGATGTACGCTCCAACTTTGACTTTGAATTCTTCTTCCCGTCCATTACTGGTGTATTTCAAGTAGAAGGAAAAGGCGTGAAAAAGCGTAGCCTCGACCGACAGCAAACCCCGAAAATTTACATTACTACCAACCATACCATCAAAGGAGATGGCCCTTCTTTTACCGATCGACTTTTTATTCTTGGTTTCTCGGATTACTACAACGGGGAGTACAGTCCTGCAGATGACTTTAACGCTAGATTTTGGGACGATTGGGATGGTAAGCAATACAACTACTTCTACAATCTTGCCATTTTCTCGCTCCAGGTTTATTTTAAATACGGGCTCGTTGAAGCGCCCCAAGAAAAGCTGATTTCACGGAAACTTCAAGCCGACATTGGTGACTCATTTATAGACTGGGCGGATTCATTTTTCTCCGATCCATCAAACTTAAACACCAATCATGAGAAGCTGTTCATTTATAACGGAGAATCACAAGAACCCTCTGGATTACCCTTTGATCAAACCAATTCAAGCAAAGCTTTCCTTCAAATGTTTCCCGACCAAAGAAAATATGTAAACGTTAGACGATTCAAGAAAAAGCTTAAAAAATGGGCAGAACTCAGAGGCTTAGAATTCAACCCACTTAACAAAGGCCAGGACATTAAAAGCAATGGTATAGAATATATTCATCTGGCCGGTAATTTAGTTATCGATGAAAACCATTGAAGAATTTTCAAAGCAAGCCGTATTTAATTTACCCTTAATGCCTGCGGAGATTTCTAAGGGTCTTTGGGCCTATCAAACACCTAAGCGCTTACTAAAATTCGGCATGTGTTTTTGCCACAACTGCGGTGTTCTTTCTAGCGTTGATGACGGGACTTGCCTTAATTGTGAAGAAGTGATTCAAGTGTTCAAAAAGGAAAACACCTAAACCGATAATAAAACGAATAACATTAATAATGGAAAACGAGAAAGAAAAATCGACTTAAACGAGAAAGCCAAGCCCAAAATGGGGCATAACGGTTTGGTTAACAACTGACCGAACCGAAAGACCGAACGAAGGATGAACTATTCAAATTAAATATAAACCTCGCTACGAAGCACTGGTGGCCCGTTGTTAGCTGTTGTAGTGCGGTCGTTGCGGCAAATCAAGTCAAAATGTACAATGTATTAGAAGCAAGAATTGAATGGGAAGGTGGAAGAATCAGCAGGATTACGGTATTAGTTGAATTTTCAATGGGCGATATTCGAGCGATTACGGCCACCAATCAACCAAGAGCGGGATATATGACAATTATTCCGAACGCCACACCAACCGATACTCTACTTCAAGAAGTGGCTGGATATGGGATGGAAACTGATCCAAGCAAATTCTTTCCGAAAAGTAAACATCTGGAGCGTGCGTGATTCATTCGGCACAACAACATAATCACCTGTTGAAATCATGCTATATTAATACTATTCTGATACAAACACGCAACACCTCCTTGTATTGTCTCGTTATTTTACTGATATTGGCCACGTTACTAACATAAAGGCTCTACTTTATCCGCTATTTAAAAAACGCCTTTGACTACGTTTTAGTTTTTATATTTCTGGGCGAGGTGGGGTTTTTAAAAACCATTTTACCATGAACAAATTGTCTAAGCTTTTGGTTTTGCTCACCTTTAGCCTCGGAGCAATCGCTCAATGTCCAAACCCCAATACCTATTTTGCAAACTTGGGAACCGGGACGCATTTTGCATCCAACCTTCAGGGGACTCCATTTGGCCCCGGATCTACAACCAATGGCCAATCAATTCGAATTGATGGCACCTACATTATTGATGCTGCCAACATTAATTTCACAAACTGCTCTTTTGAGTTTGGCCAATTCGGCAAAATCATTATCGATGGTGGGTCCCAGGTCTATAACATTGTTATTCATAACAACGAAATGGCCCCGTGCGACGAACAAAATTCCATGTGGGATGGGATACAAGTAAATGAACAAACCCCCACCAGCATAGAAGGAAATACAATCCGACTAGCAAAAATTGGAATTAGCTACCAAGGTTTAAATGTGTTTGAGCACCTTATTAACACTCAAAACACCTTTGAGAGATGCCTAAACGGGATAATTGTAGACAACCCTGTTCTACCCTCTAACAATTTGCCGGGAGCAATTGTGAAAGGGGGTGCCATTAACACCACTGTAAATGGCTCTCTTCATTCCACTATTGGATATATCGTAAAATCAACCATTCCATATACCCATACCAACTTGTTCAATGAACCTTTAATTATGGAAAATTTAGCAAATGGTTTGATTGTAAGTGCGGGAGCGGTATCCTTTACGCCCCTAGCTCATGGGTCAACATTTGACAACATTTATCCCTCAAATCACCAGTTTTACAATGGCTCTCAAACCTGGTATACGGATCGTTGGGGATCAGCAATTCACCTTACAACTACTGACCTTTCGCTAAAGACAAGTTTAACCGCTCACGGGAATTACAGCGCAAGTGTGGGGCCTACCGGAACTCTGCAATTCCTAGGACCGATTCCGATTACCGTCACCAACTCATCGGCTGGGATTTCAGCCTATGGGTCCTCGATTGATATTTCGGGTTGCGTATTTGCCAATTTAGAAGAACGAGGTGTTTATGCAGAAAGGAATGCAATAGGAACTAGCGCATATAATCTAGTGATGAACGGTTGTTTAATGGAAAACATCCATTCTTCAACCTCCGCTGCTGGGGTTCATGCAATTGGTGACTGGGTTGATCAGGTTGCCATACAAGATTGCCACATCAAACACCTTTCAAGTCCTCCAGTCGGTGCACCAGGGTCGCCACTTTCAACTCATGCAGGGATTCGGATCACCGAGGTGAACCAGTTTACTGGAAATATTGCAACCCAATCACCGCTTTTAAAGACCATTACGGAAAATCAAATTCATGACATTACAAACGGTATTGAGGTGTTAAGTTTGCCAATCATTGGAATTAAAAGTCGAATTATTATCTCTGGGAATTACCTGACTGATTTTTACGACCTAAATCCAAGGGGGATTCAAATTGTTAACACAAACTATCCCCAAGTGGTTTTAAATGAGATTCACGAAAGCAAAAATACAAACTCGTTTTGGGCGCAAAACGTGTTTTCAGGAAATTTCGCTTGCAATAAAGCCAGCAACTTTAGATGGGCGTTTTCATTTTTAAATGATAATAATGATACCCGCCTGGTTCGTAATGAAATGCGAGATAGAACAAGCCATCCCCATGCTAATGGAGGGGTTTATATTGGGTTTGGCTTTATTGGAGAACAATCCATAGGAGGGCTTCCGTCTTTTAATACCTGGATTGGAAACCAATGGAATACTAGCGGGGTGTATTTGTTTGATTTTAACCCAACCGCTGCTGCTGCAAATGCGCTTTTAACTTCGTTTAACTACAATCCAAACCAACAAAACTCTTTAACCAGCTCTACCTCCCCGTTTGCAGGTATTTCAATATCGTTTAACCAAACAGCAAACATTCCTGGCGGGCCCAATATTTCATGCAGGTTATCCGATCAGATATCTCCTAACCTTAACATCGCTCCGCTGACCAATAGTTATTTTTCACACTACCGGCTTGCCATGTTATGGATATCTGATAGTCTTACTTACTCTACCAACCAGGCCGTTTTAAGTGCGGTGGACTCGATACGAGGTTCAACCTTATACAATGCAGCAAACACATTGCTAACTGGTAAGACTTTTAAGACTGGACTCACCATTGATCCAACCATGGACTCCATTGCAGCTCTTGCTGCTCAAACCAATAATTCGCCGTCGATGACTATGAGTATTGATCCAGACATTTTGCTTGAATCAGACATCTATGGCCCCTTTGTTTGGCATATTGCTCAATCAAAGGAGGTTTTTTCCGGCGGGCAACTTTTACCAACCAGTACGAATGCTTCTCCAGACCTTACCCCTACAAACCAGCGGCAACGTAGTAGTAATGAGACCTTAGTTTCGGGGGGCTTAATATACCCAAACCCTTCAAGTGGAATGATTCAATTTCAGAACTTAGATGAAATAATTGGAAAGAACTTTGTTGTAGCTGATCTTCAAGGGAAGGTATTAATGTCTGGAGCAGTTAGTTCTGAGGTATTAGACCTTAGCTCGCTTTCATCGGGTATCTACATCATCGACATTGAAGGTGTTGACGATCCAATGAAAATTGTTTTAACCCAATAATAAATATAAGTAGCGGGGTGGAATACCCCGCTATTTTCAATTTACAATGAACAAAACATTTGTGCTTTTTTTTGTTGTTGGTTTCCTGTTTTGTTGTTCAGTTTCTGCTCAGGTTATCACCAATCCCTATTCAAACCTTGTGATTGATAACGGTTATGGCCTGCGGTTAGAAAATGATTCAGTTTACCCCACTTATGGATTTAGCACACCTTTGACAGGAAGCCCATTTACGGTTTCTGACTCAAGCGGAAATATTTTGTTTTATGGGAATCATGATAATGTTTTTAATAGGTTTAATAACCTTATGTTGGATGGAGATAGCTTAAATGGGTTCGTGAATTCTTTCTCGGGATGTGTAGTTGCAAGGGACCCTCAGAATGAAAACCGATATTACTTGTTTACCAACTCCAATGGAAGATTTCAAGAGGATAAACCTGAAAAACGTACCCTGCATTATACCCTTATTGACCTGACTCTTGATGGAGGAAATGGCGGGGTGGTTCCTGGGCAAAAGAATATTTGGCTCATGGATGATGTTTCAGGTCACATGGGTATTATGGCCAACGATTGTAAAATGTATTTAGTTGGAATTAAGAACTTAAAGGCAGAAGTTTATTCATATGAAATTACGCATGAAGGAATAAAAGGACCGATTTTATCCTCTTATACTGGGGCTCACCACAACTGGGAAAATCAAGGTAGTTTTCGCGAGGCTAATTGCAATCCATTTTTTGTTGTATCTGAATTTGATGAACCCACTGTGAAATTTCACTTTAACTTTACATCAGGAAAAGTGGACTCAGTCCAGCAAATAAACTTTCCTGCTAATTTGTCTTATTTGGATCATTTTGGGGTAAACACTTGCGTGTCACCTAATGATAGCTTTTTAATAACCGGGGTTGTGCCAGGTGGTTTTTTTGGGTTTTATTATGGGTTAATCCGGTATGAACTATTCCACTCCAATGTGGACAGCATCATTAACAGTGCGGAAGTAATTGCATTTTCAGATTATAACCACTATGGAAATCACTATGGAGATCTTATGTTTTACAACAGCAATGATGTTATTCAATTAATGCGGTTTGGTGGCTACACCCGCTTCATTCTGAATGCAACATCACCCAATCCTACTGTTATGGATTCAGTCCGTTTCTTTCCGGACACGTCTCATCAACTTGTTTACTGTGGCCAGCCAAGAAACCAATGCCATTACCCGGCGGTAGGCCAGCCTTTTAAGGTCTTGAAATACGCCAAAGAATACCATGATTTCCTTCCAAAGGATACCCTGATTTGCAGGGGTGATTCGGTTTTATTGAGGGATGAAGTGCTGCACTCAACCCTTTCATGGTCGGATGGTACACAGGCCAAAGAGAGATGGGTGCATCAACCCGGAACCTATGTGGCCAGTAGGGTAGGGAATTGCCTAACCAAATACGACACCATAACCGTTTCATTCAAACCACAACCTAGCCTAGAAAAAGAAGTTCCTCTTTGCCAGGCTGAACGTACCGAGGTTGGGTTTGATTTAGTTGAAGATGGGCAAATAGCCCTTTGGTCGGATGGGGAAATGGGTACATCACGCCTGTTTAGTTCTCCTGGAACCTATTACGTGACAACAAGCTATGCCGGCTGCACCTTTCAAGATTCCATACACATTACCGAGGATGGATGTTGTGATGTTTTCCTGCCCAATGCCTACAGTCCGAATGGAGATGGATTGAACGATGAGTTCTTGCCTGTGTTCACCTGTGAACCTGAGTTTGCATTAGCTAGGGTTTATGACCGGTGGGGGAAAGAAATTGCCCGTCAAAGGTATCCATTCTCAGGCTCCTTGATTCCCAAGGCTGCAAACTCAACCCTTTATGTAGTTGACATTCAGTACAAATTTCCAAAGGGAGAGGTAGTCAACCTTCAAAAGAGGGTTCACTTGATACGGTAAGTTTCCAAAGGCCATCCTTTTCACATAGCTGACTCTGTTTCTTTTCCCTGCGCCAATATACCTTCGGTGGGTTTTAGCGCATGAAAAACAAACATGCAGCTTCATTCAGTGTTAAAACCTATGCCTCAGGAACCCAGATCACCCAATCCTCAATCCTAATCCTTTCCAAAGGAAACAACGCAGGCAAAATTTTAGACAAACCTTGTCCAAACTGTTTACTGATAACCACCCATAATCCGGACGATTTTCCACGTCTCCATCTTAGCATTAAACGCCTTTTCCTTACGGGTGCTTTTGAAAGAATTCTTGTTGGCTCGGTCATCCCCTTTTTAAGGGTGTCAGAGGTTAGGGCTCTTATCCAGGAAGACTTACAGCATCAAACCTGTCATTCAAAAGTTCTCAAGATGAATCATCGACTAATAGAGGTCAACAAACTGCGTGAGAACCTAAAGCGTCAAATTGAATTGCTTAACCAACTGGAACGTTCCATTCTCTCGAGGTGAAGTGAATCGAGATCTCGTTTTATTTCTGGTTCAATTAGGGGTGGCCATGGGCTTGTTTCATCCTGATGTACCGCTTATTTGTTCTGGATCATTTATCGATTCACCAAATGCAAATCTAACACCTGGTCACCTGGTCAATGGATTTTCTACGGCATAACCTGGCCGGTATTCCAATTCCTCCATGGCCATGGCAACCAACCGGTGCTTGGGAGCCAGCATTATGAATCAATTTAAATTATTTACCATGAACAACTTAAGCAACAATGACATCTGGATTTTAAGAAGCCTGGCTAAACTTGACAGCTTTCTTTCAGAGAAGCAACCGGATCCGATTAAATCATTACCTCCAATTGGGTGGCACCTCAAGAAGATGGTTCGAATCAACCGTGGCACGCAATTGCAAGACGTTTACAACACGCTTAATCAGTTTGTGTACATCTTTGAAGGCAAGTCGCTTTTTATCTCTCTAGAGAGCTTATTTGACTCCGAGGAAATTCACAAACATGTAACTCAGCTCATGGATAAATACCAATCCGAACTAGTTCAAGCCATGCAACCACAAGAGGAAGCCGAGCCTAAGCAGAAACCTGTATCAGATAAGAAGCCTCAAAGGGCCAAGGCAAGGAAATCTGCCTAACACATACCGCCTGCCCAACTGGGTGGGCGGTTTTCACACGCTCTTTTTATGAAAACAGCATAAACTGGCACTCAAATTGCATAATTAATTAGGTAAAAGACATAGTTCCTGCTAGCCCTTGTCCTGAAAATCTTCTCTACTTTTGGAGAGACCAAACTTTCTGCTAGGTGAGCCTCTGGCTCGCTGTTGAACATTGCGGGCATTTTTTATGTCTTGACATCAATGAACGCGGTTCAGTACCCCCGTGAGGTAGCTTAATGGCCCTCACGAGCTTACCTAGTGTAGTTTGGTCAGCGGGAAGGGCTGAACCGTATTTTCTCAGCCCAGACTTCTAAATTCTGAGCTATGACCAAACCAGAAAACCAAAACCAGCCCTGCATCATTTGTGGGCACATGAAAACCAAAGAGCCAAAAGAATTCTTTTCGGAACTCTTTGACCTTTACTCCGGACAGGAAGCTGCCCTGGAGATCTTTGATATGTATGAAGCCTATTTGGCAAGTGATGTCTATGACTTGCGCTCACGTGAAGACCGCTGGCGCTTGCATAAACTCACCATCTACCTCTGTCATTTGCTTCAACTGGTAGAAGACAACCAGGAGAAAGTTGTAAAGGCCGTTTCCTGATGGTCTAATCCACTGCCAACCCATGCTTTGTTCGTGCCTGTAGCGGGCCTTTCTTGGTGGTTCTTGAAACAAAGTCTTGGGTTGGTTTTTTTATTTAAATCTGTCAGGAAACTTTTCCGTCAATTTTCTAGCCAAGGGAAGCGCCTTGCTGCCTTCTTCGATCATTTGACTGACCATCCACCCATACAAGCTGTATTCGGTATAATATTTTAATCGATCATCACCTTCAAGTCTCAAGGCACAATGAAGGAAAAGGAATTTTGACCCAACCGTTTCGCAAAGATGACTAACCGCCATTTGTTTTTGGTTTGCCATTGACAAGGTGTTGTGAAATTTAGCTGGTTCGGCTTTGTTGGATTGGTAAGCCATAATCCCCCAAAAACAATTCTCGAAAATCGCTACACCTGGGATGTATTCTTCAAACCACTCCAAACATTCCTCCCGAATCATTTCCAAATCTGGTAATACAGGAACCTCCCAATTGCTCCACGATGTATTAAACCCTTGTCGCCAACCATCTCCCAGCTCCCAATCCAATCGTTTCTCCATCAGGGCAATCTTTTGGTCTACATAATTGTTGAACTCCCTGGTGTGCTCAAGATCAAGGAGCTTTTCTTGGAGTCTGCCTTGTTCCCTTTGAAGTTTACGTTGTGCTCCTTGAATGCTTAGTTGTTGCCTCATTGAGTCGGCCATAGAGGCCATCTCCTCTTTTTGGTAGGCAAGGTCTACCCCAAATAAAAGGGCTGCTATAAACGCCATAGTAGCCGTAGCGCCATCCCATTCCCACCAACAAAACATGTATACCATCCCAATGTTTACCCCGCCCAATAGTAACGCGGTTAACAACGGCCAAACTTTTCTCATAGATATTGTTTTTATAGATCACTTTGATTTTCCCCCACCTCCCCCAATTGAGTGAATAAGAGTGCTAATAAACTGCGATTTGAGCGGTGACATATAGTATATATATTTTTTATTATGTCTTTTTTTTAAAGGGTATACCCTTCTTTAAATATATAAAACTGTGCTTTTGCACTCAGGTGGTTTAATCTACTGATAGTTAATTATTTAAACTCAGCACAGTTTTTAGCACAAAAGCACAAAAGCACAGTTTTTCACCTTGAGACCCCTGGTTTTTACCTTCGTTTTGTCCTTTATACCCCCTTTACATTCTTAGAAATTAGCCTAAAATTCAGTCTATGTTTACCGATACCCGAGGTAAGGTTGTAAACCTTCAAGCCATTCGAGCTCAGGAAATTTCACCTGATGACAACAATGATCTTCCTTTTGAAGGTGGTATTTATGTAGGTGGGGATGCAACCACTGCAGGCAATGTTCGTGTAACTCTTGCTGAAGATGACAGCGATGTCACCTTTAGAAACGTTCCAGACGGCACCATTTTACCCATTCGAGCCAAGCGTGTTTTTGCAACGGGTACCACTGCTCTTAACTTGGTTTTAATTGCATGATTGCTGCGTCCATTTCCATAGCAACTTTTTCATTAGGTAAACAACCTACTGAAACCCCTCCAAGCTTCGGAGATGAAATGGTTGTTAATGGCGATTTTTCTTCCGCCGGCGATGACTGGCAAGAATCTAGCCAGTTTGTGGTTTCTTATCCCAGTGGAACGTGTAGATTAGCCGCCAGCTCTACCATTGATGCGTCAATTACACAAGGAATCAATGGGCTTGAGCATGGCTCTGATTACCAATTAAAATTTGATCTTGTAACAAGCGATGCAAATACGGACTTCTTACTTGAAGGCCTTTTTGGTTCCCAAGTTTTATCAAAACAAGTTAACGCGTATACATTCAACTACACGTATGATCAAACCAATGGGAATGATCTGATTTTTAAGTTGGACGCAAGCTTTGGAGGTTCAGGGTCAGTTACAATAGATAACATTTCACTAAAAAAGATTACCTGATGCCAGTACCTAGTTTTGATAGCCTAGAAGATTATCAGGTATACCTTGAAGGTTTAATCAAATCGAACGAACCGCTGAATGTAACCGCAGAAAAGTTGCGAGATGCGCTTTCTGCATTATATCAAAGCGCTCTAACCCCTGATCAGTATAGTGGAGGAGACCTTGCCACACTTGATGAAAACGGAAGAATCAAGAACAAGGTCAACCAAACCATTACTCTTGAAGAGCCCACATCAGAGGTTACAACCTCAGGCCTGGTTGGATACAGCCTGGACGAGGTTTTGTTTTACAATGGGGGAATTGAGCTCCGTTCTTCGGGCAATGTGAACTCCTTGAATTCAGAGACTGGTTTGGTCCAGTTTAATCAAGCCTTATCTGGAACTCTAATCATTTTAAGCATATGAAAAAGCTATTGTACTTGTTATTTGCGCTTGCCCTATTTCATACATCATGGGGGCAAACTCGTCCAACCCAGACCACAAGAAACCCTGGATATTTTTATTTTCCCTGGGGTGGAGTTTTTGACTCTCTTGAGGCAAATGGCCCTGTCAATATCACTCCATCAAGCCCTAATCCATTGATTAATGAGGAAATTCTGAGTATAGGTAACAATCTGGCAGATTATACGGTTAAGTTTGATAACAAAGCCGGAGACATTTACATCGGTGTTTCCGATAACTTGAGATTTGGGTTTCAACCCTTTCAGGCCATTGGAATTCAGGCCCTCGGCGGACCGTTTTATATTGGCTCTCAAACCACTGATACGGTTGTGATTGGAACAGGTGACCAGCCTAACATTCTGATTAATGATCAAGGCAGTAATATTCAGCATTTCACAGGGGGTGAGCTAAGATCAGAGCTATCTACTACAAGTTTGTCTTTATTTCGATATACAGATAATGGTGCTGCACCTAAGTTCATTTTGAAAAAATCCAGAGGATCCTATCAAAACCCTTCAATGGTATTTCCTGGAGATGTAGTTGGTGCTTATGATGTGTTTGGCTACAATGGAAGAACCTCAGATTTTGAACGAGCTGGGGCTTTTTGGTTTGATATTGATGATACAACTGGAGGATTATTCTCCCACGTAGATATTTATGGAGGTACTACTGACGGTAATGGTTTATACAGGACTGCTACTCTAGGTATGGGGAAGAGTTATTTCTATCACTCGAATCAAATAGACACACTACTGCATATTAAGGATGATGAAGTGAAGTTTAATTCTAGAATTGTTCAAGAGTCTAGCGCTAAGCCTTACTTTTTGACCACCTCAGGAAATGATGCCTTTCAAGTTCAATCGCTCCTAGGTAGAGGAACCTTTCAACTTGGTGGCTTGAATAACAATACAAATATGACCAGGAATACATTAAGTGGTCAGTTTGAATTCACCTCCTTTTTGAATGGATCGGGAAACCTTGAAACTTCAGGCTTCGGTAATATGTATCGAGGGGATGGAGTAACTCGAGAGGGATCAATTCGGTTTTTCACCTATGGCACATCCATTAATAGTGGGAATGATATCGCCAAAACAACCCGCTTTGCAATAACCGAAACAGGTGTTTCCGTATTTACCAATGTCAACAATTTATTCAGTAGGCTTTATGATGTGATTGATGAGCGGCCTGACAGCACCTATGCCCTTCAGGTTTGGAGTGAAACTGTTGGTGGTCCTGGGGGTCTTGGTGGTGGATTTTATGCCGAGGGGGATTCAAAATTCACTGACAATTTAAGCGTGGATGGCCAGATTGTTGTGCCTAAAGTTAAAATGGTTAACTCCAATGGCCTGCGTTTTGAAACCTTTAATTCTACGGCCTCATATCTAGACGTTAAAAGCAACTTGAATGGTGTAGAACTTAAAGCTGTCGGGTTTTCTCAGAGCTCCTTTACGCTAAAGGTTGACGTTGATACCGCCATTTACGTGTCTCCTGGTGGTAATGTTAGCTTAAAACAAGATCTAAGTGTAGCTGGAAATATCTCGGCAAACGATGGGGCTTTTTCCGGCGATGTTACAGTTGGATCTACACTTAATGCAGGATCTGATTTAAGGGCGGATGCAGACATTCAGCTTGCCACCACCAGTTGGATTTACTTCGGCGATAAAAACACCGATGGCACCTGGCGTATGGGTATTAGTGAAGGTGAGTTCGTTCATCAATTCAGGGAGTCAGGCACTTTTGTAACCAAAAACACCATTACACCATGATGTTTAAGATCAAACATAAACCTGGTGCCCGCATGCCAAACCTTGGTGTGGCTTTGTTGTTTTTATTTATGATAGCCATTGCTAAACTAGTTATGGCTAAGTCCATTAAAGTAAAGGTGTTCTTCAGTCCTCACCTTTCTGGCTATGAGCTTCCCTCACATGAACAGGCCGACTGGAACAAATTAGGCGGCACCAGCACTTTTCCATGGCGCCGAAAAAAGACAAAAACAGGCCATCAAAATAGTGATGAACATTTAGCTGTTTGGCGGTATTATAATCATCAGTTTCAGGTTTCAGATCAGTACAAACGTCATAAAACAGATTTACAGGTTCCATCGACTGACCAAATCACCACCTTAAATAAGAGCCGACAAGGTTTGGATGGGTTTTACCGGGCTACCATTTACCTGCCCTTGAGCCATACTTACCCTGCCTTTCCCTGGTTTGGAGGAACCAACCCAGTTCCAGGTGATACCTCAGTGATCTACTTTATAAAACTAAAAGGATTGGTATGGAGAGTTTAATGGTAGGTAAAACTGGCTTAGATCAAATTACCACGGTAATCGGTTTCCTATTGTGCCTTAATTGTATAGTGCTCTGGAACCTCGACATGTGGCAAGTAGTTCCCAAATGTCCAAATGAGGGTGTTTTGTTCAGGGTTTTTGGCTTTGGGCTTTTATTGTCGGCGGTAAAGGAAGAGCTTTTTACAATTATGCTTGGGTGGTTCCGTAAACTACTAGGTATTCGTCAAAACAAGAATGGTGATGCCTAGAACCAAATTGCACATATCACAAGTTGATAATCTGGCTTCTGATACAAGGAGGTCAAGCAGCCAGGTGGATGACATCCTCAATGGATCCTATGCTGACCTGGGGGGGATGACGCTTTCAAATTTCCCAGCAGGAAAATGGCTTGTAACCTTTGTTGGCGTTGTTTACTTAGAGGCAGATGCCCAGGCGACATTTAAAATAGTTAGCAATGGGGTTGACTTCAAAGAGACAACGGTATCTGTTGAGTCACAAAGTGTAGGGGTAAACGCCAGTGGTCGACTTCATGCAGTAGTTACAGCTATTGTTGAGACCCCTGGTGGAGCGGACTTAAAAATACAAGGGGTAGAGAACACGGGTAACCAGGTGACGGTTTTAGATAAAGAAATCATTGCCACAAGAGTAAATGAAATATGATAGGAACTTTAGTTAACAACAAATATGTTCAAATTGGGCTAGGAGTGGCGGTGATTATCATCGTTTTAATGGTTTTTAAGGGGAGGCTTTCGAAACTGTTTGGATCAATAAAAAACAAGGTTGAGGAACAGCAAGTAAGAAATCATAGTACCCGTGATGGATCAAAAAAACCAAGTCAGCCTGACCGTGTTTTACAAGGTATTTCGGAGTCTATTTATAAAGAAATGAAATGGGTTGGGGATGGGTTTGACGATGTTTATGCTGCACTAAAGCCATTAAATGGTCGGGACATACAGGAAGTGTACATAAATTTTGGAACACCGCTTTATTCCTACTATGGTGCTGGAAACAAGCTTCTTCAATGGTTTGGGCAGGCGGAACCTTTGGACATGATTGGCTGGTTTAAGGAAGAATACAATACAAGGGAATTAAAAAAACTTGCTCCCATATTAGAGCGGGGGGGATTTAATCTATAAATATGGAAGGGTGGAAGTTTTTCAAGGATATAATTTCAGGTGAAAAGGGTCCAAGAATTAACGCCGATGTTGAAACAAAAGTTTCCATCGACAAGCAGAACATTACCGAGGTAGTAGTAATCGTTGGGGTCTCAATACTGATTATTGCCGCTGGAATTGTGCTAATAAAACAACTAGGAAAATGAAAACAAAGTGGATTGTATTGATATCGGTTACTATCACCTTAGGCTTGCTTATTTGGTTGATTTTTAGAAAGATAAAATCAAATGAGTCTTCCTCCCGGTCTATCAAAAACCCTTTGGATCCAGGTCAAATGAAATCAGGAGCTTCCCCGAAGTTTAATAACCTGCCTTCAACTCCTGGTACTTCCGGATTGAGTGTGGTTGAAAAGGGAGGAATCAAAGGTGGTAATAAAGCTTCAGTAGTAAAGGTTGAAACGGATTTAAACTCCAAGAAGCCTCATGCTTTTGACAAAGAAGAGGTTACTCGTGTTTTTGCAGAAGAGCTTAAGAATGACTGGGTAGGTCCAGATCGTGATGAAGAGCCTCCTTTGCCTGCAAGTAAGGCACATGAAAAGGTGAAAATCAAACGAGGAGAAGGGCCTAGAAAAGGAATCAGGCCAACCCCAGTTAGTTTAAAAGAATGTGATTGCAAATCAGACCGCCGGTGTGAATGCAACTCTAGAGCTGAGCCTAGTAAGGGCAAAGCCTTGAAAACAAAAAGAATTAGCTAGATGAAAACTAAGATTATTGTTATAAGCATAATTGGGCTTGTTGTGTTGGCTGGCATTGTGTTTTTGTTTTTTTCTGGATCGAACAGTGAAGAACAAGCTTCAGCCACTTCAACCACTAGTTCTTCCTATGATCCTGAAATTGGTCCTTGCCCAAAAAAGCGCCGGAAGGTTTCAAGGATGAAGTCAGAAGTGACTTGGAAGGCTTGGAGTAAAAAGGCAGATGAAATAAGAAATAGTCCAGGCTGGTGGGCTCAAATTGTAAAAGAGGCTGAAAAAAGGGGGGTGTCTCCTGACAGTCTTGTAGAGCCAAACGCCAGGTGGGCTGTTCTTCAAAGTTGCGGATTAGTTTAAAATGAAAGTATTATGAAATGGTATTGGTTTTTAATCATTGGAGCTGTCTTGACGGCTATTGTTATCATTGGCCTGAGTTTAAAAAACCGGAAGTCAAATGCTTTAGGGTCATCATCTGACCCAATACCTCCTGGGGTAAGCCTTCATGACTTCAAGAATCTAGTTGAGCCAAGTGACGTTCAAGATATGGTTCGCAGGATAAAGGGAACGCCAAAGTGGTTTGACGACCAGAAAAAAGCAGCAAAAAAGAACGGTATCTCAATAGACCAGCAAGTAAGAGACTCTGCGGTTTTTGTATTGTGGAAAAAACATAGGGGCGAAAGTATTGGGTGATGGGCTTTAGGGCAAAGAGAAACAAGAAGAAGGCGGCTTCTGAGCTAAAACGGGCCCACAAACTAGCCAAAGAGCTGGAATCAATCGACCCTTTATCCTCATATAGGTCTAGGTTCAAGAAATCGCTAAGACATATTCGAAAGACTGATTTGAAATGAATAGAAAACCGGTTGACGCATTAATAACCAACAAAAAGGGGGTTGACCTTATCAAAGGTTTTGAGCAATTACGTACTAGGTCTTACTATGACCAGGCGGGTGTTATTACTATTGGTTACGGTCATACAGGGCCAGATGTATATCCTGGCCAAACCATAAGCCCTCAACGAGCTGAAGAACTATTTCGTGAGGACCTGGAAAAACGAGAAGTATCACTAAGAGCCATGGTAGGGGTGCCTTTAACTGAAAATGAGTTTTCAGCCTTAGTCTCTTGGCTATATAATGTAGGCTCAGGTAATGCTAGGTCATCAACCCTAATTCAGATACTTAATCAAGGTGCCTCTCCAGAGGATGTTGCTAATCAGCTACTACGCTGGAATAAGGTGCGAGACCCTAAAACCGGAAAGCTAATTGTTTCTAACGGGCTAGTTAGAAGGAGAAAGGCTGAACATGATCTTTACTTGGATCACGGCCAAAAAAAAAAGTTCTCTTAATTGTTCTGGCCTTAGTCCTTATAGTAACCGGAATCCTATTAATTAGATCATGAGTGGTGGAGGTAAGCCATCTGATGATTTGAAAGGGTTGAATGATCAATCATTAAGGGTGTATTTGTCCTTGACGCTAAAAAAAATAGACACCGATCTAAAGGAAATCAAGCAGAAACAGTCTGATGTTGATTCAAATGTCGGTACGGCATTAAGGCTCATCAAGGAGAATAATGAAGAGGTGGAGCGATATCTAAAAAGGACATCGGAGCTGGAAAAACGAGTAGATAAGCTAGACAATGAGGTCAATTCAACAAGGGTTAATCATGGACTGATGATGGCAAAAGTCAAGTCTACCTACATTGCAATTATTACCGCCGGCTCTTTAATCATTGGCCTGCTAAGCTTTATTACCTACTTGATTGCTATAATGAAGAATGCGGTATGAGATTGAGGGCTTCTTTTTTAGTTTTTGTCGTATTCATGTCCAGTTGTAATGGGATAAAAACCGCATGGCGTAACGCTAAAATTGAGCGTACAAAGGATCGTATAATAAAGCTTGCAGAAAAATACCCAAAGGAGCTAATTGCTGGGTCTGACTCTGTGGTGGTTCATGTTCGTGGCCGAACCCGGCCTGCTACACTTGAGGTTAAGTGGCGACTTCCAGAAACGGATTCTGTCTTTGAAATCTCGGGGTCTGACTCCGCCAACAAACATTTAACAGCATTTGTAGACAAAACGGGTGATCAATTGAGTCTAGTTGTGATTGATAAAGGTCAAGGTTTTAATAAAGACACTACAATTTCAAAAGGCCCTTACGTTACAATCGATTATCAAAATAGCCCAAAGAGCTTAAGAAAGGTATGGCCTTGGTTACTTTTCTGGCTTGGATTACTTTACCTTATCAGCGTAATCGTTAAAAACTTTAAGGGTGGTTAGATTTTGGTTTACTGCCCCCCGAAATTCGCCCGTTGTAGTAAGGTGCAGTTACTACATTTCAACATTTTTTAGGAGAAGTTACTACACGTCAAACCCAGTGCTGGCAATGGATAGCGCCATTTGTAGTAACGTAGTAGCAAAAACGCGACAAAAAAAACTTTTTTTAAATTTTCGGAAACTTACTTCTCACCCCAGTGCTCTGTGAAAAGCCTAAGCTTTTAAGATATAAATCGGTTTGATCAGAAGAATGGTGTCTACATTGAAGTTGGACTTCTTTAATGTCCTTAGTCACCTTGTAGAGCGAGACAGCCCCGGTGTGCTTCCAAGAATACATAGTTTGTCCTGGATAAAGAAGGCCCTGGTCTTTTACCAATTTTTTCCAGCAATTAGAAGCCTTGTTACGGTACATTTCATCAGATGACGGAACCCAGTTGTTGCCAAAAAAGAAGTCAGCCTTTGATGCGCCTAGAATCCAATCCTTAACCTGTTGAAGAAAAACATCAGGAATTGCAACAACGCCATCCTTTTTGTTCTTTGAAATTGAGGCAGGGAAGTTTATCGTTTTCTGGAACAAGTCAACGTGCATTACTTTTAGTCTTCTTAATTCTGCGGGACGGGCCAGTAAATAATATATGCATTGGACAAAAAACCAAAGACCAGGCTCAGGCTTCATTGCTTTTTTCAGAATGGGGATCTGATCTGAGTCAAATGGAACATTTGCAGTTGACTTTTGTTCCGGATATTTACGAACCCCAGAAAAAGGATTTGTCTTTATAACCTCTCGTTCAATTAAGGAATTGCAAATGGATCTTAAAAACTCACGAGTTTTGTTAACCGTAACCGCTGATCTGCCAGACTTAATCATGCCATCCAAAAAATCCTGGTAAACCCTTTTGGGTATTTCGTCTATCGTGCGGGCCTCAAGCCCTGCATTTTGAATAAAACTGGATATCTGATTAACCGCTGTCCGATATGACTGAGCCCCAAATTTTCTCATGCCAACAGATCTAGTTTCAAAGCCATACTCTAAAGCTTCCAAAACCTTCATTCTTGGAGCTTGAAGCAGGGGGTCAGGCGTTGTTTTTGGTGTATTTAATCTAACTACTGGGTCTACCTTGATTGTTGACCCGCCTTTTAAATATTGATTAATTCTTTGAGCCAATAATTTTCCATGAAACTCTCGCTCCTTCGTGGTTTTATACTGGTTCAAGTCGGCGTATATGCGTTTTCGCACTAAATCTTGCTTAACTGGGTGAAAAGCATAGAATTCCACGTACCACTTTTTACTTAGGTCGTAATTAAAATGGCGAAGTATTGCAGGTTTGTATGGCGCTTTTTTCTTTTTCATGCCTAAAAAAAGCCCGAAAATTTCTGGCGATAAGCCTGATTTTTTTGGCGACAGAAAGATGCCAGGAGGTATAATCTCCTGGCATTCAATCACATAATAGCCGAATAGTACCGAAGGTGGGAATCGAACCCACACTCCCGAAGGAACACGAGTTTGAGTCGTGCGCGTCTACCAATTCCGCCACTTCGGCTAAGGGAGGGCAAAACTACAAATATTTTCTTTCCTCACTCAATCTTGAATTCAATTTCTTTTCCTCCATTTCAAGCCCCTAATTCAAGCCTTTTGTTTTCCAAATGAATATTATTGTGAAAACTTTTTACATGCAAAACCCTCCAAGCCCATTTTCCTGCACCCATACTCCGCAGATTCCTGAATTGTTAAATCAACTTCAAGTCAGCCTGGCCCTATCAACCTACCAAGCGGGTAAAATGATTTTCCTCTCCGCTCCAGATCAAGATTCATTGGTTCAGTTGCCCCGAAACTTCAACCAGCCCATGGGCATTGCCCTGAGCCATACTGGAAACAAGATGGCCTTGGCCTGTAGAGATGAGGTGATTGAGTTTAGGAATCATCCGAGCTTAGCTCAACATTATCCCAAATCCCCTAATAAATACGATGCCATGTACATGCCTCGGGTTACCTACCATACGGGTCCGATGGATATACACGACCTCCATTGGGGGGCCGAGGATGAAATTTACGGAGTGAACACCCTTTTCTCTTGCCTTTTTAAACTATCAAGAGAGCATAATTACCAGCCCATTTGGTTGCCGAAGTTTGTGACCGAAATGAAGTCTGAAGATCGGTGCCATTTGAATGGGATGGCCATGAAAGACGGGAAACCAGCATTTGTGACTGCCTTCAATCAAGGAAATTCCTATCGAAGTTGGAAGGAGGAACTCTTGGATGGGGGTGTTTTAATGGACGTGGATTCAAAAGAAATCATTACCAAAGAATTGGGAATGCCCCATACCCCTAGAATTATTGGTGGAGAAGTTTTTCTTTTAGAATCGGCCAAAGGGGCTTTGACCAAAATTCATCTGGATTCAGGAAAAAAGGAAATTGTTTTTCAAACGGACGCCTTCCTTCGAGGGATGGATTTAATTGGGGATTACCTCTTTATTTCTAAATCCAAACTGAGGAAAAACTCCTCCTCCTTTGGGAAGCTCCCTTTTGCAGAAAAAGCCACCGAGGCGGGGGTGTTGGTTGTACACCTACCTTCCGCAAGCCTTCAAGGGGAGATTAAATATTTGACCTCTGTTGATGAAATCTACGACCTGAAAATTTTCCCAAACCAATTACGTCCCAATATTTTATCTACTTTAACCGAAGATTTTAAAGCAGGTCTGGCCCTTCCTGATTCAAGCTTTTGGGCCATTAAAAAACCTAACCAAAATGAGTAAATCTAAACTATTTGTGAAGGAGCTTTCCCTTCAAAACATGCTTAGCCAACTGGAGCAAAACCCTAGTTCAGGTAAGGCGAGAAGAAGAATAATCCGTTCCATTCAAAGGATCCTAGATGAGCTTCGGCAATTCTTGAGGATCGAAAAATGGAACCATTATGCAAAATGGGCCATGGCTGTGGCAGGAATTACCCTAGCCGCTGAGACCAGTGCACAGTCTTTTCAACCAAGGGTAGATCAACCCTTCGGCTTGACAAATCCATTCCCTTTTTATGTATACCAAGCCATTCCGGCAGATGTGGATGCGGACGGTGACTTGGACCTTGTAGTGCCAAGGGTGTTTGCAGATTCTTTGGTAATTATGACCAATGTTGGCACACCAACCCTTCCTCAGTTTGCTGGCTCTACAGTTGTAGAGTTGACCGTGGCACCTTCCATGGGCTTTGCTTTTACCGATCTAGGCGATATAGACGGGGATGGAGATTTAGACCTTGTGAACATTGGCTTCTATGGAGACATTCAATTTGCGGAGAATAAAGGGTCTGCTTCCAACTTTCAAATGGATACCATGACTACGGGCTTTTTTGGCCTGAACAATATGCAAGATTTTCAAGCGGGGGGTTATTTTTATGCATCAACACCACAATTGGTGGATTTGGATGGAGACGGAGACTTGGATTTAATTGTGGGGGCTTATTCTTTTAATCAATCTACCTATACAGACACAAGCCATATTTTCTTTGCCGAAAATACAGGTAGCCCATCAAACCCTTCCTTTGGAAATTTGCAAACGGACCCCTTCGGTTTAATGGGAAGGCCCTTGGGTCTTTCGAATGATTATCCTTTGCCTTGTTTTGGTGACTTTGATTTAGATGGCGACCAAGACATGATTATGAATGCTTATTCGGCCGACACAGATGTGTATTTTGAAAACAACGGATCTGCAACCAATCCGAACTTCAATCCTCAAATGGCCAGCAGCATAGGCATTACAACCTCCAATTATACCTTGTTCTCTTCTGGAGATATTGATTCGGATGGAGATTTAGATCTTTTTGGCATGGATTTATATTCGAGAACTATTTTCTTCCATGAAAATCAACTGATCAATATTGGGGTTGAGGAATCTCCAGAATTCAAGATTTACCCCAACCCAGTTAGCGAAACTCTGTTTATTGAAAACCTCAGGGGTGAGCTTGAAGAAATGGACATAATCAGCATGGACGGAAAAAGGCATGGTTTAAGCCTTGGAATGAACTCCAGCATCAACGTTGGACATTTACCCTCTGGCACCTACCTCTTAAGGTTGGTTTATTCAGATGGCACCACTCAGGAAAAAATCTGGATCAAAGAATAAACCTGGGACCAATTCACATATTACAAAAGGGCTTGCTTTTAGTAGGCCCTTTTTTCATGGATTCTCACCTAGGTCATTATTTAGGTAAAAAAACTTTAATTTATTTGACAAAGTTTGGGAGGTCAATAAGATTAGAAGGTTGAATAGAGAATTTCAATACATACCATGGCTGAATTAATTCTTACCGTATTACCTGAATCTTGGGAGAAAGAAGAGGCAGACCATGCCAGCCCGGAGTTTTTATTGATTTCAAACCTAGATCGAAATTTGGGCATCCTTTCTGAACGGATGCGGAAAATCCCGTTTTATTCAGCCTTCCTTTCAAACTCCATTCGACAAGAATTGATAGGGCTTGGTCGCTTCAAAGGGAGGGGGCTTCATTTTACCGAAACCTTTCTACAAGAAGAGGACCTAGACCAAACCATGATGGAGGAGATGGAGTTGTTCAATAGAGATTTCCAAGTGGCTAGGTCTTTAATCTCCCTTTCGGGGAAACTTAACTTGGATGACCTCATAGGCTTAAACAAATCATTAGGGGGAAAGGGATCCTTGATTCGTACTTCCGAAAAGTATTTAGGTGGAAAAAGTCGTGAGACGGCTGAGGTACTAGCTTCTAGTCCGGATCAAGTGAAGCCATTATTGGCTGGATTAGAGGTTTACCTTGAAAATCGCGGTCAGGTTCACCCCTTGATTCACCTCTCAGGCTTTGTGTATCAATACTTGAACATACTTCCCTTTGAATCCAAGAACATGATTAGCATGGAATTGGCCGTTCAGGCCTTGATTCAGCAGGAGTATGGCAGAAACCTTCCTTTCCTTCCCATTGCTTTTGGATTCAATTTGGGCATGACTCCCTTCTTTGTGAATTTAAAAAAGGCCCAATCCAAGGAGGAGCTTTCGGATTGGAATCTATTTTTTTTAGAAACCCTAAATCAGGGCTTAGACCTTATTTTAAGTCAGACCAAAACTTGGGAAAAACAGGCAGAAGCCGATCTGAAAATCATTGAGGAAATGGGCACTCTTGGCAAGGTTCCGAAGAAGCTTTTGCCCTTGGTGTACGAAAATCCACTTTTTTATTCGGCGGTAATGAGTTTGGAAGATAAGGTAGCCTCAAAACCAACCATGTATAGAGCAATTAGGAGCATGGAGAAAAAGGGAATCTTGGAGGAAATCACCAAAGTAGCCCGGAACAAAACCTATGTGTCTAGGCCCATTCTTAAACTTTTTGAACGGTGATTTAGGGTGACTAGTGACTGGATGTGCTGGAAATATTCAACTGGCCGTTAGTTGGGCGGGAATAGGGAATCGGGAATAGGGAATCGGCCCTAGACTCAGACTGGAGGGTCAGAGGAATCGACCTTATTAGGAACTAGGGAATAGGAACTAGGTAATAGGAATCATGAGGCTGGCAGAAATTCTTCGCCTAAGCGTCTCAACAACTAAACGGCTCAACAATTTCCATCAACCATAAACTCTCAACCATAAACTCTGAGTGACTAGTGACTGGGAATTTTGCTAGAAATATTCAGCTTTTTGTCAGAGAAAACCTCGTTATGATCCTTCCTGAAATTCTCCACTTCAAAAATCTATCAACGATAAAGGCACAACTATAAACCGGGTCCAAGGCTCAGATGAAAGTGGACTATGAATCGAGGTTAATCATCGGTAACAGAGTCTTATGAATATAACGGAATTTGAGCGAAATTCCCATCCTTAAATACCTAGATTTCAACTATCAACTATCAACTATCAACTATCAACTATCAACTCAAGAGTGACTATCAACTAGAAATTTGCTAGAGATAATAAGCTTTCCGTCAGTTGGGCGGGAATAGGGAATAGGGAATAGGGAATAGGGAATCGGGAATCGGCCGTAGATTCAGACCGGAGGGTCAGGGGATTGGTACTAGAAATTTTGACTCTGCCTGAAATTAATCATCTAAACGACTCAACAATTCCATCAACTATAAACGCCTCAACAGGAGTGGTGGTGATACTTTGGGAGGTCAGTTACATTCCGAATTCAATGTAATATCCCTAACTTGCGAATGTGAACTATGAACTAAAAATATCGGGTGCAATTGAAGGTAATGGCAAGATTGATCTTGTTAGATTGGGAACTATTGCTGAAGGGATAAGCAAGATAGCTGAAGGCGCTCTTCAAATTAGGTTGAAAGGGGTCAGTCTTTCAAAAGGACGTAAGAAAGCGTCCTTGAAAAAATCGCTGCGTATTACCTTAAGTGGTTTAAAAAAAGGCAGCACGATTCTATGTTTAGAGTCTGAAAAATTCAAGGATACCCTTGATCATGTACAACTCGATATTTTTCGAAGTGAATCACAAGTTGATTTACAGAACGAGACACCAATTTCATTATTTGTTTCATCCTTTACTGAGATTTCAAAAAATAATGGAGCATCCGAATTACTTGATAAATCGCTATTAAGAGAACTTAAGAATTTCAGAAAGTCATTTATAGGAGAAAATGAGGTTTTTACCATTTCCAATAAAGGCTCGTTTGATAGGTTAGAGCTTAGAAAAAAGGACTTTGATAAAATTCAAATCCTGGAAAAAGAAACCCCTGAACCTGAACCTATTATTTTGAATGGTATCGTAGAAGAATTAAAGTACAGCAAACTAAGGGTGAAAATTCTTACAAAAGACGGAGTGATTAATGCTTTTTTGTCTGACGATATTACTGCTGATCACATTTCACCATTTTGGGGCAAGGAAATAACCATTACCGGTGTTAACCATTTCAAATCTAACAAAACATCTGTTGTTGAAATTAAGCAGGTGCACCCCCCTGAAGATTCTGACAATTACTTTTCTCGCAAGTCAAAAAAGTCATTTTCTGTTGAAGATCAACTCAAAGAACAGATAGACAGGAAATCGGGCAGAAAACTTTCTGAGATAGTCGGTAAATGGCCAGATGAAGATAGTTTTGAGGACCTCCTTAAAATGCTATGAGAAGATTTTTATTCGATACAAATATTTGTCTTGCAATTGTTAGAGGTCATGAAAGTTATTATTCCATTAATCAGGAATTAGAACTTGATTCGGAAGACTGCATTAACATTATATCTGTTGTGACCAAAGCAGAACTCCTTTCCTTAGGTAAAAGACGTGGATGGGGCTCTCCTAAACTGACCAAATTAAACAGGTTATTGGATAGGCTTTATATTATTGACATCAATAGTTCTGATCAACAATTAATAAAAGCCTACAGCAAAATAGACGCTTTTAGTCAAGGAAACCTTATTGAACGTCCTCTCAAGGGGTCATCTAGAAATATGGGTAAAAATGATTTATGGATTGCTGCTACTGCATATGTAGCAAACGCAGAATTGATAACGATGGATGGAGACTTTGACCATCTGAATTCTGAATTTTTAACGGTCCATAAATATTAAGTGCCTCAACAGGAGTGACTGGTGACTAGTGACTGGTGACTGGAAATTTGCTAGAAATGTTCAGCTTTTCGTCAGTTTGGTGGGAATAGGGAATGGGGAATCGGCGGTTTGATTCAGACCGGAGGGTCAGAGGAATTGACCTTATTAGGAACTAGGTAATAGGAACTAGGTAATAGGAATCTTGAGGCTGGCAGAAATTCTTCGCCTAAGCATCTCAACCACTAAACGACTAAACGAATCAACAATTTCCATCAACCATAAACTCTCAACCATAAACTCTGAGTGACTGGAAATTTGCTATAAATATTCAGCTTTCCGTCAGTTGGGCGGGAGTAGGGATTAGGGAATGGGGAATCGGCCGTAGATTCAGACCGGAGGGTCAGGGGATTGGTATTAGAAATTTTGACTCTGCCTGAAATTAATCATCTAAACGACTCAACAATTCCATCAACTCTCAACCCTCAACTCTCAACTATAAACTCTCCTCAGCTTCTCCCCAGGCCAGTACTTCATCAATGGTTTGCCTGGAAACCGCATGGTATCCCGGACGGGCTTTTTGGTAAATTTCCAGGGCCCATTCTTTTCGTTCCGACTCTACCATGGCTTTGTAAAGTGGCGTAAGGAATTTCCGCCTTCCTACCTTAATCAAAAACGCCTTAGTGGCTGAGTCAGCAGGAGCGTAGTTGGCAGGTATTGTATGCTTGAACCATGCGCATAGAATTTCGCTATTTCCTGATTTTGTAAACCCAAAGGCTTCATCCAATTCCTCAAGTTTAGCTTTTGAAATGCCTTCGGGAATCAAATGAATGAAATGCAACCATTCGTGGGTTGTGTAATTTTTTGTTTTCAAATCTCCAGCTGGCTTGCCGTCTAACCATGCCTGAAAATCAGCCTTAACCTGGTTAAACCTTTTAGGACTTGGAACCGGAATATTCGAAGGAATTCCTGGCTTATAAATCCATTTCCGCATGTTAACATCCTGGGCCAACTTTAAGTCTCCTTCAAATAAATGCTTGTTCGCATACTCTACAAAGGCGTCGGTGGTCATGGTCTGAAAGGCATGGTTCGCAAAATAGGTACGCAAGAAATCATCAAACTTCTTCCTTCCCACGGCTTCTTCCATGGCTCTAAGCAAGAAATAACCTTTCTCATAAGCTATATCCGTCATTCCATCGTCTGGGTTCCGGCCTTCCAAGTCCAGTTCCAGCTTTGTATCATTGCTGCTGGCCCCTAATTCTTCAATGGTATTCAGTAAATCCTGATACCCCAAAGCTTCCAGCATTTCAGCATACTCTTTCCCATAAACGGCCTCCATAATCCTTCTTTCAAAGTAAACCGTGAAGCCTTCGTTTAACCAAAAATCATCCCATGTGGCATTGGTTACTAGGTTTCCAGACCAAGAATGGGCCAGTTCATGGGCTACCAAAGCCGTTAAACTTCGGTCGCCTGCAATAATGGTTGGGGTGCAGAAGGTCAGCCTTGGGTTTTCCATTCCCCCAAAAGGGAAAGAAGGGGGCAAAACAATCAAATCATACCGGTCCCAAGAATACCTTCCGTATAGTTCTTCGGCGGCTTTCAGCATTTCCTCCATTTCACCAAACTCATAAGCTGCCTCTTTCAATAGCCCAGGCTCTGCATAAACCCCTGTTCTAGGTCCTACAGACTCAAATTCAATATCTCCTACGGCAAGGGCCATTAAGTAGGCAGGAATGGCTTGTTTCATCTCAAAACGATAAACCCCATTGGCTGATTTCTCAGTTGGATTCTTGGCGCTCATCACGGCCATCATCCCCTTCGGAACCTGTACATTGGCCTCGTAGGTAAAGCGAATACCCGGAGAATCTTGACAAGGAATCCAGGTTCTTGCTAAAATGGCTTGAGATTGGGTAAACAAGAAGGGGTATTTTCCGCCTGCGGTTTGACTGGGTTCAGCCCAAAACAAGGCCTTTGCATCCGGTGCCGAACGGTATTGAATGGCGATTTCTTTCGATTCTTCCTCCAAGGGAATCTCTAAGCCCTTGCCCATGAACTCCTTTTCTTTGCCTAGGGTGTACAAGGTTTCCTTTCCGTCAACCCAAACTTTTTCAATCTCCAACCCATCCACGTCCAAGCGAATTTTATCCGCTTCAGGTGATTTTTGAATTTCATATCGTGCAATTCCCGAAATTTCTTCCTGTTTGAAATCAACCTTAACGTCTAGGTTTAAGTGACTTGTAACCGCCTCGTTGGGCAGTGCAAAAGAATGGGGGTCATTGGGGTAGGTCTTCATGGTTTGAGTATCTTTCTTTTCAGGTTGACAAGCCATGAAAAAAAGGCTTAAAATGAGAAGGATGTTTAAAGCGCGCATGAGTTTTGAATTTATTTCGAAGTAAAAATCAATAGATTTGTTCACCTACCAAAAAGAATGAGCATGAAATTTATCGTAAAGCTATTAATGACCGCCTTAGCTGTTTTGATTAGCGCCTATTTATTACCTGGTGTTGAGGTAGAAAGTTTCTTTTCAGCCCTTTTAGTAGCTGCCTTTCTGGCTTTGTTGAACACCTTACTTCGCCCCGTTTTAGTCATCCTTACCATTCCCATTACTTTTTTAACCCTCGGCCTGTTTTTATTGGTCATCAATGCGGTAATTGTAATGATGGTTGACGGAGTGGTGGATGGTTTCATGGTTCGAAATTTGGGCTGGGCCATCCTTTTCTCTCTCATCCTTTCGCTTGTGGTTTCTATTTTCGAACAGTTTAACCGCAAAATGGAAGAATGATTCAAAAGCTTCGATTCTTCCTCTCTTGGGTCTTGGTTTTCGCTTTCGCGGGAAATCTTCTGGCCCAAGCCTCCTCAATTCAAGATCGATTTGAGTATAGAATTCATCTTGAAAGGGCTCATCAAGAAATTCAAAGGGGCTTTTTTGACCTTGCTGAAGCTCAAATTGACACGGCTGAAGTTTTAATGCGAAGTGCATGGACGGCCCAAGAGCCACGACGTGCAGAAATTCATCGAATGAGGGCCTACCTGGGCTTCAAAGCTGGTGATCTTGAAAAGGCGCTGCTCCAAAATCAAAAAGCCATTCATCGGATTTCTAGGGATGTAGACCCCGATGATATCCACGTACTTCCTCAGGTTGGTTTTAACCGGTTTGATACCCTTTTGATGGGTCTTTTAATTGAGAAGTCAAAATACCTTGAGCATCAATCTGTTCAAGCTGTCCCCGATAAGGAAAGCCTGAGGTTAGCCGAAAGTTCTTGCCGAAGAGTGCTGGATATCTTGAAAGATCGACTCAAAAGAGGCTATTCAGACCAAAGCCCGAAACAAGATTTAAATCTCTTAAAGCAGGTGATGAATCGAGGGCTAAGCTTAATGAAATCCAGTGAACAGGCTGGTTTAGAGCCCGGGCTCGATTTCATCAACGATCTCTTGAACCACTATTATCCTCTGAGGAATGCTCTAGTTCTTAGATACTATCCAATTCAACCTTCCCCAAGCATTTCAGACAGCCTTTTTTCAGTGTTTAAAGGAAGCCTGAACCTGGTTAATGAATCAAGGGAAGACTACCACAATTGGCTGGATACTAGAGGTGGCGATAATTTGCAATCGGTGATTCTAAAAGAAAACATCCAAAACTATCATTCAGAATGGCTAGAAATCCTAAACCGTCTTAATAAACTAGATTCTGCATGGAAGGAGCATTATTACCCTGAAGCATTTACCGGTAGCTGCATACATGAAAATCTTAGATATGCCCAGATTCACACCAAGGATGAGTTTTGGTTTGTTTTTCAAAGTGTAGACACCCTGATTTTTTGGAAACATTCAAACTCCAAATTACGAGCTCAAACCCAGAAGCTGTTTCAAGCGGATCTAGAAGATAATCATGCTCTTGAATCCTTTCGTTTATACTTAAGCATTCTGGGGCCGGCCCATTCTTTCCTTCATGATGAGGAGGTTGAAATTCTGCCCGACCATTGGTTTTTGAGCTTCCCGTTCCCCTTGTTGTATGCCTCCATTGACCTAAGCCATCGCCCTTTATTTGGCCAAAATACTAGATCCAAGATTGCCTATCACCCCATAGATTTTTGCAAGGCTCCTGAAGATGGGGTAAGGTTAACTGAAGCTTTCGCGGAAGAGGACTCTTGTGTAATGGCTGACCCGGATTTTCTATGGATTAAGCCCAAGGTGCATGAGGAAATTAAAGGCGGAAACACCCACGGTCATGGAATCTATAGCGTATCCAAACCATTGCCCGTTTTTCAGGTAGCAAGGGCAAAGCGGAAGGGCATGCCCATGCGGCTATTAACCAGCCCAATGCCGGCAATCAATGATTATGAATTTCTTTTTTATGATTTAAGCCTGGAAATGGCTGGGGTTCAATCGCGGTATTATTATCCAAACCAAGCCTGCTTTGTAGAGCTTAATGAAGCCAAAGCCTATTTCAAAAACCTGGAAAAGGGCTTAGGCAAGCGGGTGTCTATGGAAAAGGTTTATGCATCGACGGAAAACCAAGAGGTATTAAAGGCCATGCATCATGTGGTTCGAGGAAATGATTTGCCCTTGAGAAGACCCTTAGCAGGTTTTGGGAAGTTCACCTTTTGGTTGGGGCTTTCGGTATTGGCTTTGGTTCTTCTTTGGTGGTTGTACCGAAAATTAATCTAAGACCTTTTCAGGCTCAACCCAGTCTCCATATTCCTTGATCAACTCAATCAATTCGTCTACCGCTTCCTCAGAAGGAATGTTTCTTTTTACAACTTCTTTTTCCTTGTAAAGAGTGATTTTTCCAACCCCGGTTCCCACGTAGCCGTAATCGGCATCAGCCATTTCACCCGGACCATTCACAATGCAGCCCATGATTCCAATTTTAACCCCTTTCAGATGGTGGGTGACCCTTCTGATTTTCGCGGTGGTTTCTTGAAGATCAAACAAGGTTCTTCCGCAAGATGGACAAGAAATGTACTCGGTTTTGGAAATCCGAACCCTGGTGGCTTGTAAAATTCCAAATGAAATTTGATTGGTGGCCCTAAGGTCTGAAGAGTTTCCTTTAAGCCAAACTCCATCTCCAAACCCATCAAGCAGGGCCGATCCGAAATCGGTAGAGGCATAGAGTTGGGTTTCCTCAAGTGAGAAGTCGGCATAATTCCCTTCCAAAATGATCGGGTTTTGAATGCCTTGGCCCCTAAGTTCATCCATCCAAGACTTAGCCATGCCAATGTTTTGGTTTATGCTCAAAACAATTACCCATTCCGGGTGGTTTTCCAATGTCTTGGGAAGGCGTTCTTCCGCCGAAAGGCGAAGGAATTTAGGCCCAGAAAAGGCTTGGTGGCTTGTAAAATTTTCGAGGTTGAAAACTGGGTAATGTTGAGGTTTCGGATTAAAAGCCTCTGCATCCACCAAGATTCCTAATTGCCCGGGAATTTCAAAGTTGATCTGTTTTCTTCCTAAATAGATGAAGTCGGCAGCAATATCGGCTTGATTCCACTTGTCTAAAGGAATGGAGTATTGATGCCCAAGTGGGAAAAAGCTACTGGGTTTGATTTCAGGCTTATCCGAAAGATCGGCAAGAACTACTGGGGCTTCTTTTCCTCCAATATTAAGCAGGGTAAAAGATTCAGAACGCTTATAATCAAAGGGGGAATAGGTTATAAAGGACTCTTTCTGGGGTTTTGGCTTGGAAAGGTCTACATACCTTTTCACCAGGTCTTTGGCCACTGGAATCTCAGCCTCAGGAGGCTCGGTTAGGGAGACCCTTACCGTATCCCCAAGTCCGTCTTCCAAAAGGGTTCCAATGCCAACTGCCGATTTTATCCTTCCATCTTCTCCGTCGCCCGCTTCAGTAACCCCAAGGTGAAGCGGATAATTCATACCCTCTGCCTTCATGGTTGCAACAAGAAGTCGATAGGCTTGAACCATTACCTGAGTATTTGAAGCCTTCATGCTCAAGATAAGCTCGTGGTAATCAAGGTCTCTACAAATCCGCACAAACTCCATGGCCGACTCAACCATACCGTGGGGGGTGTCACCGTAGCGACTCATAATTCGGTCAGAAAGAGAGCCATGGTTGGTGCCAATGCGCATGGCGGTACCATGTTCTTTGCAAATTTCAACCAGGGGAGTAAACCTTTCCCGAATTCGATCTAGTTCCGCCTGGTAGGTTTCATCGTTGTATTCAATATTTGCAAACTTCTTCTTGTCTGCGTAATTGCCAGGGTTTACCCGAACCTTTTCCACAATTCTGGCGGCAATTTCAGCAGCGTTTGGGGTGAAGTGAATATCGGCCACCAAGGGGGTTGAATAACCTCTTTCTCTCAAGCCCTCCTTGATGATTTTCAGGTTTTCTGCCTCTTTTTTACTGGGAGCCGTAATTCTGACCAGTTCACAGCCCGCCTCAATCATTCGTATGGATTCAGCAATGGTGGCTTCGGTGTCCATGGTGTCTGTTGTGGTCATACTTTGAACCCGAATAGGGTTGTCTCCGCCAATGCCCACTTCACCTACTCGAACCTCACGGGTTTTCCAACGCACGTACGATTTTCCTGAAGGCCTAAAATCTGGAAGTCTGCTAAAATCCATTCAAATTTCTTATTGTATCACCAAGGTTTTAACGGTTTGTCCGCCCTTATGTGACATACGTAAATAGTAAGTTCCGGTTTGGAGGTTTTTGGTCAACCATTGAATTTTCTTTTCCCCTTCCACCGTATGCATTTCTTTCCGAATTACTCTTCCAAGAGCATCGGTTAATTCAAGTTCAATTTCAGACTTTTCTTGGGTCATTAGGTCTAGAAATACCTGGCCATTGCTAGGGTTTGGGTAAACCTCAAATCCCATTTTAATGGGCTCTTCCAAACCAACATTATTGGTGGTGCTAAACTGGTATCGGTGCGAAGATCCAAAATCAGCCTTAAAGGTTTTCGCAAAGCCTCCACCAACTTTACGAATCCGTGCATATCCAGAGCCATCATTATTGGCCCACCAGGTTAATCCATCGCCATCGTGGTCAATGATTTCAAAGGTATAGCAACCATGGCCCAGATAAAGGGTGTCTTTGTAGATGGTATTGGCAGATAAGCCCCCCTTTCTTTCGAAAATCACATTGCCATTTGGTCCATAAAGCCTCCATTCATTTTCACTGGGGCGGGCATTGGTTTTCACTTCGAAAATCAAATTGTTTTGATGCTCATCTACCGGATCGAAAGCCGTGGTATAAACATCATTCAAGCTTTGCTCATCGGTTCCTCCATTTGGATTGGAAATCTGCACAATGAAATTATTCGCAGAGCCTTGCCATCCGCTGGGGTAAGGAATGTTAGGCAATTCGATTTCAGCTTTTTCCATGAATTCCAAATTCCCATTCCAAGTATAATTGAACTGGGTTCCGCCTTCAACACCGTATTGTATGTCTAAAGTGCTAAGGGTTTGTGCCCCTTCGTTTTTGATTTCAATAAGCGGCCCCTTGCAAATTGGGTTTTTCCTAGAGTAGTTTTCGTTATTCGATGGGCGCATAATATTGGTTACTGCAGCATCGATTTGATGATTTGGAGCCCCATAGGTGATTAACTGCACGCTCATTTCGTAACCTGGGGTTTGAGGTCCTGCCCAAACATGGTCTTCGATGTCGTAATCTATGCCCAGGCTGTCACCCGGGTTATAAAGTCCGGTGAGTTCATGTTCAAAGATTTTAGCGGCTCCCCCGGGGCACCAGTTTGCACGGTCGTAAACCCAGGTTCCCCCTTGAGGGTAAATGGGGTTTTCTCCACAGTCGTCTTGCCAAATTAGCTCGGCAAATTCCAATTGCCCATCCAGCATAACATAATACTCTTTGGGGCAAAATTCGGCACAGTTCAAATTATTATCAAAACCATGTCCGGTAGGGGTAATACGAAGTCTGGCTCCAACGGCATCCGTAGGTAAATAGGTCATTACCTCAGGCATTTTATTGGATTCAAAGTCAGCGTCATCCACATAATTATAATATCCCTTGTACAGGTTTTGAATGTCTAAAACTGGTCTGGGTGGGGTGCCTTCAATGAACTCAAACTCAAGGGTAACTGAGAAACCTGAAGACCAACCTGAATAAAATGCTCTAAGATGTACAGAATCTTGAAGAAGGGGGGCGTAATCGGTAACATCAAAGGTGTGCTTATGTTTCCAAGAATTGTTAAACCCATTCGATCCTTGGGCCATATATCCCCCGTAAGGGGTAATTACTCTGGCCAATTCAACTCGATTCACAACCTCAAAGGGAGTGTAATAAACGGTGAAACTTGGATACCAAATTGAATCATAGCCCACAAATGCGGAACCATTAGGAGCTCCGGTTGAGTCGTAGTAAAAATTATAATACCCCGCCGCCCAGGCATAAACGGTATCTGTGGGAGTGGTAGGGTTTAAGGTGTCTTCGTAAAGTACAATTTCCAGGGGTGGGTTAGCGCTTGAGTCAGTTGATTGAGTGGTTGAATTATAGGAAGTGGTATAGGTTGTATCCATGGCAAAAATCACAGAATCAACGGTATTCCCATTCACCTTAAAGCTCGGAGCTTCCCTTCGCGTTGAATCCATATCACCGGTATGCTCCATAAGTTCAATCATGGTGGTATAATCCCAATCTGAACATCCTGAAGATGCACAGCCCATGGTATAATGCATTAAGATTTGCCTGTACTCGGTAGATCCATCTGGAAACTGCCCCCATTGATCGTAAGAACCATACCAGGTCATGTCAACGGCTTGATGTACGGTTACACGGGTGGTGTCTCCGGGTCCGGCAATGCTGTAAAGGCTTGATAGCAAGAGAGCTATGACTGCATAATATTTCATGGTTTTGGGTATAAAATTTCGCGGGGCTAATCTAATTAAAGATTGGCAAAGGCAGGGATTTCGGTTAAATTTGGAATTTGATGGGCTTCCTTCGTCAAAACATTTACCTTCAAGCCAAAATTTAATCGATGAAAAAAGGTTTTAAAGTAATAGGATTCAGTCTTTTAGGTCTTCTGGCCTTAATGTTAGGGTACATGGTAACCCAAGGAGTTTATCCAATTTGGATGAGCATTCACGATAAGGTTTATCAGGTTGAGAATGACCTTGCCATAGGCGGAATGGACCCGGTAACCTATTTTGCGGGTAACCCAGAGATGGGAAACTCAAACCATTCTTATCGGTATAAAGGGGCAAGTTTTCAGTTTGCCTCGGCTCAAAACCTTGAAGCTTTTAAGGCAAATCCTGATAATTACATGCCTAAGTATGGAGGGTATTGTGCATTTGCCACTGGGTCTGGGGTAATTGCTCCTTCAAGTGCTGAATGCTATTTGGTTCAAGAAGGAGAGCTTTTTCTCTTTTCCAACAAGGAAGTACAGATTAAATTCAAAGAGAGTTTTTCAGATATGAAACAGAAAGCAGATAAAGCATGGAAAAAATAATTCTCGCTCTGGCTGTTCTATTTTTGTTTTCCTGCAAAGAAGAAGATCCCCCTGAGCCCTATAATATCTTTGCAGGATGTTGCAATCAAACCAATCCCATTAAGGAGGTAGGCCAAGGTAAATTGTACGTTCCCAGCTTAATTACTCCCAATGGTGATGGGCTGAATGACGGATTTGTACTCACGGCCAATTCGGGGATTGATCATTTTGAAAACCTTGAAATCAAAAACCAGCTCGGGGTTTTGCTTTATGAGAAATCCTTCATTGACGCCTCCTCCAATGAAGGCTGGTTTCCTACCGGAGTTTTAGGAACCTTTCGCTATTCATTCACGGCCTACGATACCCTTGGTTTCAATCAAAGCTTTTTGGGCACGGCCTGCGCAATTACTTGCGATACCACGGCTTCTGGGGTAACCAAGGCCAATTGCTTTTTGCCAGACCAATACCTTCCAAGCTCTGATTCAATTGTTTCAAGTTCAGAAACCTGCATCCAATAGATGAGAAATACTACCAGTCTATTCCTCCTGCTTTTAATCCCCTTTTTCAATTTCGCCCAAGGCGGCTATGAGGTTTTGGTCAATAGTAGAGCCAGTCATAGCATTAAAATCTGGTCGTCTAATGGAAACTATTTAGGAGACTTCATTCCTTCCGGTTCGGGGGGCTTGAGCCTTCCTGAAGACATCCTTTTTCATCCCAATGGGAATATAATTGTTTCAGGTTTCGGCAATACAAGCTTGAAAGAGTATGATTACTATTCGGGTGCTTACCTGGGCGATTTCAGCTCTGGTTATACCCTCTCCAGTCCTTCTAAAATCTCCATAGGTCCTGATTCACTCATCTATGTTACCCAATGGGGTATTGCTCAGTCAAAAGTGGTGCGGTTTGACCTAAACGGAAACTTTATTGATGAGTTCACTTCCGTGGATGTGAATAAGGGCCTAAGCCATCTCTGGGATCAAGACAAGAATTTTTACATCGCCGCTTTTGCGGATGGGCAGAACGGGTTCATTCATAAATTTGATTCCTTAGGAAACGATTTGGGAGCTTTTCATGGTTCCGCGAAGCTAGATGGGCCAACCACCATTTGGTGGGGGGAAAACCAAGAAATGCTGATTGCTGATTGGACCAAAGGGGCCATTATTCAGTTTGACTCGGCCAAAAACTACCTTGGGCAATGGAATTCAGGAAACCTAGTTCAACCCGAAGGAAGAGCCTTAACTCCGGATGGAAGGACCCTAATTGGAGACTGGAATCAAGACAAGGTGATGGCTTTTGATTCTACCGGACAATTCATTGCAGAAATGGCTGCCGGGGATGGCCTTGCTGATCCAAATGCAGTTCGGGTAAGAACCTCTACTGGAATTGGCCTGGATGAAGCCAAAACTTGGATTAAACAGGTGGAAACCCACCTAGGATTCTTGGTTTTAAAAGGAGATATCCCAAGCGGGTCCATCGTTTCAATTACATCCATGAATGGCCGCAGACTGTTTCAAGAGGAAATAAAGGCGAGGCATACTTCTTTCCAAATACCCTTGCAAAGCCTTTCTTCTGGGGTGTATGTTTTAAAAATTCAAAATCAAGAACATGGCTTTACCCATAGCTTTTTTAAGCCTTAGCCATTGAAAAATTTTACTTTTGCCCAAAGCCAAAAACGCCTCTATGCTTAAAATTGACATGCACACCCATATTATGCCTGAAAACCTTCCACGGTGGTCAGAGAAATTTGGGTACGAAGGATTCATTCATTTAGACCATCACCGAGAAAATTATGCCCGCATGATGCAGGGTTCCACTTTTTTCAGAGAGGTGAACATCAATTGCTGGGATCCGAAAGTCCGCATTGAGGAATACGCCAAGTACGACACCCAAGTACAGGTGATTTGTACCATTCCTGTGCTTTTTTCTTATTGGGCTAAACCCAAAGATGGCCTGGAGATTTCAAGGTTCTTAAACGATCATATTGCTGAAATTGTAGAGAAGCACCCTAAGAATTACATTGGCTTGGCTACCATTCCTATGCAAGATGCAGAGTTGGCGGTTCAAGAATTAGAAAGGTGTAAGAAATTAGGTTATCCAGGCATTCAAATAGGCTCAAATATTGAGGGTAAAAACTTAAGTGAACCTGAATTTGAACCCATTTGGAAAGCCTGCGAAGAACTGGGTATGGCCATTATGATCCACCCATGGAATATGATGGGGAAGTCTGAAATGGGCAAGTATTGGTTGCCGTGGTTGGTAGGTATGCCGGCTGAAACTTCCAGAGCCGCATGTTCTCTTATTTTTTCGGGGGTTTTGGAAAGGTACCCCAAACTCAGAGTTAATTTTTCACATGCCGGCGGGGCCTTTTTACCAACCCTGGGTAGAATAGAACATGGCTTCAATTGCAGACCTGACTTGGTAGCGGTTGACAACCCCATTAATCCTAGAGAGTATGTAGGAAAGTTTTGGGTTGACAGCATTACTCACGACCCACACTTGATGAATTATGTTTTGGAAATGCAAGGCTCAAAACGAATCACCCTTGGTTCAGATTATCCATTCCCGCTTGGAGACTTAGACATTGGTGCTTATTTGCTTGAGATGGGGCTTGATGATTCTGTGGTAGAGGATATTTTCTGCAATGCAACCTTAGAATGGCTTGATCTAGAGAAGTCTAAATTCGAATAAATTTTTAGTTTAGCGGCCTGAAATGAATGAGGCTACCCAAACTTGTTTTCTGTGGGAGACCTTGATGCAACCAATTAACCACTTTTTATTATGAGAACCATTTTTTGTCTATGCCTGATTTTGGCATTCACCGCGTCGAGCTTTGCTCAATCTCAACCTTCTAAAACTGCCTATTCCTTTACCCTTCATAAAATCGGGAAAGGCAATGGAAAACTTGTTTCTTCTGGAGACAAATTCAAAGTAAAAGCCCTTTCAGGGAAGTTTAGTGGAAGGTTTCACAAAATTCAAGACAATCATATGTATTGGATTGTAAAAGAGGATACCACCAAATTGCCCCTTTCGCAAATGGTGCATTTAAAACCTTGGAGAGACCCTCTATCAAGTACTGTTGGTGTGGTTTTAAAGGTGGCCGGGGTATCTGCCATGATTGCTGGACCCATAGCCGTCGGAGCTGGGGCTTTGGCTGGCTCAGAATCAACCCAAGAAAATTTGACAAGGGAAGAAAGGGAGATAGCGGATGCCATTAGCTTGGGCTTAATGGCAGGCGGCGGATTTGCCGTTCCTGCAGGTTTTGGAATTACTAAACTTGGGGATTTGGCCATGGGGAAGAAGTATAAATTACACTCAAAATACACAATAAGCCCCATCTATTAATCAGGATTTCAAATGGAGCTAAAGGCTGGTCTCAGGACCGGCCTTTTTGATTAACAGCCGGTTCAGTTTTGATTCCTTCTCTAAAAATAGGTAGCCCCCTTTTGTTAAATAATTTTGGACCTAAGCTCTGCAGGTGTATCTTCATCCAATATTAACTGCATTCATTTTGAGTATTTCTTACCAGAACAAACTACGTGAGGAGCTTTCTGAGCTTAAAAACCCGGAAAGGGCAGCGAAAATGTCTGCCTATATGAAAGAGAATTTTTCTTTTTTCGGAGTGAAAGCACCTGAAAGACAGGCCTTGCTAAAGGGTTTTATTCAGGAACATGGCCTACCCTCTAAAAAGGAAGAGTATAGAGTGGTTTTGTCTTTATGGGAGGAACCCGAGCGAGAACTTCATTATTGTGCGCTTGAAATTCTGGAAAAAAGATTCAAAAAAAGAATTGAAAAGGAAGATAGTGTTCTTCTTGAGTTTCTAATCACCAATAAATCATGGTGGGATACGGTTGACTTAATCGCTTCTAAGCTGGCTGGGGCTTATTTCAAGAAGTTTCCAAAGCAAATTGAATCCGTAGCAGAGAAATGGATCAACAGCAATAACCTATGGCTGAACCGATCGGCGATTCTCTATCAATTGAAATACAAACAAGAAACGGATCCTTATCGCCTCTTTTCTTATTGCATTCAATGGAGTCATAGTAAAGAGTTTTTCCACCAAAAAGCTATTGGTTGGGCCCTTCGCGAATACTCCAAAACAAACCCTAACCAGGTTGTAGACTTCCTGAAAAACCATAAGGTCGCCCCCTTGAGTAAGCGGGAAGGACTAAAGTGGATAAGGTCTAAGAATATATACCCATAATTTTAAAAGTGCATTTATTATTAATAGTTTAAAATGAAAAGACTTTCAATCCTCTTTACCCTTTTGGTGGTTTTTTCCTTTGGTGCGTTTTCTCAAGAGTCATTAACCGATGCCCCGGAATACAACGCTGTGGTTATAAACGGTCCCTATGGATTGCGATCTGAAACCTCCCCAGAAAGGATTGGTTACCAAGGGCAAATTCATTCTGCATTGGATCCGAACGGAGGGCTTCATGGTAATCCCGCTTTATTGGCAAATATTGATACCCTTAAGGCTTTTGATTTTGCCATTGGCGGAGTTCCTTTTGAAAGCCCATTTATCGGCAAACAATCGGCATCCTTGGTTTTTAACTCTTATTTGGGGGTTACTCCTAAGCTTGCTTTTGGTTTACAACTGGCTCAGAGTAGTTATATTTCAAAAACCGGTTTTCAAATTGAGGAGCGGGACAATCATAAGCATGCTAAGCTTGCTGTAAACTATGAACTGTTTAAGGGGCACAACCTTGGGGTTTCTATAGGTAGGTATAAGGCCATTCAAAAATTTGAAACCAGTGGAAATACGGAATTGATTGAATCGCCTGGTTTTGTTTTCGACCTAGGGTATTTCTATAAACATGGCTTGGTGATATTTCCCGGTTCAATTACCTATTTAACCGCAGATATTAGCCTCAGTAATTTCGGGCCCAAAACCTCAGATTTACAGTACGGTCTGCCCTCTGCGTTAAAAGCCAATATAGGCATGACTACAGACCGGGGGGTGAATGGTTTCGGGAAGGGACTTTTTATTTTTGAAGGTATTGTGGGGGTAGAAAAAAGTCTTGGGCAAACTGAACATACTACCATGACGAATGTTCAAGACATGTCTGGCTTTGATATTATGATGGCTTCATTTTCTGATAACCCTTTTCCGGGAGGTGATGCACGCGAATGGATTTTTAATGCAGCGGGGTCAGTGTCAATCGTTTTAGATAGAGATGAATATTTAAAGTTTTACGGAAGCCTTCGGTTAAGCAATAATTTACATGAACCTTCTGATATTTTGGGTTATGGACTTCAATTGAGAATAGGCAAGGTTATCACCTCTTTTTCGGGTCAATTTAAAGCCATGTCCTTTCCTGATCCTCCGCCAGCTGGTGGAATTGTGCTACCAGAGCCTTCCTTTAATGCAGATAAAATCGCCTTTGGCCTAGGCTTGAGGTACCTATTATGATTAAAAGTATTTCCTTCACCTTGCTAATTGGTATGGCAATTTCTTGTCAGCTAACAACTCAAAACGAGAAAGATACCATCCTTAAAAAGGATGCAGATTTTTCAAGGTACATTATCCAAGGCAAGTGGGATTCGCTGGCTTTGGCTTACCATTCTGAGGCCTATATTCAGGTGCCAGGTGACCGAACCATACAGGGCCGTGATAGCATTAAGGCTTATTGGATTCCCCGAAAGGGTTTTAAAATTACCCACCATGAAATAAAGCCAAAAGAAATTGAAGTGGATGGAAACCTGGCCTATGATATTGGGTATTACGAACTCTCAGGAATCCGCCAAGACACCGTAAAATGGGGCCCAACCAAAGGGCAGTACTTAGTGGTGTGGAAAAAGGAGGGGGAAGAATGGAAAATATATGCCGATGCTTGGAGCCGAATTCAAAGGAATGACTAAAACAACCTACCTTGTAGTTCGCCACTTTCTAAGGCAAGAAGGGCTTCTTTTCTCTGTAAACCTCCTGAATACCCAGTTAATTCTCCATCTTTCCCAATTACCCGATGGCAAGGAATGATGATGGGGATCGGATTTTTGGAATTTGCTGAAGCTACGGCCCTTACTTTTTCCTTTCCACCTATCAACTGGGCAATGGTTTGATACGATGTGGTTTTCCCGTAAGGAATGCCCTGAAGGAAGGACCAAACATCTTTTTGAAAATCAGACCCATCCGGATTTAAGGGCACTTTAAACTCTTTTATTTCTCCTAAAAAATATCCTTCAAGCTCTAGATGAGCAGAGCGGGTCAGACTATTAGGAGGAAGGGTTTTTATGCTCAAAGCCTCATCAAAGGATATGTGCTTCAAGCCTGAATGGTCTGCGTAAATGTGGAGCAGGCCTACAGGAGAGGAAAAAGTTTGGTAAGCGTATTCCATATTATTTCTTAAGAAAAATGGGTCCCATTTCTATTTTTTCAGTTTGAACCAGTGGCCTAACTTCACCTGTTTCCAAATTTCTTTGGTAAATATTGTAATTACCTTTTTGGTCTCGATCGGAGTCAAAAATTAGGAGATTTCCATTCGGATGAACATCAAACCAACCTTCTACTCCGTCATCTCCGGTGAACCTGCTTACTTGTTTTGTGCTCAGATTAAGGCTTAAGATTCTATGAATCCCCTGATCTAATCCTATGAAAGCAATTTCATTTTCAGACAACCACTTTGGCGGACCAATTAGATAGCCAGATACCTTTTGACTGGTTTTCTCCCGTTGGTAAACCCTTTCGGTTTGACCTGATTCAAGTTCATATACCCAAAGTTCTTCTGTGTTATTGGTTAATAATCGATAGGCAATCCGGGATCCATCCATGTTGAACACGGGGTCGGCTAGCTTTGTTTCGTTTTGAATCAACCAATTTAGGCTATCCTTTTCTAAATGATATAGAGCCAGGTTTTGGCTTCCATCCTCCTTTAAGCATAAGGCTAGGGTTTTTCCATTGGGATGCATTGAAACCCATGAGTCAGGCAGTTCTTGGTTCAAAAGTTTCTTCCAATCTTTACCATCTGAGGAAACCGAATACAAGAAATATCTACGGTGGTTGGTATCTCGATCGGAAACCATTAATAAGCGCCCTTCATGGCTTGAGTAAACCCAGTCAACACCGGGTTGATTGCTCAGGTTCAGAGCATTCAGCCCATTCGCATCGGCTATATAAACCTCATAATTATCGGCTTCTTGATTTTCAAGCACGTTATAGGCTATCAAAAACTCAGGTTCTTGGGCAGGGGATGCCTCTTCTTGGGCTTGAGGCTGCCTTTCTTCTTGAGGCTGAGTACAGGCTGCGGCCATTAGAAAAAGAGGAAGGAGTTTTATTTTCATTGGTTGAAGGTAAAAAAAACCCGGGCTCAAGAAACCCGGGCATTTCAAAATTGATAAGTCTTATTATTCCCCTCTCATCCGTAGTTCATCAGAGAAAGGAAAGGTATTATTGTCCCGGTTCCAATCTGCCATTCTCTGGCTTGGATCAATTTCAATGGACTTTATTTCATTGACAGGACGATCTATTTGGAACTCGTATTGAGGGTGGGTCCACGGCCAATCGGAAAGAACATTCCAATTCTCACCTTCTGCTGGTTTTTCTCCCCTCATGATGGAAAGCGGAATGTTATACCATACCACATCTCCATTGGTGAACTCAACCTTTAGGTCAATGGGCATAGGAAAACGCTCAACCCGTTCCAAGAGAATCTGGGTTCCCTTTTCGGAAGGAAGTACGGATTTAATGCCGTAATCAATCGGGTGCATTTGCTCAACCAAATATTCGTGGTACCAGTCCAGTTCAAGTCCGGAAACTTTTTCCATCACCCTTTTAAAATCTCTAGGCTCTGGATGCTTAAACTTCCAGGTATTGTAGTACCGTTTCATTCCTTTTCGCACCTGGTCTTCTCCAATCACATATTCCAGCATGCTTAGGTAAACAGCCCCCATGCTGTAAGACCCAACCCCATAAGCCTGATTGGTTCCGTAATGGTCAGAATGCGTGGTCATGGGCTCGTAATTTCCATTGTTCAAAAGAGCAAAATAACCTCGGTAAGCCCCAGAATGAATGAAATCAGAATTATCGCCAAACAGGGCTTTCCAAGCGATGTTTCCTACATAGGTATTGAAGCCCTCATCCATCCAAGCGTATTTGGCTTCATTGGTTGCCAAAACCGCCTGATACCATGAGTGAATCATTTCATGAAGGGTAACTCCGGTAAGACTTCCAAGACTTCTTTCACCCGTAATTAGGGTAAGCATTGGGTATTCCATTCCTCCATCACCTCCTTGAATAACAGAGTACTGTGGGTAAGGGTATTGGCCGAAATTCTCATTCATGAATTCAAACATATCCACGGTTCTAGGAATGAGTTCCTTCCAATTATCAACAATGGAGGTGTCGTTTTGATAATAGAAGTGAAGTTTTAGTCCATCTTTGGTTTCTACCACCTCATGTACATAGTCAGGGTCAGCGGCCCATGCAAAATCAATCACATTTTCAGCCTTGAAGATCCAGATGTATTTATCACCAGAGGGCTCGTCCGTATCCACTTCATGGCCCAGGTAGTCATGGCCAATTTCATTCGGATTTTGAAGCACTCCGGTGGCCCCAATCATGTATTTCTTATCCATTTTAATGGTCACATCGTAATCGCCCCAAATTCCGTGAAATTCACGACCAATATATGGGTGGGCATGCCAGCCTTCCTGGTCGTATTCAGCCAATTTAGGATACCATTGGGTCATGCTGAACTCAATGCCTTCCTTATTGTCTCTTCCAGACCTTCTGATTTGAAGCGGAACCTGAGATTCGAAGTCCATACTCAATACTGTGGTTTCCCCAGGAAGTAGGGGCTTTTTCAATTCAACTTCTACTATGGTTCCTTCTACGTGGAAGTTTAATTTTTTCCCATCCTGCTTGAGCTTCTTTACCTTGTGGTAGCCAATTTCATCATCTTTTAGGTAAAAAATTCGGTCGGTAACCCTTCGGTCTGGGTCTTTAATGCTCCGGCTTCTAACGTCCATCATGCTTCCTGGCTGAAAAGCATTAAAGTAAAGGTGGTAAAATACCTTGTTTAAGGTATCAGGAGAATGGTTGGTGTATTCAATCTCTTGCTCCCCTGTGAACTGGTGCTTATCAGCATCCATGTCAATTACCATTTTGTAATTAGCTTCTTGCTGCCAGTAGGTTTGCGCTGAGGCGGATAAGGCAAAAAAGCTGGAAATAATTGCAATTTTTAGCTTCATAGGATTGATTTTAGGTTGGCTAAAATTACCCATTTCCTGAAGGCTACCAAGTTTCTTGTTGAAGATTGTCTTAACTATGTACCTTTGGCTTCCCAAACTATTACATGCTATGAAATCCATTTACTCAATATCAGTTCTTGTCCTTTTGGTTTTATCCGGATGTAGGCACCAAAACGAAGAGCTTAGCTGTGGGTTTTCTTGTCCAAAACTCCAGAAAAGAGTGTCAACCGATGTAGCTTATTTATCGGATGACTCCTTGGAAGGGCGAGAAGCGGGAACCGAAGGAGCGAGGAAAGCTGCCAAATACATCGCTGACCAGTTGAAAGCAACCAAGGTTGACCCGGTAAAATCTTTGGATGGATATTTCCAAGAGTTCAACTTTTTAAGCCCAGTTGAGGTAAACGACTCCTCCTACCTTGAAATCAAGGGTACGCGCTTTGAGTTGGGGAATGATTTCTACCCCATTAAACTTTCTGCCAAAAAAGGATATGCCAAAAACCTTGAATTGGTGGACGTAAATTTTGGAATTGAAAACAGGACTCTCAGGCAAAGAGATTATTCAAGCCTAAGAAATGAGGTGGAAGGAAAGGCCTTTATTTTAGACATTGGTTCACCCGATGGAATTCACCCGCATTCAGATTTTATTGAATATCATAACCCTGAGGGAAGAATCAAGGAGGCCATTGAAAGAGGGGCAGCCGCTGTTCTTTTGGTAGACCGGAAAGGTCAAGCCAAAAAGCCTCAAATGAATTTCAAAAACTTAGAATCGCTTGGGGTTCCAGTTCTTTACCTAAAGCATTCAGCAGATTCTTTGCTCCAATACGCGGCTGAGGTTTCCTTTGGGTTCTCAATCCAAGAAATTGAAAAAACCGGAAAGAATGTCCTTGGTTTCCTGAACAATGATAGAGAGTATACTGTAGTCATTGGGGCTCATTACGATCACCTAGGTTATGGGCATGAAGGCTCTTTGTACAGAGGTGAACCACAAGTTCACAATGGGGCGGATGACAATGCAAGTGGGGTGGCCGGAATGCTAGAGCTGGCAAGAAACCTCTCAAAAAGCAAAACCCATCCTTATAATTATTTATTCATTGCCTTTTCGGCAGAAGAAAAAGGCCTATTAGGTTCAAATCACTTTGCTAAAAACCCGGTCTATCCACTCTCAAAGATTGCTTACATGGTGAATATGGACATGATTGGAAGGCTTGATTCAAATACCTTGATCATTAATGGGGTTGGATCATCACCTGCATTTTCAGTTCTTGATAGTGTGAATTGTTTAAACCTGAACCTGATCTTAAATGAGTCTGGCATCGGACCCTCAGACCACACTTCCTTTTACTTAAAAGACATTCCTGTATTATCTTTCTTCACAGGGGCTCATGATGATTACCATAAGCCCACCGATGATTTTGAGAAAGTGAACGTTGAGGGCATTGAGAAGGTTTTGACCTTTATTAAACAAATAGATGAGGCTATAGGCTCTAGAGGTTCTAAACCTGAATTCACCAAAACCAAAGAAAAGGAAGAACGAAAAGCGGCCGCTTTCAAGGTGACCTTGGGGGTGGTTCCGGACTATGGTTTCCAAGGCAAGGGCATGCGTATAGATGGAGTTACCGAAGGGAAAGTGGCGGATAAAGCAGGCATTCTTGCAGGAGACATTGTGGTTAAACTTGGAGCCTATAAGGTGGATGATATTTACGGATATATGGAAGCCCTAAGCATTTATTCAGCAGGAGACACCAGCACGGTTTCCGTGAAAAGAAACGGGAAAATTCAAACCTTTAAAGTGCGGTTTAATGACTAAACCCTTACATATATCTGTAATTGGTGGGGGCTCTTGGGCAACCGCCATTGTGAAAATGCTGACCACTAAAGATCAGTCCATTTCATGGTGGCTTAGGAGAGAGGAAACCTTAGACTATATTAAAAAGTTTAAACACAATCCTGACTACCTCCGTTCGGTTGATTTGCCCGTTGAAAAAATTCAATTGAATACCGACATCAATCAGGTGGTGGAAGCCTCGGATCTAATTATCCTGGCCATCCCCTCTGCCTTTTTGAAACAGGCCTTAGAGAAATTAACGGTTCCCCTTCAGGGCAAAATTGTTTTCTCGGCCATCAAAGGAATCGTTCCTCAAGACAATATGATTGTGGGTGAATTCATTCATACCAAATATGGGGTTCCTTATGAGCGAATAGGCGTAATCACGGGTCCATGCCACGCAGAAGAAGTGGCCCTTGAAAGGCTGAGCTACCTAACTCTTGCCTGTCAAAACATTGATCTTGCCCAAGCTCTTGCCGAAAGAATCTCATGCAGATTCATAAAAACCGTTGTTTCGGAAGATATTTACGGAACGGAATATTCGGCCGTACTTAAAAATGTGGTAGCCCTTGCAGCAGGAATTTGCCACGGGGTTGGTTATGGAGATAATTTCCAGGCGGTATTAATTTCAAATGCCATTCGAGAAATTAAGCGCTTCGTTGATCGGGTGCACCCCATTGATCGAGATATTAATGAGTCGGCTTATTTGGGAGACCTCTTGGTGACGGCCTATTCTCAGTTTTCGCGCAATAGAACCTTCGGAAATATGATCGGAAAAGGATACTCCGTTCGTTCGGCCCAAATGGAAATGAATATGATTGCCGAAGGCTATTATGCCACTGCATGCTTGAAAGAGATCAACCAAAACTTGGAAGTGGATATGCCCATCCTGGAAATGGTGTATAATATTGTTTACGAAAATATTTCTCCCAGAATAGAGACCTCCCTTTTGGCGGATAAATTAAATTGATGGAGCAAAGGCTTTCAATGATTACCCTCTTGGTGAAAGACCTTAATCGAATGAAAAGGTTTTTTCTTGAATTGGGTTGGAAGCCCTCAGAAAGGTCTAGCGCCGAATTGGTTTTATTCCCTCTTCCCGGAATTGTTTTAGGCCTTTTCCCCCTTTCGGGGATGACCAAAGAAACAGGATTGCCTGAGTCAGAGCTCGAGAAAGGGGCTGGAATTCTTTCCTATAACTGCCGGTCCTTGGAAGAATTAAACCATCTTTTTGAAACCATACCAAAGCTTGGATGCAGGCTAGTAAAAAAGCCTCATAAAACCTACTGGGGCGGTCATGCCGGATTTTTCAAGGACCCGGAAGGGAATCTTTGGGAAGCTAGCTTCAATCCGAAAATGAAATTTAATTCAGATGGTTCTTTGAGTCTAGAAAAGTAAAGGCCGTTCAGAAAAATTCCATTTTATGCCCATTCCGAAATACCGGTTAGTGGTGGATTCTAAGGCATTGCTTGAATTTCTAAACCAGAGGTTCGCGAAAACCTTAATTTCTTGGTCAAATCGATAGGCCAGCTCCCAGTTGCTCATAAATACCGTGGTGGTTAGGCCTTGCCCAATTTCATTCCCATAATCCAATTCTCGTGAACCATAGGGCAAGAAAATATTTCCGCCCCAATTGGATCCGGCGCTGTCTGCCCCATAAACCATGTAAAGATTGCTTGATTCAAGGGTCCACCTTTCTTTAAAGGCATACCGAAACCTGAACAAACCTTCTTTCAAATTGGCTCCCATGGGGTGAGCCATGGGTTGACTAAAATGGGTGTAGTTTGCTTGATTGCTTGAGTCTCTATGGGTGTACATAAAAGGCCGAATCAAATTGTATTCAACCTGTGCATCCAAATTTTCCACCCCGAAAAGATTAATGGCTTTTAAGCCGAGCTGCAATCCGTATTTATTGGCCCACCAACCTGTTCTCGCTTTGAGTTCTTTGGCCTTGAATTCGTCTAATAAAAACTGAGAATAGAACTTAAGTCTAAAAGGAAGTAAAGCATTAAAATCCGCGCCAAGCATAGAATTATCCGGGCTTCCTAAATTGTGTTCAACCGTTCGGTAAAGAATTATTGGATTCAAATAATTCAGTTCAAAGCCTTGATCTCTATGGTAAACCACTCCTTCAAAAATTCCGAAATTGATTTTTTCATTGAGGTCAATGGATAAATGATGAATGGCCACATACTTTTTTGGGTTCACATTATCTCCTGGAAAGAACTGGGAGGAGTAGGTTGTTAATTCTTTATACAGGTTTTGGTATTTGAATTTCCAAAGTTGGGTGTTCAACCTTAAGTAGAGGTGGTTGTTTGCATAATCTGAAAGAAAAATAGACCGCATTCCATGTCCAATGAACTGTTGTCCATGACCAAACTCTAGGCCAATGGATTTTGTGATTTGGGTAGAAATTCCGCCTTGCGAAACCAAATAGGTATAATGCTGCCTTCCCGATCCGTAAAGAGTAGTAAAAACATCATCTACACTTCCTTTGTTTAAACCGGTATAGGGTAAATTTTCCCCTTTTGCTTTTTGCATTACATAGAATGGTGGCCGCCAGGCATGTACTTGAAGATTGTAAAAGAAACCAACCTTATTGTCAATAATTCCGTTCACATCTACCCCTTTAAGGTCATGGAAGAGCACTTCTTCTTGTCCGAAATCGTACCCGGCTTTCTCAAAAAATATGGGGTTTATTTGTAGGTTCACCCGGTCATCCATGATTCCTATGAAATGACCTGGCCATGGAAAAAAGTACTTGAGTTTTGGGGATTTTTGGTAATGCTTTTGCCAAGCTTCATCCGCATAGATTAAATTATCAATCAAGACCCTTTTATGAATCGGACTTAAAGTATCATTTGGGCTAACTTCATCCAGGCCGAAGTATTCAAAACCAAGTTTTCGAGAAATGGGCTTATGCCCGATGTACAAACCTTGCTGGTTTCCATTTAAAATTTGATCCCGCTCAATCAAAAGATTAATCTCATGGTCGGGTTGGTAAGGAACGCCTTGAGCGAATCCAAGAATTGGCAATGCTAAACACGAAAGTATCCGGATGATAAATTGGTTCATGGTCTTTGTTTTGTGGCCAAAATCAGAGCTGATCTCCCTTCTGAATTGGGCCAAAGAATATCTAGCAAGTAAAGTAAAAATAAGATGAGAAAGCCTGGAAGCCACCAAATCAAGGAAACCCAAATCAATGCAAAGGGAAGGGCCTGGGTAAGGTAGTTCAGGCTCAAGTATAATTGATAAGCTAGATTTCCAAATATGCCATAGGTGATAATGGTTTCATCCAAACTAAACCCTCGGCTTTCAAGTTCGATATTAAAGCTATCCAATGGAAAGTGCTTTCCTTGGGCATGGCTTTGAACATAATCTGCGTCTTGAATTTTTTTGGAAAGCCATTGGTTTAATTTCCAGCGAGAATGCTCACGTATGGGAATGTACAAAGCCAAGCTAGAGCCGACTTGAGCTAACCCTTGAATTTTGTTCATGGCCGCCTCAAAATTCGGAATGGCTTGCAATACCCCAACCATATATATAAGATCAAATTTCTCATCTTCTAGACTCAGGAAGTCTTGGTTGATAAACTCAACCTTACGATTTAATTTTTGAGAAATGGATTCTGCCATTTGAATATTGTCTTTGACCATATCCAATCCAATGAGCTTAACATGCTTGGGCAAGGTGAAGAGTATCTCTCCTGATCCAGAGCCAACTTCTAGCACCTTCGCCCCCCGAGGCAAGTCTTTCACCAAAGCCTTAATTTTGGGCACCACATACCAATACCGAAGGGTAACCAAGCGGTTTAACCGATGCCAAAACAATACGATTCTCGGAAACTTAAAGGACCAAGAAGGAAAACTATGGGTATTGCTATAAGCCCCTATTTTCTTCATGCCTTGCTGGGAGCCAGAACCTTGGTGGCTATCAATTCTGCAATTTGAACGGTGTTGGTGGCTGCACCTTTTCTCAAGTTATCGGCTACAATCCACATGTTTAAGGTGTTTTTATGAGAGCGATCCTTTCGAATTCTCCCCACAAAAACCTCGTCTTTTCCACGCGCGAAAAGAGGCATGGGGTAGGTGTTTACATCCGGATTGTCCTGGACTTTGATTCCGGGAAACCCTTGAAGTGCTTGAAAAACTTCACTTAATACGGGTTCCCTTTCAAATTCAACATTCACAGACTCAGAATGTCCGCCCTGAACAGGCACCCGAACCGCGGTACAAGTAATGGATAGGTTTTCAATGCCTAAGATTTTACGGGTTTCATTTTCAACCTTAAGCTCTTCTTTGGTGTATCCGTCTTCCTCAAAAACGTCGCAATGTGGCAGACAGTTTTGGTCAATGGGGTAAGGGTAAACCATGGCCCCTGTTTTTCCAGCACGTTCGTTGAGCATTTGGTCTACCGCTCCTTTCCCAGTTCCGCTAATGCTTTGATAGGTGCTTACAACCACTCTTTTTAAGCCATATAATTTATGCAAGGGCTCCAGGGCCATAACCAGTTGAATGGTTGAGCAGTTTGGGTTGGGAATGATTTTATCTTCCGGGGTCAAGCTTTCTCCATTGATTTCCGGAACAATGAGCTTTTTATCTGAATCCATCCGGAAGGCAGAGGAATTATCAACCACGTAGCAGCCCTGGCTTGCAAATTTTGGAGCCCATTCTTTGGCCGTTGCCCCGCCAGCAGAGAATAAAGCCAGTTCAGGTTTCAAGCTCAAAGCCTCCTCCAAATCTCTTAGAATATGTTTATGCCCCCCAAACTCAAGAACTTTTCCTTTGCTTTTTGAAGAAGCAACCATAATGAGTTCGGTAATTGGAAACGACCTTTCGGCCAATACCTTAAGCATTTCTTGGCCTACCATTCCGGTAGCGCCTACCAGGGCTATACGCATGATTTTAAAATTTTTGCAAAGGACGGAAATATTCTGCTTATCCCTTCTTCTTCAAGGTTCTGATTTGGATTTAGTTCTGGAAAAACTTTAAATTTATCCTATGAACCACCTAGCAAAACTTCTCGTCTTTTTGCCTCTATTGTCTTTGGGGCAGTTTCCTGTGATCGATTCTTTTCAGGACGGAAATTTTCACCTCAATCCTAAGTGGGTTGGAGATTCCGCTTTTTTTGAAGTGGAGGAAGAAGAACTTAAGCTTAAAGGACCCAGTCAATCCGATAGCTTGGGTTTATTTACAGCTTTTAATCCTGCGGATAGCCTGATTGAGTGGAGGTTTAAGATGCGACTTTCCTTTTCCCCTTCTCAGAACAATCAGGCTTACTTTTTTCTCTGGACCAACGGAGAAAAAAATGAAAATTTTGAAGGCATTTTCCTCCGTTTAGGAAATTCTGGCTCGCCCGATGTATGGAATTTGGTGCATCAAACCGGTTTCTCACAAGAAATTTTAGGTTCTGGTCAAAAAAATTTCCCAAATTCTTCAGGACAAATCTTCCAAAGTAAAATAACCTATAAATCAGGGATTTGGACTGTTTTTTTTGATGCTTTTGGAGGGCCTTATTTTCAAGAGGAAATAAAAATTTCAAAAAATTTTCAATTTTCTTTTGGATTTTTAGGATGGGTTTGTAAATTTAGTCCCAGTAATGCAAACGCATTTTCACTCGATGAAGTTTACGCAGGTAAAATAATCGAGGATAATGAGCCACCGATCTTTGAACACATTACTTCGTTTCAAGATTCAATTCGAATCAAAGTAAACGAACCCATTGACACCACCCGGTATCCAATCATTTTATGGAACCAAGATACGCTAGAGCTGATTCTGCGTACACGGGAAATCATTGCAAAACATTACTCGGGGGTAGAATGGCCAGGTCTTATGCGGGTGGTTCTTTTATATGACTTGGCCGCGAATTCTACCCCCTTCTTTGATTCTCTTCTCACCCCCGAAAATCCGAAACAACATAGCCTCCTCTTTACTGAGGCCATGATTGATCCTTATCCTACCGTAGGTCTTCCAAACCAAGAATACCTTGAAATAACCAATAACTCACCCCAAGATTTGAATCTCAAATGGTTCACCCTCGAGGTCAACCAAAAGAGAATCCCCCTCCCTGATTTTGACCTTTCTGTGGGGGAAAGCATTTGCTTAAATGAAGGTCTATTCCTCCAAAGCGATTCAATTTTTCTTAACCTTGATTACCTTCCTAGCCTGACCAATGATGAGCTGAGTTTAGGACTTTATTGGAACGATTTCCCCATTCATCAAGTTCATTTTAAAGCTTCTGATTTTGAAGATGAACCAAAGTCTATGGGAGGCTGGTCCCTGGAAATTCCAAGCTTGAACCAGGCTTGTGTACAAGGTTTTGATTGGGAGTTTTCAAATCAACCCACCGGTGGAAGCCCAGGTTTTCTAGATCCTCACCCTTTTAAAGACTCCGATCAAAGCCTTAAAATAAGGTCCTTTTCCATTGATTCAAACCGCACCATTCAGCTTGGGTTTAACCAGTATCTTGAATACTACTCACTTGATAAACTTGAGCTCCGAATAAGCCCAAGTATACATCTTGAAAAGACATTTCCTCAAAATCCAAAGGGTGAAGTACGCTTACGCTTTGGCCAGGATTTTGATCCAAATCAAACGTATCAACTTGAAATCTTTCATGCGAAATCTTGCCAAGGGTCCGGTTTAGATACCCTGATTGTCTTCACCTTGCCTCAAACCCCAAAGTATGGTGATTTAAGAATTGTAGAGGTAATGATAGAGCCCAACGAAGACCAGGCTGAATTTCTGGAAATTCACAATCGTAGTACTTTTAGTTTTGACCTGAGCGAATTGAGAATTTCAGTAAGCTCTGATTCAGAAGCATCGAATTTCTTTGAAGAGATTACATCAAAATCCTATTTAATAAACCCAGGAGACCTTGTTCTCATTTCTGAAGAGAAAATGCCTTTGGCCTGTGAAACCGGACTCGGTTATGAAGTAAATCTGCCTGCCCTGTCAAATTCAGGGGTTAAGATTGTTTTGGGAAATCAGTATTGGGAAGAAATTGATGAAATTTGGGTTGAACCTAGCTTTCATCATCCATACCTTTCCGATTCAAAGGGGCGAAGTTTCATTCGACTGGGTGAGGAGGGGGAGAACCCTGAAAACTGGCAAACTTGTTTAACGGAGCAGGGATTTAGTCCGGGCTGCAAGGATGGAAGTCCAAGTCAAACTTTCCTGGGTGAATTTCATTTGGAACCAGAGTATATAAGCCCGAATCTTGACGGGTTTCAAGATTATTCCATTTTATATTATGAGTTTCCGGAGGAGGGATACTTAATGGATATTAGCGTTTGGAATCTTTCTGGGCAATGGGTTTCCTCACCCGTTCAATCTAAACTTTGCCCTCAACGAGGAGAAATTTCAATTACCGGAACCGGTGAGTCGGGACAAATTTTACCCTTCGGAAATTATATTCTACTCATACACGCAGAACATAAATCCGGCGAAAGCCTAAGCAGAAAATTACCCTTGATTATTGGTCCATGAACCTTAAGAAAATAAAGCTGCGTATTTTCGCCGAGCATGAAATACAAAGCCTCCTTAAAAGACCATATTCGAATACTGCCTAATAAGCCAGGGGTATATCAATATTATAATAAGGAGGGATTGATCTTATACATTGGCAAGGCCATTGATCTCAAAAAGAGGGTGTCGTCTTACTTCACCAACAGCAAGGGCCATAGCAATAAGATTAGAAGGTTGGTGTCTCAGATTGATACCATAAAGCATATTGTGGTAGAGACCGAAACCGATGCTTTGCTTTTGGAAAACAACCTGATTAAAAAGTATAAGCCTAGGTACAATGTAATGTTGAAGGATGATAAATCTTATCCTTGGATATGCATTAAAAAGGAAGCTTTTCCGCGGGTTTTTGCCACCCGTCAGGTGATTAAAGACGGGTCTGAATATTTTGGTCCCTTCATTTCAAGCCGGATGATGCACACGGTGCTTGAGTTAATCAAACAGATTTATCCTTTGCGAACCTGTAATTATAACCTTAGTGAGGATAATATCAATGCAGGTAAGTTTAAGGTTTGCCTTGAATATCATATTGGCAATTGCTTAGGTCCGTGTGAGGGAAAGCAAAGCGAGGAGGATTACGATGTTTCCATTCAAAACATCCGGCATATACTCAAAGGAAACCTCTCAGAAGTCTCAAAACATCTTCATGGGAAAATGATTGAATATGCAGAGCGTCTTGAGTTTGAAAGGGCTCAAATGATTAAGGAAAGGCTTGATATTTTGGATCGGTACCAGGCCAAGAGCACCATTGTTTCCCCGACCATTAATAATGTTGACGTTTTCGCCATTCTCAGTGATGTAAAGGCGGCCTATATTAACTTTCTAAAGGTTGTAAATGGGGCTGTTATTCAGGCCCATACCCTAGAAATGAAGAAGCCCTTAGATGAGTCAGATGCGGATTTATTGGCTACGGGGCTGACTGAAATTCGGGAGCGATTTGATTCGAATGCAAAGGAGGTCATCCTTCCCATTGAGCCTGGCTTCAGTTTAGGCGATGACATAACCGTTACCATCCCGCAAAGGGGAGACAAGAAAAAACTATTGGAGCTTTCCATGCGAAATGCCCTCTATTATCGAAAAGAGAAATGGGAGCAGGTGAGTCATACAGACCCTGAAGCCCATACCAACCGATTGATGGAGCAGATGAAGAAAGACCTTCGCTTGCCCAAGGAGCCCAGGCATATTGAATGCTTTGACAATTCAAACATTCAAGGAACCAATCCGGTGGCAGCCTGTGTGGTATTTAAAAATGGGAAGCCCTCTAAAAAAGACTATCGACACTTCAACATAAAAACCGTTGAGGGCCCTGATGATTTTGCCTCTATGGAGGAAGTGGTTTACCGAAGGTATAAGCGCCTATTGGATGAAGACCAGGATTTGCCCCAATTGATTGTTATTGATGGGGGAAAAGGACAGTTGAGTTCGTCAGTGAAAAGCCTTGATAAACTTGGCTTGCGCGGGAAAATTGCCATCATAGGCATTGCTAAGCGGTTGGAAGAAATTTACTATCCCTTAGACCCAGTTCCATTATACCTTGACAAGCGATCGGAAACCCTTCGAATCATTCAACAACTCAGAAATGAAGCCCATCGATTCGGCATTGAACATCATCGATCCAGAAGAACCAAGGCCGGAATTAAAACGGGATTAACAGATATTCCTGGAATTGGTAAGGCTACGGCGGAAAACTTGCTCAAGCACTTTAAATCCATTAAAAGATTGAAAGAAGCAAGTTTGGATGAAATCATTCAACTTGTAAACCAAGACAAAGCCCATAAAGTTTACGATTATCTTCACCCAGAAAACGAGTCAAATCAGGGAAAGAAAACGTAAGTTTGAACCTATTACTTAAATATCATGAAAAAAGGACTTATTGCTGTAATTGTAGTTGGCGTATTGCTTATGGTTGGCTACTTTATGTTCAAGGGTATGTTCAACCAAATGAATGGCTTGCGCGAACAAACTAAGAGCCAGTGGGCCAATGTAGAAACTGCCTACCAACGCAGGGCTGACCTGATTCCGAATTTGGTGAAAACCGTAAAAGGGTATGCAGATTTCGAACAGGAAACCCTAACTCAGGTGATTGAAGCCCGAGCAAATGCCACAAGCATAAATTTAAATGCCGGAGATATAAATCCAGAAAACATGGCGAAATTCCAAGCTGCTCAGGATAAACTCTCTGGGGCTCTAAGCAGGTTATTGGTTACCGTTGAAAGGTACCCAGATCTAAAGGCAAATCAAAATTTCTTGCAATTGCAATCTCAATTGGAAGGCACTGAGAATAGAATATCTGTTGAGCGACGAAGGTATAACGAGGTGGTTCGAACCTATAATACCTACATCCAGAATTTCCCTCAATTTATTTTGGCAAATCTTAGAGGATTCGAAGCTCAAGCCTATTTTAAATCTGCCGAAGGAAGTGAAACCGTACCAGACGTAAGTTTTGACTAAACCTAGATTTTTTACCGAAGAGGAAGAGGCAATCATTGTCAAAGCCATTCAAGAAGCCGAGAAAATGAGCTCGGGTGAAATTAAGGTGCATGTTGAAAGACATACCCAGAAAGATAATTTTGCCCGTGCCCGGGAAGTCTTCGAGTCTCTTGGAATGACCAAGACTGAAGACCGGAATGGAGTTTTGTTTTACATGGCCATTGAAGACCATAAGTTTTCAATCTTAGGAGATAAAGGCATCCATGAAAAATGCCCGAAAGGGTTTTGGGATGAGATTCGAAATGAGGTTCAAGATAATTTCAAGGCTGGGAAATTTGTAGAAGGCCTTTGTACCGGAATCAGCAAGGCCGGGAAAGCCCTAAAAGAATATTTTCCACACGCTCCAGAACAAGGCAACCAATTATCCGACCAAATTTCAAGATCATGAAAAAGGGCTTGTTCCTTCTCTTATTAATTGCCGCTAACATTGCCTTCGGTCAAGACCGATTTCCTGAACCAAAGTCACCACCCATGTTGGTTAATGACTTCTCAGGAACCCTTGATCGGGATGCGGTTGACTATCTTGAAAACAAACTCCTTAATTACACAGATACTACCAGTACCGAAATAGCGGTGGTTTTATTGAATACGATTAATGGAGAAGACCCCAATCTTTATGCCGCTGAACTTGGAGAGTATTGGGGTGTAGGTCAAGATAAGTACGAGAATGGTCTTGTGTTTTTGGTGGCAGTAAAAGACCGGCAAATGGCCATTCAAAATGGCTACGGACTGGAAGAAAAACTCACCGATGCCAAGACCAAATTAATCATTGAAAACATAATTCTTCCTGAATTTAAAAGCGGGAATTATGCCCGAGGCATTGACAAGGGTACAGATGCCATCATAGAAGTATTGGCCGGAACCTTTAAGGATAAAGGAAACCGGAGGTCTTCAAAATCAGATAAATTCCCGAAAGCAATTATTTTACTAGGGGTCATATTCGTCATCTTCATGATTGCCAAAATCAAGGGCGGAGGCCGTGGAGGAAGAGGCGGCGGCCTAGGCGGTGGATATTGGATTGGTGGAACAGGCGGTCACTGGGGTGGAAGCTCTTTCGGGGGTAGCTCAGGGGGCGGTTTCGGCGGTGGCGGCTTTGGTGGCTTCGGAGGAGGATCCTTCGGAGGAGGTGGAGCAAGTGGAAGCTGGTAAACTCTTAGGCATGTCAAGTCTAAACCTAAATACTGACCCAAGGGTCAAAGAAAAATTTAAGTCCTACCCGAAAGGAGTTCACTCAAAAATGAAAATCCTTCGAGAATTGGTTTTGGAGGTGGCTGAAAACCACCCGGAAATTGAAAACCTCGAAGAAACCTTGAAATGGGGAGAGCCAGCCTACCTATCTAAAAAAGGCAGTACCTTGAGAATGGACTGGAAAGAGAAATCACCCGATCAGTATGCCTTGTATTTTCAATGCACCACCAGTCTAGTAGAAACTTTTAAGCAAGTTTTTGGTCCTTTATTTAGGTATGAAGGCAACCGAGCGATTCTCTTTAGTTTGGATGAAGACTTACCCCTTGATGAGATTAAGTCATGCATCCAGGCAAGCCTAACTTATCATAGGGTGAAAAACCAGACCGACTTAGGGATTAAGGTAAGGTCTTGAAATATAGTTAAGTGGGTTGTTTCTGAGTTCTTTGTATCTTTAAGAAAATCAAAAATCAGAACACAATGAAGTACCGGATCGATTTAAAAACGGCCCTCATCGCTGCCGTTCTAGCGGCGGCCATCAATACGGGGCTTTATTATTTGGGCGTTGAATTGGGTGTAATTGACACCAGTCTTACCGTTCGGCCAGACGGAGGGGGTTTGACTTTAAGCCCGGTTTTGGTTTTCTCCATTGCCCCAGTATTTCTGGCTTGGTTTGTGTTTTTGCTGATTGCAAACATTTCCTCTGAACCCATTAAATGGTTTTCCATTTTAGCCATTCTCTTCCTTGTTCTCTCCTTTGGTCTGCCCTTTTCGGTAGAAGGGATTCAAATGCCTATGGTTCTATACTTAAACTTAATGCATGCTGTAGTTGCGGGAATTGTTTTATACTTATTTCGAAAACAGGCTTTTCAAAAGTGAAATAGTTTGAGGTAATGTTCAATGATAAAAAAAGCCGGAATGCCCTCGCATCCCGGCTTTATTACTTGAAAAAGTTAACGCAACCTTAAGGGGTGCGTTTGTATAAAGAACGCTACTAGAATACTACTCCAAAGCTCATGCCATTTAGGGTGGGTCCATTTCCTTGATCAAAGAAATCAGAAACCGCATAGCGCATGAAAAGGTTTACCCCTTTCACACCCAACTGGGCTTGAAGGCCATATTGAAACTCGTTTAAATTAAAGCCCCCTTTGTCTTTTATCCTTTGGGTATTTCCTTCGTTGGTTTTGAATTTGGTTTTGCTTTTTGACCCAATCACATAGCCGGCATACCCACCTACCCCTAAGGTAAATGCGTCTTCTTCCTCAGGGTCTCCTGCATCCAACATGAGCATGAGAGGCAGGTTCAAGGTGGTGGTTTTCAGTTTGCTTTTTTCAATGCTTGAAACCTCTTGGTCATCAAAAGGCAAGAAAACTGTATTTCCGTTTTGATTATCAATGAAGTATTCGCCTTGAAGGAAATAATCTTGGAAGGCAATTTCCACTCCATATTTAAGGAATAAAGGGCCTGCCATTCGGGTTTTAAAAGCCGTTCCGAAGCTGAAAATATTCGACCTCCAGGTGTTCAAGGCGTAATTGTCATCACCTTCTGCTGGTAATTGGTTGCTGGCGTTTAGGTAATTTGAAAATCCTGCTCTTACTTGAAAGAAATCATAGGTCTGGCCAAATTTCTTGGGAGTTTCGTCTTTTTCTTCCTTACCTTCTACAATACGCTCAAGAATGCGCTCAAGGATTTCTTCATGATGGTCTTCCCAATCATTGTCATGGCTTTCTCCTTGTTGTCTATGATGGCCTTCAGGGTGGGCCGGACTTGGAGGGGCTGGAGGAGCAAAGTGGAACCAGTTTGGGTTGGGATTTGCGGGATATTGATATTCGAAACCATCAACAATGATCACCAGTTTTTTGTTGCCGAGGCTGTCAACTTCCTCTCTAAACTCAAAGCCTTCTTCGGCTAGCTCTTCTTGAAGCTCTTTCATTTCTTCCTGCCATTCATCCATGCTTTCTTCCCATTCAAACATGCCCTCTTGCCATTTCAGCATTTCTTGGCGGTGAATGGTTGCAATGGAGTCTCCGTTGAAACGAAAGGTCATTTCCATTTCCGGAATTTCATTTGAGATTTTTGATTGAGCCACAATTTGTTCAATCAATTCATCTAGGTCTAGGTCGGAAGCGTTTTCAAGACCTTGAAGGTCTTCAACTTCAATGGTGATTTTCATTCCATTGACATTGATGACGATGGTGTCTGGTTCTACTGGTTCAGGCATGGGCTCTTGGGCCATACTTGTGATTGAAACGGCCATAAAAGCCATACACAGCAAAGTGAATTTTCTAAGGTTCATAAGGATAGGTTTTAGGTTATTCTTCGGTTTTGTTCCCGTCTCTGAAAATTTTAGGAAGACGTAAGTCTACTTCCGAGAGTTTCCAGTTTTCTGGGTCTTTTAGATTTTTGATTTGAGCCACAGCCTGGGTAGGCTTCACATTAAGTATTCTTTCCGCAGTACTGGGTTTTTTTCCGGGTTCTTCTGGGCGGTTTTTCTTTCCTTTTTTTACCACTACCTGTGCCAAATTATTCTCTGAGGGGGCAGAATTCAGCCCTCCAATAGGGTTGTTGATGGGATCAAGCTGGTCACGATCTACGCTATTTGCCGGAGTTTCTTGTTTACTACTCACCCCTGCTAGCAATACCTTAGGTTTGCTTTCGGTTTGTTTTTCTAAGGGCAAGTCTTGGGTTGCGCTTTCGCGGGAGGATTGATCAACCAAGTCTTCGGCCTCTATCTCTGGTTTCGACTCCTCTTCAATCAGGCCGGAGGCATCCTCTTGGGTGGGGCTTTGGGGGATTTCATTGGGTATTAGAAACTCGGGCTCAAAAGGCTTTACAGACTCCTGTTCCATGAAAAAGACCCCAGAAACTCCAACCAAGGCAACGAGCATGGCTGCTGCCAGGTAGGGGAACCAGATGGCTTTTTTCTTCTTTTTGGCGTCCATTTTTGATTCAATGGAAGCCCAAACCCGATCACTCGGGGCCTGCCGCACGGAGTTCAGGCGACTTGCTAATTTTGTTTGGGACTCAGGCTTCATAAGCATCTCTTTTTTCTATTTCTTCTAAGGCCTTTTTTAAGGCATGTCTTGCTTTGAACAATTGGGTTTTGGAAGTTGATTCTGAAATTCCAAGGCTTTTTCCGATTTCCTTATGGCTATATCCTTCAACGGCATAGAGGTTAAATACGGTTCGGTATCCATCGGGCAATTCCCGAATCAATGACAAAAGGGCTTCCGCGTCTAAGCTTTCCATGAGTTCATCGGTGATTAAGCCGGCTTCATTTCCTTCCACATCCAAATCCATTGAAAACCGCGATCTCGCCTTGATATAATTCAATGACTCCCGCACGGCAATGGTCCGAATCCACCCTTCTAAACTTCCTTTACCTGTATATTGTTCAAGCTTGTCAAAGACCTTTACGAAAACATTTGAGAGTACCTCTTCAGCGTCTACTTCCTGTTTAACATACCTCAAACAGGTTGGATAAATCCGCGGTGAATAGGTTTGATACAAAGCATACTGAGCCTCTCGGTCGTTTAGTAAACAACCCTGTACCAATTCTTCTTCATTGCGGAATAAAGCGCGTACTTTCAATTCTTTTCGCTTTTCACTCATAAGACAATTCAAACTGGGGCTTTGGTTGTACGTGTAAGGAAGTTTTATTTCACTCAAACCTGAACAAAGTACACATTCATCGCCGAAAGGCCACTAAAATAAAGGAATCCATAACAGAAAGAATACAGGATATTTTAGAACAAGCCCAGTTATTTTTTCGTTCTTTACAAGAAGTATTAAAACTCAATTCCATTAATGGGTAGAAGAAAAAAATCCAAAAACAGAAACCAAGCTCCAGGCTTAACCAGCTTAATAATGCGCTTGTTTTCAAAGAATCCACAAGTAAGTTTAAACTACAAACAGGTCTCAACCCGCCTAAGCCTAGAAGGTCCTGCCGACCGTAAGCGGGTTCAAAAGGCCTTGCATAAATTAAAGAGCTCAGGAGACCTTGTAGAAATACAGCCTGGGAAATACCGATTGAAATCCATCAAAACCTATATAACCGGACGTGTTGACATGACCCGGTCCGGAACCGCCTACATCATTTCTGAGGAAACCGAAAAAGATGTTTTCATCAACCATGGAAACATGAATCAGGCCCTGCATAATGACATTGTAAAGGTTTTCATCTTCGCGCGAAAGCGAGACGGAAAGCTTTATGGAGAAATTGTTGAGGTACTTGAGCGTGCCCATGATGTTTTTGTGGGGCAGCTTCAGATTCAGAACAATACAGCCTTTTTAATTCCTGATAACCATAGAATAGCGGTTGATTTCTTTGTGCCGATGAACTCTTTGAAGGGGGCAGAGCATGGAGATAAGGTTACCGTTAAGCTTAAAGAATGGCCCAAGGGGGCTAAGAATCCGGTAGGCGAAGTGGACCGAATTCTTGGGAAACCCGGGGAAAATGATACAGAGATTCACGCCATTTTAGCGGAATACAACCTTCCTTATGATTTTCCAGATGAGGTGGAGGCCGATGCTGAGAACCTTGCCGTGGAGATTCCTGATTCTGAGATTAAGAAACGGAAAGACCTTCGAGATGTACTCACTTTCACCATTGACCCCCATGATGCCAAAGACTTTGATGATGCCCTTTCCTTTGAAAAACTAGAAAACGGAAACATTCGCCTGGGTGTTCACATTGCAGATGTTAGTCATTATGTGAAACCCGGAACCCTTTTAGACCGAGAGGCATATGACCGGGGAACCTCCGTTTACCTGGTTGATCGTGTAGTGCCCATGCTTCCTGAAATTTTATCAAATAATGTTTGTAGCCTGAGGCCCAATGAAGATAAACTAACCTTCTCTTCCATTTTTGAATTGGATGAGAGCGGAAAGGTTCATAGTGTATGGTTTGGTAGAACGGTGACCCGCTCAGACCAAAGATTTGCCTACGAGGAAGCTCAAGAGGTGATTGAAAAAGGAGAGGGTCCACTTGATCATGCAATTCTTCCCCTGCACCGCATTGCCCAAAACCTTCGGAAAAAAAGAGTCAAAAACGGAGCCTTGATTTTCGACAAGGAAGAGGTGAAGTTTAACCTCGACGATGAGGGGACTCCGAATTCTGTTTACTTTAAAAGAAGTAAGGAGGCCAACCAGCTGATTGAAGAATTTATGCTTTTGGCCAATCGTAAGGTGGCTGAATTTGTTGGGAAAAGAAAAGGAGAGTCTAAACCAAAAACCTTTGTGTATAGAATTCACGATAGCCCAGATCCAGAAAAGCTTCAAACCCTCGGCGAATTTGTTCAGCAATTTGGTTACCAAGTCAATCTGGGATCGCATAAGGTGATTTCCAGTAGCTTGAATAAAATGCTGAAAGAGGTGGTGGGGAAAAAAGAAGAGAACATGATTGAACAGCTTACCCTTCGGTCTATGTCTAAAGCGGTGTACAGCACTGAAAACATTGGGCATTATGGGCTGGCATTCGACCATTATTCGCATTTTACTTCTCCCATACGTAGGTACCCTGATGTTATGGTTCACAGGCTATTGCAAACCTATTTAGATCAAGGAAAATCTGCCGATGCAGATGATTACGAGCAGAAGTGCAAGCATTGCTCAGATCGGGAAAGGGTTGCCACCGAGGCTGAAAGAGATAGCATTAAGTTCATGCAGGTGAAGTATATGCAAGGCCAAGAAGATAAGGAGTGGAAAGGATACATAAGCGGTGTCACCGAGTATGGCATATTTGTAACCATAGAGGCTAACCATTGCGAAGGTTTGGTTAGAACCCATGATATGGGAGACGATTTCTTTGTTTACGAAGATGGAAATTTCAGGTATCGAGGCACTCAAAAGGGCACGGTTTACCAGTTAGGAGATGAGATTCTGGTAAAAGTTAAGCACGCAGACTTGATGAAAAAACAACTCGACTTGAAAGTGGTTACCGCCGAGTCATAGAGGCTTATTGGGTAATGGATGGTTTGGTGGTTGAGCGGTTTAAATCCGAGCCACTGAAGGGGTCTATTACCTAAGAAGGCTTTTGGCGATAGGCTGTTTTTGGAGTTAAAGCGTTCATTTTTAAACCAGTCACTAGTCACGCCTGAGTTGTTAGTTGAAACCTAGCCAATTAAGAATAGGCATTAAGCTCAAGTTCCCTTTTTTAACAGAGTTTTGGTCAAAGTCAGAGTTCCTATTGCCTAGTTCCAGTTTAGCTCGTTCCCCCAGAATGGTGTTTGCTGTTTGTTATTGGCTGATTCAGGCTCCAAATTGCCCAATGGATATAATAAATAGTTGTTAACCAAAACGGTCAACGCTATTTAGGGAAGTACAAAGTACAACTAGTCACTGGTCACTAGTCACTAGTCACCAGAAACTCCTCCGCGACAGTTATCCAAACATCACTAACAAGCTCCCAACCCCTTATCCCAGTTCCTTGCAATTGCTATCTTTGCCGCCCTTTAACCGCAAAAATTATTTGTAACATGCAATTGCACAATAAGATAAGCGGCGAATTACTGCGGAAAAAAATTCAAGAAACGGCCGAGCCTCGGTCGACCCTGTCTTTTTACCAGTACGCCCACATCGGCAATCCAAGATTGTTTCGTGATCACCTATTTATTGAATGGGAAAAACTCGGAGTTTTAGGCAGAACCTATGTTGCCAAAGAAGGAATTAACGCCCAGATTTCCATCCCAACCGAAAACCGTGATGCCTTTCGCGAATTCCTGGATACCATTGAGTTTCTGAAAGGAATACGCCTCAATTGGGCCATTGAAGACGATGGGAAATCTTTTTTCAAGTTGACCATAAAGGTGCGGGAAAAAATTGTGGCTGACGGACTCAATGACTCAAGCTTTGATGTTACCAATAGAGGGGTACATCTTACAGCTGAGAAATTCAATGAAATCACCTCAAACCCCGATACGATCTTGGTGGATATGCGCAACCATTACGAGTCGGAAGTGGGGCATTTTAAAGGAGCAATCACCCCAGATGTAGACACCTTTCGGGATGCCTTGAAGGTGGTAGAAGATGACTTGAAAGGACAAGAAGACAAGCCCCTAGTGATGTATTGTACCGGGGGAATCCGCTGTGAAAAGGCTTCTGCTTATTACAAACACAAGGGATTCAAAGAAGTTTATCAACTTGAAGGTGGCATCATTGAATATGCCCGACAAGTGAGAGAGAAAGGGCTTGAAAATAAGTTTATTGGAAAGAATTTTGTTTTTGATGAACGCCTTGGTGAGCGTATTTCAGAAGAGGTGATTGCAAAGTGCCACAATTGCGGATCGGCTTGTGATACGCATAAGAACTGTCAAAACGATGCCTGTCATCTTCTGTTTATTCAATGCGATGTATGCGCGGAAAAACTAAACGACCATTGTTCAGATGCCTGCTTAGATTTTAGCACCTGGCCAGATGAGGAAAGGAAAAAATTTAAATCGGGCTTGAACCTAGGGCAACAAATATTTAAAAAAGGGAGAAGCTCAGCTTTTCTTAAAGCCTACCAAGCATGGCAAGAAAACCAGGGTTGATTTTAATGTCCCTTATCCTTTCCTTAACGGGATGGGCTCAGGAAGATACCACTTGGATAAATACCGAGGTGTTTTATGAAATTCAAAAGGAAGGAGAGGTTCAAGGTTATGTTCTAGGAACCATCCATAGCCAGGACCCCAGGGTACATGCTTTTGATTCATCCCTTTTCAGGGATATTCTTTCGGTGGATGCTTTTGCCCTTGAATTGAATCCGGAAGAGGTAGATTATTCTGCCGTCTTTCAAATGATGGAAATGGACTCGAGTCTGGCGGATATTTATGAGCCAGAGGACCTTTCGGCAATTTCGGTTTTACTCAGGGCCAGAACCGGAATGAATCCAGCCTTGTTCATGAAAATGCGCCCCCTTTTCTTGGCCTTCCTATGCATGGAGGAAATTGACTTGATCCCGGCAGAGTTTGAAATCCTAGATTTTCGGTTGGCAGAGTATGCAAAAGGTCAGGGCAAAGAAATCATCGGACTCGAAACCCCTGAAGAACAGTTTTCCGCCTTAAGCAATATACCTCCTGATTTTGAAATTAAACTGCTTTTAGACCTTACCCGAAAATCTTTCCGCGACAGCCTTAAGGCAAGTGAGGGGTCAGAGAAGGAGCTTACGGATACTTGGTTGTTCGGAGGTCTAGATTCCCTTGATTTTCAGTCGGAAATCCTAAACCTACCACAGGAATTTTTAGACGGTCTCATCGATAATAGGAATGAGATTATGGCAGAGCGAATTCTTGAAGAAATAAAAAGTAAAACCTTGTTCATTGCGGTTGGAGCCGGGCATTTAAATGGTGAAAATGGCTTGCTGAAACTTTTACAAGCCGAGGGATATCAAATTCAATCCAAACCCTTGAGGTTTAGGACGTTCAAAAAATAGGTCGAAAACATACCGGCTAAAGTATTAATCGCAATCTGGCATCGTCGGCCTTGCTTAATCTAAGCTTTTGAGAGTCAGGTTGTAGTGGCTATGGACCTTCTTCAAGTCCTTGGATCAAGCCGTCATTGAGTTCACAAGTTTCTATTAACAATTCAGGAATTCACCTGTGGATAATTTGTTAAGAGAAAAGGATTAAAATTGTTTTCATCCTCTAAGCCATTGAAAACATAGGTGGTTTCATTTATGCCTGAAAATGCCTTGTTCATAACTACGGGAAAATGTGAAAAAAAGGAGGTTGGAAACCGAGAGAATAATGCCAAGATTTGTAGAGAACAAAAACACAGCCCTTTGGGCCTGATCGCCACCTACTTTGTTCATCGCCCTGTTATTCAAGGGTTTACATTTTACTAAAAAATAGATTTAAAGTCGCTTAGACATGCAAGAACCGATTTTACAAGACAATCCGGGCCGCTTCGTCCTCTTCCCAATTGAGCACAACGATATTTGGGAATGGTATAAGAAGCAGGAGGCCTGTTTTTGGACCGCCGAGGAGATTGATTTGCACCAAGATGTTTCAGATTGGGCAAACAAACTGAACGATGACGAAAGGTATTATATCAAGCATATCCTAGCTTTTTTCGCTGCCAGTGATGGTATTGTGAATGAAAACTTGGCGGAAAACTTTGTGAACGAAGTTCAATTTACAGAAGCAAAGTTTTTCTATGGTTTCCAGATTATGATGGAAAACATCCACAGCGAAACATACTCTTTGTTGATTGATACGTACATTAAAGACAAGGAAGAAAGAAATAAACTATTCAATGCCATTGAGAACTTTCCGGCCATTAAGAAAAAGGCGGATTGGGCTTTGCGTTGGATTGAGTCTGATAGCTTTGCTGAGCGTTTAATTGCTTTTGCAGCCGTTGAAGGAATTTTCTTCAGTGGTTCTTTCTGCTCCATTTTCTGGTTGAAGAAAAGAGGAGTAATGCCCGGTCTTACCTTCTCAAACGAATTAATTTCAAGAGATGAAGGAATGCACCGTGATTTCGCCGTTCACTTACACAATGAACATTTGGTGAACAAAGTGCCCAAAGATCGGATTCGTCAAATCATTACGGAAGCATTAGAGATTGAGCGCGAGTTCATCACTGAGTCACTGCCGGTTGATTTGATTGGAATGAATTCCAAGCTCATGGCTCAATACCTTGAGTTCGTATCTGACCACTTACTTGTATCGCTGGATTGCGAGAAAGAGTACAATAGCACCAATCCCTTTGATTTCATGGAAATGATTTCTCTAGATGGAAAAACCAACTTCTTTGAAAAACGAGTGGGTGATTACCAGAAAGCGGGTGTGATGGGTGATAGCAAGAAAGACATTTATAGCCAAGACGACGACTTTTAGGAAGAAACAATCAATCACACTTTATAAAATCTCACGCCCATGTTTGTAATAAAAAGAGATGGAAAAAAAGAGTCGGTGAAATTTGACAAGATCACCGCTCGAATTCAGAAATTATGCTACGGCTTCAATCCATTGGTTGATCCAACCGCAGTTGCCATGCGGGTTATAGATGGTATTTATGACGGGGTGACCACCTCTGAGCTAGACAATCTAGCTGCAGAACAGGCCGCCTCCATGACCACCAAGCACCCAGATTATGCAAAGCTTGCCGCTCGTATTGCAGTGTCTAACTTGCATAAGAAAACCACCAAGTCTTTCTCAGAAACCATGAATGACTTGTACAATTATATTAGTCCGAAAACCAATGAAAAAGCTCCGTTAATTTCAGATCAGGCATGGGAGGTGATTGAAGCCAATGCTGAATTACTGGATTCTACCATCATTTACGATCGGGATTTTGAATATGATTATTTCGGGTTTAAAACCCTTGAGCGCTCCTACCTTTTGCGCATCAATGGTAAGATTGCCGAACGTCCTCAACATATGATTATGCGGGTGGCTGTGGGTATTCACATGGATGATATTGAATCTGTGATTGAGACCTATGAGCTCATGAGTAAAAAATTCTTTACCCATGCAACGCCTACCCTTTTCAATGCCGGAACGCCTAAGCCTCAAATGTCTTCTTGCTTCCTTTTAACCATGAAAGACGATAGCATTGATGGTATTTATGATACCCTAAAACAATGTGCTCGTATTTCTCAAAGCGCAGGAGGAATTGGACTAAGCATTCACAATGTGAGAGCCACGGGTTCTTACATCCGTGGTACAAATGGTACCTCAAACGGAATTGTACCCATGCTTAAGGTTTTCAATGATACCGCAAGGTATGTTGACCAAGGTGGCGGAAAACGAAAAGGTTCTTTCGCCATTTATATGGAGCCTTGGCATGCCGATATTTTTGACTTCTTAGACCTAAGGAAGAATCACGGTAAAGAAGAACTTCGTGCCCGCGATTTGTTCTACGCCATGTGGGTGCCTGATTTATTCATGGAAAGGGTTGAAGCGGATGGCGACTGGAGTCTGATGTGTCCGAACGAATGCCCTGGCCTATACGATAGCTATGGGGATGAGTTCAAAAAGCTTTACGAAAAGTATGAGAACGAAGGGAAAAAGCGGAAAACCGTACGTGCCCGTGAAGTTTGGGAGAAAATTCTAGAAGCTCAGGTAGAAACCGGAACGCCTTACATGCTTTACAAAGATGCTTGTAACGAGAAATCAAACCAGAAAAACCTGGGAACCATTCGTTCTTCAAACCTTTGTACCGAAATTCTTGAGTATACCTCGGAAGACGAAGTAGCGGTTTGTAATTTGGCTTCCATTGCACTGCCCATGTTCATCAATGAAGAAACGGGTGAATTTGACCACGACCTTCTATTTGATGTAACCTATAAAATTACCACCAACCTAAACCGGGTAATTGATAGAAACTACTATCCAGTACCTGAAGCCCGAAATTCAAACATGCGCCATCGTCCGGTTGGCCTTGGAGTTCAAGGTTTGGCAGATACCTTCATCAGACTTCGTATGCCTTTTACCTCTCCGGAGGCCAAAAAGCTGAATGCTGAAATCTTTGAAACCATTTATTATGCAGCCCTTACCTCCTCGAAAGATGAAGCCATCAAAGAGGGCGCTTACGAAACCTATGAAGGCTCACCCATTTCAAAAGGAATTTTCCAGTGGGAAATGTGGGACCTATCTAAGAACGACCTAAGCGGTAGATGGGACTGGGATACCCTTCGCGGGGAAATTAAGAAGTCTGGTGTACGCAACTCTTTATTGGTTGCTCCTATGCCAACTGCTTCTACCTCTCAAATTCTTGGAAACAATGAATGTTTTGAGCCTTATACCTCAAACATCTATACCCGTAGGGTGTTATCAGGAGAGTTTGTGGTGGTTAACAAACACCTATTGAAAGACTTGGTGAAATTAGGCTTGTGGAACGATGAACTGAAGAATGAAATCATCCGTGCAAACGGGTCCATTCAACACATTGACGCCATTCCGGATAATATCAAAGCCCTTTATAAAACCGTTTGGGAGCTTAAGATGAAAGACATCATCGACATGGCTGCTGATCGTGGAGCCTTCATTGATCAAAGCCAAAGCTTGAACCTTTTCATGGAAAGCCCCAATTTTGGTAAGATGACTTCTATGCATTTCTATGCCTGGAAAAAGGGTCTGAAAACCGGAATGTACTACCTGAGAACCAAAGCTGCTGCTTCGGCCATTAAGGTTACCGTTGGGCCAATTGTGAAAAAGGAAACCACACCCGTTGTGAATTCACAAGAGCAGATTAAGGCCACAAGCGCTGAGGAAGCTGAATTGCAAGCCGCAGCCATTGCTTGTAGCATTGACAATCCTGACGATTGTGAAATGTGTGGCTCATAAATTCTTTTAAGATTGGGTAAAACTCAATCTGCCATTTCAATTTGCGTAACGAATCCCGATCTGATTTCCAGCAGGTCGGGATTCTTTTTTTATGGCTTAGCCTAGGCATTGCCTTCGCATTCACCGAGACGATCCGACCAATTAGCAAGGTTTTATTGGTTTTTATATTCCTTTAATTATCGGCAACCCTGAAATTCACCCAAAACTTTTTCGTTCTTTGGAACGGTATTTGTCAAACTCCATCTTATGAAGAATCTATTGCTTGGAGGCCTTCTATCCCTCCTTTCTTTTTCGGCTTTAAGCCAACCCCAACCAAATGCTATTGAGGCCTTTGGCGTTGGAGAGTATCTTAGATATCGAGTTCATTATGGCATTCTAGATGCGGGCTACGCAGAGCTAAGGGTGCCTAAGAAAATGGAGCTTAACGGCCATGAGGTATTTCAAGTGGTTGGTACGGGCTGGAGCGCAGGAATGTTCAATTGGTTTTTTAAGGTGGAGGATCGCTATGAGTCTTTTATGACCACCGAAGACAGGCTTCCTGTTTTCTTTAAACGGAGGGTAAATGAAGGCGATTATCACCTTTCCCGAGACATCACCTTTGACCGGGAGAAAAACCTTGCCTATACTGATGATCAGACCTTTGAGGTTCCTGAAAATGTACATGACCTATTGAGTTCTTTCTACTACGCTCGAACCTATGATTTATCGGGAATTAAACCTGGAGACTCTTTTGATATTGAAGTATTTTTGGATCATGAAGTGTTTAAAATGCGCTTGAAATACCTAGGAAAAGAGACCATTAAGTCTGACTTGGGAAAATTTGATTGTTTGAAATTTCGACCCCAAGTTCAAGTAGGAAGTGTATTCAGCGATGAGGAAGGCCTTACCCTTTGGGTGACCGATGATGATAACCATGTGCCAGTGCGCGCCCAAGCCGATGTTTTGGTGGGCTCCATTCGAATGGATTTAATCGAAGCGAGAAATACCATTTCTCCTTTAAATCCCAAGTAAACCACTTGATTTTAGGTATATTGCGCCCGCTTAAAACTAGTGGATGGAAACGGACCAGAAATTATTAGAAAAGCTTCGTCAGCTTGAGGAAAAATACAGCCAGACTGGGCAGGATATAGAAGGATATCTTGAAGGTTTGCTGCTATCTAATTATCTGCCTTATTGGGATTATACCCACGTAGATACCTTGCTCACTCTGCAACAGCCTAAGACAGACTTCCCGGATGAAAAGATTTTCATCGTATATCATCAAATTACTGAACTCTATTTCAACCTATGCCTTCATGAGATTGAACAGATTTCAAACAATGGGAGGGATGTTCGCCCCAATGGGGAAGATAGAGGATGGAAAGATCAATTAGACCCTGACTTCTTTTTGGCACGGCTTAAGCGAATCAATGCCTATTTTGATGCCTTGACCAAATCTTTTGAGGTGATGGTCTTTGGAATGGAAAAGGAGCAATTCTTGAAATTTAGAATGGCCCTGCTTCCAGCCTCTGGATTTCAATCAGCTCAGTACCGAAAAATTGAATTGGCCTCAGCTCCCATCCGCAACCTTCTACAAAAAGACCACCGAGACGAATTCTCAAACGAAATCCCAAAAGAAGAAATCGCCAATGCCTTTCAGTATATGTATTGGAAAAGGGGCGCCATAGAGCTTTCTTCCGGAAGGAAAACCTATACACTTCAGCAGTTTGAGCTTAAGTATGAGGACGAATTGATTGCCTTCGCTGAAAAATATCACAACCAACATATTTGGGCTAAGTTTTTGTCGTTACCTAAAGACCAACAAGCTAGAGAGGATATTCGAGAGGAAATGAGGCAGATTGACTTGCATGTTAATGTGAAATGGCCATTGATGCATTATAAGTCAGCGGCAAGGTATTTGGGTAGGGAAGACAGTGATGTGCCAGCAACAGGAGGTACCAACTGGCAGAAATACTTACCTCCTCGTTTCCAGAAAAGAATATTTTATCCAGAGCTATTCACAGAAGAAGAAATTGAAAATTGGGGAAGAATCCCTCAATAAGAAGTATGAAGAACATAGCGAAACTCAGCGTAGTGCTCGCCACCATGAGCATTTTTGCCTGTAAATCTGAACCACAATCCAGTGCTGCAGTGCAGGCCATAGAACCAGATTCTATACAAACGGTAAGCATTGAAGAGCCCGTAGAGCCCCAGGTTGTATTTGGGATTGAACTAAAGGACTTAAAACGGGTGGATGCCACCATTGGAGCTGGGGAAAGCCTTGGAGCCATTTTGAACAATTACGGGGTAAGCTTTGCTACCATTGATGAATTGGCCAAAAAGTCAAAAGAGGTTTTTGATGTGCGCAGGCTTCAGAGAGATAAACCTTATACCGTACTGTGTAAAGAAGACTCCATTCTTAGAGCTCAGTACTTTATTTACCAGCCAAACCCAATTGAGTACATTGTATTTGATTTGATTGATTCCGTTCAGGTTTATCGGGGTGAAAAGCCGGTTGAGGTGCGAATTGAAACCGCTTCAGGGGTGATAGAAAGCTCCTTGTATGAAAGCTTAACCCAGGCAAATTTGAGCCGAGCCTTGGCCGTTGAAATGAATAATATTTACGCCTGGACCATCGACTTCTTTCGAATTCAAAAGGGAGACAAGTTCAAGCTTATTTATGAGGCCAAATATGTGGACAATGAATTTGTAGGCATAGGCATTATTCGAGCGGCTAATTTCAACCATTACGATGAAGATTATTATGCCTTTTATTATGAGGAAAATGAACTTTTCGGGGATTATTACGATGAAAAGGGAATGTCATTAAGAAGGGCTTTTTTACGAGCTCCAGTAAACTATACTCGCATTTCATCCCGCTATAGCGGAAGAAGGTTTCACCCAGTACTCAAGCGCTGGAAATCACATTTGGGAACCGATTATGCTGCGCCAACCGGAACTCCAATTTTTGCTACGGCCAACGGTACCATTACCGAAGCCAGGTACAAACGGAACAATGGAAACTATGTGAAGGTTAAGCATAATTCAACCTATACAACTCAATATCTTCATATGAGTAAAATTGCTTCAGGTATTCGTCCTGGAGTACGTGTGAAGCAAGGACAAATAATTGGTTATGTAGGCTCAACGGGCCTAGCAACGGGTCCGCATGTATGCTATAGGTTCTGGAAAAACGGGGTTCAGGTAGACCCGTATAAACAAAAGCTTCCGGCCGCCGAGCCGATTAAGGAAGAAAACCTAGCAGATTATACCCAAAAAATGGAGGGGGTGAAGGAAAAGCTTGACCTTATTCCATGGGGACCTGAGGATCCAATCCTTTAATGAGGGCTAGGTAACAGGAACTCTTACTTTGTCCTGAAATTGACCTTCTAAACGGCTAAACGCCTCAAGGGGAGTGACTAGTGACTAGTGACTAGTGACTGGAAATGGTATTTAGCATCTTTACATCTAAGCCAGCCAAAAGCCGTTTGGGGGAAAAGAACAATTGACTATGCCTGGAAATTACTGCTGGATCACCTAAACGACTCAACGGCTCAACCTCTAACCAAGTATTTCCGGGTCAATGGAGATAAAAATCACCCCCTTGGATCTTTTTGGTTCTGTTATCTTTGCGGCATGGCGAAGTTTTACACCACCGTTCCGAAAATTGTAAAAAGAATTTACCCCCAGGCTTGGTTTAATTTCAACGAACCCAACCAAAGGGTTTACTTAACTTTTGATGATGGTCCTACCCCAGGGGTTACCGAAGCAGCTCTTGATCTGCTGGCCCTTCATGGAGCCAAGGCTACTTTTTTCTGTTTAGGGAAAAACGTTGTCAACCACCCAGAAATTTATCAAAGAATTTTACAGGAAGGTCACTCGGTGGGAAACCATACCATGCATCATGAACTGGGGTGGAAAACAGGGGTGCAAGATTATTTGAATTCCATCGATGAATGTGGAAAATTGGTGGATTCCAAACTCTTCCGCCCGCCGTATGGAAAAATACGGCCCCGGCAGGTAAGAGCGGTTCAGGAAAAATATAGAATGGTCATGTGGGAGGTTCTAACCGGAGACTTTCTTGAAAACCGTTCGGTTGAATTATGTACACATGCCTTCTTGAACTATACTCGTCCGGGTTCCATCGTTGTATTTCACGATAGCCATAAGGCTGCCGAAAGAATGTTACCAACCCTTGAAAAAGGATTGGCTCATTTTACTGCCCTTGGTTTTGAGTTTGCGGCGCTACCAATGGACGGCCAGTTGCCTTCCAAACAGTAACCCCTCCTTTCAAATCATAAACCTCGGTAAAGCCCAGGTCTATCAAGATTTGAGCTGATTTTGCCGACCTGCCACCTGACCTACAGTATACCAGCACCGGAGCATTGGGGTCAAGGGTTTGACTCAAGGCCTCTTTGTGGTTTTTGTCGAAATAGTCAAGCATTACTGCATTTTCCAAGATGCCTTCTTCCCATTCCCTCGGGGTTCTTACATCTAATATTTGCAGGTTTTTTATGCTGTCTTGAAGACTTTTAAAATCCGAAGCTTCGGTTAAAACAACTTCAGGTTTTACTTCTTCTTTGGCCTGTGGGCTCTTGGTTTCAGGAGCTTGGCTTTGACCATGACATGCGTAGGCTATGGCAAGAACAAAGATCCAGATGTATTTAGACATGGTTAAGCTTCTTTTTGGTTTGGTCTACATTTTGCCAGCCCATTCCGTTTACCATTTCATCAAGTCCTTGCTTTTGCAAAAACTCCATGGCTTGTTGTGACCTTCCCCCAGATCTACAGCAAAGGATGAGAGGTCTAGGCATGGCCTTAAATTCCTCTACCCGTTGCGGAACCTCTTGAAGTGGGATGTTTTTAGACTCTTCTACTCGGCCATCCCCTTCAAATTCTCCGGGGGTTCGAACATCAACAATAAGGTGTTCAGGGTGTTTTAAGGCTTCTTCTAAATTCATGTGTTTTCTTTTAAGGCTCTACGCTGGGTTGCGCAAAGTCCGGTTTTAATAGGGGCTGAAGTTTGAGAAAGGGCTTGGTATCCTCCCAATACATTTTTATACCCCATGATTCCGTTTTTCTGAAGCAATGAGATACCAATTACAGACCGATATCCGCTGGCGCAATGTACCAAATGGGGCTGGTCAATATCTTCAATATCCTCAAAGCTATCCTGAATCTCCTGAAGTCGGATGTTTTGGGCTCCCTCTACATGGCCAACCTCAACCTCTCCGGGTTTTCTGACATCCAGTACAGGTGTGGTTTTTAAGGCCTCGGCGGCAGCTTCCGCGGAAATCGATTCAATTTTTGAAGTCTGTCTACCGGCGTCTTTCCAGGTTTTGAACCCTCCGTTTAAATACCCCTTCACCTTTTCAAATCCAACCCGTGCTAACCTTCGGACGGTTTCTTCTTCTTTTCCTTCCGGACAAACAAGTACCAATTCTTGATCGGCTGGGATTACTGCACCCACCCATAGGGCAAAATTCCCGTCAAGGCCAATGAATACCGAAGAAGGAATGTGCTCCTCAACAAACTCTTCCTTATTTCGTACGTCAAGTACCCAAGCGCCATCCTTCATATGGCCCAGGAAATCATTCAGGCTAAGCGGACTAAGGTTTTTTGATTTCACCTCATCCAATGGTTGGTACCCATTTTTGTTGATGAAGGCATCGTGAAAGAAATAGGGAGGAGGAGTAAGGAGGCCTTCTGTTACCTCCTCAATGAACTCCACCTTGGTAATATCGCGCAAAGCGTAATTAGACTTTTTCTGTTCACCAAGGGTTGAAACCGTCTCAGAGCTTAGATTTTTTCCGCAAGAAGAACCTGCCCCGTGTCCTGGATAAAGAATTACCTCATCTGGCACAGGCATAATTTTATTCCGAAGGGAGTCAAAGAGCATGCCGGCTAAGTCTTCTTGGGTGAAACCAGATTTAATGGCTAAGTCTGGTCGGCCTACGTCTCCTATAAAAAGGGTGTCGCCGGTGAAAATACTATGAGCCTTGCCATCCTCATCCTTCAACAAGTAGCAAGAGCTTTCAGGGGTATGGCCCGGTGTATGAATCAATTCAATCCGGCAGTCTCCAAGCGGAAATTGTTCTCCATCTTTTCCGGTATATGTTTCGTATCCAGTTTCGGCTGAAGGACCAAAAACAATTTTTGCTCCTACCTTATTGGCCAAGTCAATATGTCCGCTCACAAAATCAGCATGAAAGTGAGTCTCAAAAACATAAATGATTTCAGCCCCCCGACGCTTGGCCAGTTCAAGATATGGTTCAGGTTCACGAATGGGGTCAATAACGGCAGCCTTCCCATTGGATTCAATATAATAGGAGCCTTGGGCTAGGCATTTTGTATATATCTGTTCTACGTACATGTTGCTGTTTTGTGCAAATTTATGGTAAGAAATACGAGATTCCTTTGATTTATGTTCCTTTTAATAAAGTAACTTCGCGTTGTGTTTTGGCAAGCTAAAAATATTCTGGACGGTAGAGGGAATAACCTTGGTTCAGGCCAAGTTCGTTTAGATCGTGAGGGCCATATTATTGAACTTGTAGACCGAATTGACTCAAAGTACAACGTTTATGAGTTTCTTTCCCCGGCTTTCATCAACTCTCATTGTCATTTAGAGTTAAGTCACCTCAAAAGGGCCATACCTGAAGGAACCGGAATTCCAGGTTTCATTCAAAAGGTTCAAAGGTTTCGAAATACGGACCGTGATATGGTGAAAATGGCTGCCTCTGCGGCGGATTATGCCATGAAGGCCTATGGAACTATTGCGGTTGGGGATATTTCCAATAGCCCTGTAACCATGGAGGTTAAATTAAAAAGCAGCCTTCGTTATCATACCTTTGTAGAATCGTTTGGGTTTGACCCCAAAATGGCTTCGGAAATTGCCAAAAAGAATGAGCAGCTAGTGAAAGCTTTCCGCGAAAAAGGGCTTTCTGCAACTGGGGTACCTCACGCACCTTATTCAGTTTCTTCTGATCTCATCAAGTACCTACTTAAGGAGAACTTTGAGCCCAAATGCATTCATATGCAAGAGAGTTTGGCAGAAGATGATTTTATTCGAGAAGGTAAGGGGGAACTAACAGGAGCCTTGAAAACCCTTGGCGTTGATTTACAAAACCACCAAGGAAAGCAGGTTTCTCCCTTGCTTTATATGCTCAGTCAAATCCGGAATGATCAAAAAATCCTCTTCGTTCACGGAACCATGACCCAAACTGCAGAAATGGATTTGATTAAATCTGATTTCCCAAATGCCGCCTTCTGTGCCTGTCCGAGAGCGAACCTGTACATTGAAGAAACCCTTCCTGATTACCCGGGATTTCACAAATCTGGGCTGAAGATGCTGATTGGAACGGATAGTTTGGCCTCCAATTACGACTTAGATATTTGGGCTGAAATAGAAACCATTCAAAACCATTATCCTGAAATTCCTTTTGAAGAAATTATTGCTTGGGCTACAGGCAATGCCGCCGACTTTTTTGGTTGGGATGACCTGGGCAAGATTGAGGTTGGTAAAAAACCAGGCCTACTTGGATGGAAGGAAGGAGGAAGGCCTAGAAGACTGGTTTAAGCCATCCCCTGAAACCGATTGAAACCTTACCTTTGCCGCCTAATTTTCAAATGGGTTTCATGGAGCTTGACTTTCAGAAAATAGATAAAAACTGGCAATCGTACTGGAAAGAAAAAGAGGTTTTTAAGGCCTCTAACCAAAGCGATAAACCTAAGTACTATGTGCTTGATATGTTTCCTTACCCCTCTGGGGCGGGATTGCATGTGGGCCATCCCTTAGGCTATATTGCTTCTGATATTTACGCCAGATTTAAAAGACATAAAGGGTTTAATGTATTACACCCCATGGGGTTTGATGCCTTTGGCTTGCCTGCCGAGCAATATGCCATTCAAACCGGTCAACATCCTGCAATAACTACCCAGGATAATCTTACCCGATACAAGGCTCAAATGAACCAACTTGGATTTAGTTTTGACTGGAGCAGAGAGGTGCAAACCTGTGATCCGAATTACTACCGTTGGACCCAATGGATATTCCTTCAGCTATTCAATGCCTGGTATGATGAAGCCCAGAACAAGGCACGTCCTATTCAAGATTTAATCGAGCATTTCGAGGCTCATGGAACTCAGGGCTTAAGAGCTAGTCAAGGGGAAGAAATCCATTTTTCAGCTGAAGAATGGAAGGCCTTCTCAGAAGCAGAAAAAGCAGAGAGGCTTTTGAATTTTAGATTGGCTTATCGGTCTGAATCCATGGTGAACTGGTGTCCGGCTCTGGGTACTGTTCTTGCCAATGATGAGGTAAAAGACGGGCTTTCTGAACGAGGAGGGCATCCGGTGATTCAGAAAAAAATGATGCAGTGGAGCTTGAGAATCTCGGCATACGCTCAGAGGCTATTAGATGGTCTGAATGAAATCGATTGGTCTGATGCCTTGAAAGAATCACAAAAAAACTGGATTGGTCGATCGGAAGGTGCTTCCGTTCAATTCCAAATCAAGGGGCATGATAAGAAGCTTGAGATATTCACCACACGTCCAGATACCATTTTTGGAAGTAGTTTCATGGTTATGGCTCCTGAGCATCCTTGGGTGGGTGAAATCACTAGTGAAGCTCAAAAAAAGGAGGTAGAAGCCTACCAAACCGAGGCTGCAAAAAGGTCTGAACGTGACCGGATGGCAGATACCAAGTCTGTGACCGGGGCTTTCACGGGGGCTTATGCCTCCCATCCTTTCACGGGCAAGGAGATACCGATTTACATCGCGGATTACGTGCTTGCCAATTATGGAACTGGAGCCGTTATGGCTGTACCTGGGCATGATTCAAGAGATTATGCTTTTGCTCGAAAATTTGACCTACCCATATTGGAGGTGGTTGAAGGAGGAAACCTGGAAGAGGCCGCATATGAGGCAAAATCAGGCAACTTGGTGAATTCTGATTTCATCTCCGGAATGAAGGTGGAAGAAGGTATTCAAAAGGTCATCCAAGAGCTGGAGAAAAGAAATCTCGGCAAAGGAGAAATCAACTACCGACTTAGAGACGCTGTTTTTGGAAGGCAAAGGTATTGGGGTGAACCCATCCCCATTTATTTCGAAAACGGCATTCCGAAACCAGTTAAGGATTCACACTTGCCCTTGGAGCTACCTGAAGTAGATAAATACTTACCTACCGAAGATGGAGAGCCTCCATTGGCCCGTGCTGAGAAATGGTATTACCACCCCGATAAAGGCTTGGTGAATCAAGAAGAAGGGTTTCCATTGGAAACTACAACCATGCCTGGATGGGCAGGTTCCTCTTGGTATTGGCTAAGGTATATGGATGCTGGAAATTCAGATGAATTTTTGAATCCTGAAATAGAATCGTATTGGAATTCGGTGGACCTATACATAGGTGGGGCTGAACATGCTACTGGGCATTTACTTTACAGCCGTTTCTGGCAAAAAGCTTTGAAAGACCTTGGTTTCCTTTCGGCCGAAGAGCCTTTCAAAAAACTGGTAAACCAAGGAATGATTCAAGGGCAATCAAGTTTTGTTTACCGATTGAAAAACGAGAATACCTTTGTTTCACACGGACTGATAGACAAATACGAAACCATTGCCATCCACGCTGATGTTTCAATGGTACATCAGGATGTTTTGGATCTAGAAGCCTTCAAAGCATGGAGAGAAGATTTCAAAGACGCCAAATTTATTTTAGAAGACGGAAAATACATCTGTGGCTCTGAGGTTGAGAAAATGTCTAAGTCGAAATTCAATGTGGTAACCCCGGATGAAATCATTGAGAAGTTTGGGGCAGACACCCTGAGAATGTATGAAATGTTCTTAGGCCCTCTTGAGCAACATAAACCTTGGAATACCCATGGAATCACAGGGGTTCATGGGTTTTTGAAGAAGTTTTGGAAGCTTTATTTTGACGAGAAGGGCCTAAGGGTTCAAAACTCGAAACCTAGTAAGGAGGCTTTGAAAGCTTTGCATACCCTTTTGAAAAAGGTGAACGAAGATTTTGAAAATCTTTCCTTCAATACATCGGTTTCGGCCTTTATGATTTGTGTTAACGAGCTTTCTAAATTAAAGATAGACTCTAGAGAAATTCTAGAGCCTTTGGTGGTAGCACTTTCCCCCTTTGCCCCTCATATTTCAGAAGAGATATGGAAAAACTTGGGCCATGATGGAGGGATTTCCTTTGAAGCATATCCCCAAGCTGAAGAAGCTTTTTTGATTGAGTCAAGCCATGAGTACCCGGTGAGTTTCAACGGAAAAATGAGGTTTAAAAAATCCTTTGGCTTAGACCTTTCTAAGGATGAAATTGAGAAGGCAATTTTGGTCGATGAACAAAGTCAGAAATACCTTGAGGGGAAAACCCCAAAGAAGGTAATTGTGGTTCCGAAGCGGATCATCAATATTGTGGTTTAAGCAATTTCCTCCTCCAATTTTTCAAGGAGTGAATCTAGTTTACTCAGGTCTTTCACCCGCTTGAGTTTATAAACCGGAATGGAATTTACAAGATGCCCAACCTGTAAAAAGGTCTGGGCTTCTTTTTTTCCATGTAGATAGAAAAGAGGTTTTACCTGGGCCAAAAGACTTTGAAAAGCATCTTGTCCGGTGAGCTTTTCAATTCCTGCCTCTTCCGCAAAATCAAGAATGAATAAGGCCGAAAGTGGTCCGGGTGGATTTTTATCTACCTCAAGATCTAGGCTGTACTTATCGTGGTCTGGATGAATTTGAGTTTTTTCTTCCTCAGGGTTTCCGAAGTAATCAAGGGCGTCTCCCCAAAGCCTCATTTGGGCCAGTCCTGGAAGAAGTTCATTTGAGGAGTGCACATCTTTGAAGGCAATGAAATCGTCAGAAATCAAATCATGTCCTCTTCTCATCATGGCTTTTGCTGTGGTTGACTTCCCCATTCCGCTAAAGCCAAGGAACCCTATAATTTTCCCATTTACTTTTAGGCAAGAACCGTGAAGTACAAGATGCCCCCTCATGAAGAGTTGAGTGGTATATGGCGAACCAGAAGCGTAGACCGCAACTCGTTTAGGGTCAACGCCCTTTTCAGGAAGGGTGTCCATTTTACCTCCCTCATAAATAATGAACCTACCAACGTCTTCCCAAAACAATTCAATCCGGTTTTCAAAGACCTGGAAAAAAGAGCCTTCCCTAATTGGGGTTTCAGAGGTTTTCAAATCGGACGATTTCATGGTATTCATTTAAATCGGGTAAGTTACCCAGTAAAATTTCATCCTTTTTCAAGAGCCAGGCATGTGCCTTAAATTCTTCATGATCCTTTCTTACCCCAATAACCACCGAGGTTTTAATTCCTTGTAATTTGCATTGCATATGTCCGGAAAGCGCTTGATACAAACAGGGGCGACCCGCAGGGGCAAAGTATTTACAGGCCCGTTTATTGGCCAAAACCAATTGGTCAAGACTGAAATCTTCATCCTTTTTTCGAGAATCAAGTTCAGTTTTGAACCATTCTTTAAATTCTGGAAAGGACTTTTTCTTGAGCTCTTTTCTAAGAATCATCACATCGTAAAACGCCTTGTGAAAGGCCCTTCTTTCCTTCCCTCTTAATTGCAGGTATTTAATTAGGGGAAACACAGGCAACCAGTCCTTCTTTTTCCAAATCCGCAATCAATTCTTTAAGGTCTTGGGCAGCAGTTTCCTTTTCTACATCAAATTCTGAGGTAATTTTATCGATCAGGTCCTCCAAGGTTTTCTCCTCTTGTATTAAGTCCCATATAAAACTACCAACCTCATTTAATGTATAGTAAATGCCTGTTTCTGTGTGGAGTATGGCTTTCTCGCCTTGAATATCACAATGAACTTGTTCACTGCTTTGCTTAACTTTCAACTTCAAATTCATCTTGGGTGTCTATTTGGCTGGAAAGATGCCATTATTTTTTGATGCGTAAAAAGAGATTTCTGCAAATTGTTTTCCAGCGAGAGCCAAAGGATTAACCCATATTCACTGAGGTAGAAAAAATGGTCGTGGAAGAATTCAAAAACCGATTGAAACTCAAGCCAAATCCAGCTTAAGCTGACCAACCTAAGCGCTTGAAATAGGAATAGTAGTACGATGCCAAAGCTTATTTTACCAAGGTAGGAAGTTAAAGAGCTTGAGAGAATGATGCTCAAACCAAGGAAAAGGGAGAGGGCTTTCCATCCGGTACAAGAGAAAACAATTTCAAGACATGGGGTTTCATTTATAATGACCCATGAATTATGAATTTGGTAATCAGAACTGAGAAAGAAAAGGCTTAAAATCCAGGCTGTAGTTTTGCCCCAAAACTGAATTAGTAATTCTTGAAACCCAGGAATTTTAGGAGGAAGAAAGGCCAATGCCAGAAAGGTGAATAGGCCAAGGTTAAGCTTTATCAGGAAAAGTTTTAGGTGGTTCATACCTCGAATATCGGAAATTTTTAAAACTTGCAATCCTTGCCTGAAATTATAATACTTTAGCAGATTAAATCAGAGAACTATGGCATTTTCAATTGAGCGGCTCAACCGTAGAAGGCTAAGAACCTCTTACATTTCTGTGATCATAAGTCTGTCTTTGGTTCTTTTTACCTTGGGTTTATTGGGTCTTTTGATTTTAAACGCCAAGCACCTTTCAGATCAGGTAAGGGAAGATTTTGCCATGACCTTAATTCTTGATCCGGATGCGAAGGAGGTTGAGGTTAGGGAGTTTCAAAAAGGCTTAGAAGTGGCTGAATATGTGAAAGGCACTGAATATATATCAAAGGAAGAGGCTGCTGAAGACTTGGCCAATGAATTGGATGAGAATTTTGTTGAATTTTTAGGCTTTAATCCACTTTCAGATGCCATTGAAGTTCATTTCCGCGCAGACTATACCCATCCAGATAGTTTGAGCTTGGTTGAAACCGAATTGAGAAAACAAGGGGTAATCAAGGATGTGGTTTATGACAAGCCACTTTTGGAAATGATGAACGAAAACATCCGCAAAATTTCCATTGGAATTTTAGGAGTAAGCCTTCTTTTGGTCATCATTGCTTTCGGTTTGATCAATTCCTCAATTCGCCTGGCAATTTATTCCAAGCGGTTTTTAATAAAGACCATGCAATTGGTTGGTGCTACCAAACGTTTCATCCGGAAACCCTTCTTGGGAAGGAGTGTTCGACATGGATTTATAAGCGCCGTGGTTGCTGTAGGTTTGATTTATGGAATGCTTCAATTGGTGGAGACCAACTTTCCGGAAGTTGCTGTTTTAAAAGATTATAAAATCATGGGCATAATGGCAGGAGGTCTTGTAGTAGCCGGAATTTTCATTTCGTACTTTTGCACCTTCTTAGCGGTTAAGAGATACCTGAACTTACGTACTGATCAACTCTATTGAGATGGAAGAAAACAAAGGATTTATATTCGAGAGAATCAATTATATCATACTCGCCGTAGGCGTTGTAGTCATGGCCCTTGGCTTTGCTTTGATGGTAGGAGGAGCAAGCGAAGACCCCAATGTATTTAATCCGGAGGTTTATAGCTTTCGAAGAATTACCTTGGCCCCCATTGTAATTGTTTTGGGCCTTGGCATTGAGCTTCTGGCCATTATGTACCGTCCGAAAAAATAAGCATGAATTTTTGGGAAGCCCTAATTCTGGGCATTATTCAAGGCCTTACTGAGTTTTTGCCAGTAAGTAGCTCTGGGCATATTGAATTGGGCAAGGCCCTTTTAGATGTAGAGCCCAAAGACCCCCTTCTGTTTTCAGTAATGGTGCATGCAGCAACGGCCCTCAGCACCTTGGTGGTATTTCGAAAAACCATCCTCGACCTTTTCAAAGACCTCTTCAAGTTCAAATGGAACGAAGGAACTCGGTACATTTTCTTAATTGTGGTTTCCATGATTCCTGTTGGCATCGTGGGGGTGTTTTTTGAACAAGAAATTGAGGTGCTTTTTGAAGGGAATATTTTGCTGGTGGGCTGTATGCTTATGGTTACGGCCTTTTTGCTTTTTGCCACCACCAAGATTTCAGATAAAAAACAAGACGTTACGATTAAACGCTCTGTTTTGGTTGGAATAGCCCAGGCAATTGCTGTTTTACCAGGGATTTCTAGATCGGGTGCAACCATTTCCACGGCCCTTTTATCCGGAATGGGAAGGCAAGAGGCTGCCCGTTTCTCCTTTCTAATGGTTTTGCCCCCCATTCTTGGAGCAACCTTATTGAAACTGAAAGATTATTTAGAAGCAGGGGCTTCGGTTGAGGTTGAAACTCAGTCTTTGGTCGTTGGTTTTCTTGGGGCTTTCCTTACGGGATGGGCTGCCTGTACATGGATGATTGCCATTGTGAAAAGGGCCAAACTTCAATACTTTGCTTACTACTGCGGAGTGGTGGGGATAATAGCCATCATTAGCCACTGGTTTTAATGCAGGAGGTTAATCCAGATAATCCCTACCGGAAAGGACAGGTTTTATTGTTTGATAAACCTGAAACCTGGACTAGCTTTCAGGTGGTGAAGCTTGTTAAAACCCGCCTTAAATACGATTGTGGTTTAAAGAAAATCAAGGTTGGGCATGCCGGTACTTTAGATCCTTTGGCTACGGGACTCCTCATAGTATGCACCGGTAAGAAAACCAAGGAAATTCAAGACTTCATGGGTCAGGAAAAGGTGTATGAAGGATCTTTGGTTTTAGGAGCCACCCGACCCTCAGTAGATCGAGAAACCGAAATAGATCAAGAATTTCCAGTTGATCATATTGGTTCGGAAATGATTGAGAAGGTTCGTCAGAGTTTTCTGGGCGAAACCGATCAATTTCCACCTTCTTTTTCCGCGGTTAAAAAAGACGGGAAAAGAGCCTATGAATTGGCTCGGGAAGGGAAGGAGGTTGACCTGAAGTCGAGGAAGGTTGTTATCAAAGAGTTTGGAATTTGCCCCATGGGAAACAACGAATACGCTTTTCGAGTGGTTTGTTCGAAAGGAACCTATATCCGAAGCTTAGTGCGTGATTTCGGAGAAAAATTAAACTCCGGAGCATGGATGAATACTCTTCGGCGCACAGGCATTGGATCCTACTCGGTTCAAGATGCCATTCACCCCAAAAGTTTTGCGCCCAGCAATGATCAAGGCGCTTCCTCTTCAGTAGAATAATGCTGGCTATAAGGGATGACCGCAGGGTTACCTAAGAAGCCTAATTCGTCTAAAAGGGTTGTAATTAAAGGCCGGTAAAAATGGAAGAAGAACCTACTTCGATCAAGAGGTTCTGTTGTATACAGCAGGAAGTCTAAATAATGGATTCCTTTAAAATAAGAAGCTGAATAAGGAACCAGATTATCCGCATAATCCGCGCAGAAATACCAGGTTAATCCATCTCTAGACTTAATCAATGCAGGGAATGTGTTTTCAATTCCCATACTGGCCAAAAGGCTATCACCGCTGGGTAAAGTTTCAATTCTAAAAACACCCATGCTCTCAGCATCGGTGCCCGCTCTGGGGTAGGTAACATCAAACCAGAAGGGGTATGGAACCCTTTCTCTTGTACCGTAATGTTCTGAAAAAACGGTGTCAACCTCAATATGGGGCATGGGGTCTGAAACATGCACCTCTTCATCGAATACCTCGATCCGCTCCGATTCATGTACAAAGGCCAATCCAGGGCCTTCAAAGGGCCACCTTCCTCCATGTTGCTCTTTGTACCCTCGAATAAGCCATTTAGGAAGTTCGGGATTTTTGGTAGAGTCTAATTCGTCAAAAAACCGTCCGGTCCAGCCCGACCAGTTTACATTCAGCAATTCCTCAGCTCGTTGTCGTACGTATCCTCCAGTAGGTGAAGCAAAGGTGTTAAACTCACCCCACATGGGTTTCCCTTGGTCTACCACCCGTTCCATTACCCGTATTTCATTCCGCTTTAAGCCACCATAAACAAGAGGTGAATGTTCAGTGAGCAAAGAATCTAAAATCCACTCGTTATAATACACCCCGTAGGTATCGGTGAGGTAGAGAAGCTCGGTGGTATCTGCAAGGGAGTCTAATTGGTTTCTACTGAAAAACCGCCAATCCCGAGCAATGGGTTTGGGGTGCTCTCTGGGGTCAAAACCGTAATAATCTTGATTGAAGATGTAATAGCGATTGCTATGATCTACCAATTTCTCATAATTGAGAATCCAGTGAAAAGCTATGTGTTCAAAATAATCTTCGCTCGGAACAGTTTTGTCAAGAATGGTAACATTGATGGGATGCTCATCACTGGTGGTCCACCAGATGTATGACCAAATGGGTGAGAAAACCAAGAAAAGGAATAATACCCGTATAATGGCAAAAACGCCGATTTTCCGAAAGGGTCTGAACTTTTTCATATTGCGATGTGAGCCTAAAGATATAAAGGAAATATAAGGTATAAACGAAACATGATTTAATTCATATTTAAAGCTTGAATCTCCCTGATTTTTCTAAGGATTTCGGCAAAAAATAGAAAAACCTCGCCCGATGGTCAAAAAGGGACGAGGTTTCTCACACACACCACGAAAACTACTCAAAAAAGGCTTTATCCGGATTCATATTTTAAGGCGTAAATGGCACTTGCCTCAGAGGCTTTAAATGCATGATAGGCGATAATGCTCATGGTTACCAAAGAGGCAATGCCCGCTGTTATCAACATATAAGTTGCATCCAAAGAAATGGAGTAAGCAAAGCCATCTAACCATTGAATCAGGAGGTAATAACTAAAAGGAACGGCCAATAAAAAAGCCAAGCCCAAAAGGCTCAAGAACTCACTAGATATAATCCAAGCCAAGTCACTTGCATTGGCGCCTAAAACCTTGCGCACCCCGATTTCTCGGGTTCTTTGTTTTAGGTTAAACGCGGTTAAAGCGTAAAGCCCAAGGGCCGAAACTAGGATGGATAAGAGGGCAAGAAAGCCAACAATTTTCACCATTCTTTCTTCGGTTTTGTATTGCTCGGCAAACCCTTCATCTAGGTAAAAGGATTCGGTGATTCGTCCAGGGTCATGCTTTTGCCAAATGGACCCAATTTTTTCTTCGGTAAATGAAAAATCTGAGCGAACTTTTATGGTGAGGTAGGCCACAAAAGAATTGGTGAATTGAATGGCAAGAGGCTCAACCGGATGATGAAGGCTCTCAAAATGAAAGTCTTCTACTACGCCAATAACCTTGCCATCAACTGTGGCTTGGTCATCGGCAAGTAATCCGATTTGAATCCTCTTGCCAATCGCATCACTACCCCAATTGTAAACCTCCGCGGTTTTCTGATTGATGATGAATGCTTTGCTATAATCTTGCGCTGAATCTGGGTTGAAATTTCTGCCTTGAATCAGGTTGAGATCCATGGTTTTTAAATAGTCTTGATCAACCGACATGTATCGCATGGTGGCCTCGTGAAGCTTGTTCTTGGTTTCCACCCGAACCATTAATTCTCCAAATCCTTGCCCAGGAACATTTGAGCTAAGGGCCACATTTTCTACAGAAGGAAGTCGTTCAATGTCTTTTAGAATTCCTGATAAGTTTCGTTGAAAGCTGGTGTCAGAAGGAATTCTGTATACCAAAAGGGGGTCATGACTAAAACCCAGGTCTTGTCCTTTCATGTACCGCATTTGTTGCCCTACCACCAAGGTGCCTAAAATCATGGCCATGGAGAAAGCGAATTGAATCACTAATAAAGACTTCCGCACCAAACCCGACGAGCCTAAGCGGGGAAGCCTTCCTTTCAATACATGAATGGGTTCAAACGAGGAAAGGATGAAGGCCGGATAAGAGGCCGATAAAACGGATACGGCGATAATAATGGACAAGCTTAAGAGAATGACTTTTCCTTGAAGAAGGATGCTTAGACTGAATGACTTGGCCGCCATTTGATTGAAGGAAGGAAGGGCCAATTCTACCAGTATCAATGAGATGGCATAGGCCAATAATGACATGATAAAGGTCTCTAAGAAGAACTGTAAGCGAATGGATGATTTTCCTGCTCCCAGGGTTTTCCGAATTCCGATTTCTCTAGAACGCTCGGCAGATCTGGCCAAACTTAGGTTGATGAAATTTATGCAGGCAATGATGAGCATGAACAAGGCTACAAGTCCAAAGATTTGAACGTAGGTATAATTGCCTTTCGGACTGTCAAATTCATTGGTGTGATCAAAATGTACAGCCTCAATGGGTACAGCCTCGTAATAGTACATTTCTTCTGAGCCATTTTGTTCTGCCCAAGGCCGAATATGCTTTTCGCCGAATGCGTCTAGGCTTGCCTGAAGGCTAGCAGGGTCAGGGGTTTTGTGAAATTTCAAATAAGTGAAACAAACGATACGGAAAAGGTCCTGATTGAAAACTTGAGCCCATTGTGGGTTCAAATCTTCCATTGAAACCAAGGCGGAAAATTGAAGGTCTGAATTGCTTGGTACATCTGCCATTATTCCTGAAACCTGATAAACCTTTCCGTTTACCTGAAGGCCTTTTCCCAGGGCATCCCCTTCAGGGAAATATTTCTCAACCATTGATTGAGACAAGACGATTTTCTCTTTTCGATTCAGTACCTGCTCAGCTTGGCCTTGAATTAGCTCATATCCAAAGACCGAGAAAAAAGAAGAGTCAGCGTATAAGATTCCATTTTCATTGTAGTGAATTTGGTCTCTTTGAACGTCTACGCGTTTCCCATAGCTCAAAAGACGAACCACTGACTCTATCTCCTGGTTTTCTTCAGCAATCATAGGTCCGATGGGCAAGCCCGTAAGACCAGCGGTAATGTTAGAGCCCTTGGTGCTCAGCCGGTAAATTTTTTCTTTTTCAGGATGAAAATTATCGAAGGTAACTTCATCCACTACATACATGCCCAAAAGGAGGCAGGCGCTGATTCCGGCAGTCAATCCTGCCAAAGAAATAAGGCTGTAAAGTCTATGCCTTCTCAACAAGCGCACGGTGAATACCAAATTTGCCCAAAGCCTTACCATACCAGTTCATTTTGGGAGGTTCGGTTTTCAGAAAGAAGTTCGCCATCCAAGAGCCTGATGATTCTTGACGAAAAGGCTGCATCATGGGCAGAATGGGTTACCATCACAATGGTGGTGCCTTGTTCGTTGAGCTGAGCCAGTAAGTCCATTACTTCATTGCCTTGCTTTGAATCCAGGTTTCCGGTTGGCTCATCAGCCAAGATGACAGATGGGCTGTTCACCAAAGCTCGGGCCACAGCAACCCTCTGTTGTTGTCCGCCAGAAAGTTGACTTGGGAAATGCTTATGCCGGTGGCTCATTTTCATGCGGTCCATGACCTGCTCAACCAATGCTCTTCTTTCCTTCCGCGGTTTGTCAAGGTAAATAAGCGGGAGTTCAATGTTCTCGTAAACGGTAAGTTCTTCAATGAGGTTGAAGCTCTGAAAAACAAATCCAATTTCCTTTCGACGAATCTCTGATCTGGCTTTTTCATTCAGTTCAACCATGTTCTTGCCTTGAAAAAAATAAGCTCCCTGACTGGGCACATCAAGCAATCCTAAAACATTAAGAAGGGTGGTCTTGCCACAGCCTGAGGGACCCATAACCGAAAGGAATTCACCCGATTCAATGTTGATGCTCACCTGGTTTAAGGCAATGGTCTCAACCTCTTTGCTTCGGTAGATTTTAGATATGGACTCAGTTCTTATCATTTTAATTTTCTGGGCAAGTTCTTGATTTTTTTCTCCTGAAAAAGTCAATGCCAGCTTCTTTGCGCTCACCGTATGATTGACTGGCATTGACTCGATTCAAGATTTGGTTTAAGAAACCTACAAACAGGATTTTAGAGAAGTTTAAAGTTTATTGGAAGGGCAAAAACCTCTCCTGGAACTTCTACAGATTTTAATTTTTTGGCATCTAGTTTTTCAAGGATCATTTCAATGGCCTCTTTGTTCTCAGAGGAAATATTGAGGATTTCAATTTGATTTTGGGCATTTACTCGAAATTGAACCCTGGCCGTGGCGTATTTAATGTTTCGCTCAACAAGGTCATTGAGTTCAAAATAAGATCTTACCTCCTTTTGAATTTTTTGGGTGGTGAAGGAGTCTACGCCTGCTTGAACCGAGGCTCCGATAACAAGCAGGAAAACCGATAAAATTGCAGCTTTTGTTTTCATAATTGCTTTTGATTTGAGATGAATTGAACATTAGGTTTTAGGTTGCTTGTTTTATGACAAGCCCTGTGCCAAAACTCATTATATGCTATGAATCAGGGGGTTGCTGTTTTGGGCTGGATTTTAATCCCTCAAAACTGTTCGATATCGAACACTCTATGTCCGAAATCGCACATAGAATTTCTACCCTGCATGCATTACATTTGAAGCCATGGCCCATTCAGCTAAAATTTTATTGATAGATGACGATTCAGATGTACTTACATCCTTGCATCTATTATTGAAAAGGAGGTACTCACAAGTTGACAAGGAAAAGAACTCCGTGAACATCCATAATCGGGTTTCGAATGAATCCTATGACCTGGTTTTTCTTGACATGAACTTCAGGAAGGGATTGAACGATGGAAATGAAGGCCTGTACTGGATGAATCAAATCAAAAACCTTTCACCTCAAACCGCCATTGTGGCCATGACGGCTTATGGAGATGTTCATGTAGCTGTGGAAGCCATGAAAAGGGGAGCCGAAGATTTTGTCTTGAAGCCCTGGGAGAATGAACGCATCATAAACCTTGCTGAAAAGCTCCTCAAAGGAAAAAAGAAGAAACCAAAACAAAACGAAAGACCTGATAAGGTTGAATTTATTGGGGGCTCAGAGCCTGTTCGTCAAACCCTTCGAACGGTAGAAAAGATTGCTCCCACCCAAGCCAATGTTCTAATTCTTGGCGAGAATGGTACCGGAAAAGATCTAATTGCCAAGAGGATTCATGATCAATCCTCAAGAAAAGATCAACCCTTTGTGAAGGTTGATGTTGGAGCCCTTACCGAAACCTTGTTTGAATCAGAACTCTTTGGTCATGTTAAAGGAGCTTTTACCGATGCACATGCGGATAAGCAGGGAAGGTTTGAACTGGCCGATAAGGGAACCCTTTTTCTAGATGAAATCGGAAACTTGGGGATGGCTCAACAGGCCAAACTCCTTACTGTTTTGCAGAATCGGAAAATTACTCCGCTCGGAACCGGGGAAGAAAAGCCCGTTGATATTCGTTTGATTGCTGCTACAAATTCTCCCATTTATCAAGAGGTTGAACAAGGAAATTTTAGGCAAGACTTACTCTATAGGCTAAATACGGTTGAACTTCAACTTCCCGCCTTACGAACCCGGAAAGAGGACATTCCTGAACTGTCAAGATTTTTCTTGGATAAGTTTTCAAGCAAATACAGCCGGAGTATTCAAGGACTGGAGGATCAAGCCCTTCAAAAATTAATTCAACATTCTTGGCCCGGAAATGTACGAGAGCTAGAGCATTGCTTAGAACGAGCGGTAATTCTTTCTGAATCAAGCATGATTACGGCATTAGACTTAAGCTTTACCGCCGAAAAAGCCAAAGAGGCAGCCCAAGCCTTTGACAATTTAAACCTTCAAGAAATGGAACGAAAGCTCATTCTCAAGGCCATTGATGAAAACCAGGGCAATATTTCAAAGGCTGCCAAAGAACTGGGCATTACTCGCACCGCACTTTATAGACGATTGGATAAGTATGGGATTTAGTAGATTTACCATACAGGTTTTAATCAGGGTGATTTTACTAACCCTTTCCATTTTAGCTCTGGCCTATATCCTGCAAGGTATGCACCTTATCTTCTTGCCCATTGCCTTGGGCGGATTGATACTTTTTCAGGTCTTTGAACTTACTCGCTTTGTGAGCAGAACCAATAAGGAGCTTGCCCGGTTTATTTTCTCCCTTCGTCATGCAGACTATACGGCAAGGTATCCCGAGGCTGATATGGGCAGCGGATTCAAGGAACTTTCTGAAGCTTTTCAGCTGGTATCGGATCGGATGCGGGAGAAAAAATTAGAGAATGAATCGTATTTGCATTTTTTGAATACCGTAGTTTCTCAGATACGGGTGGGAATTATTGGGCTTTCTCCTTCCGGGGAAATCATGATTATGAATCAATCGGCTACCAGCCTATTAGACCTTCCAAACCTTAAAAAATGGGAGCGGTTTGAAAAGAAATCTCCAGACTTTTCGGCTGCCGCCAAGCTTATGAAAGATGGAGACCGAATCTTATTGTCTTTGGATACAAGCACCGGAAAAAGGCAGCTTTCCTTGAGCTTGAAGGTCATTAAATTGCTGGGAGAGAAGCATAGGATTTTCACCTTTTACGACATTAAATCTGACCTTGAAAGGAAGGAAATTGACTCGTATAATAAATTGATTTCCATTCTCACCCATGAAATTATGAATTCGGTAACTCCTGTTTCCTCCCTAACCCAAACCGTTTCATCTCTCTTGCATACGGACAAAAATGAGGTGGTTTCAAAAGAAGACCTAAGCCAGGAAGACTTGAAAGATGTAGCAGACTCAGTTGAAACCATTCGGAAGCGAAGCAAGGGAATGCTTTCCTTCATTAAAGATTACCGAAAAATTGCGAAAATCCCGGAGCCTGTGCTCAACGAGGTTGGGGTAAAAGATTTCTTAGATCAGGTGGTAAGACTTATGAAAACCGAAATCACCAATTCAGGTTTGTCAATACGAATCAATGTGAGTCCGCCCCCTCTTAAAATATTCATGGATCAAGCCCTGATTGAACAGGTTCTTATCAACCTAATCATCAATGCCATTCATGCCATGGAAGGGCAAGAAGAGGGTTTGATTGAAATTCATGCCGGATTGCAAGAAGGGTATAAGGTGATTAAGGTAATTGATCAAGGAAAGGGGGTGTCTGAGGAAATTCAGGATAAAATTTTCGTACCCTTTTTCTCAACCAAAAAAACTGGATCGGGCATTGGTTTAAGCCTTTCTCAACAAATTATGCAAAAGCATAAAGGGGTAATTGACTTGGAAACCAAAGAGGGGAGGGGCACCACCTTCCTCCTTAAATTTAGGTATTGATCCACCCCGCCCCATGTCATGCCTTTGCTATCCGTTCTCATGGCAGGAAGTCAGTTCCTGTTAACAAGGGCGTTTTTAAAAGTTTCTGATTATTTCCACATTTCAGGCCAATCAAAATATATTTTTAACCCGGCTTTAACGTTGTCCTAATATGGTCTGGATCAAAAGGTTGTTATGGGTTTTGGGGTCGGTATTAATAATGCTGGCGCTTGCTTTGGTAGGAATTGGTTATTTCTTTCAAGATGAGCTTGTTGGAATCTTCACGAAGGAGATAAACAAACAGCTCACGGCGGAGGTTTCGGTGGATGAAATCAAGTTTTCCGCTTGGAAGAAATTCCCCGATGCCACGGTTGAGTTTCAGAACATTTCCTGTTTAGAGGCAAAATCTTTTCCAAGGAAAGACACATTGTTCACTGCGGAAAGCCTGTTTTTGAACTTTAACCTATGGGATTTAATCCAAGGCCGGTATAAGGTTAAGCAAATTGAACTATCCGCAGGAAAGCTAAACTTGGTTACCGATTCTCGAGGAAATAAGAACTATTCCATTTGGAAGACTTCTGAAAACCCTGAAAACTCAAATTTCCAGATTGACCTTGAGTCTATACTTCTTTCAGGGATCGATTTTCAATTCGCGAATCAAGTATCCAGGCAAGAATACAGTGCCATTGTGGAGAATGCACGGGTTTCAGGTAGCTTGAAGTCTGGGGTTATGCAGTATAAGTCCAATGCTAAATTAAAAGACTTCCGCGCCAAGCACCCCCATTTTCAAATCTTAGACCCAATCCCGCTTGATTTGGACCTTGAAATGGTCCTTGAAGGTGAGAAAATCACCATCCGCGAAAGCGAAATACGCTGGAACCAAACCCGGTTGATTGCTGAAGGGGAGATTCAAGGGGATGATTTTAACCTTCTGGTTTCGGGCTCTTCGCTTAAGCTTGAAGAAACCCTACCCTTCTTGCCTGAAAACATTCGTGAGGCATTGACTCAGTACCACCCAAAAGGGAAGATTGCCCTTTCTGGCCGGGTGATTGGAAATAAATCAGGGCTTAAGGCGGAGGGGTCTTTTTCAGCGGAAAGGGCTGAAATTTTAAGAAAGGATGCCGGACTTAGCCTATCCAATATGGAGTTTTCAGGCGATTTCAATTATCCGGGAAATTCAAGGCAAGCCCGTATTCGAATCAATGATTTTGAAGGGAATTTGAACAAGGGTAAAATCAAAGGAAAGCTGGATTATGAGAATTTCAATTCTCCAAAAATTGACCTTCAGGTTTCCGCTAATTTAGATTGGGCCTATCTACTTCCCTTTGTGGGCATACCTGAAATAGAGTCGGCCTCCGGAGCTTTTGATTCGGAAATTCGTTTCCGGGGTCAGTTTGCTTCCGCTGGAAAAATTAGAGGTTCAGACCTGGGTAATGCGGAATTCTCTGGGTTTTTGAATACCCAACCTGCCAGAATCAAGCTTCAGGGCAATTCAAACCCCTATGAGATTTCTGCCACGAAATTGGTTTTCGACAATCAAGAGGTTGGTATCAATAATCTTCAAGCTAAAATTGGGCAATCTGACTTTACCTTGAACGGAACTTGTAAAAACCTACTTGACTACCTATTGGTGCCAGGAAGGAGCTTATTGGTTCAGGCCGATCTAAAGGCAGGTAATTTAGATTTCAATGAAATTCTCAGTTCAAATGCCCGGGTTGAAAAGAAGGAAGAGTCGTATGCATTGCGCATTAGCCCGAGGTTAACTGCTCAGGTAAACTTAGAAATTGGGGCCCTTAAATTCAGAAGGTTTGAAGCCAGAAACTTACGTGGAAAAATGGACCTTCGGGATCAAATTATGCGGATTGACCCCTTGTATATGGAAACCCTTGACGGGAAAATTCAGGGCAATTTTGTCTTGAATGGAAGAGGGAATAGACTGCATTTAACAGGAAGGTCTGACCTGGAAAATATTGACGTTCAAGACTTGTTTTATGCCTGTGAGAATTTTGGTCAAGCCTATTTAAGGTCGGATCACTTGCGTGGATTGGCCACAGCTTCCATTGTTTGGGATACCTACTGGTCAGAAGGGCTTGAGCCTGATTTGGATAAATTTAATGCCGTAGGCGACATTCAAATTGACCAAGGTGAGCTCATTAATTTTGAGCCCATGAAAGCCTTGGCTGATTACGTTAGACTGGAAGAGTTGGAGCATATTAAATTTCAAACCCTGCAAAACCAAATCACCATTCGAAACCAAAAAGTGATCATTCCGAAAATGGACATTAAATCTTCCGCATTAACGGTAGAAGCTAGTGGGATTCATGGGTTTGACAATAGCATTGATTATAAATTCAGACTTTTGCTTCAGGAGCTCTTAACTAGAAAGGTGCGAAATCAAGACCCTGAACTCTTTGAAGAACATGGGGTGATTCGGAAAGAAGGCTTAGAAACTTCCTTGTATTTAACCATGGTAGGAACCGTGGATGATTTTACCATAAAGTACGACCGGCAAGGCTTGAAAGAGAAAATAAAAGACGAAATTCAAGCCGAGAAAAAAGAGGTGATAACTTTAATTCGGGATGAGTTCAAGGGGGAGCAAAAGCCAGATACCTCAAAAACTACCCCCATTAAGGAAAGTGGGTTTACCTTTGAATGGGATGAGGACGACGAAAATCCCAAAGACCCATAAAATTGGTGTATGCGGAATGATATTTACCAGGTGAAAAACCGATGGAAAATAGGATTGCTCTTAACGGCTATCCTTATTGGTCTTGCCGCTACCTTTTACTCAAACCACCTGGTTTCCGCCCTGCAAAAGCAAGAAAGAAAAAAAGTGGCCCTGTGGGCAGAAGCTACCCGAAAACTGGCTGAGGTTGCAGACCTTGAGGCAGACCTGAGTTTCCTCTTTCAAGTGGTAAATGACAACAGTACGGTGCCGGTGATTTTAGCCAATGAACAGGGTGAAATTATTGCGCATAGAAACCTAGACTCTGCCAAGGTTCGAAAGCCTGGGTACCTTCAGAAGCAAATTGGGAAAATGAAGCAGCAGCATGATCCCATCCGAATTGATTTTCAAGGAGGAGTGAATTTTATTTACTACAAGGATAGCTTCATTCTGAATTTGCTGAAATTTTATCCCCTTGCCGTTTTAGGCATCATTGGGGCCTATTTATTGGTTGCTTACGCGATATTTTCTTCAACCCGTAGAGCGGAACAAAACCGAGTTTGGGCCGGCATGGCTAAGGAAACGGCACACCAAATTGGCACCCCCCTTTCCTCATTATTAGGGTGGATTGAAATATTGAAGACCCATGAGGTTCCACAAGACATTCTGGACGAAATGTCAAAGGACGTTGACCGGCTAGAAAAAATCACCCAAAGGTTCTCTAAAATCGGATCGGCCCCTGAAATTTCAAGCCAAAACCTGGTTGAGATTACCCGAAAAAGCATGAACTACATTCAAGTTCGAAGCTCTAAGAAAATCAATTTTCAATTCAATCTTCCGGAAGAGGATGCCCCCATTTTGGTAAACCTCAACCTTGAATTGTATGAATGGGTGATTGAAAATCTACTTCGGAACGCCATGGATGCTATGGAAGGAATTGGCGAAATCGAAATAACAATTGGGTCTACATCAGGGTATGCATTTGTAGATGTTAGAGATACCGGTAAGGGGGTTAAAACAGGGCAATGGAAAAGAATTTTTCGTCCTGGATTCACCACCAAAAAAAGAGGTTGGGGCTTAGGGCTCTCCCTGGCTCATAGGATTATCAATGAATACCATGACGGACAAATTTTCGTAAAGGAGTCTAACCTTGGCAAAGGCACAACCATTCGTATAAAACTTCCCCATGCAAAAGACTAAGGCTGGTATTTACATCCACATACCTTTCTGTGCCCAGGCCTGCTCCTATTGCAATTTTCACTTTTCCACCACTCGGAAGAACATGGATAAGCTCATCACATCCATTGGAAATGAGATGGCAATTCGAGAAAAAGACTGGAGGGCTTACCAGTTCGACACCCTATACTTTGGAGGAGGCACCCCATCCCTCTTAAGGAGTGAGAATTTTTCCTTTTTGATGGAGGCTTTGAATAAACATTTTTTCATGACTTCCCTTCAGGAGTTTACCATTGAGGCCAATCCAGACGATATTACCCATGAAAACCTCAAAGCGTGGAAGGAAATTGGGGTTAATAGATTGAGCATTGGGGTTCAGTCTTTTGACAATGAGGTTTTGGAATGGATGAACCGTAGCCATAAGGCTGAGGATAGCTTGAAGGCCTTGGAAAGGGCCAGAGGTTTTGGGTTTGAGAAATTCTCAATGGATTTAATCTATGGCCTTCCGGAAGGCAAAGGGGGCGACTTTATGAAAGACCTCGGTAGGGTTGATGAGCTTGGGGTGAATCACATCTCAGCATATGCGCTTACCATAGAAGAGAACACCCCACTTCACAAGAAGATAATGACCCAAAGCTTCCCTGCTCCGGATGAAAATAGGGCGGTGAATGACTTCCAGAAACTTCAAGAATGGGCCAGGGAAAACGACTGGAGGCATTACGAGCTCTCAAACCTCTCTAAGAAAGGAGCTGAAGGAGTTCATAATAGTCAGTACTGGAGTCGGAAGCCCTATTTAGGATTGGGTCCGTCAGCCCATGGATTTCAAGAAGAGAAAAGGTATTGGAACCTAGCCAATAACCCTCAGTACATAAAGCAAATTGACCTTGGTATTTTGCCCGAGGAAAAGGAGAGCTTAAGCCTAAAAGATCAATTGAATGAGTGGGTAATGACCAGCTTGAGGTTGGATACGGGCCTGAACTTAAAAAACCTAAATGGCTATCCCACTGAACTGGTTCAAGAAATCATAGATTCCGCTGACGAATTAATCCGTATCGGGGAACTGGAAAGGTATAAAGACTCCTTTGGTCATCTACATGTAAGGGTGCCTCTTGAGAAACGATTTTTAACCGACGGAATCGCTTCCAAGCTCTTTTTGGTCTAGTCTCAGGCTGCTTGGTTAAGAATTTCTACTTTTTCTTATAAACCGGCACGGAAGAGCAAATTTCTCCATACATAATGGATTTCACCAAGGGTTGAAGCTTGGTCACCAAACGCACAAAGGCATATTCCATTTCGGGTAAATTTGTGCAACCTTTAACCATGACCCTAAGGTCTTGAAACTCCTTTTCATCAAGCTTATTGATGTTTTGATCCCAGAGGTGACGATAAAGGTCGTTTCGGTCTCCAGAAACCACGGCGGCAGCAAGTGAAAGGTGTGAAGCAACCAGCATAAAAGCCCATTGGGGCAAAATGGCATCGGTTGAGCAAGTTACCATTACATAGGCGTTTTCATATTTACGCCAGTCGTGTTCTTTTAGGGCATTGCGAAAGTCTTTCTCTCTCAAAATGAACCCTTCTTCCAAGAAATCACTCAGGTCAAAAATGATTTCTTCCTTTCCAGGGATGAGCTTGGCAAGGTCTAGGTCGAAGATATTAGCTTCAGCCACTTTATTGCGTATGGGGTGATTTACGGTGTCCATGGTTTTAATCTCTTCATTCCCTTGACAAAGGGGCTTTGTGGTTGTATATTTGCCGGCCTTTAAATTAAGCATTTACTGCCATGATGAAGTTCAAACTTTCGCATTTTAAATTTGACCTCCCAGAGGAATTACTAGCTGATCGTCCGGCTGAAAACCGCGATGAAAGTCGTTTAATGGTAGTTCATCGGGATACGGGAAAGTTTGAACACAAAATGTTTAAAGACCTAATTGATTATTTTGATGATCAAGATGTTATGGTCTTGAACAATACAAAGGTTTTTCCAGCTCGAATGTACGGAAACAAAGAGAAAACCGGCGCAAAGATTGAGGTTTTTTTACTTCGAGAATTGAACGCTGAATCTCGCCTTTGGGATGTTTTGGTAGACCCAGCCCGTAAAATTCGGATTGGAAATAAACTTTATTTCGGAGAGGATGAAAGCTTGGTGGCGGAAGTCATTGACAATACAACCAGCCGTGGAAGAACCCTTCGTTTCCTATTTGATGGGTCGTATGAGGAATTTAACGATAAGCTAAGAGAGCTTGGGCAAACTCCACTACCTAAATACATTCAGCGCCAACCTGACCAAGAGGATGCTGAGCGGTACCAAACCGTATTCGCCAAAGAAGAAGGGGCCGTAGCTGCTCCAACTGCCGGGCTTCATTTTTCAAAACACCTTTTGAAGCGGCTTGAAATTAAAGGAATCAATTTTGCTGAGGTTACCCTTCACGTAGGACTAGGAACCTTCCGTCCTGTAGACGTAGAAGACCTTTCCAAGCATAAAATGGATTCTGAAGAGTTTAAAATCTCAGATCAGGCTGCCAATGTAATCAACAAGGGAATCGATCATAAGCGTAAGGTTTGTGCCATCGGTACAACGGTTATGCGCGCCATTGAGTCTTCAGTAAGTGCTGATCAGCATGTGAAGCCTTTTGATGGCTGGACCAACAAGTTCATTTTCCCTCCCTACGATTTCAACATTGCCAATTGTATGGTCACCAATTTCCATACACCTCAGTCTACCTTGATGATGATGACGGCAGCTTTCACAGGTTTTGACCTGTTGAAAAAGGCTTATGCCGAAGCGATTAAAGAGAAATATCGCTTCTACACCTATGGCGATGCCATGCTGATTCTATAAATGTGTCTCAGGCGGTAATCATCACAGCCGGAGGGATTGGTTTGCGAATGGGAGCAAAGGTTCCCAAGCAGTTTTTATTGGTTCAAGGCCTGCCCTTATTGATGCATACCTTGAATAATATTCACAAAGTTTTACCTAAAGCTGACTTGGTTTTAACCTTGCCTCAGTCAAGCCTTTCTTATTGGAAAGAACTTTGTCAAGACCATAATTTTAATTTAAACCATACCCTTGTTCCTGGTGGTGAAACTCGATTTCATTCCGTTCAAAATGGTTTGAATGCCTTGCCAAACAACATTGATTGGGTGGGGATTCATGACGGGGTTCGGCCTTTCGTTTCTCAACGAATGATTTTGGATCTTTTTCAGGCGGCCCGTGAAGATGGTGGGGCTATTCCCGTCTTACCTGTAAACTTTAGTTTGAGGAAAAAGTCAGAACAAGGGTCAAGAGCCCTTGATCGGGAAGGCGTACTTGAGGTTCAAACCCCACAGGTCTTTAATAAATCCTTGCTAATTCAAGCCTTCCAAAAAGGATTTCAACCCCATTTTACCGATGAGGCCTCTGTTTGGGAAGCCGATGGAAGGGAGGTTCGATTGGTTCAAGGAGAACATTTCAACCGGAAAATAACGGTTGGTGAAGATTTAGACTGGGCTCGGTATTTTGTGGACAAGGATTTGATTTGACCGTGGGGAAACTACGGGTCAATTGGTACATTTACCCCCTATTATGACAAGGCTCGAAGAAATTAAAAAACCCATCCAAGCTGAGATGGATGTCTTTGAAGGGAAATTTAGAGAATCCCTTTCGAGCCGCGTGGCTTTGCTTGACCGAATTACCAATTTCATTGTGAAAAGGAAGGGAAAGCAAATGAGGCCCATGTTTGTCTTTCTTTCTGCCAGATTATTTTCAGAGCCAGATGAATCTACTTTTCGGGCCGCTTCCTTGATTGAAATGCTGCATACTGCAACCTTGGTGCACGATGACGTGGTTGACGATGCAAACCTAAGAAGGGGTTTCTTTAGCTTGAATGCCCTTTGGAAGAATAAAATTGCTGTTTTGGTGGGCGATTACCTCTTGAGCAGATGCTTGATGATGGCCACTGAACACAAAGAATTTCACCTCCTTGAAATTGTAAGTCGGGCCGTGCGTGAAATATCCGAAGGAGAATTGCTTCAAATTGAAAAAGCCAGAAGGCTTGATATTCAGGAAGATGTCTACTTCGAAATCATTCGCCAAAAAACGGCATCCCTAATAGCCGCTTGCTGCCAAGCCGGAACAGCTTCTGTAAACCAAGACCCCGAGCTCAACAAAACCATGTATAAGTTTGGGGAAACCATCGGACTTGCTTTCCAAATCAAAGATGACCTCTTCGACTACCAAAAATCCGATGTAATTGGAAAACCTACGGGTATCGATATTAAGGAGCAGAAAATGACCCTGCCCCTGATTCATGTCCTTTCAAAAGCCTCTTCCGCTGACAAGCGATACATTATAAACACCGTCAAAAAGCATCATAAAAATCCTAGAAAAGTCAATAAACTCATTGATTTTGTGGTTGAGCAGGGCGGACTAGACTATGCCAGCAATAAAATGCATGAGCTCCATGCAGAAGCTCGTGAAATGCTTTTAAAACTGCCTAAAAACGAAGCCAGAGATAGCCTTGAGAACCTGGTAGACTATGTGATCAATCGGAAGAAATGATCAAAAGAGAAACCATAGATAAAATCTTTGAAACCTCTAGAATAGAAGAGGTTATTGGGGAATTTGTGAACCTGAAAAAAACAGGGGCAAATTTTAAAGGACTCTCTCCTTTTACCAATGAAAAGACGCCTTCTTTCGTGGTTTCTCCATCCAAGCAAATTTTCAAGTGCTTTAGTTCCGGGAAGGGAGGTAATGTGGTTACCTTCTTAATGGAAGCCGAGCATTTTACCTACCCGGAAGCCCTTAAGTGGTTGGCGGATAAGTACCAGATTGAAATTGAGGAAACCGTTGCCAGTCCGGAAGCCAAGGCAGAACGAGATGAAAAAGAGTCCATTTTTGCGCTTTCCGCATTTGCCGACCAGTTTTACCAAGATCAGCTCCACAATACAGAAGAGGGAAAAGGAATAGGCCTAAGCTATTTTCAACAGAGAGGCTTTACCCCTGAAATTATAAAATCTTTTGGCCTTGGGTACTCCCCTGAAAAGCGCAATGCTTTCACAGAATATGCAGAGGCAAAAGGCTACCAGAAAGAGTTTCTTGAGCTTTCAGGCCTAAGTATTTATAAAAACGGGCCGGGATTTGATCGCTTTTCGGGTCGGGTGATGTTTCCAATACACAGCATGTCAGGAAGGGTGCTTGGCTTTGGGGGTAGAATTCTGAAGTCGAATACCAAGGCGGCCAAATACCTGAATTCGCCAGAGAATCCCATTTATCATAAGAGCAAGGTTTTATATGGTATTTATCAGGCCAGACAAAGCATAGCTAAAGCGGATTTATGCTATTTGGTAGAAGGCTATACCGATGTGATTTCTTTGCATCAAGCCGGAATCACTCAGGCTGTTGCATCCTCAGGAACCGCCCTTACCCCGGATCAAATTCGGATGGTTTCTCGGCTCACCAAGAACTTAACCATTTTGTACGATGGGGATGCGGCGGGGATTAAAGCTGCCATCCGAGGAACCCATATAGCCCTTGAACAAGGCATGCACGTTCGGGTGGTTTTATTTCCAGAAGGAGAGGATCCAGATAGTTTTGCCCAAAAAAACAGCCTAGAGGATCTTGAGAAATTCCTCAAAGAATCGGCTAAAGACATTGTTCAGTTTCAAACCGATTTAGCCCTAGACCAGGCAAAGGGAGACCCCATTCGGAAGTCTGAATTGCTTAAAGAGATTTTAGAAACCATCTCCCTGGTAAAGGAAGACACCCTTCAAACCCTGTACATTCAAGAAACTTCAAGAAAGTTTGAAGTAGATGAAAGAAGGCTGTTCAATGAGCTTGCCCGAATTCAAGGCAAAAAGGAGCGGGAGGATGCCCGTAAAGAAAATCGGGAACAGCTTAGAGCAGTTACTGACACCCCAAAGGAAGAACCAAAGAAAAACCTAGGGGCAGATCATAAAATCTTCAATGAAGACCAGGAGAAATCTTTGATTCGGATTTTGATTAGCTGTGGGGCTGATGATATGGAATACCACCCCCCTAGAAAATCAAAAGAGGATGAGGAAGAGGTTTTAATAATCAATGTTGCTAAGTTCATCGTGCAAGAACTTCAAGCCGATGACATGCATTTTCATCACCCGCTTTTCGCGAAGGTTTATGATGAAATCTTAGACGGGATTGAGGCCGGAGAAATACCTGACAGTCATTTCTTTACTCGACATGAAAATCCGGAAATTGCTCAATTGGCATCCGATTTAATCACAGAGAAATACCACCTCTCTGAAAACTGGAAGTCAAAAGGGATATTCATTCATCCCAGAGAGTCTTACCTCAGCCGAGATGTTTTTGAAAGCCTGTATTATTTCAAGAAAGGCAGGGTAAAAGAAACCTTGAAAACTCTGACCGAAAAACTTCGAAAATCGGACAATAGCCCTGAGCAATCCATGGAAATCATGAGCCAAATGAAGCAGCTTAAATTTGTTGAGTTGGCCATCGCCAACCTAATCAATGAAAAGCATTTTTAACGAATCACGTTTCCGTTTTCACCACCGGTTGATTGCACAAAGAACAATTTCCCGTCTTGGTCTTCTCCCATTAGAATCATCCCCTGAGAAACCACTCCTCTAATTTTTCTGGGTTCTAAGTTCATCAGAACCGTCACCTTCGTGCCCGGAAGGTCTTCTGGCTTAAAGTGCTCAGCAATTCCTGAAACAATGGTTCTCTGGTCTAAGCCGGTATCAACCTCTAGCTTTAGAAGCTTATCGGCCTTCTTTACTTTTTCTGCACTTAGAATGGTTCCTATTCTAAGGTCAAGCTTTTGGAAATCGTCAAAACTTGCAGCTTCCTTTTGAGGTGGAAGGTTTGGAGATTGACTTGAGGTTTCGGTATTCTTTAGTTTTTCAATTTGAGCTTCCATTTCTTGGTCTTCAATTTTTGAGAAAAGGAGTTCGGTTTTCCCCAATACATGTCCGGGTTTTAACCAGTTTCCTTCTCCAGCCTCTTTCCAATCACCTCCTACAAAATTCAACATCCCTCTTAGTTTCTTGGCAGAAAAGGGCATGAAAGGCTCCATTAACACCGATAGTGAAGCCGTTATTTGTAGGGCCACGAAAAGAATGCTTTTGGTGCGTTCTGGGTCAGTTTTGAACTTTTTCCAAGGCTCTTCATCGGCCAAGAACTTGTTTCCGTGACGGGCTAAATTCATCAAGCTGGCCAGGGCTTCTCTGAACTTATAATCGTGAATTGACTTCCCGATGCTTTCAGGGTATGACTCTATGGCCTTCAAGGCCAATTGATCTTGAGGTGAAATTTTCTCAGGATTTGGAACCTCTCCTTGGTAATATTTATGGCTTAGCACCAAAACTCGGTTTATAAAGTTGCCGAGAATTCCTACCAGCTCAGAATTGTTCCTGGTTTGAAAATCTTTCCAAGTGAAATCATTGTCTTTGGTTTCTGGAGCAGCGGCGGTAAGCACATACCGAAGTACGTCTTCCTTTCCGGGGAAGTCTTCCAGGTATTCATGCAACCAAACCGCCCAGTTTCTTGAGGTAGAAATTTTATCCCCTTCAAGGTTTAAAAACTCATTGGCCGGAACATTTTCTGGCAGCACATAAGACCCATGTGCTTTGAGCATTACCGGGAATATGATGCAATGGAAAACGATATTATCCTTTCCGATGAAATGCACCAATTTGGTTTTCTCATCCTTCCAATATGGCTCCCAGTTCTTGCCGGTACGTTCCGCCCATTCTTTGCTTGAAGAAATGTATCCAATGGGGGCATCAAACCAAACGTAGAGTACTTTTCCTTCCCCACCTTTAACCGGAACAGGAATGCCCCAATTTAAATCTCGAGTTACAGCTCTTGGGTGCAGTCCGCTGTCAATCCAAGATTTTACTTGGCCGTAAACATTGGGCTTCCAGTCTTTTGCATGCCCTTCAAGAATCCATTCTTTGAGAAAGTCTTCGTATTTATTTAGGGGCAGGTACCAATGTTTGGTTTCTTTAAGTACGGGTTTATTTCCGCTTAAAGCGGATTGAGGATTGATAAGGTCGCGAGGATTTAGGCTACTGCCACACTTCTCGCATTGGTCTCCATACGCCCCTCCTGATTTGCAATTCGGGCAGGTTCCCGTAATGTACCGATCGGCTAGAAACTCACCTTCTGCTTCGTCGTAAAACTGTTCTGAACTTTCAACATCGAAGCTCCCGTTTTCATGCAAGGTCTTGAAAAATTCGGAAGCAGTTTCATGATGGATTTTAGCTGAGGTCCGGCTGTAATTGTCGAAAGAAATCCCCAGTTTCTCCATGGATTCCTTAATCATGGGATGGAATTTATCCACCACATCTTGGGGGCTTACCCCGAGCTTTTTAGCGGTAATGGTAATCGGAATACCGTGTTCATCGCTTCCGCAAACAAAGAGCACGTCTTCATGGCTTGCCCTTAAAAATCTGGCATAAATATCTGCTGGAATATAAACTCCTGCCAAATGACCAATATGAACGGGTCCGTTGGTATATGGCAATGCTGCCGTAATGGTATAACGATTGGGATTTTCCATCTAGCCCTTGTACTTTGGCCGCAAAGTAACACAATTCAATGACGCCTTTAAAGTCAAATTTCCCCCAGCTAAGGCCGGGAGCTAAAATCGGTTTAATTTCAACCGCTCGAAAAATATCAATGCCTGAGCTTAAGGCCTTTCATGATTTTTCAAAGGCCCAAGGCTGGGAAATCATTCATGGCGATTACCTTTTTTCAGAACATCACCAATTGGCAGGCACCGACCAAGAAAGAAGGTCTGACCTTCAGAATATGATGAATCGGGAAGATCTTTCAGCCATTTGGTTCGCTCGAGGCGGATATGGTACCGTTCGGGTTCTTGAGGGACTGGATTTTTCAAAATTCAAAGAACATCCAAAATGGATGATTGGATATAGTGATTTGACGGCCTTTCACCTTCAACTTTATGCCAAGACCCAATTAAAGAGCTTGCATGGAACCATGCCCGTTAATTTCAAAACCAATACCCCAGAATGTTTAGAAATCACCAAAGGGATATTGGAGGGAAGCCCAAATCCTTATGAATGGAATTCAGGTTCAGATTTGAGTCTTGATGGAAAAGCAGAAGGGGTTTTGGTAGGAGGGAATTTAAGCGTAATCTATTCCTTGCTTGGCTCTGAATCCATACCAGACATGAATGGAAAAATATTATTCATTGAAGATTTGGATGAATACCTATACCACATTGACCGGATGATGATGAATTTAAAACGGAACGGAATATTAGAAGAAATTTCAGGATTGGTGGTAGGCGGTATGACGGATATGAATGACAATGCCATTCCTTGGGGGAAAAGAGCAGAAGAAACCATTTACGAACATTTCAAAGGGTATGGTAAACCCCTGGCTTTTGATTTCAGTGGAGGCCATGTTGATCACCATTTGCCCCTGATTCATGGAGAATTTCATACCTTGGAGGTGAACCAGGGTCATTGCCGGTTGAGTTCGGTATAATCTTGACCCATAAATCCCGCAACCATGAACCATAATCAAGAAATCGGTAAGAAAGGAGAAGAGTTGGCCTTGGAATTCCTTCTTGAAAAAGGCTTCCAATTCGTTTCTAAAAACCACCGCATTGAAAAGGCAGAAATTGACATCATCCTTCGAAAGGATAATACCATTCACTTTGTAGAAGTGAAAACCTTGTCAGATTTTAAACATCATGACCCCCATGAGTCGGTAAACCGGCGCAAAGAAAAAACCATGATTCAGGCAGGGGAAGAATACCTTGAACGGGAAGGCCTTGACTTGGAAATTCAATTTGACGTGGTGGGCATTGTCTTAGCTCAGCCACCCCAAATTCAATACTTTCCAGCCGCCTTCCATGGGGTGGATTATTTATAGATTCAACCAAGGAATACCCTATTGATTCTAAGTTAATTGGGCTTTTTTGAATTCCTTTTTAAAGAGGATTATAAACCCATGGATAAAGCCTAGCTTTGCAAAAAATTTCGGGCCCTATGAATAGGAGAAAAAATACACCAGGAAGAGGAAATAAAGACCAGTCAGAGAGAGGAGATAAAAAGCCCATCCGTTCAGGCGGAAAATCGAAGTCTTATTCAGAAAAAGGAGATAAAAAGTCCTTCCGCAGCGACGGAAAATCTAAGCCGTATTCTGAGAAAGGAGATAAAAAGTCCTTCCGCAGTGATGGAAAATCTAAGCCGTTTTCAGAGCGGGGAGAGAAAAAATCTTACAGTGGAGAAGGGAAGTCTAGACCGTATGCTGAAAAAGGAAAGAAGTATAATCCAAAATCTAAGTTTAAAATCACCCGCAAAGACGGACCCAAAAAGCCGGCTTCAGACGAAACCCGTTTGAATAAGTATTTGGCCCATGCCGGAATTGCTAGTCGAAGAGAGGCAGATGAGCTGATTCGTACGGGGTTGGTTTCTGTTAATGGAGAGATCATTACCGAAATGGGCCATAAGGTGAAACCCGGTGACGAGGTAAAGTATAATGGAGCTAAGATTCACCAGGAAACCAAACGCTACGTTCTTCTCAACAAGCCCAAAGACTATATAACCACTGTTTCCGATGATCGGGGGAGAAATACCGTAATGAACCTTTTGGGGAAGGCCTGCAAAGAAAGAATTTATCCAGTAGGACGTCTTGACCGAAATACCACAGGAGTATTGCTCTTTACCAACGATGGCGAACTGGCCAAAAAGCTTACCCACCCCAAACATGGAATTCGGAAAATCTACCATGTGCACTTGGATCAGAACCTAAAACAGGCCGATTTTGACAAAATTAAAGCTGGAGTTACCCTTGAAGATGGGAAGGTTTCAGTGGATGAGGTATCGTATGTTTCAGGGGCAAAGAAAAATGAAGTCGGACTCGAGATTCACATCGGAAGAAACCGAATTGTTCGTCGGTTATTTGAAAGCCTAGGTTATAAAGTTACCAAGTTAGATCGGGTGGTTTTTGCCGGATTAACCAAGAAAAACCTTGAAAGAGGTCGTTGGAGATTTTTAACCGAACAGGAGGTAAGCACCTTAAAAAGACTCTCTTAAACGGCCTAGTTTCTTTGGCTTGAGGTAAACTTAATCGCCTTTGTTTACGTAGGTTGGGGGTGAAGACTCGTAGAGTTTAAACTAAAAACCCAATCGCTCATGAAACTTAAAGCTACGCTTTTTAAGGGCTTTGCATTATTTCTAATTTTAGGTTTATCGCAATCGGCTTTGGCCCAGACAACGGTAACCTCAACGGCTGATTCAGGCCCTGGATCCTTGAGAGAGGCCGTAGCAAATACTGCTGCTGGAGGAAGCATTTCCTTCTCTCCATTAACCGCTGGACAAACCATTACACTCAACTCAGAAATTCTTATTGATAAATCCCTGACCATTACAGGGCTTGATACCCTTTTAACCACGGTAAGTGGAGGAAACAATGGAAGGGTATTCAAAATTTCACTGGCAGATTCAGTTTTCTTGAACAGCCTTTCCTTAGAAAATGGTCAGGCCGGAAATGGGGGCATCCTTCATACCTCAAGCACGAAACTTGTAATCAATTCAGCCTCAATACGTGGCGGACAAGCGGATACTTCTGGAGGAGCTATTTACAATGCTGGTGGACAACTGGAAGTTTCAAACTCCAACATTTATAATTCAACCGCAAATGGTTCAGCTCCAAACGAAGGAGGGGGAGGCATCGCGAATATTGCCGGAAACCTTGAACTGAACTCGGTAAACATTACCGGAAACTCTGCCACCAACGGTTCTGCCTCGGGTGGAGGAGTTCTTCACCTTTTAAGCGGCACGGCCAACATTAGTGGTGGAAGCATTTCAGGAAACTCTTCAGCCAGAGCAGGTGGTGGAATTGAGCTAAACGGTACCAGCATGAGCCTTACCAATGTGAGCATGGCCAACAATTCAACAGGTCCGATGCCCGGTAACGGCGGTGCTGTTCATATTACCGGAAGCGGGAATCTTACCGTGAATGGCGGAAGCTTTACAAACAATACAGCAGACTCTGAAGGTGGTGGTCTCTGGAATGGGTCAGGGATTATGACCATTGACGGAGCAAATATTTCATCCAATACAGCCAGTGGAGATGGAGCCGATCAAGGAGGCGGAGGTATTTATAACCTCTCAGGCAGCCTGATGGTTTCAAACTCAAACATAAACAACAATACTGCTGATGGTTCATCCGGTTCAGGCGGCGGAATACTCATTGATGCAGGTGCAGGAATGACCCTTTCAAATTCTTCCGTTTCCGGAAATACTGCAGTTCGTGCCGGGGGTGGAATTGAAGACAATTCAGGAAGTGGCTCAACCCTCATTTTAACCAATGTAAACCTTGACAACAATGCCGTGGCATCCAATCCGGGCAATGGTGGCGGACTTCATATCACAGGAAGTGGAAACCTCAGCTTTACCGGAGGAACAGCCAATAATAATACAGCTTCAGCCGAAGGTGGAGCCCTTTGGAACGGGGCTGGATTTATGACCCTTGACTCACTCACCATTACGGGCAATACCGCAAGTGGAGATGCAGCAGACCAAGGGGGCGGCGGTGTTTATAATCTAAGCGGCGACCTGAGCATTTCAAATACAAGCATAGCAAACAATTCAGCCAACGGCCAAGCCGGTTCAGGTGGTGGAATCTTAAACGACCAAGGCGGGAATTTAAGCCTTACTGATGTTGACCTTACCGGAAATACTGCCGTAAGAGCAGGAGGAGGTATTGAAGACGTTTCAGGCTCTTCCACAACCTTGGTTTTAACCAATGTGAGCTTCGATGGCAATTCAGCGGCTTCAGCACCAGGTAACGGTGGGGCCCTTCACATTACAGGCGACGGTGATATCACCTTTACCGGGGGTTTTGTTGACAATAATACAGCAGCCTTTCAAGGCGGTGGACTCTGGAATGGATCGGGGTCTATGTTCATTGATGGTGTAGACTTCGACGGAAATATAGCTTCTGGAGATAGCAGTGCAACGGCCGGAGGAGGAGCCATTTACAACCTCTCCGGGTCTCTTACTATTTTAAATGCCAGTTTTGACAACAACCAGGCAAATGGTAGTCTTGGTTCAGGAGGAGCCATTCTCACAGATGCCAACACTGGACTTACCGTGTCAAATTCTAGCTTTAGTTTCAACTCCTCTGCCCGGGCCGGTGGAGCCATTGAAGACAATTCTGGAGACAGCAATAAGACGGTGCTTTCCAACCTGAGCTTCGATGGAAATTCAACAGCATCTAACCCAGGCAATGGTGGTGCAATTCACATTACTGGGAATGGTGACATGGACATCGTGTCTTCTACCTTTACAAATAATACCGCTTCCGCGGAAGGAGGTGCCATTTGGAATGGATCGGGAGATATGAGCATTGATGCATCCATCCTTGACGGGAATACAGCCAGTGGCGACGGATCCGACCAAGGGGGTGGAGGTATTTACAACCTCAGCGGAAATTTATCCATCCAAGGAAATTCTCAAATCATAAACAATTCAGCCGACGGTGCCTCCGGATCAGGAGGGGGAATTTTAAACGATGTAGGTGGAAGCCTCACGGTCTTAAATACTCGAATTTCAGGAAACTCTGCGGTTAGAGCTGGAGGAGGTATAGAAGACAATTCCGGTGCCCTTACCCTGGTATCTCTGAACGTTGTAGCCCTAGACTCAAATACAGCTTCAGCCTCTCCAGGAAATGGTGGAGGATTGCACATTACGGGGGCTGGTGACCTGTCCATGACCAATTCAACCGCCAAGGGAAATCAAGCTGCCTCAGAAGGAGGAGCCCTTTGGAATGGCACTGGGAATATGACTTTGGACAATTGTAATATTGCCAACAATACAGCCTCAGGAGACCTCGCAAACCAAGGAGGTGGAGGTATTTATGCCTTAGGCGGAACGGTAAGTATAAACCAATCAAATATTCAATTCAACATGGCTGATGGAACCGCTGGCTCTGGGGGTGGAATTTTAATTGACTCTTCAGCAGCCCTCACCATTACTTCAACGGCCATCAAAGGAAACTTTGCTTCTAGAGCTGGTGGAGGAATTGAAGACAATAGTGGAGCAGGAAGCATGACCAGCCTAAACTTGGTTTTCCTTGATTCCAATTCAACTGGATCTGCTCCAGGAAATGGAGGAGCCATCCATATTACTGGCAATGGAAGTTTAAGTTTTACATCCGGTACTGTTATTGGAAACACAGCCGGCAGTGAAGGAGGTGGTTTATGGAATGGTTCAGGAACCATGTCGCTTGCCAACCTTCGCATTGAAAACAATACAGCTGCCGGGGCTACCGCCCAAAACGGGGGTGGAGGACTCTACAACAACGGCGGAACCTTGGTAATTCTGGGTTCAAGCATTACCAATAACTCAAGTCTATCAGCCCTTGGCTCAGGTGGAGGAATTCACAATTCAGGCAACGGTGATTTATCCTTGGTTTCAGTAACGGTTTCTGGAAATGAAAGCCTGAACAATGGTGGGGGAATCCTGAATGAAGGAGACCTAAACCTTGAATCGGTGACCTTGGCGCAGAATACTGCGGGTAACCTTGGAGGAGGAATTGCCCAAACCTCAGCCGGAACCCATTTTGAAACCTGGAATTCAATTATTGCAGAAAATTTGGCTGCCAATGGAGGAAACGATGTTCGAATCTCCGCCGGTATTCAAACTTCTGCTGGATATAATTTAGTGGGTAACGACGATGTAGGGAATTTCGTAGGCCAGGCTTCCGACCAAATCGGAACCAATACCTCGCCCATCCTTCCATTGCTTGACTCACTTGCCCTGAACATGGCCACTACAAAAACCCATGCCTTATTATGTGGTTCCTTGGCCATTGATGCGGGTGATCCAAACTTGGCAACCAACGACCAAAGAGATGAGGCCGTTTTTAATGGCAGAAAAGACATTGGTGCTTACGAGCGTCAAGATTCCTGCGCAAGCATTTCAATTGACCCGGAAGAGCAAGCGGCTTCCATTGCTGTATACCCAAATCCAGTGATTGATCAGCAGGTACAGGTTGAATTGCCTAGAAATTTATCGGCTCAAACGAGAGTATTGATAGTTGATCTTTCATCAGGAAGGGTAGTTCAGAGCATTGAATCTATGCAAGAAGGCGTAAATCTTATACAGCTTGAAAACCTAAGTTCAGGAAATTACGTTCTTCAAATCATAAGTACAGAATTCATTGAAAACCGTAAGATCACGGTGATTGAATAAAAAACTTGGTTGGTTGTTTTAAAAGGGGTTGTCGGGAAACTGGCGCCCCTTTTTACTTTTCCTAGGTTTCAAGGTTTAGAGATAGGGCTCATTTCTTGACAGGGAGACTCCTCCTTAAAATTGAACCTAATAAGATCTAACAAAAGATAGACCTTAGACTCCTAGTTCCAATTACCTATTTCCTCAAAAGGCTGTTGGCTTTTTGCTTTTAGCTATTGGCTTATTCAAGTGTTAAAATACTCATTTTCAGTACACCCAGTCACTAGTCACTAGTCACTCCTGAGTTGAGAGTTGAGGGTTTATAGATGCTTCAAGTGGTGAACTTCAGGAAAAATGTGCGGTGTTACGAACGATTAACCTCGATTCCCAATTCCCGATTCCCAATTCCCGCTCCGAAGACGTAAAGCCGAATATTTCTAGAGAATTTCTAATCACAAGTCACTAGTCACCCCAGTTGAGGCGTTGAAATGATTAGCTAGTCTTCTCTAATCTTGGGTGGCACTTCGGTTGAACTCAGCAGACCTGTGAGAGGTCCATGCAGCTACTGTTTAGTGGCGGAGCCGTCTACTCGATTGTATGCCGTTTTTTATTTTATTATTTGATTGAGTTTTTCAATTACGATTTCTCTACGTTCATCGACTGGAAATGGATTGATATGACATTCTATGATTTCGTTTCTGGAAGTATGTTTCAGTATTTCAATACTCATCTCTTTTAAAAAATCTTGAACATCTTTGTCAGCATTTTCAAAGTCTTCAACAACCTCCTTATTATTATCTAAAATGTAGATGATATCTTCAAAGTCATGGCTTGTTCTTGGGTCAGTACCTCTGCTTTTATAGGCTTCCCATTTTGTTGCAAGAAAGAGGCTAACAGGCAGTATTTTAATTTCGTGCTCACCAATATTTACAGGATAGGCTTTCTCAAAACCAGGTTTCAACCAGCTATTAGTTGGGCCCAAAGGAGTTTCTTCATATGGAATCAATTAGAATCTCTTCATGAGAATATCTGTACATTACTTTTTCGGTGGGAGCGGGATAGATTTTCTTTAAGGCTAGCTTTTCCCTTAGTTCTTCCATTTGTCCGTAGCTACTAATTTGAACAGAAATATCAATATCTTTTGTAGGACGTGGTTGTTCTGCTCCCTCATCAGTTACATAAAGGCTGACTACAGCACCGCCAACATAGATTACATCGTTGTTTAGTTCCCCGAGTGCTCTGGCAACTTTTTCAACTACTTTTAGATTGATTGTTTGGTTTTTAAGCATTTTCAATTCTTTCTTTTAGGTACTCAAATGCCATATTTTGTTCTCTTACTTTACCAATCCTAATTGCATCTGTAAGTGACATTAGTTCGTAGTATATTGAATCATTTAAGCATGCCTCAGGAGTTTTTGGATGCAAGGGTTCTATAGCTTGACCTCTAAGGTTTCCTTTGCCATATGGCCATACAAAGTGTTCATTACTGACAAATTCTTCTTTTAATGGGGGAGCAGAGATAGCCGTCCCAATACCTCTTGTAATTGAACCTGGTTGTTGAGGAAAGACATATCGAATTCCATACTTTAAGAAGTCAATTAGAGCTAATTTATTTAAAGTCTTTTTGTCACTGCTAATAAGTCCTGCTATAACTGACCTATTGATACTCTCGCTTATTTCACTTGGACTTATTCGTAACTCATGGGCTAAGTCTTTCATATACCAATTATCAGGTCCTTTGCTAGCAATCTTAAGAAGTACTGCAATGTCATGCGGACGCATACCACTGTGCTTTTTCATTTTTAGAGCTATTTAGAATGTAAAGATACAAAAAGGTATTTTCAATTCGCGAATCGCGAATCAAGAATCGCATCTATGCAGAATGGCATACAACGGTTTGGTTATGAACCGTTGCTGTTTGGGTTGTTTAGTGTTGTTGGTGGGTTTAGTTGTTAGCCAAGACCCTTTTAATGAGCTCTAATTTATGTTTTAAGAGCGAATGAAGGGGACAGGCGGGTTAGAAGTTAAGATGTCTGTAAACCGCAATGGTTTATAACCTTTGTTGTAGCACGTACTGATTTTAGACTCTAGCTATAATTCAATTGAAATCTTAACCTTTCCTCCAAGACCCTTTTCAACGATATCGTACAAAGTCTTTAACGTTAAGTTACTTCCGTTGTTTTCAACTCTTGAAATGTAGGTCCGCTTCTTGTCAACCAAACCTCCAAGCTCTTCTTGAGTCAAGTTTTTCTCTTCCCTGGCTTTTCGAAGTAACAGTCCAATCTTAAAGGATTCAAAGTCTCTTTCTAGTTCATCTCGACGCTCAGTTCCTTTGGCGCCGTAAACTTGATCCTTAACGTCTTTCCAACTTGTAATGTTCTTATCGTTCTTCATAATACTCCTTCTTTAATCTCATCGCTTTTTCAATTTCCTTCTTAGGGGTTTTCTGAGTTTTCTTGACAAAACCATTTAATAGAATCACCAATTTCCCTTTATCGAAAAAGCAAAATACTCTCCAGATGTTAGACCCAAGTTTAATTCGAGCCTCGTAAAGTCCTTCAGAGCCTTTGATCTGTTTTAAATAATCTTTAGGAACCATTGAATAGGTCTCGATAATCTCAATGACCTTATACACCTTGTTCTGTTCTTTGGTGTTTAAACTCTTAAGAAAATCAAGAAAGTAATTCTTGTAAACAACTACTTCTCTAACCTTTTGTTCCATTGAAACAAAGGTAACTTAAAAGTTACTATTTAGCAAGATGAGTTTTGATGAAAGACGAAATGCCGTATGTGCTACAACAGATAATAAAAGCAACCCATGCACTTTTATCCCGAAGTTATGAGGGGGTAAACTAAGATATTTTTGATTCTTATTCCAAGTTGCTTTTCACATTACAGGCCCGGTTCGTTTGGCTTATCCTAGGTGAAGTTACTTTCGGTTGTTTGGTTGGTGATGAACTCGATTCCTCTTACGGCTCGGTCTGAGTCTTCAACTGCCACCCCGATGGTAAGTCAAATAACAGTAGTGAAATTCTA